>WQXI01000001.1 GCA_009784935.1 Treponema sp.
AAACTGGTTCTGAGTTTTTTTTTTTTGATTAAAAAAAAAAAAAGACAATTGATTTCGTAATATTTATTTAAAAAATAATGCCCCCCCCCCCCCCCCTCCCACTTATAAATATTTAATTATACATATTAGTTTTATTTCATTTTATTATGGAGAATCTGTAGTAAAATGAATCCTAATATATTATTAGCTTGTTCTGGATTATTAGGAGAAAAAGTTTTATTAAACCTATATAAAAATAGAATAATCTGCGCTGTATTAACAGATAAAAAGTCTACTAATATTATTGATTTTTGTTCAATAAAAAATATTAACATATTTATTGGTAATCCAAGAAATGAAGAATGTTTTAATTTTGTTAAAAAATATAAAAGCTGTATTTTATTTTCTGTAAATTATTTATTTTTATTTGATAAAAATTTATTAAATTTATTCTATTATAAATTTAATATACATGGCTCGCTTCTTCCAAAATATAGAGGTAGGACACCGCATGTTTGGGCTATAATAAATAATGAAAATAAAACAGGAATAACTATACATGATATAACGATAGATTGTGACAGTGGGGATATATATTTTCAAAAAGAAATTCCTATTAAATATTCTGATACAGGGGGTGATATACTTAATAAATACTTTTATCATTATCCAAAAATAATAGAACAATTTCTGTTATTATTATTTGATAATAAAATAGATCCAAAAAAACAAGATGATAAGTTAAGTACATATTATGAAAAAAGAAATCCAGAAGATGGTAAAATAAATTGGAATTGGCAACGTGAGCGTTTATACAATTGGGTAAGAGCTTTAGCGCCACCTTATCCAGGAGCATTTTGTTATTATAATAATGTTAAGATCGTAATTAATAAAATTGCATTCTCTGATTTTGGATATTCAAATAATATTAGAAATGGTACATTGCTCTATATAAATAATGATAAATTTATTATAAAAACACCAAATGGATGTATAGAAATTTTAGATTATAAAAAAGAAAATGAAATTATTTTTAATATTGGAGAAGTATTTAACTAAAATATTATGTTTAAAGGATTGACAAAACCATTTATAATCGCTGAGATGAGCGGAAACCACAATCATAGTCTTGAACGAGCTTTCCAAATTGTTGAAGAAGCAGCAAAAACCGGAGTTAATGCTTTAAAAATACAAACATATACACCAGATACTATGACGATTGATTCAAATAGAGAAGAATTTTTAATAAAAGATAATAGCAGCCTTTGGAAAGGTGAAACTCTTTATTCATTATATCAAAAGGCATATACACCTTGGGAATGGAATAAACCAATTTTTGATAAATGTTCTGAATTAGGAGTAATTGGTTTTAGTACACCTTTTGATTTTACAGCGGTGGACTTTCTGGAAAGCTTAAATGTTCCATGTTATAAAATTGCAAGTTTTGAAAACTACGATCTTCCATTATTAAAATATGTTGCAAAAACTAAAAAACCTGTAATTATTTCTACCGGTATGATAAAACTAGAGGAATTAAAAGAAAGTATAAGTACGCTGCAAAACAATGGCTGCCCGGAAATTGTTCTTTTAAAGTGTACCAGCACCTACCCTGCTCTACCAGAAAATTCAAATTTATTAACAATAAAAGATATGCAAAAACAATTTCCTGATTGTACAATAGGATTATCTGATCATACTTTAGGAACTTCTGTTTCTGTGGCTTCGGTAGCATTAGGCGCAATGGTTATTGAAAAACATTTTACATTATCAAGAAAAGAAGGCGGTGTTGACAGTGCATTCTCTATAGAACCAGATGAAATGAAACAATTAGTAAACGATGTAAATAATGCATATCATTCATTAGGAAAAGTTTTTTATGGACCTACAGAAACTGAGATACCATCATTAAAATTTCGACGTTCACTCTTTACAGTAAAAGATATAAAAAGTGGAGAAAACTTTACTACAGAAAATATTCGTTCAATTCGTCCTGGATATGGACTGTCGACAAAAATGTATGATGACATAATTGGAAAAACTGCAAAAATTGATATTAGTAATGGAACACCTTTAAATAATAGTATGGTAAACTGGTAGAAAATGTCAAATATATTATTTTTTCCATTTAGAACTTATTCTCCTCATTTTGAAACAGACTTAGAATTAATAAAACTGGAATCAGAAAATAAAGATAATAATATATATGTTTTATTTTGTAATGGTGGATTTAAATCATGTGATAATAATTTTGAGAATAAAAAAAGAATTTGTAAAGCATGTGTTAATAAAAGAAAACGTGCCTTTAAAATAATAAAATCTAGTAATATAAAAATAATAGATTTAAATAATTACAAAAAAAACAATTATTCTCTTCCTTGTAATGAACATAATATCGATTCTATTAAAAGGATTTATATAGATTCATATTCTATAGGATATTCAATATTATCTTCGCTAGAAAATATATTAGATGAATCGTCATTTAATGATTGTATACATATAATTCATAATTTATATTTTGAAGGATACAATTTATACTATATTGTAAAAACAATTATTAAAAATTATAGTATAGATAAAGGTTATGTTTATAATGCTAGATTTTGTTATACAAGAGCTTTCTTTGAAGCGTTTCTTTATGAATCAAAACCAATTTATAATCATGATCGAGGTGGAAAATATTATAAATATATTTTAATAAAAAATGAAATGCTGCATGATATTGATAATTATCCAAATCTAATTAATGAATTTTGGGATATAGAAAATAATGAATTATTAAAAAAACAAATTGCTGACAACTTTTTTAAAGATAGATTTGCAGGAAAACCTACAAATGATGTATCTTATACAAACAAACAAAACCTAAATAAACTGCCTGAAAATTATAGTGTATATAATAAAATTGTAGTAATATATGATTCTAGTTCATACGAATATGATTACATTAGCGATGAATATACTTATAAGTTCTATAATTCTCAATCTGATGGTATTAATAAAATCGTAGATACATTATCTGCATATCCAGAAATAGGTATATTTTTAAGAGAGCATCCAAATCAAAATAATAGAAATAATGAACAACGAGCTAATTTAAGAAATATTAAAGCAAACAATTTTCATTTGATATCTGCAGAAAGTGATATTAGTTCGTATACTTTATTAACAAAAGCCAATGTTGTTATAACTTTTAATTCTACTATTGGAATTGAGGCAACATATTGGAGGATTCCTTCAATATTATGTTCTAATTCAATATACGAGAAATTAAATATTGCGTATATGCCTTCTTCTCATGATGAATTAATTAAACTTATTTTATCAGACTTAAAACCTATCCCAATCGAAGATACTTTAAAATTAGGTTACTATTTTAGTAATTCTGGTATTAATTATAAATATTATACGCCCAAGGATTTGCATGGCGGATTATTCATGGGACATGATTTAGAAGGTTTGAAAAACAAAATTATAAAATTATTTAGAAAGTACTTTCCTAGTATATTTAAGTACTTAATAACCATAAAAAAATATCTTAGTAATTTTAAAAAGAAATAGTATATGCAATTATACCACGGAACTAATCAGATAATAGAAACTCCAAATTTAGGAAAAAGCAGAAAATATTTGGATTTTGGCAGCGGGTTTTATATATTGAGGCATACGAATTATGATAACATATATTAATATAAGTTTAATAAGTATGGTTGTCAGTTTAATAGCAGAAAGAAACAGGCTAGATGAACAACAAGCAATTAATATTTTTTATAAAACAAAACTTGCAGATAAATTATTGGATAAAAATACAAGTCTTTATTTATTATCACCTTATTTAATTTATGAACTATGGAACGCAGAATATCAAACTGGAGATTTTAGCAATACAGATTATTATGAGTGTTTAGTATGAGAATGATATCTGATAAAGCTGTTTTTTTTATATTTTTGTTAGAAAGGTACGCAGAAATAAAAAAAGTATCTTCAAAAGTAGTATTAGAATTATGGCAAGAAAAAAATATTATTGAATATATTAATAATATGTATGAGCAATATAATGCTGAACGTATTGAAAATGCAATAGAAGATATTGATAAAAAATTAAGTAAATAAGTTATATGGTTTACTAGATTTTATTAATATTAAAAGGATTTATACAATAATGAATAATAATAAAAAATATACTTTATTTATAATAAAATGTATTTCTAATTTTGCAGAAAAGAATAATATTAATATAAAAGATTCTTTTTTGTATTTAAACAAATATAATTGTATACAATACTTGATAGAAAATTACGATATAGAGCATACTCTATCTAAAGATGATACTTTAGAAGCAATGTATCGTATTGCGCATAATAATGGAGGACATATTATTTGATTTTATTTCATGGCTCAAATGTAAAAATAGAATCAATTGATTTAAATATCTGCAAACCATATAAAGATTTTGGGAGAGGATTTTATACAACAGAGATTGAAGAACAAGCCGCTAATATGGCAATACGAACAGTAAAACAATTTGGAGGCAGTCCATATATAACAAAATATTTAATTAATGATAATAATTTTGAAGACATAAAAATTAAAAAAAAAGTATTTAATATGCCATCTAATGAATGGGCATTATTTGTTCTCAACAATCGAAATAAATATTTTACACCAATTACCGATATCAATTGTAATACAGATAATAAGTACGATGTTGTTATAGGTCCTGTTGCAAATGACGATATACGATTATTATTTGATTTATTTGAAGATGAGTTTTTAACAATTGATGAATTAACCAAAAGGCTTGAATTTAAAAAACTAACAAATCAAGTATCTTTTCATACAACAAATGCTGTTAGTATATTAAAAAAAATTGATTCATATAGCATATGAATAAAACTCAAAAATATTTAATTGAGTATAAAATAAGAGATATAATTTGTTTTATATCATTTGATAATAATTTATCTTTAGAGGAATCAATGGAATTATTTTTTAATTCTAATATATTCGAAAAACTACAAGATATAGAAACTGGATTATATACAGAAAGTTCATCTTATATTTATGAATATTTTAAAGAAGAACTAAAATGAAATGAATGAATATTATTTAAAATAACATGGACAAAGAATATATCCTAAAACATAAAAACATTCCTGTATTACTTTTTAAATTAAATGAAGATTTTGAATTATTAGAGATAACTACTATATTAGACGAAAAAAGATTACCATTTGGTTTAAAGTATGCAGGAAAAAAAGAAGCACAATTTAAACAGTTATCCGACTGGATAGAAAATAGAGGATTGCCAAGAAGCAGATCTGATTTAGCAAATATTGAATATGATTTTAATGTGAAAAATTCAATCCAGTTAACGTTTGGTTCTTATGCATTAAATTTGGCTGATCATTATTGGGTTCATAAATCAGATATTAACTTAAAATGGGAAAATGTAAATTTTTTTAGCAACAATTTTAAAGAAGTAGTTAGTTTTGATATATTAGGTGTGTTTGAGAAAAACAGAGAAATACTTGTTGCGCCTGATTTAACTGTAGATGGCAGTTTACGTAAAAAATGGATAATAAATAATAATGAAAGACTTTTATTAAAAGGGAGCCGTTATGACGAAATGCAAGAGCCTTTTAATGAATTAATTGCATCAAAAATTATGGATTTATTTGAAATAGAACATGTAAAATACGGTCTTGTTAGAAATGAAAGTAATAATATGCCATTAAGTGTTTGTAAATGCATGGTAGATATTGATACTGAGATTGTTACTGCCCAGGTTGTATTAGATACCGAGCTAAAGGAAAATAGAAATGAATACGATAGATTTATTAATATTTGTAATAAGAAAGGAATTAAAGATGTAAAAGAAAATATTGATAATATGATTATTATTGATTTTTTAATTGGTAATACTGATCGTCATACATCAAATTTTGGAATTATTAGGAACTCCGAAACATTAGAATGGCTTAAGGTAGCTCCTATATTTGATAACGGTAATTCATTTCATCAAAATACTAATACAATTAATAACATAGAAGATAATGTTGATACATTATGCAGATGGTTTCCTAGAGGTAATTATGAAAAATTACAATATATTGATAATCCAAAATGCTTTTCTAATGAAAAAATAGATTGTATAAGTAATATTGTGTACGATAATTTATGTAATAATGAAAATGTTAAAGAAGATAAAAAAAATAAATTAGTTTCTATTGTAAAAAAAAGAATAAATTTGCTAAAAGAAATTATAGAGAAAAAATAATATTAGGGATTAAATAAAATCTATCATGGATAATTTGTCAAATAATTTTAAAAAAAATGAATTTTTATTGACTCAATTTACTAATGGTTTATTTTGGAATTTTAACAAAGATAAAATAGATTTTTTTAAACATAAGGATTTAATAATAGAACGTGTAATTGAAGCTGGTTTAGAAAATGATGAAATACTAATGTGGAAATTATATAAATATAAGGATATAAAAAAAGTTGCAATAAATATGGAAAGTCTTATTTACGAAAAATTAGAATATATAGCATTTGTTTTAAAAATAAATGAAAAAAAGTTCAAAAGCTATGGTAAATTAGATTGGTTTAGAAAAAATAAATATTAATGATATTTCGAATATAATTAAAAAAAAGCAATAAATATCGTTTTAGGATTATGACTATATATTATTCACAACAACTATCTAAAGAATTTGAGAATGTAATATTTGAAAGTCCTATTTCTCAAACAACCAACTTATGCGAAAAAATATACCTAATTAATACTTTTTCATACTTAAAAAATATTATGAAAGATAATTTTAATCATTATATATTTTTTATTTTTTCTTATAATCAAAAAAATACAGATACATTACCAAAAAGTATAACGTACAATTCTGATAAAAAAAAAATATTAATATATATTTCAGAAGAAACTGGCTATACCCCTGATTTTTTATCGTCATATTATTATACTATCTTTAAATCATATTTAAGAAATGAGAAGTTTCATTCTAATAATATCTATAATTTTCCTGTTGGATACCATGACGATTTTTTAGAATTACCATATATAAATATTAGAAACAGAACCAATTCTGTTTTCTTTATTGGTAATTTAAATTATTCAAGACTGCCATTATATTTACAGCTTTTAACCGGAATTAATATAAATTCTATATTTTATTTAATATTCAATGAAAGAATAATTAATTATTTACTAAATATAAAAATAATAAAATATTTATTGACTTTAATTAAATTTGATTATAAAATTAAAGATAGTTTTATTCGTTTTACAAATGGTTTTAAACAAGGATTATCTGGTAAGGAATATAGTAAAAAAATATATGATAGTAAAATAGTTTTATGTCCAAAAGGATTTCATTCAACTGAATGTTTTCGACATTATGAAGCTATGAAAGCAGGTTGTGTAATAATTTCCGAAAAACTTCCGTCAACATATCTATATAAAGATTCACCAATTATTCAAGTCTCTAATTGGAAAGAAGGCATTAAAATTGCAAGACAATTAATAAATCAAGATAACAAACTTGAACAACTAAGTAAAAAAACACTAGAATGGTGGAATGATAAATGTTCAGAAGAAGCAACAGCTAAATACATGATAAATTGCATTAATTCATTAAATAGGAGAAAACCATGAAATTATTAATCACAATACCAACGTATAACGAGAAGGAAAACGTAGAAGCTATTATCACATCTGTATTTAACATTGTTTCTTCTGATGTAGAAATACTTATAATTGATGATAATTCTCCTGATGGCACTGCCGCCATTGTTGAGAACCTTATTGAACGTTATACAAATAGATTACATATACTTAAACGTCCGGGCAAGCAGGGTCTTGCACAGGCATATCTTGCTGCATTTGAATGGGGATTAAATCGTGGTTATGATGTATTTTTAGAAATGGATGCTGATTTTTCTCATAATCCTGCTTATATTCCTGTAATGATAGAAAAAATAAAAACTAACGAAGTAGTAATTGGATCTAGAAATATTAAAGGCGGAGGAGTTGAAGGCTGGTCGATGTTAAGGAACCTTATTTCTAAAGGCGGGTCATTATATTCACGCACTATCCTTAGCTGCCCTATCAAAGATCTTACAGGTGGTTTTAACATGTGGCAAAAGAGTGCACTTGAAAAAATTGGATTATCTGGAATCATTTCTAAAGGATATTCGTTTCAAATAGAAATGAAATATAAAGCTTTTCTCTCAAAATGCAGTATAGTAGAAATACCAATAATTTTCCCAGACAGAAAACAGGGAAAATCAAAGATGTCAAAAAAAATATTTATAGAAGCTCTTTTAAATATAATAAAAATTAGAAAAAACGCTAAAAAAGAAACAGCTTTTAGTCAATTTATTAAATTCTTTATTACAGGCGGTTTGGGTACTATAACCAATTTAATTATCTTCTTTTTCCTTGCAGATTTATTGAACAAACCAGAAATTCCTGTTAGTATCATTTGTTTTATTATAGCAGTTACTCAAAATTATATTTTAAATCATCTTTGGTCTTTTAAAACAAATACTATAGGAGAGAAATTATCAATTAAAAAATATTTTATGTTTGTCTCAAGTTCACTCTTAGGTCTTGCTGTAAATATAACAGTAATGAAATTAATTCTTATTAATTTCACATTACCTTATAAGTTTTTTGCACAAGCAATTGGAATAGCAGCTGGCATGATAATTAATTTTATTTTATCAAAATATATTGTTTTTAAAAAGAAATAAAGGAGATCTTATGTTGTCAGAAAGAATGAATTGCCTCTTTCCGGAGAAGGTTCGTAAAACACTTGTATTTATTACATTATTTTTAGGCTTTGCTTTCTTTTTAATATGTCCCATTTTTAATAATTTATCAATTAAGATATTATTAATTTATACGATAAATATTTCTTTAATGTTGTTTATTATATGCTATAAAAATTCAATAAATAAATATGAAGTTGGTATCTTTGGATTTCTTTTTATACAATTATTAGCATTAATGCCTGATAATAGTATGGAGAATGTTGATAAATTTGTTTCTTCATCATTTCTTTTATCATTCCGTTATGGTATTTCTTCTAGAAGTTTTATAGCAACAATAATTGATTTCTTATCAGGAGGAGGTTTTGTTTCTAAACATTTTGTTTGGCATTTTATTTATTGCACTACAGCATTTTTATCATTTTTAATATCTGTTTTTATTGGAGAAGTTATAAACAATAATAAAGAAGATATTAAAATATTTGTTTTACTTTTAAGTTTATTATGTTTAGCAGGTTTTACAGCGCCTTCTGCTTATTTCATGCATGATACATTTGGAAGATCAGAAGTGTTTGCTTTGCTTTTTTTGCTTTTTATAGTATTTTTTATTAACAAGCAATTTGTTTCTTGGTTTATACCACTATTTGCATTATTTATTTTTGCAACTCATATTAATCTCATTTTCTTTTATATTCCTCTTGTAATCATTTTGTTATTATATTCATTGTATGAGCAGCCTGATAAAAAAATAAAATATATATTTTTATCATCTTTTACTTTTATAATTATTTCAGCTGCATTTATATTGTATACCTTATTTTATAAAGATACTTTTATTTTTAATAATGCGGCAGAATTTGGTGAACATTTAAAAGATAAAACAGATCTTTTCTTTGAAGAAGGTTTTTTACATTTTGCATTATTTAGTACTTTAGAAGATCATTTAAATACATGGAGAGTATCTGTAAAATACCAGGGACTTTTTAGTGTAATAGTAAATATTCCTGTATTATTGTTATTTTCTGCTTTTTGGATAAGATGTTACCAAAAGGAAACTGTAAAAATGATGAAATTGTTTTACTTACTGCCTATAGGTACTTTGTTTTTTCAATCTATAATGTTTTTTATGTTTATTGATTACGGCAGATGGATTATAATGATGCTTAATGTTCAATTTACTCTAATTTTTTACTTTATTCATGTAAAGAATAAACAAGTAATATCTATTATTCAGTCTGTAACTCCATTTATAAAACGACATCTTTTCTATGTTATACTAGTTTGCTGTATTATGTTATTTTTGGGACCAGTTTCTGTAATTGGGACTTCAGAAAAGACAATGCAAATCGTTCATCTTATTAAACAATTCTTATTATTAAAATAGGAGAACTACATGTCAGAAATAAAAAATATTTGTATTATTGGTGGATGCGGTCACGTTGGTATTCCGCTGGGATTAGCGCTTGCAAAGGTTGGATATAATGTAACTCTCATTGATATTAATGATGATGCTGTAAAAACAATAAACAGCGGTAAACTGCCTTTTGTTGAAGAAGGTGCCGATGAACTTTTAAAAACGTACATAGGTAAAAACTTGATTGCTTCTTCTGATATACAAAAAGTAAAAGATCAAGATACCGTTATATTTGTAACAGGAACGCCGGTAGACGAGCACCATAATCCAGAAATTAAAGCAGTAATAAAAGTTATTAATGCTTATATTCCATTAATGAATAAAGAACAGTTGGTTATTTTACGCAGCACTATTTATCCAGGAACTACAGAAGTAATAAGCAGCTTATTTAAGAATAAATTAGGCGGAAGCAATGTAGCATTTTGTCCGGAACGTATTTTGCAAGGCAAAGGAATAGAAGAAATATTTACATTGCCTCAGATTGTATCTTCGGAAAATGATAAAAGTTATCAAGCTGCTGCTTCAATTTTTTCTAAAATAAGCCCAAAGATTATCCGTTTAAAAACACGCGAAGCAGAATTAGTAAAACTAATTACAAATACATGGCGTTATCTTCAGTTTGCTGCCGCTAATGCATTTTATATGATGGTAGAAAATGACGGGCTTGATTTTTATAAAATATATGACGCAATCACAGACGATTATCCGCGCGCAAAGAATTTTCCAAAAGCAGGGCTTGCCGCAGGTCCTTGTCTTTTTAAAGATACTATGCAATTAGCTGCATTTTATCAAAATAATTTTTTCCTTGGTCAGTCTGCCATGCTCGTTAACGAAGGTCTTCCTAATTTCCTTGTTAACCAATTGGAAAAAAAGATTGGAAATCTAGCAGGTAAAAATATTGTTATTTTAGGCATGACTTTTAAAGCTAATAATGATGATACCCGTGAAAGCCTTTCTTTTAAAATAAGAAAACTTTTAGAATTTAAAATGGCAAATGTTGTAACACATGACCCTTATATACCTTCTTCTCCTCCCCTAAATGATGTATTAAAAAATGCAGAAGGTATCATTCTTGGAACACCTCATAATGAATATAAAGAAATACCATTAAAAGTCCCATACGTTGACTGCTGGGATTTTTGGACAAGGAGTAAATAATGAAAATATTAGTCACAGGTTCGGCAGGTTTTATTTGCGGTTATCTCGTAGATGAACTTCTCTCTAATGGCCACACAATTGTTGGAATAGATAATTATTCCAAATACGGAAAAGTTGAAAAATCTTACGATAATCATCCTAATTATCATTTTGTAGAAGGCGACTGCAAAAATGTAGATTTAATGAAAGATTTAATTTCTGATTGTGACGCTGTTTTGGCAGCTGCAGCAATGATCGGAGGTATTTCTTACTTTCATACGCAGGCTTATGAACTTCTTGCAGAAAATGAGCGCATAACAGCTTCTACATTTGATGCTGCTATTTGGGCGTTTAAAAATAAAAAGTTAAAAAAAATGAACATTTTAAGCTCAAGCATGGTTTTTGAAAGTACAGATATATATCCAAGTAAAGAAGAAGATGTACGTAAATCGCCGCCTCCGATAAGCACTTATGGTTTTCAGAAACTTGCTTGCGAGTATTATTGCCAAGGCGCTTTTGAACAATATGGTCTACCTTATACAATTATCAGACCATTTAATTGTGTTGGCACAGGAGAAAAAAGAGCTTTATGTGACGAAGAAATTCTTTCTGGTAACGTTAAACTTGCTATGAGCCATGTTGTTCCTGATCTTGTTCATAAGGTTGTAAAAGGTCAGGATCCTCTGCATATATTGGGAAGCGGTAATCAAATACGTCATTATACTTATGCCGGCGATCTTGCAAGAGGTATTAGAATATGTATAGAACACCCCGCTTCTGTAAACGAAGATTTTAATCTTTCTACTCCAGAATCTACAACTGTTCTGCAATTAGCTGAAGCTATTTGGAAAAAAATAAACGGAGATAAACCATTCAATTATAAATCTGATGATCCGTTTAAGTATGATGTTCAAAAACGAGTTCCTTCTGTAGAAAAAGCAAAAAATATGCTTGGTTATTCTGCAGATACAAAATTAAGTGAAATCCTTGATGAGGTTATCCCTTGGATTATCGAGCAAGTTAAAATTGGTGGCATATGAAAAAGGCATTAATTACAGGTATAACAGGACAAGACGGCGCGTACCTATCAGAATTTCTTTTAAAGAAAGGATACGAAGTACATGGTATTAAAAGAAGAGCTTCTAGTTTTAATACACAGCGTATCGATCATTTGTATCAGGATCCCCATGTAGAAAATAAAAACTTTATTCTTCACTATGGAGATCTCACAGACACTTCTAATCTTATTAGAATCATTCAGCTTATTCAACCTGACGAGATTTATAATCTTGGAGCGCAAAGCCATGTTCAAGTTTCATTTGAAGTTCCAGAATATACTGCTGATGTAGATGGCGTTGGCACTCTGCGTCTTTTAGAAGCTATTCGTATACTTGGTATGGAAAAAAAGGTTCGTATTTATCAGGCTTCTACTTCTGAGCTATTTGGTAAAGTACAAGAAATCCCCCAGAAAGAGACTACTCCATTCTACCCTCGCAGTCCCTATGCAGCTGCAAAAATATACGCATATTGGATTACAATTAATTACCGAGAAAGTTACGGAATGCACGCAAGTAACGGTATTTTATTTAATCACGAAAGCCCATTACGCGGAGAAACTTTTGTTACAAGAAAAATTACCCGCGCCGCTGCTCGTATTAGTCTTGGCTTACAGGATAAACTATATATGGGTAATATTGATGCAAAACGTGACTGGGGTTTTGCCGGTGATTATGTAGAACTTATGTGGTTAATTCTTCAGCAAGATAAACCTGATGATTATGTAATGGCGACAGGAATTACAACGACTGTTCGTGATTTTATTAATATGTCTTTTAAAGAAGCTGGAATCACTTTAAAATGGGAAGGGCAAGGTGTCAACGAAAAAGGAATTGATGTTTCAAGTAATAAAGTTTTGGTTGAGATTGATCCCAGATATTTCCGCCCAACAGAAGTTGATATTTTAATCGGCGACCCATCTAAAGCAAAAGAAAAACTTGGCTGGGAACCAAAAGTGCAGCTTCCCGAACTTGTAAATATGATGATGAAGCATGATTTAGAACTCGCAAAACGAGAAGTCCACCTAAAAGATGGCGGCTATAAAACGGAAAACTATTTTGAATAAAGATTCCAAAATTTATATCGCTGGTCATCGCGGTCTTGTAGGAAGCGCAATTATTCGTTCTTTACAGGGATCCGGATATACAAACCTGATTACTCGTACTCATGCAGAATTAGATCTTTGTGAGCAATCAGCAGTTGATAATTTTTTTAATAAAGAAAAGCCAGAATATGTTTTTCTTGCGGCTGCTAAAGTCGGAGGTATTGGAGCAAACTCAACCTACCCTGCCGACTTTATTTATTTAAATACAATGATCGGTTTTAATGTTATTCATGCTGCATACAAATACGGCATAAAAAAATTATTAAATCTCGGATCTTCTTGTATCTATCCAAAAATGGCTCCGCAGCCAATGAAGGAAGAATACTTATTATCTGATACATTAGAGCCGACAAACGAAGCCTATGCATTAGCAAAAATAAACGTAATTAAACTTTGTACTTTTTTTAACCAGCAATATGGAACAAATTTTCTTTCTGTAATGCCGACAAATCTTTATGGTCCCGGTGATAACTATGATTTAAACAGCTCTCATGTTTTACCTGCATTGATACGCAAATTTCATGATGCAAAAGTTTCCGGAATAGATTCTGTAACGCTCTGGGGTGATGGTTCCGCTTACCGTGAATTCCTTTATAGTGATGATTTAGCTAATGCTGTTATTATGCTAATTCAAAATAAAAATGCAAAAGATTTATCTAATCCTGCAGGTGATTTTGTTAATATTGGTTATGGCAAAGATATAACTATTAAAGAACTGGCAGAAAAAATTAAAAATACTGTATATGATTCTAGTGATAAAAATTGCGTTATTAATTGGGATGTATCCAAACCAAATGGTACTCCTAAAAAATTATTGGATAATTCAAGAATAGAATCTCTTGGATTTATTCCAAAAGTTGATTTAGATAAGGGTATTAAGTTATCATATAATGATTTCTTAGGTTCTTTAAATAAAAATAAATGATAATTGTTCAATTAAATGGCGGATTAGGTAATCAATTATTTCAATATGCAACAGGCAGAAAACTTGCGATAAGAAATAATACAGAATTAAAACTTGATCTAACTCTTTTAGAAGATCTTCCTCATGAAGTTTTTTCGCTGAAACATTTTAATATTAATGCTGATATTCTTGAGAAAAAAGAAGCAAATAAATTTTATAAAAAAAATATTATTAGCAGAATAATTCGTAAATCAAAAGCATTGACAAGAACAGGAAAAAACAAATATATAAAAGAAAAAGAATGGTATATATTTGATCCTGATATATTAAAATTACCAGATAATACATATTTATCGGGTTATTGGCAATCAGAAAAATATTTTTTTGACATAGAAGAAACAATTAAACAGGAGCTCTGTTTAGATATTTCATTATCTCAAAAAAGTTGTGAAGCAGAAGAAACAATTAAGTCGTTAAATAATACTGTTTCATTGCATATACGCCGAGGAGATTATATAACAAATCCAAAAGTATTTGATTACTTTGGCGTTTGTTCGCTTGATTATTATAATAATTGTATCAATAAATTAAATAAAATTATTGGCAATTTAAATATTTTTGTTTTTTCTGACGATCCTTCTTGGGCTAAGAATAATTTAGAAACAAGCAATAAATTATTTTTTATTGAACATAATAATAATTTAAATGCTTATGAGGATTTATATCTTATGAGTATATGTGAAAACAATATAACTGCTAATAGTTCTTTTAGCTGGTGGGGCGCTTGGCTTAATAAAAATAAAGATAAATACATATTTGCTCCAAAATATTGGGTAATAAAAGAGAAAAACAAAAAACTTGATATCGTTCCAAATTCATGGAATAGAGTATAATAAAGGATAATATATGAGAGTATCTGCGATAATTAAAAATCTTCTTCCTTATGGAATTAGTAATTCAATTCTAAAGAAAAAATATATAAAAGAGTCAAAACACAATATTCTTCCTTCGATAGAACCTCCGCTATTCAATGAACAAAGACAAAAATATAAATCTATATTTCTATCGAGCAGTATACCAAATGATTATCCGTATGGACTTAATGGTAATGGAGAAATTCCAAGAAACATATTCTGGGATAAATATAATTTTGGATTAAAAAATCACGGATACGGACATGCAGCTATATTAAATATATACGGAAAACCAGACAAATTATTTGCAATGTTTTGGGAATCTCAAGCAATTGTACCTAACGATTACGAATTATTTAACAAATATAAAGGGCTTGCAGAATCATTTAATTTAATATTAACTCATAATTCAGAACATCTTAACAAATATAAAAATGCTGTTTTTATTCCTGCTGCTGGTTCGCGTTATGGTACAGAATTAGGTGGAGGAAAACTGGATATTGAACGATGTAAGAACAAATCAAAAAATATATCTATTCTTTCGTCAAATAAATCATCTTGTAATATGCATAGATTTAGAATAGATACAGCAAAGTATTTTAAAAATACAAATATTGTTGATACATTTGGAAATTTTGACGGCGGAAAAAGAGCTGATTTGCCCGATCTTTTAGAAAAATATCGTTATTCCATTATTATAGAAAATGAAATAACAGAATATTATATTACAGAAAAAATTCTAAATTGTTTTGCTTCCATGACTATTCCAATATATATCGGCGCTTCAAAAATAAGCAATTTTTTTAATCCTGACGGTATTATTCAAATATTTAATCCAAGCCTCGACGAAATTAAGAAGGCAGTTAAAAATTGCTGCGAAGAGGATTATAATTCCAGAGTTACTGCTGTTATAGACAATTTTAACAGAGTACAGAAAGACTTTATGTGCATAGAAGATTATATCTGGGAACACTACAAAGAACACTTTGTCTAAAAACAATATTGACAAATTAAAAAAATTGTTATAAAGAGTAAATATGCCGGAAATAAGCCGATTTTTAGGTATTTCGATAATGATGTATTTTAACGATCATAGCCCTCCTCATTTTCATGTAAAATACAATGAAAGCAGAGCATTAATTTCAATAAGTGATTTTAAACTAATAGAGGGCAAATTACCTGCTCGTATATTAGGTTTAGTTGTAGAATGGGCAGAATTACATAAAGACGAATTAATTAAGAATTGGGAAATGATACAAAAAACAGGTAATTTTATTAAAATAGAGCCATTAGTATAAGGAGAATTTTATGGTTTGGGTAACTAAAGCAGAGATAAGAGATAGTTATAACGTTTATGTTGAGTTTAATGATGGTTTAAATGGAATCATAAATTTATTTAATGTAATAAACAACGATCATCGTTTAATTGTTAAAGAACTAATAAACATTGATATCTTTAAAACTTTAAATACAGAATTAGATACTTTATGTTGGGATAATGGTGTGGATTTTGCTCCAGAATATCTATATGAACAATTAAAAAATCAACAAAAAGCAGCTGCATAATTTATAAATTAAAATGCTTAAATTCTCCATTATAATCCCTGTCTACAACGCTTCTAAATACTTAAATAGATGTATTGATTCTTGTTTAAATCAAAATTATTCTAATATAGAAGTTATCTGCGTTGATGATTTTTCTAAAGATAACTCAAAGGAGATATTAGAAAACTATAAGAACAAGGACAATAGAATAAAGTGTATTTATCATTCAAAAAATGAAAGTCAATATATCGCCCGTAGAAACGGTTTTTTAGAATCTACAGGCGATTACATAATGTTTATTGACAGCGATGATACATTAATTAAAAATGCATGCAAATTGATTATAAAAAAAATAAATATAACAAAAGCTGATATTATCCAATATGGTTACAAAGAAATTCCAAGCAATAAAAAGATATTTTCACCTTTCTATAATTCATCGAATGAGCGTATCAAAAATTATCTGGCTTTAGAAAAAAGATATTCCCCTGAGGTTTGGACAAAAGCCTATAAACGAAGTATCTTAGAAAAATCTTTTAATGCAATGGAAGTATTTTATGCATCCGGTCCTGAAGATGTTTATTCCTCAATTGTTTTTGCTCATTTTTCAAATACTTTCTGCTTATTAAAAAAAGCACTTGTTAACTATTATATTTATACAGGCTGGAGTGCAAGGAAAGAATATTCTATCGATATACTTACTTCTTGGTTAGCTTCATATAGTGTAATAATAGAAAAAACAAGGAATTTTATAAATAAATATATTCCTGAGCTGTCAAAAAATTGTTCTGACATGGAAGTCTTTTTATTAAGGGATTTTTTATATAATAGACTACCTTCTGATTTAAATCCAGAATTAAAAAAACAGTTCTTCGATATACTTCCTTCCTACTTCTCAAAAGAAACAATAAATTTGTTAATGGATGAATTTTTATCTAAATCAAAAAAACATGATAAATATATTAATTTTAACTCATCATTTATATCAAATTCAAAAAAAATAACATTAGCGGTGTTATTGTACATAAAATCTATATTTAAAAAATGACCAAACAAGAATTATTAAGTCAATTATCTGATATTGAATGGGATGATTTCGAAGTAAAAGAAGCAAAATCTGACCTGCCAAAGAACATATGGGAAACTGTTTCTGCTTTTTCTAACGGAGCTGGAGGCTGGATTGTTCTGGGTGCTTCAAAAAAGGGAAAAAAATATGAAATTACAGGAGTTGAAAACCCAGAAAAAATAGAACAGGATTTTACAACTGTTCTAAGAAGTCACAAGAAATTTAATGTATTAATTAATCCAGTATGTAAAAAATACAAGATAAATAATAAATTTATTTTAGTATTTTTTATCCAATCTTCTGAACAAAAACCAGTATATTACAATTCATTACAAAATACTTTTATTCGTACAGGAAGCGGAGATCATCGTGCTACAGATTCAGAAATAAATTCTCTTTTGAGGGATCAATCGTTTGGTATTCGTTCAGAGTTAATTATTGATAATTTAGGAATTAATGATATAAACATAAGTTCATTAGATACATATAGAAACAGAGTAAGAAGTCAAAATCCACAGTTAATTTACAATAACTTATCTAATGAAGATTTTTGTGAAAAGTTTGGAATTACAAAAAATGGTACATTAACATACGGTGGTTTATTAACTCTTGGGAAATCAGATATAATACGCAAGACTTTTAATGATTTTTGGGTAGATTATCTCGAAATCCCGGGTATTTCCTATTCCGATGCTGAAACCAGATATACTTTTCGTATTCAGGAACAGGAAAATTTATGGGAATACTACAATGTTCTTATACAAAGACTTAGAAATTACGCAGACAACCCTTTTAGAATGAGTGGTGATGGTTTTGCTTACGAAGAAGATACCCAATTATATGCCTTACGTGAAGGTCTTGTTAATATGTTAATGCACGCAGATTACTTTAGTGTAATGCACTCAACAATAAGGGTTTTTTCAAACAGAATTGTCTTCCAAAATCCTGGCAGATTTTATATAAATATCTCAGAATTACCAAAGATTGCTATTTCAAAACCTAGAAATCCTGTTATTGCACGATTATTTCGGTTGGCAAAACTAGCCGAAAATGCAGGGTTTGGTTTTGATAAAATGCTTGCATGGAAACATAAAGTTGAATTTAATACTTATATTGACTTTTCTGAAGTAACATTTTTTTTAAATGAAAATGTCCCAGAAAATGTCCCAGAAAATGTCCCAGAAAATGTCCCAGAAAATGTCCCAGAAAATGTCCCAGAAAATGTCCCAGAAAATAGGTGTTTATCGATAATCGAGTTAATTAAAAAGGATGCAAAGATATCCATGCTAGATTTATCAAAAAAATTACATGTTAATCATAAGACAATAAAAAGAGATGTTCAATCACTTAAAGAAAAAGGTATTATAGAACGCATTGGCCCTGATAAAGGCGGTTATTGGAAGGTTAATGACAATAACTAAAAAAAAGTATCTTAATAATTTTAGCCTTAAATGGGCGAATGTTTTTTTTGATTCTTTCTATTCAAAACCTAAAGTAGATATTATTTATGAATGGCAATATACTCAAAAAAAAGGTTTTTCTCAAGATTTTTATACTCTTGCCTTAGATTTACCTAAAAATGAAGAAGAAATATTATCTAATTTTGAAAAAAATACAAAATACGAAATAAACCGCGCAAAAACCAAAGACAATCTAGAAATAAAAACTGTTAACTGCGAATCAAAACAAGACTTTTATTCATTTTACAATACTTTTGCTTCTTCTAAAAAGCTTCCTTTAATTAATATTAACGAAACTGACAGCTTTATAGAAAATAATATATATGTAATAAGAGCCGCTTTTTATGAAGGCGAACCTATTGTTTATCATACCTATGTGACAGCTAATAACAGAGCTCGTTTAATGCTTTCTGCATCTCTTTTTAGAGATTCTGACAATTCTTTTAAAAATCTTGTGGGAAGGGCAAATCGTCTTTTGCATTGGGAGGACATTCTTTATTTTAAAGAGCAAAACTTTTTAATCTATGATTTTGGAGGTATTAATAAAGATAAAAAGAACAAAGAAACACAAGCGATTAATAAGTTTAAAGAATGTTTCGGCGGTGAACTTATAAAAGAATATAAAAACCAGATCCCTCTAACATTTAAAGGTTTTTTATTTTTATTATGTAAAAGATTAATAGGAAAATTTTAACAATATATAATGAATGTTACAATTGTTATTGATGAACTTGATATGGGAGGTGCGCAGCGTGTCGTTTATGAACTTGTCAAACACCTTAATACAGAAAAATATAAACTTACTATTATATGCACAGACGGTAAAACTGATTCCCTTCTCGAAAAACAAATGCTCGGTTTACAGAAATCCGGTAAATGTAAAATTATATTTTTAAAGAGTTCTTTATTATCCTATATAAATACACCTTTTAGACTATTAAATAAAATTATTAAAAGAATCTTTCGATTTTCTGCCGAATTACTAATACTCTCCCCTCTTTTAAAACAAATTAAAAAATCAAATCCCGATATAGTACATGCTCATCAGCGCGGAATTCTTGCCGGTTTTTGGACAATAAAAAATGATATTCTGCTTTTGGCGACAGTACATACTTCGCCGTCTGCTACTTTTTTTAGAACTTTAGAAAAAATCATTTTTAAACGATTAATAAAAAGAAGAAAAATAGTTCTTGTCGGTATATCAAAGTATAATCAAGATATAATAAAAAATTATTGGCATTTAGATGATTATAGTGTTCGTTATATTAATAACGGAATAAATATAGAAGAATTTGCATCGATTACACATGATTTATTTACATTTATTAACACATCAAGACAAGATAAAAACAAAAATCAATCTTTAATATTAAGGGCTTTCTCTCGTCTTTATAATAATAATAATGATTTAATTAAATTAATTTTAGTTGGAGACGGCGAAACTCACAATAGTTTAAAGTCAGAAGCACAAAAGCTCGGAATAGCTCATATAACAGAATTTACAGGTTTTATTACAAGCCCAAAAGAACACCTTGCTGTTTCTGATATTTATATTTCTTCCGCGCACCGTGAGGGGCTTTCTCTTTCTGCGTTGGAGGCTATGGCTTGCGGGCTTCCTGTTATCGCAACTGATGTCGGCGGAGTAAGAGATCTTGCTCAGGAAAACGGTATTCTTATTGCAGATGATGACGATGACGCACTCTATGAAGCGATGAAAAAATTAATGAATAACAGCGAACTAAGACAGACAATGGGAAAAATATCCAAAGAAATGGTAAAAGAATTCTCTGCTCCTGTAATGGCAGAAAAATATGCAGCGCTTTATGATGAATTAACCGCATGAAACACTTTTTTATTACAATTGATACAGAAGGAGATAATCTTTGGGAGTATACAAGCGGAAAAATCAATACAGAAAATGTTAAATTTATTCCTAGGTTTCAGGAGTTGGCGCAAAAATATAATTTTAAACCTGTATACTTAGTTAATTACGAAATAATTGAGAATGATTTTTTTTGCGAATACGCTAACAAACTTTTAAAAGACAATTTTTGCGAAATCGGTATTCATCCTCATGCGTGGAACTCCCCTCCCCTTTTTGATCTGGAAGGCTCCGGCAAAGGACTTCCTTATTTAATCGAATACCCAAAAGATATAATGAATCAAAAATTTGATTATCTTTATAACGCAATAACAGAAAAGTTTAATGTTAAACCTGTCTCTCACAGATCAGGAAGATGGGCATTAAATCAAGATTATATTGATATATTAATTGAACATGACATCAAAATTGATTGCTCTGTAACTCCTTTTGTATCATGGAAAAGGTCGATGGGACATTCTGCCGGAGGAAGTGATTATTCAAAAAACAGCTCGGAACCATACAAAGTAAAACACAGTAAAAACAATAACGCAATAACAGAAATACCTGTAACAATAAGAAAGTTTCCTTTTTTTTTAAGACCTGTTTGGATAAGGCCAAACGGCAAAAATCTTTCTAAAATGCTTAAGTTATGTGATTACATAAAAAAAAGTAAATCGCAGTATTTAATGTTTATGCTCCATTCATCTGAGTTAATGCCAAAAGGAAGCCCAACATTTTCTACAAATGAATCTATAGAAAAACTATATAATGATTTAGAAATTCTATTTAAACATATATCACATCATTTTAAAGGAATAACACTTAAAGATTATCATGCTTTATCTTTACACACTGACAAGCACTCCTAATGACCTTTATTACGAACAATTTCTCCTTTCGGCTTTTTCGCTTAAAAAAATAATGCCGAATGCTGATATAATCCTTCTTTGTGATTCTGCCACTAAAGATACTTTAGTAAATAATAGAAACGAACATTCTAAATATATAAAAGAGACTATATCAGTTGATGTTCCTGCCGGGTTTTCTCAGGTAGAAATTTCCAGATGGGTAAGAACTTCTATGCGCTGTCTTGTAAAAGGAGATTTTCTATTTTTAGACGGGGATACTATTGTTACAGATGACCTGTCTTCTATAGCTAATCTAAATATTAAGTTCGCCTCCTGTCTTGATAAACATTTGCTTCTCGATTCTCATCCCAAAAAAAACAGTATAATTAAAAAAGATAAAAAACTTAAGTTTGATTCGCATAAATCAAACACTCATTATAACGGCGGTGTTTTATTTTGCGCAGATACGCCGGAAGTTCACAAAATATTTGATCGCTGGCATGAACTTTGGCTTTACAGTAAAAGCAAAAAAACTGTAAGAGACCAGCCTGCTTTGAATATGGCGATTCAGGAAAATCTCTCTTCTTTTACAGAACTTGACGGCTCTTGGAACTGTCAGATTGCCCATAACGGTCTTCCTTGGCTTTCTTGCTCAAAAATAATTCATTATTTTGCAACAGATATGGTCTTTAATGAATCTCCGTTTCTGCTTGGACAGAATGAAATATTCAAAGAAATAAAAAGAACCGGCGTAATAAACGAGCAAACAATAGCGCTTTTAAATAATCCGCGCGGCGCATTTGCTCTTAAGTCGCAGATTATCGCGGGGAAAGACATGTTATATGTCGTCAATTCCAGTTTGTTCCAGTTTTTATTTCTTGTAAAAAAAAGACTTCCTTTTATATATTATTTTTATAATAGTATCTTTACATTTGTAAAAAACGTTTTAAAAAGCATTATAATAAAATTTAACAAAAAAAGCAAAAAAGCAAACTTAATATATAACTAGTATACTAATATAGGGGGTAATATGAAAACTGCAATTATACATTTTTGGCTTGTTAATATGCGCGGCGGAGAAAAAGTAATAGAGGCGCTGTTAGAAATGTATCCGGATGCTGATATTTTTACGCATGTTTATGATCCGGAATCAGTTTCTCCTTTAATAAGAAACAGGAATGTCTATACTTCCCGTATTAATAGTTTTCCTTTTGCAAAAAAACTTTATCAGTTTTACATGCCCTGGATGCCTGATGCTCTAATGGATTTTGACCTTCAAGGATATGATCTTGTAATTTCATCTGAGTCGGGTCCTGCCAAGGGTGTTATTCCAAATCCAAACGCTTTTCATGTATGTTATTGTCACAGTCCAATGCGTTATCTTTGGGATATGTATCATGAATACCTTAAGGGAACAAAACCGATTGTAAAATATTTTATGAAGCGCCTTATACCAAGACTTCGCATTAAAGATGTAAT
Source organism: Treponema sp. (assembly GCA_009784935.1). Classification (GTDB taxonomy): domain Bacteria; phylum Spirochaetota; class Spirochaetia; order Treponematales; family Breznakiellaceae; genus WQXQ01. The sequence continues at coordinate 23,565 of WQXI01000001.1, forward strand.
TTCTTCTAATATGGTCGATTGCTTTGTCGCTAATTCTAATTATGTATCAAAAAGAATTAAGCGTTATTATAACCGAGGCTGTAATGTTGTTCATCCGCCTGTCGATATAGAAAAATATAAATCTGTTATAAGAAAGCCGCAGGAATATTATCTTTTCTTTGGTCAGCTAACGGGTTATAAACGCGCGGATATCGCAATTGACGCATGCGTTAAATCAGGAAGGAAACTTATTGTAGCAGGTGCCGGAGCGAAAAAAAAGACTATAAAAAAATACGCAAAAAACGGTCTTATTTCTTTTAAAGGAAGAATCTCCGATGAAGAAATAAAAGAGCTTTATGCAGGCGCAAAAGCGCTGATTTTCCCTGGTATAGAAGATTTTGGTATAATACCTGTTGAAGCAAATGCGGCAGGCTGTCCTGTTATTGCATACCGTGACGGAGGAGCTCTTGAGACAGTAAAAGACGGCGATACAGGTATTTTCTTTAATGAGCAGACAGCTGATTCATTAATTTCTGCAATGGATTATTTTGAAAAAAACTTAAAGTTTCATAACCGTGATGTATTTAATGAACATGTTCAGCAGTTTTCTATCGATTCATTTAAAGAAAAAATGAATATAGTTTTTAACGAGAAAAAAAGAACATAATGAAAAAATTATTTATTCTGATAATTTTATTTTTCGTCTCCATTTTGATCTATGGTCAGCTTTACGACATGATTCTTACAGGAGATCCTGTACTGCAGGATTTAAGATTTTTAACAATAGAAACAGGAAGGCCATTTTTATCTTTTAGTCCGCCTCTTTCGCAGTCAGAAATAAAAAAATATCTTGACAAGATAGACGAGTCTCTTTTATCCGCACCTGCTCTGGAAGCTTACAACAGAATATTAAATAGACTTAATCCAACAGCGCCGTTCCTTTCGTATTCTGATGAGATTTTTTCCGCTCATTTAAATGTTAATTTAAATCTTGTCGGCAGAATAAGATTTAACGAAGATGTCTCATGGGAGCCGTATAATTCAAAAATAGAACCTTTTGCCGCTTTCCCTGTCAGATTTTTCTTCTCTGACTTTATTCAATTGTACGCAGAACCGGGTATTTCAATGAGAACAGGCGCATACGGCAATGGAAGCGCAGATTTAAATATTCCTACAGGATATTATGAATATAATTCCAGCATGCCTCTGCGTGTTTTTGCCGCGGCAGGAGGCTCCTTTTGGAATTTTCAATTAGGGCGTGATCGCCTCTATTGGGGAACTGCAAATTTAGGAAGCCTTACATTTAATGATAATTCGCCGTATATGGAATACGCGCGTCTTTCGCTTTTTTCTTCTTCGTTTAAATATTCACTTTTAATTAATCAAATGCCTTTAACATTGCATGATAGTCTTTTTAATATTCCAGGTTGGGATCTTCCCGAAAATTTAAGAAACAGTCAGCAGCGGTATTTATATCTTCATCGTTTTGATTTTACTTTATTTGACAGAGTTAATATCGGACTCATGGAAGGCGTAATTGTCGGTAACTCTTCTATAGAACTAAGATACTTAAATCCTCTTATGATTTTTCACTCGTTTTTTTCATGGGAAAATTATGATAAATGGAAAAGCCCTTATGACGGCAGCGACGGTTTTATAAACGGTTCGATAATTTCGTTAGAACTAAATTGGAATATAATAAAAAATCTTGCTTTTTACGGACAGATTGTAATAAATGATTTTGCTACATCCTCAGAAATGGAAGAAGATCCAAGTGACTGGCGCCCAAACGGCGTTGGCTATCTTGCGGGTATTACATATTCTCATTCATTTAAAGATTGGGGAGCTGTTTTTTATCTCGAATTTTTATATACAGACCCGTATCTTTATATGCTCTCTTCTCCGTTTGCGAGTTTTATACAGCTTGACCTGCACGAAAACGATTATAATTATTACTTGCTTGGATTTTCGCGCGACACAATAGGGCTGACATTAGGCGCTCACATCTTTAATAATGATACATTAAATTTTACAGGCAGTCTTTCCTGGATATCAAGAGGCAGTCATAATAAAGACGGCGTTAAATGGGACTGGCAAAAAGGAGAAGAAGCATTTAACGAAACTACTCCATCCGGTATAGCAGAAAATAAATTTATTCTTTCTATTGGAGGCACATGGAAACCTTATCCTTGGCTTTTATTTAAAACAAATATAACCGGTATTCTCTCTTTTAACAATAATCATGTACAGGGCAATAATACTCAAAGCGCTCAAGTTTCTGTTACAGCGGGGTTCCGTTATTAAAATAAAAAAAATATTACTTTTATTAATTTTTATTTTTACTCTTAATAATTTAAGAGCCGTTCCGTTTGACATGATCTTAACAGGCGATCCAATACTCGAAGATATTCGTTTTGTTTCTCTCGAATCCGGAATCCCTTTCCTTTCTTTTTCACCGCCATTATCCCCTTATGAAATCAGGGATTTTATTGACAAAATAGATGAATCAAAACTTTCTGATAACGGTAAAGAAGCGTATTCCAGAATCCTAAAAAGACTATCTCCTTCTTCCCGGATATCATATTCGGATAACAGATTTACTCTTTTAATGGATATCGATTTTACATTAGAAAGTACTTTTAGATCTAACACAGAAATATCTCTCCATCCTTTTTATCCTAATGTTACGCCTTTAATATCGATTCCTGTCAGACTCCACTTTAAAGATTTAATAGTTCTTTATATAGAACCTATAATTGCGATGAACTCTAGTGAGTATGCCATCGATAACTTTGGTTTTAATATTCCGTTGGGATACGAAAAATTAAATCACGATCCTCCATTACGCGCTTTTGCCGCAATCGGCGGAGACTGTTGGAATTTTCAGATAGGACGCGATCGCCTTTATTGGGGAACATCTTTATCAGGAAGCCTTACTTTTAACGATAATTCGCAGTACTTCGATTTTGCCCGCCTTTCGATATTTACGTCTAACGTAAAATATTCGTTTATTGTAAATCAGCTCCCTCTTAGACTGCAAAAAAGTTTATTTACAGACGATTGGTGGACAGGACCTGGCGGCAATGGCAGTAATGTCGATTCTTCTACTGTAATGCAAAGATATTTTTATCTTCATCGTCTGGATTTTAAATTGTTTAATAAAGTAAGCATAGCTCTAATGGAAGGTTTGCTCGCAGGGAACAATCCTTTTGAGCTTAGATATCTTAACCCTGCGGCAATTTTTCATGCATTTTTTGCATGGGATGATTATGATAAATGGGATATTAATGACGGAGATATGATAGGTTCGTTTGCTTCTTTAGAAATTAATTATAATATTACAGAAAATCTTTCTGTTTATGTACAATGGGTGGTAAATGAGCTGACATTCGGAGGCGAAAATAATTTAAACCCGAATAGTTTAGCTTATCTTGCAGGGGTTCAATTTGCGCATAACTTTAGTTCATGGTCATCTTTATCATTTTTAGAAATAATTTATACAGACCCTTACTTTAGTATTTTGTCTACGCCGTACGCGAGCTTTATACAAATGGACAGGCTTGGACGGTATTATTATATCGGATATCCGCGTGATACTTTTTCTATTTCTGCAGGAACATTATTAAAATACAAAGATACTTTTAATATTAATATTAATCTTTCATGGATATCCAGCGGAGAACATGGTCTTATATGGAATTGGGAAGAAGGACAGCACACAATGAACGAAAGAACTCCGACAGGAACAGCAGAAAATAAATTTATTCTTTCTTTGGGCGGAGGCTGGAAAGTTAACCAATGGCTTTTATTAAAAACAAATCTTACGGGTATTTTGTCATTAAACAATAATCACATTAGCGGCAATAATACTTTTGGGATTCAAGCCGCTCTTTCTGCCGGCGTTCGTTTCTAATAATTACTTACTAAAACTTTGGAAATATCCTGATACCTAAAGTTGCGACAACTCTAAACGAATGAGGATACTCAGAAGTATCTATCACTTTGTATGGATGACTTCCTTCATTAGCAGGTCCATCAATATTTGTAAAATAAGAATACACCCCGCCAACTTCTGCAAACGCCTTTATCGGCAAATTAAATGTCGTTAAAGAGTACTCTCCCCTCAATCTAACAATGTGCATCCACTGATACGCGCCATCCCGTAAAAAATGTTTTCTTATGTCATTCCTGTGGTACAATAATTCTGACCACAGCGAAGATCCCGCCACCGCACTAGACCCGTAATTTGCGCCATGACGGATTAGCTGATACTGGAGACTGAATAAACTGTGCGCCTGCGGCATTACTTCGAACCGGATTAATAGTTCGTCAGAGTTAGGCGGAATATAGTGGCCAAGAGATTTTCCAAAGCTGACATAATTTGTTTCCATCAGATTATACGGATACCAAGGTACATCTTCTCTTATATGAGAATAATTGTAGGGTTCAATCTTTGTATAACTTACAGTGATAGAAGAAAACGGAAGCCATGGAATATGAATTGATCCGCCAAACTGATACGCAAACATCATCTTTGCCATCTGGAAAAAATCGCGCGATGGACTCATTTCGTCAATAAAGAGAGACAGCCAGAGTTTACCTATACCGGGATACTGAGTCTTTGCATTAAAAAACAATGCCATATTGTCAAAATCACCGATATTTGTCTGATAAATAAAGTTATCTGCAAACGGAAACAAGTATCCAAGTTCGAATCTTTTGGGCCAAACAACAGTACTGCCAAAATCTATGTGCAGAAAATTAGAAATATTTAATTCCAGCATTACAATAGAAAACGCATTCTGAAAAACTCTCGCCGACTCCTGAATCTCCGCCTTGCTGTCGCCTATCGCATTGTGATATTCTAACACCCCTGTCAGAGCCGAAATCGACATCCACTCAAACGGCCTTATAACAGCTTCCATCGCTAAAAACGGCTGAGCGGCTTCATTTAAAATTAAACTGGAAGAAGCTGACATCCCTGCCCATTCACGGTCAAGCCTTGCGAAACGGAAAAAAATATGCCCGTTTAAAAGCGTTCCTGCCATTTCCGGCATCATAGAGTAGCCCACAGACAAATTGCCCTCCGGCCACGATCTCATCCCGCCTGTAGAAATATCCGATGTTGTCCAAACATATCCGTCCCACCGCTTTTTATATGAAAAAGGAAAATAAGCCCAAGGTTCGCTGTATGTAAGCATTTCTCTTCGCTCTACAGGATCGGATTTATCAAGAATATTTAAGTATTCGCCTAAAATTGTCCGGGGGTTTCTTCCTGCCCAAATACTCAGCGTAAGCCCATATGATAAATTGTTTCCTATATCACCTTTAAACGAAACTGTCGGTATAAAATCATAACTAAAAAACGAATCACCCGAAGCAGGATGAACTGCTTCGTAATCAATTGTAGATGGTGGTTTGTTCAGATCATAAGGATTAAAAATAGTACCGCTATCTGTGAAGCCGCCGGCATTAAAAAAGTGAGAAAACGCAAAGTTCATATTCAATCCAAAACCAAACTCTCCGGAAAAATATATGTCATTCCAAGTATGATCAAAAGAAATAACCCCCCTCGTTAAATCTAACCCTTCCCTCTTTAAAGTCAAATCACTCTTATACTGCTCCAAAACTCTGCGTTCTGTCTCTGTAAGAGCGCCGAATCTGGCATTGGAGTTATTTTCGAGAATTTCGCTTAATATCGAAATGACCCTTTCGCGTGAATACGGCTTAACATGGGGAAGAAACCCAATAAGACCTCTCATTTGAGCTTGTTCAATCGCAACATAAACGGGATGACCTAGGGGAACTGCTTCATGAGTTTGCGCAAATACCGGAATATATAGAACAGCCGTTAATATTAAGGCTAAAAATATTTTTTTTATCAAATTATGCTCCATTACAGCTACTATATTTACATTTTAAGCAAATGTCAACAAATTCCATTGAAAACCTATTATTTTTATACTATATTAGATTAAATGACACTTAATGACTTTGATATCTGGTATAGAACGAGATACCGCCGTACCAGTTCTGCCCTTACAGCTTCTGCCTTTATCCTCTCAGACCTTATTGCGATTCTGCTGTCATTTGCCTGGGGTTTTTTCTGGGTCAGAATCTACGGTTTTTTTATCGGTGATCCCTCTATTATCAATGCCAAATCCTTTATAACCTATTCGCCGTATCTTCCGGCTTTTATTCTTATTTTCTTAATTCATAGACTTTATCCCGGGGTTTCTCTAGCTCCATCCGAAGAAATGAGGCGTTTTTTTATTGGCTCTTTTATTGCATACGGCGGTATTATTTTTTCGCGTATTGTAGAATATGAAGTTTGGGATTCCATTAATACTGCATTTTTAATTAGTTTTATTTTTTCTACATTAATTCTTTTAGTAGTCAGAAGTGTAACCCACTGGTTTTTATACATAACAAAATTGGGAGGCATTCCTACTGTAATTTTTGGTTCCGGCATTACAGGAAAGCTTGTTGCCGATTGCCTTTTGGGCAGTATACGAACAGGTTATGTTCCTGTGCTTTTTTTGGATGATAATCCTCTGGGAGAAGACGAATACAGGGGTATTCCGGTTGTTCACGATTTAAACGCAGGACCGGAAATTGTAAAACGTTACAATATAAAAATGGCAATAGTAGCGCTTACAAAGCTGGATGCGCAAAAGTTAAAAACACTGCAAAATACGTCTGTCAGCGCATTTCGTTATAATGTAATTATTCCTAATTTTCATAATATTTCGTCAATTTGGATGTCTGTGCGTGATTTTAACGGTATTTTAGGAATTGATACATCAAATAAGTTTAATTTAACCATAAATTTAGTAATAAAGCGTTTTTTGGATATTTCTCTTGTAACAATCGGCGGTCTATTGTTGTTACCTTTTTTGATGTTAACCGCGCTTTTGGTCAAAATAACTTCTCCCGGCCCTGTCTTCTACAGGCAAAAAAGACTTGGTATGAACGGCGCACATTTTTATGCGTATAAGTTCCGCTCTATGGCTATAGACGCAGATGAAAGGCTTCAGAAACTTTTGGATTCTGATCCCATATTAAAAGAAGAATGGGAAAAGAACCATAAACTTGCGAAAGATCCCAGAATTACATGGTTTGGAAGAATTTTAAGGCGCACGAGCATCGACGAGTTTCCGCAGCTTTTAAATATTTTAAAAGGTGATATGTCACTTGTAGGTCCGCGTCCAATAGTTGACGCCGAAATTGAAAAATACGGCGAAGATTATAAACGCGTGTTTTCGATTAAACCCGGATTAACAGGTCTATGGCAGGTATCCGGAAGGTCAGACGCCAATTACCATGACAGAGTTGCTTATGATATTTATTATCTTCAGAGCTCGTCTGTATGGCTCGATCTCTGGATAATATTTAAAACATTCGGCGTTGTACTTATAGGAAAAGGTGCGTATTAATGAAAAAATTATTTATTTATACAATATTGTTTGTAATGACAGCGGCCTCTTTTGCTCAAGCTCAAAATCAGTACCGCACATTTGCGCAGATTTTTCCGAATATTGACGCAGAAACAAGAGCTGCTGTTTTTAGTGAAACAGGTTATGTAAGGTCCAGCCAAAGAAGCTCAGGATTTGTTATTTTAGGAAACAATCAAAACTCAAGGCTCGATCCTTCTGTAGTAAATATTGTACTAAACTCTAACCCAGGCTATCTTGTAGAATCTATTTTTATTATTCCGGGCAGACCCGGTTCTGTCAGTCTATTAAATATTTATAACGCTCTTGGAAACATCCGTGATTTAAGAGGAAGGCTATATGATTCTGCAACAAGGGGACAGCCTACTCCTCTTTTTGAAGAAGCAACCAGAATTAACAGTGAAAGAAACACAAACTCAATCGCTGATCCTGCACCTGCAAGCGCGGTTCCTCAAACAGAAACTGTTTTTATAAGGCTAAAAGATGCTAACTTTGGAAACACTTTTTACCGCGGAGAAATGGCTCTTATTCAAAACGGCCTTAGATACACAATGTCAAACTTTAGAAGCATGAGTTATATGTTTGTGCCTGTCATAAGAGAAGGCAAATTTATCGCCCAGCTTTATTTTGAACCTATAAATGAAGGCGTTCTTGTTTACAGTATCGCCGCGGCGGATATTTCTGATTTTTTTGCTCAAAGGATACATGTAGACTCTGCTATTTCTAAACGTCTTGCTGTAATTAATTCATGGGCTGCCGACGGAATCAAAAGAAATTAACTTTAAATAATCATTTAAAACTGATAACGCTTCATCAAAATTACTGTGGGTTATGTAACTTGTAATTTTATCTAAAATTTCTTTTGTTTCTTTTGTACCTTGTTTAATTGATGATATTTTTTCTAATAAACCCTTTCTGTTGTAGTCTTCTGTCATTTTAATAAGTTCATTTAGATTTTCTTTTAGTTCTGTTATATTTTCTTCATCTGTAATATAAATAGAACTGTTTTCTTTTTGTTTTAATTCAAGGTTATCCAAAAGTATACCGAGTTTTTCTTTAAACTCTGATTCGTTTTCTTTTATACTTTCTATATTTTTTTCTCTTGCCCATTTTTCAAGTTTAACAGCGGATTCTGCAAGCTGCATTTCTCCGATATTCCAGAGCGAACTTTTTATACCATGTATTGATACTGTAAACTTATACAGAGTATCTTCGTCATTTAAATCAATTTTTTCCTTAAGCCAGTCAAACGCTTTTTTTCCGTCTCTCAAAAATGATTCTATCAAAAGAGAATCGCTTTTGCTGTTTGTTTCTCCGGAGATTTTTCCTTTATACTTAAGCTTTGCGGCTTCTACAACCTCGCTTGGATATTTGTCTCTTATAAGCCTGTTTAAAATACCGTTTAATTGCCTTATATCTATCGGTTTAGAAATAAAATCATCAAATCCGTTTTGTAAAAACATATCAGACTGCCCAAAAACCGCATTCGCTGTCAAAGCAACAATAGGGATTTGCTTAGGCAAATCCCTATTGTTGCACTGCTCGGATTCCCAAACGCGTATTATTTTGGTCGTTTCTATTCCGTCTATTTCCGGCATCATATGATCCATAAAAATGACATCGTATTTATTGCCTTGTTTTACTTTTTCTATAGCTTCATAACCGTTCATAGCTGTATCAATTTTTAACCTATAAAGTTTTAAAAGACCCACAGCGACATAAATATTTGTTTCTACATCGTCAACTACAAGAACGCTTCCGTAAGGCATTGGATCGCGTACAATCTGGCTTATCTTTCTTTGCGTCATATAATTCATACGGAAGTGCTTTAAGTTTTCCGCTATTTCTTTGCCCATTATCTGATCGTCAATTTTTTTCTGCGGAATTTTAATTACAAACAACGAGCCTTTTTTTACTTCGCTTTGAACATGCATACTGCCGTTCATTAGATTTATTAATCTCTGTGTAATCGCAAGCCCAAGACCTGTACCTTCTACAGATATATTTGATTCTGCGTTAAAACGCGAATATTCTTCGAACATTTTTCCCAGTTGTTCATCTGTCATTCCATGCCCTGTATCCTGAACGCTTAAAACAAGCATTGTGCTCTTTTCTGTTTCATCGCAATGTTCAAATCCAATCGATAATGTAACTTTTCCATGATCTGTATATTTAATTGCATTTGATAAAATATTATTTAATATTTGTTTTATACGAAGCTCATCGCCTATAAGCGTCTCAGGAATATTTTCGTTAACATCCAGTTCAAATTCGATCGGCTTAGAATCAATACGCATCATATTTAAATGAACCGAATCATTTATCAGGCTTGCAACCCTGTATGTAACAGGAACTATATCAAGTTTACCGGCTTCTATTTTTGAAAAATCCAAAATGTCATTTATTATTCCCAAAAGCAAATCGCACGAACTGTATATTTTTTCTAATCCTTCTTCTACTTCTGCAGGGAGTTTTTCGTTTTGAATCAAAAGCTCGGTAACGCCTAAAATAGCGTTCATAGGCGTTCGTATTTCGTGGCTCATATTTGCCAGAAACGAAGATTTCATACGCGAAGTTTCTTCTGCTTTTAATTTTTCTTCTGTTACTGTTTTTAATTCTGTAATATCAACCGAGTGCTGTAAATGCGCCTTTGTGCCGCCGATCCATTCGATATAACAGTCAGTGTTATGATAATAACGGTTAGTAAGTAAATTATAATCTTCCCATACAATAGGTGTATTAGAATCAATATCAAGTTTATAGCAGGGACAAAACTCGCAAATACTATCTTGATCCTTCCTAAAAATCTTGTAACAGTACTGCCCGATTGCATCATCTTTAACAGAAAACTCTTTTTTCATTTGCTCATTAATAAAAAGTATCTCGCCTGTTTTAGTATCTGTAACATAAACAAATGCGTCAATTCCGTTTAAAATATTTTGCAGTATCTTAAATGCGTTTTCTATCCGCTCTGTCATTAGATTCATCGAATTTTTTAAGACTGAAAATTCATCCTGATACTCGCCTGTTATTCTTACACTGTAATCGCCCTGCGCGATTTTTGCCGTGCTCTGCGAAAACTCAATTACAGGTTTTGTTATTTTTCCTATTAAGTAATATAAAAACAGAGCAATTATAATAAGCAAACCTGCACTGAACATAATTACAGTAAATAACAAACGTCTTCCTTGGGCATTTATTTCTCCGACAGGCGCAGCGACAGAAATATAAAAACGGCTGTCAAACTGCGGAAAATAAACAGTCTGTCTGGAAACTAAAGTCTTTTTATTATTTAAAATCGATGTCGAATTAAAAACTTCTGATGTTATTTCAATAGGAGGAATAGGATATAAAATCCCCGCTTCTGTTCTTGTTTTTCCTATATCTTCAAACCGCGGACTATAAATAATCTGATTCTTATCATTGCCGATAATGATATATCCCGTATCATATACTTCTTCTGCCCTAAGTTCTTCATGCATGTCTCCAAGAAAAATATCTGCCGTTATTACTCCGATAAATTCTCCGTTTCTTCCGAATATTGGGTATGCTATAACAAACTTTAACATGTCTATACCGTCAATATTATAAATACCCGGTTCAGTATAAGTAGGAGCATTTAAAACTTTTGTATCGGTATAAAGCGGCAGGGTAAATTCTATTTCGTCATCCATCGCTGCTTGTCTGTAGCCTGTTCTCTCATTAAACCTGTAAAAATAATAGCTAATCCTTCCTGACAGAGCTGTCCCGTAAACTGTGTTTATATATTCACTGTCCTTATTGTCATACATGTCAGGCTCAAAATAAATACTGGAACTATCGACAGTATGTCCGTCAAAAATATAATAAATTATCCGCTGAAGCGCTTCTCTGTCTGCCGATCCTTCATAAACTTGAAATTCTAAAACACTGGTAACCGATGACAAATAATCCAATGCATTATTTATTTTTCTTTCAAAGTCAGCGGAGAACCTGCTGGTAATATTTTGAAATTCAGAAATTGCATTTTTTTGCTGAGAATTGAACAATGATATGAACAAAACAGACGATATTATGATAAATGTAATAATTACTGGAATTATCATATAAAGAGTTGTTTTAGCTTTTATACCGGAAAAAGGCCTTATTGATCCCATCGCCTGTTACTCCAAACTTCTTTTTAATACGAATTAAAACTTATGTATTGTCATTTGATTAAATTTATACTAGTATAATATAATATTTTATACAAAAAAAATCAACCTGAATCTAAAGATAGTCCAAGGAGACAGCAATGAGAAATATTCTTTTTCCGTTAGTTGTTTTAGCGGCTTTTGGTATTTTTATTACATCTTGTCCGGGAAGAAGTTCAGCAAATGGAATCAAATCCGCTGAGCCAAAAGAAGTCAGAGTCTTACTTGCAGCTCATCCCTACGGTGACTTAATTATTCCCTTTATTCCAGAATTCGAAAAAGAAACCGGTATAACCGTTATTGTTCAGCAGCTTAATGAAAATGATCTAAACCGAAAACTTACAGAAGACTTTGCAGCCGGTATTTCCAGCGCAGATGTCTTTATGACCCGTCCGCTTCAGGAAACTTTGCTTTTTCTCAAAAACGATTGGTTAGCTCCTTTGAATGGTATAAGTTTTTACGACTATCCTTCTAATACTATCGAAATCGGGCGTAGAAACGGAAATAATTATGTTGTTCCTCTTATTGTTGAATGGCAGGTTCTCTACTACAGAAGAGATCTGTTTCGGGCAGCAGGTTTAAGCGTTCCGACAAACTTTGCAGAACTAGAAAACGCGGCAAGAATCTTAAACAGCGGCGGAGTCACAGGCTTTGGATCACGCGGTGCAGGTTCGCCGGCGGTAACTCAGATTTCCAGCTTTCTTTATAACTACGGCGCGCGTTTTATAGAAAACGGCGTTGCTGTCTTTGACTCCCCTCAGGCGCTGGAAGCATTCCGTTTATACGGACGTCTTCTTGGTGTCTCAGGTCCTCAGAGTGTCAGCACAATGTCGTGGAATCAGCTAATGCCGCTTTTTCAAGCTGGTCGGCTTGCTATGTGGACAGACGCTTCGGTTTTTTACGGACAGTTAATCGATCCGCAGGTTTCAAATGTCCCTGCCGAAAATATCGGCATCGCGCGCCTTCCCCGCGGTCCTGCGGCAGATGAACCTTATATTATTACAGCTTGGGGAATGAGCATTTCTTCGATGACTAATGATCTAGAGTCATCCAAAAAGTTTTTAGAATGGGCAGCATCGCTAGAAATGGCAAGAAGAGGAATGTTAGCCAACATTACCATGGCGCGTTCTTCTGTCTGGAATGACCCTGCAATAACCGCGCAGGTAAATCCGGGTCTTGTAGAAACAATGATTCATGCGTCACGTAACGGCTATCCCTATGACAGGCCTTTTATTACATCTGTTGTCAATGCCCGCGAACTAATAGGCGAAGTTATATCTGAATCGATTAATACAAGAGGAACTTCTCCTCGTCTTTCGGCTCTGGCAAGGCGTAAGGCAGCGGAAGTAAATGACCTTTTAAGAGCCGACGGCGAATACGGGTTCTAATAAAGATTCCAAGATTTCAACTTTTAGAAAAAAATAATTATATTTTTTACACATTTTATATAAATTATGATAAAATGATATTATGTTAATAAATAAAATTACAAGAAAACTCTCTATTTTATTCCTTGGTATCGCTTTAATTTTTATGTTTTCCGCTTCCTGTCAAAAAAACAACACAAGCGAAAACAATACAGATACTGAGCATAAAGAAATAAGAGTTTTATTGGCAGATCACCCCTACGGTAATTTACTTTATTCATTAATACCTGATTTTGAAAAGGAAACAGGCATTAAGGTTTTATTGGAACACTATAACGAAAATGAACTTACAAATAGATTGAACTCAGAGTTCAGCGAAGGCATTCCTTTGATCGATGTTTTTATGACACGCCCTATGACAGAAACCCTTCTCTTTTTAAAAAACAACTGGATGATGCCGTTAGACGGCTATGATTTAAGCGACTATCCTTCTAACACTCTGGAAATAGGCGTTAAAGACGGAAAGCCTTATTTTATTCCTCTTGTAGTTGAATGGCAGGTGCTTTATTACAGAAAGGATTTACTTGAAGCGGCGGGTTTGAGAGTTCCTGTAAATTTTAATGAGCTCGAAAACGCTGCAAGAGTTTTAAACAGAGACGGCGTTGCGGGTTTTGCTTCACGCGGAGCGCCCTTCCCCGCTGTATCTCAAATATCAAGTTTTATTTTTAGTTATGGGGGAAGATACATAAATAACGGCGCGGCTGTTTTTGACACTCCGGAAGCTGTAGACGCTTTTCGTTATTACGGCAGAATCCTTGGTATGTACGGTCCGCAGGGTATCGCAGGAATGTCTTGGGATCATATAATGCCTATTTTTCAGGCGGGACGTCTTGCTATGTGGACAGACGCTTCTGTGTTTTACGGACAGTTAATTGATCCGCAAGTCTCAAATGTACCTGCCGAAAATGTCGGCGTCGCCCGCCTTCCGCGCGGTCCTGTGTCACAACAGCCCTACATTGTAACAAGCTGGGGGATGAGCATTTCTTCTTCTACAAAAGATTTTGATTCTTCTATGAGATTTCTTGAATGGGCAGCATCAAAAGAAATCGCTCAAAAAGCAATGCTCGCCAACATCCCAATGGCGCGTCTCTCTGTTTGGAACGACCCTTCTGTAACAACGCATATAAACCCGGGTATCGTTGATACGATGATCCATGCTTCACAGTTTGGCAATCCTTATCCTATGCCTTTAATGACATCGATTGTTCAGGCACGCAATCTGATAGGGGAAGTTATCTCAGAATCGATTAATACTAGGGGAACATCCCCGAGGCTTCAATCTCTGGCTGCGCAGAAAAACGCTGAGTTAAATCAACTGCTCAGAAACGACGGCGAATACGGAACAGCGCGGTAAAACGTTTTTAAACCCCTTGCCAAAACTTTTATTTTTCTGTACCATACAAAGTATCAGATAAAAGTCTGATACCTTGGGGAGTTTCCAGAGTGGTCAAATGGGGCAGACTGTAAATCTGTTGGCTCAGCCTTCGAAGGTTCAAATCCTCCACTCCCCACAAAAGACGATGCAGTTAAAACTGTGTCGTCTTTTTTTTAATTTTCGAATAATTTTAAAATGATGAACTATTGTGGGGAGTGGAGGATTTGAAGGGTTTAGCCCGCCGTAAGGATAGGCGCCAAGGAGGGCGCCGGCAGGGCTAAACCCCGGCCTGGAACGAAGTAACAGGATGTTGCTGAGTGGAAGGCAAATCCATTACTCATCAAAAAGTAATACAGCATTTACACTGCTCCCCTTTTTTTGGTGTTTTTTTCGATTTATAACATATTCATTAATTAAAAAATAAATAACTATTGATTTGGTTTTTTTTCCTGACATATTATTAAAATGAGGAAAAAATGCTGAAAAAAATATTTTTCATACTGTTAATGTTTTTGTTTATTGCAAACTCTATATTCGCTCAAACACTATTCGACTTTCCGGCAGGAGATTTCTGGTCACTTAATATCGGGCTTGGAATGAGTGATTTTCTGGTTTCCGGAGCCTCCTTCCAGTCAATAATTGATCCTAAACTATGGCTCTCACCCAAATTAATGATAGGAAGCAAACTTGGCGTCAACTTCAGCATAGAAGAGGATAATCGTCACATATTGGCTTTTGAAGGCCAGGTCTATATCAGATGGAATTTACTTAGGTTTGGTAAAGAATTAAACCCATGGATTTTTTTTATTCAGGGAGGAATGGGATTGATTTCCGCATACAGAGGAACTTCATCTAATCCGTTTAATGATGTAACAATGACACGCGGTTCTCTGCTTTTTGAAGCAGCAACAGGGGTAACAATTCCATTAACAGAAAGATGGAATGTCGAACCGCAAATACGCGGCGGGTATCCGTTTATTATTGGGGTTTCACTGACAGCCGGTTATAAATTCCCCTTACCGCAAAAAGTTATAAGTAATTATAATACAGAATATACAGAAGTCATAAGAACCATTCCTCCCGAAGAAATTATAAGACGGGTTTTGATTTCCTCGGTTGAGTTTGTCCTGTTTGGTCCAGATATCGGAATGTACAATATTGGAATTGACAATGACGCCCAGCAGCTAAACGAAATGGTTTTGAATTATACTGCCCAAACTTTAAATGCCAATCCCAATTATCGTGTCAGGATAGAAGGCCACGCCAATCCATATACAATTAATCAAAGCGAAATTGAAGAACTAATGGTATTGAGTGTTATGCGTGCGAATGTAGTCGCCGAAGAGCTCAGAGCCAGAGGCGTCGATGAAAATCAAATCGTAATAATCTCTTTTGGCGGCTCAAGAACCGCGACAAATGAATGGGACATTAGAAACAGAAACCGCCGGGTAGAAATGATAATTACCCAGGTTGACATAGACTGACGAATAAAGAGGAAAACAAAAAATGATAAAAAGAATTAAAAAAATTGTAAATGTGGTTTTTATAATTTTTCTCTTTTCGGTCTGCAATAATAACATCATAGAAAGATGGTGGGACATAGATAATAACCTAGGTACAAAAAATACCGGCAGGGAATTCTTTATTGTAAGTTTCAACCCGGGCCCGGACTGCAGGGACTGGGTAGGTCCTCAATCGATAATCCGTGACGGAAAAGTAGAGAGAGTTCCTGCGATAGCTCAGGCTGGTCATGTTTTCGGCGGATGGTTTCCCAATTCCAGCCGTTCCGGAAAAACATGGGACTTTGACAATGATATTGTTAATAAAGATTTTACCTTATTTGCCAAATGGATTCCTACGCCTTATAAGATAAATTTTATTACAGAAGGCGGAACCCCGCAGCCGCCTGATCAGATTTTGATCCATGGAACAAAAGTCAAAGAACCTCCCCCCATGCAAAATTCTAGTTTAGCTTTTGGCGGATGGTATACTGTAAACGGAGAGCCCTGGCTTGAAAGTAATCGCTGGAACTTTGAAACTCCGGTGACCGATCAAAACACAACAGCAGGAGTTCTAAACTTGTATGCACGGTGGGCTCCCGGTAACGTTACTGTAATATTCAATGAAAACGGAGGTACTCCGTTTATACCCAATCAATTAATAATACACGGAGAAAAAATTCTATCGCCTCAGCCCATTACCCCTACCGGCACTTTCGCTGGTTACGCTTTCGGCGGTTGGCTTACAGATGAAAGTAACACCAATACGCTCTGGGATTTTGATACAGTTGTTAATAGTACAACGGTTGTGGGCACCACTCTGAACCTGTACGCCTTGTGGGTTCCCATTCCGGTTTCTGTAACATTTATAACAAATGGCGGAACCCCAATACCGCAAGCACAGGCTGTTCTTGCGGGAACACAGGCGCGAGAACCCCGTCAAATATCCCGCTCAGGATACTCTTTTGCAGGATGGTTTGATAACCCAAACTTTTCAGGTTCAGCGTGGAATTATACAACGCAGGTAAACACAAGTATGTTCCTATACGCCAAATGGGAAGGAACCGGATTTACTGTTAAGTTCGAAACGGATGGCGGAGATATCCAACCTGCCGATCAATTGATAGCTGATGGAGGAAAAGTGCAGGAACCATTACCTATGTTAAAAGAAAGTTATGGTTTCAGCGGCTGGTATACAGAAAAGCCGCCGATAACTGGAATATGGAATGAAGCTGCGCGCTGGCATTTTGCTTCGGATACTGTTGACGAAAACAACACCGACAGCAATGATGTACTAACCTTGTACGCAAGGTGGGTTGAAACTGATTATTATTTTGTCAAATTCAATTCCAATACTTCGCCGCCTTTTCCTTTGAAAGACCAGATAATCGCCGAGGGTTCTTTTGCGGCAACACCAAGGCCTATGACACAGGTTGGCATGAATTTCGGCGGCTGGTACACCGAGCAGCCGGCAACACCCGATGGTATATGGGATGAAGGCAAGCGCTGGGTTTTTAATTCTATGCCGGTAACTTCAGATTTAACTTTATACGCAAGGTGGGAACCTGTCAGGTATGTAGTTTCATTCCAGCCGGATGGCGGCGATCCAATTCCAAATATCCAGTATGTTAACTTTCTTTCAAAAGTATTAAGACCGCTCCCCATGGAAAAAACCGGTTACAGTTTTGGCGGTTGGTTTACAAACGGGGTTTTTGCCGGCAATGAATGGGATTTTTCTGCGCCGGTAAGAACGGACATGATCTTGTACGCCAAATGGATTTATACTCCGCCCATTCATACCGTAACCTTTAACTCCAACGGGGCAGTATCAACTCCGGAATCACAGCGTTTAGCCAATGGCACAACGGCTGTCGAACCTCCAACCCCGATCCGTTCCGGATATGGTTTCGGCGGCTGGTATACTTCTGATGGAACGCCATGGGATGATGCCAACCGCTGGCATTTCGGTTTACCGATAACCGAAAGTTTTACCCTTTATGCGAGGTGGGAAACAATAACCAGCCGTATTATGTTCAGCGCAAATGAAGGAAGAGAAGAACCAGATGACCAGGTAATAGCTCGAGGAACAAGAGTCACACAGCCGCAGGCAATGACCAGACCCAATCATTATTTTGCAGGCTGGTATGCGAATCAGCGTTTCGAAGGTTTACCATGGAATTTTACCACCGGGTTTGTTACTACACCGGAGCTTAGACTTTACGCTCGTTGGATCCAGAATGATATACCTCCAATCGAAATCGTACAGCGTGTAAGGATCTATGGGATTTACTATGTTGACTTTGCGGGGAACCAGACCGAATTCAATAACTCACGGCCCGGTCCTGGCGCATCAACATCTCTAACATCGACACAGATAAATAACAACACTTCTGTTGTCCAGAACGTAAGAAACATCATGCTCCAGCACCCCGATTTTGTTCTTCAGCTATCCGGTCACGCAAACCCAATTGATAACACTGATGAAGAAAGAGCGGAACTTGAAGCTATCAGCACAGCAAGATCACAATCTGTACTGGAAGAATTTATTTCCAAAGGTATACCGCGCTCTTCCATGATCAATGCAGGTTACAATGACAGGATTTACGGAGACGGCAGCAGGGGAAGCCTTAATCGCTGTGTGGAGATAATCATTATTGAGTATCTCCCTCTAAAATAGATTTTGCTTTTATTCCTGTGTTTGTTTATAGATAATTTACAAACTCTTTTATATAGGCTACAATAAAAGTATATTTGGAGAAATAAATTCATGAGTAAGCTGGGCGGAGTAAAAGCGCCGCACCATAAAAATACTGCCAATTCTATTCCGGAGCAAATTCCGGTTCCTGCAGAGGTAATACTTCCCATGTCTATGCACTCCGGCGCGCCTGCGTCTCCTATTGTCTCTGCAGGCGATTATATAAAAGTGGGACAGCTTATCGCGGAAGCTAACGGTTTCGTTTCTTCGCCTGTTCACGCGAGCGTATCGGGTACTGTTAAAAGTGTTGGAGAATCCATTGTAATTACTTCTGACGGAAAGAATGAAGTTTGGGAAGGAATCAAGCCGCCAAGTGTTTCAAATCTTTCTGAATTTTTAGAAGCTGTCAGAAACTCGGGCGTTGTAGGTCTTGGCGGCGCCGGATACCCTACTGCTCCTAAGTTTACGCTAAAAGAGTCTGTAAAACTGGATTATATACTTGTAAACGGAGCGGAATGCGAGCCTTATATTACTTCTGATACAAGAACAATGATCGATGATACAGATCATGTTTGGAATGGTATTCTTTTGATGAAAGAATTTCTTAAACCAAAAAATATTGTTATCTGTATCGAGAATAATAAACCTCTTCCTATCAAAAAATTTAAAGATTTATGCAAAGATAAAGAAGGAATTTCTGTGCGGGTGCTTCCTTCGCTCTACCCTCAGGGAGAACGCAAAGTGCTTGTCTATAATGTCACCGGAAGAATCGTGCCGGAAGGCGGAAGGCTTCCTGATATTGGATGCATTGTTGTAAACTGTACGACCGTCTCTGTCTTTGCAAAATATATTAAGACGGGTATTCCGCTTGTTTCTAAATGTATAACAGTAGACGGCTCTGCTGTGAAAAATCCAAAAAATATTATTGCTCCCATTGGCACATCTGTGCGTGATATATTTAATTATTGCGGTCTATTTAACAATGGAGAATTAAATCAAAACATTAAAAAAATAACTCTTGGCGGTCCGATGATGGGAGTTGCTATTCCGGATATTGATACGCCTATTGTAAAAATTACAAATGCTATTCTCGCTTTTTCTGAAAAAAACGCTCAGCCAAATGAGCCGTCTGCATGTATAAAATGCGGCAGATGTGTTTCTAAATGCCCGATGAATCTAATGCCTTCGTTAATGGAAGAAGCATACGAATTAAAAAAGACAGAACTTTTAAAAAAACTAAAAGTAGAAATGTGCGCCGAATGCGCCTGCTGCGCGTTCACATGCCCTGCAAACAGACATCTTGTTCAGGTTTTCCTTCTTGCAAAAAGAATGCTTAAGGAGTCTAAACAATGAATTCCAATATGATTGTATCTCCCGCTCCTCATATACACAGCGGCTCTTCTACAAATAGAATTATGCTAGACGTAATAATAGCGCTTATTCCTGCATTTTTAGCGGCTTTTTATATTTTTGGCATGCGCGCCGTTCTTCTAACGGGCGTTTGCGCTGCTTCCTGCGTTTTATTTGAATTTTTATACGAAATTTTATTAAAAAGAAAAAATACTGTAAAAGACTTATCCGCGGTTTTAACTGGAATTATTCTTGCTTTTAATCTGCCTGTAACTATTCCAATATGGCAGGCTGTTTTTGGGAGCTTTATAGCGATTATCCTTGTTAAACAGCTCTTTGGCGGAATAGGAAAAAATATCGCTAATCCCGCTGTTACAGCGCGTATTATAATGTTTCTTGCTTTCCCTTTGACAATGACAACATGGATTGCTGTCGGCGAAGCCGATTGCATATGTTGTACAGATATTATTACTGCCGCTACTCCCCTTGCGCATTTATTCCGCGGCGAAATTGACCAACTGCCAAACAAATTAGAACTATTTTTGGGTTTTCATGGCGGCTGTATCAAAGAGACTAGCATATTCGCTCTTTTAATCGGTTTTATTTATTTATTGGCAAGAAAGGTTATAACGCCAATTATACCTGTAACTTTTATTGGAACTGTTTTTGCATTAACAGCAATATCGGGCGGAATTGATTTTGGTATTCTTCACATTTTATCCGGCGGGCTCTTTTTGGGCGCTGTCTTCTGCGCGACAGATTATGTGACATCCCCGATTACAAACAAAGGGCGGATTATTTTCGGAATAGGCTGCGGTTTAGTTACTGTTATTATCCGTCTTTACGGCAGTTTCCCCGAGGGAGTTTCTTTTGGTATATTGTTTATGAACATGCACGTTCCATATATTAATAAATTGACTCTTAAAAAGGCGCTTGGAGGAAAAAAATAAAATGAGCGCAAAAAAAGATTTTATTATACCTATACTCGTACTTGGTTTAATTTGTCTATTTGTTACCGGCGCGTTGGCTGTTGTAAATCATTTTACGTATCCAAAAATAAAAAGTGATTCCGCAGAACGCGCGTATATCGCAAGATCCAAAATTATTCCTGAAGCAGACGGATTTGTTTTAATGGATATAAAAAATATTGGTTTACCCGAATCAATCATTGAAGTTTACAAAACAGCAAATGAAGCAGGTTTTATATTTACAGTATCTGTAAAAGGATTTGGCAGAGAAAATATGCGATTGCTTTGCGGTGTAGATATTGATGGAAGATTAATAAAATCCAACATAAATGATTTGGTCTTATCTCATACAGAAACACCTTCTTACTTTAACAGAGCTTTTTCTGAAATTCATTTAAACCGTTTTTGGAATGGTAATAAAACTGATATAGAAAAAATTGATGCGGTTTCAGGCGCTACAGTTTCTTCCAATGCTTTGCAAAAAGCAATTCTTTATGCTCTTACAGCTTTTGAACTAATAAAAGGGAGTAATAATGAATAAAAGAATTTCTATTATTCATAACGGAATATTAAAGGAAAATCCTGTTTTTGTCCTTTTACTTGGTTTATGCCCTGCTCTTGCGGTTTCTACCGATACTTTTGACGCGATAGGAATGGGGCTCGCGACTACTTTTGTTCTTGTTGGTTCAAATACGGCTATTTCGCTATTACGTAAAAGTATTCCATTTAAAGTACGAATACCATGTTTTATCGTTCTTATTGCAGGGTTCACAACTATTGTCAGATTATTGGTACAGGCATATGTATATGATCTTTATACAGCGCTGGGAATATTCCTTCCTCTTATTGCGGTTAATTGCATTGTATTTGCCCGCGCAGAAATATTCGCGAGTAAAAATAATATACTGGATTCTGTAATTGATGCAGTCAGCGTAGGTATTGGATTTACGCTTGCTCTATTTCTTATTGCTTCATTACGTGAAATATTCGGTAACGGAACATGGTTTAGAATGGCATTACCGTTTTTAAAAGAAAATAAAATTGAAATCTTTGTATTGGCGCCCGGCGGTTTTATAGTATTTGGGCTTTTAATCGCGATTATTAACAAGATTTCTAATGAAAAAGCTATAAAAAGAAAAAACTTTGGATGTGAACATTGTTCTTCTAAAGGGTCTTGCGGAAAAGCTTCTTCCATAAAGGAGGAATGTAAATAATGGATTATAGAATTCTAATTACTATAATAATCAGTACAGTATTGGTTAATAATTATGTATTACAAAGATTTCTTGGCGTATGCCCTTTTCTGGGTGTTTCTAAGGAGCAAAAAAGCGCAATAGGTATGAGCGCTGCGGTAATTTTTGTTATGATCCTTGCAACTGCTGTAACATGGCCGATATATAATTACTTCCTGGCACAAAATGGACTTGGTTTTTTACAAATAATTGTTTTTATTCTGGTTATCGCGACACTTGTTCAATTTGTTGAGATCGTATTAAAAAAGTTCTTTCCGTCTTTATATAAAACGCTTGGTGTTTATTTACCGCTCATGACAACAAATTGCGCTATTTTTGCGGTAACAATGGTAAATATCGAAGAAGGTTACAGCTATATTGCATCTATTGTAAACGCATTCGGTTCAGGTTTTGGATTTTTTCTTGCTATGGTAATATTTTCCAGTATTCGCCAGCATACAGAAAACGCAGATCCGCCGCAGGCTTTTAAAGGTTTACCGCTGATACTTATATCCGCGGCTATACTTTCATTTTCTTTTTATGGTTTTGCGGGCGTAGCAGAAAATCTGTTTCGTTAACAGAATATATACAAGGGGTTTTTATACATGAGCATAATAATTACTGCTGTTGTTTCTGTGACAATTATTGGCATTATTTGCGCGATTATTCTTAATGTGGCGTCACAACTAATGTTTGTAAAAACTGATGAACGGATCACTAAACTTACAGAAATAATGCCTGGTGTTAACTGTGGAGCATGCGGATATCCGGGATGTTCAAGTTATGCTGAAGCGTTAGTTAACGATAATGTAAGTGCTGCTCTTTGCACACCCGGCGGCGTAGAAGTTCTTAATAAAATAAGCGAATTACTCGGCGTAGAAGCAGGAGCAATCGAACAAAAAACCGCGGTAATTAAATGCGCAGGTGATTTTAATACTCGTCAGCAGGACAAAATTTATTTAGGGATACAATCATGCGGCGGAGCTCACATGCATTTTGGAGGAGACAATTCCTGCGTTTATGGATGTCTCGGTTACGGTGACTGCCAAAAAGTCTGCCCTGCTTCCGCTGTATATTTAAAAGAAGGACTTGCGCATATTAACCATGGTCTCTGTACGGGCTGCTCTCTCTGCGTTAAAGCATGTCCAAAAAAATTAATTGCCATAGAAAAATCAAGTATCCCTGTAATAATCGCATGCAGTAATACGGAAAAAGGCGCTGTTACAAGAAAAAAATGTTCATCCGGCTGTATTGCCTGCGGAAAATGCGTACGCGAATGTCCTGTATCTGCAATCAGTATGGAAAATAATCTAGCAATAATTGATTACGAAAAATGCAACGGCTGTTTAAACTGCGTCAAAAGCTGCGTAACAAAATGTATTACTTCCCTGCCGTTTCATAGATAATCTGCAATGTTCGCTCTACGCATTTATCCCACGAAAACACTTGAGCTCTTTCAAGCCCAAGGCGGCGGCATTCATTATATATCTCTCTGTCTGTGCTTAAAGTAATCATTCGGTCTGCCAAGTCTTCTGCGTTTAAAGGATCAAAATAAAGCGCCGCATGTTCTGCAGTTTCGGGAAGCGAAGCTGCGCGGGCGCAAATAACAGGTACGCCGGAAGCCATCGCTTCGACAGCGCCCATTCCAAATCCTTCGTACATCGAAGGAATAACAACAAAATCTGCGCCCGCATAAAGTTCCGGCAGGCTCGTTGTCGGAAAATGTCCCGTAAAGAAAATATCACTGCGCCATGGCGAAGTAGAAGCAGATTCCTTTACAATCGACGCGTTCTTGCTGTCTCCGCCTGCCAAAACAAGCCTGTGAGGATATTTTGTTTTACTTTTAAAAATATTAAAAGCTTCGATTAATTTTGCGTGATTTTTTACAGGATGATCTATGCGGGAAACGCATAAAACATAAGGACGGCGAAAGCTAAACGGCTGAATTAAAAGTACGCTTTCTTCGTTCCGCTGTCTTGGATAAAAAGATTCATGATCGATTCCGTTGGGAACAACTTCGATCCTGTTCTCTTTTACATGAGCTCTGTCTATCAGTTCCTGTTTTACCCATTCACTGACTGCAATAATTCTGTCCATTCTGCGCAGCGAGTTAGGCAGAATCATTCTTAAAAGAGCTCCAAGATGAACCCTTGTCTTTCGGTTTCCAAAATAAGCTGCCATATCGTGAACTACGCCGATTGTAGGGCAAGGTGATTTATACGGAAGATATCTGTGCGCGGCAGGAAAAAAACATGCCTTGTACTGACGATGGATGGCGAATTGCGGATACCTAAAAACATGCCAGAGTGAGTTTGCTGTTCTGCCGTGAATAGAACATTGAGGAATAAAATCAAAGTTCGGCGCTACATCGCTGTATGTATACCTGTCATATTCCCATCCAAAAAGTTCAAAAAGAGCTTCGGAAGGCATAAAGCGCTTTAGGACCTGAGTTAAATACATGCCCACTCCGGATTTACCGCCGTCACAGGCAAAGGTATCCAGCCCTATTTTCATTTCTTCCCCCGGGTCATTGATTATATCAAAAAAAAAGACCGCAGGGAAGCTGTTAACCTCCATACGATCTTAAAAAAATACCGGCAATCAACTCCTTAGAGCTCCCCCCTGACTGCCGGCTGGGCACTAATACCTTTGTACAAGTACCCGCCTCAAGCTATATATTTTCCACTCCCAGTTTCTTTATTTCTTCAATAAACTCATCAACATTGTTAAAGTGCTTATAAACCGAAGCAAAACGGATATAAGCGACTTTATCCAGCTTTCCCAGTTTCTCCAGCGTTAAATCTCCAATAATCGAACTGGAAATTTCCCGGCTTCCCTTGCTCAAAATCGCTGTTTCATCTTCTATCTCGTTTACGAGATTTTCGATCTGCATCTGGGAAAAAGGTCTTTTTTCCAGCGCGCGGACTACACCGCGTTCGAGTTTATTGCGATCAAAAGGCTCTCGTCTTGAGTCTTTTTTAACCACCATAAACTGCGTTTCGTCGATTTTTTCGTAACTTGTAAAGCGGTAACTGCAGCTGATACATTCCCTTCTGCGCCTCACAGCATCGCCGTTAGCCAAAGACCGGGATTCAATAACTTTGTCCTCTATGGTGCCGCAATGGGGACATCTCATATAGCGTAACCCTCTACCATACTACTATATATGGTACACTATATATAGCGTATTTGTCAAGAGGTATCCGCTATATTTTGTGTATGTTATCGTTTTTTTTTATGTTATAATAACCTGATGACAACTGAAGAAAAGCATAAAATTGCTCATTTTCTCGTTTTAGCCGGGGATTTCCTGGGTTCTGGCTATAGAAGCGAACAAAAAGAATATAATTTTATTGATTCTGATGAAGGCAGCAATATAATCAATGAAAGCAAACAGATTGAAGGAATACATAAGGTCGAAGGTGACAGCATAGATACAATCACAGAGGAAATCCGCTTATGCAAAGCCTGCCCCCTTCACACTAATAGAAAAAATACTGTTCCCGGAGAAGGCGTTAAATCGCCGCTTGTTATGGTAATTGGCGAAGGACCCGGAGAAAAAGAAGACCTTCAGGGGCGGCCGTTTGTCGGCAATGCGGGACAGCTTTTAGATAAAATGCTCGCTTCTATCGGGCTTTCGCGCGAAACAAACGCATTCATTGCAAATACAGTAAAATGCAGACCTCCTTTTAACCGTGATCCTGCAGCCGAGGAAACATCAGCATGCAGATCTTTTTTAGAAAGGCAAATACTATTATTAAAACCATCATTTATTTTAATTGCAGGAAAAGTCGCAGCGCAATCGCTTTTAAATACAACAGAGCCCATAGGAAAACTCCGCGGAAAAATTGGTGAATTAAAAGTTTCTGATAAGTCTTTTCCTGTCTTGTGCACATATCATCCTTCGGCGCTTTTGCATAACGAAGAATTAAAACGCCCTGTTTGGGAAGATTTAAAATTACTAAAATCAAAAATTTAACGGAGAAAAATAATTGGCGGCTTTTTACGATTTAATATTTGATATTCCGTCAGATCAGTCTTATTCTTACCGTGTCGATGATAAAAACGAAGCTGCTGTCGGCAAGCGCGCGATGGTTCCGTTTGGTATCGGCTCTCGTGACTGTCTTGGTTATATTATCGCAGAAAAAGACTCTCCGCCGGAAGCGATCAAAATTGAGTCAATAAAAAAAATACGCCGCGTTGTTGATTCTCAGCCGTTATTTGACAATAACGATATAGATATCGCTAAATGGATGGCGGATTATTATTTGTGCAGTACAGGACAGGCATTAAGTTCTATGATCCCTTCCGGCAGAAGAATGATAGTTCCTTCTATTGCTGATAACGATGAAGAAAACTTAAATACGCTTTCTATTTCTGACGAACAGGCAGAAGCCCTAAAAGAAATCACGAGCGGCAGCTCTAAAATGTTTTATCTTTACGGTATTACAGGTTCCGGTAAAACAGAGGTTTTTTTAAGAGCCGCGCAATACATGTTAAACAAAGGAAAATCTGTCATTTATCTTGTACCGGAAATTTCTCTTACTCATCAGACTGCAAAAATGATAGGCGGACGTTTTGGTTCTTTGGCGGCGACTTTGCATTCGGGGATGAGTCCTTCTACCCGCTTAAGCGAATGGATGAGAATAAGAAAAGGCGAAGCTCCGATTGTTGTTGGTCCAAGAAGCGCAGTTTTTGCTCCTGTTCCTAATCTTGGATTAATTATTATTGACGAAGAACATGATTCTTCTTATAAGTCAGGACAGTCACCTCGATATAACGCAAGGCAGATTGCGCTTCGCCGCTGCTCCACAGAAGGTGCAGCCCTCGTTATGGGATCTGCCACTCCTTCTGCCGAAGCTTGGAAACTAATGAACGAAGGCGGCATGAAACGGCTGGACTTAACGCAGCGTCTTTCCGGCGGAGGTCTGCCAAAAATTATACCTGTCAGCCTTTCTAAAACAACCGGATGTCTTACAAAAGAATTAAAAGAAGAAATACGTATAACCGCTCAAATGGGAAGACAAACAATACTTTTTATGAACCGCAGAGGTTTTGCGCATTTTTATCAATGCCCCAACTGCAATTGGGATCTAACATGCAAACGATGTTCTGTTTCGCTTACATGGCATAAAAGCAGAGGACGCTGTATCTGCCACTACTGCGGTTACAGCGAAGCGCCTCCCGATGTTTGTCCCAAGTGCGGATGTTTAGAAGCCGGTTACCGGGGTTTTGGCACAGAAATGATCGAAGAAGAAATGAATAAAGCGTTTCCGGATCTGCGTCTTAGGCGCATTGACGCGGACACCGCAGGAAAAAAAGGAGGGCTGGAAGATACTCTATCCCTTTTTAAAACTGGATTAATCGATGTGCTTCTTGGAACTCAAATGGTTGCAAAAGGATTAAATTTTCCCGGCGTTCGTCTTGTTGGAATTGTTTTTGCGGATACGGGGCTTCATCTGCCGGATTTTCGCGCGGCAGAAAGAACGTTTTCTCTTATTGTTCAAGTCGCTGGACGCGCGGGCAGATATTTTCCTGACAGCAAAGTTATTGTTCAAACTTTAAGAATGGAAGATCCTGTAATCACCCGTTCCTGCGCTCTTGATGTAAGCGGGTTTTTTAATGCCGAATTAAAACAACGCAAAGCCCTTGGCTTTCCTCCCTATACAAGGCTCATACGGTTTGTAATACGCGCAAAAGATAATAAAAGAGCTGATGCGGCAATAAAACGGCTGACTTCTATTGCTGAACCTTTAATCAATAATAATGCGGATTTACTCGGCCCTGCGGAATGTCCTATCGGCATTATAAACGATAATTACAGAAGGCAGCTTATTCTCCGCGGCTCTTCTATGGCGAGCATTCATTCGATAGCTAAAGATGTTCTTTCTTCTTACGAAAAAGGAAAAGACGCCAAAGCTTATCTCGAAATAGATGTTGATCCTGTAAGTATGTTGTAGTTATTATATGAGTATGAAACTTCTTCTTCATTGCTGCTGCGCGCCCTGTTCAATCTCTTCTGTCATTGCGCTCCGCGGTAATGGCATAGAACCTCATCTTTTTTGGTACAACCAAAATATTCATCCTATTAATGAATACGAATCGCGCAGAGACTGCTTCTTAAATTTCGCAAAAGAAGAAAAACTTGAAACTTCTGTTATTGACGAATATAGTATGGAATATTTTACAGAGGCAGTATGCGGTAAACCGGAAAGCCGCTGTTTTTTATGTTATAGAATACGATTAGAAAAAACTGCCGCTTTTGCAAAAGAGAATAATTTTGGTGCATTTACAACGACTTTATTAATTAGCCCATATCAGGATCATGATGCAATAGTACAGATAAGCAGGGAATGTTCTGCTAAGTACGGTGTTGGTTTTTATTATATGGATTTTCGTAGATTTTTTAAAGAAAGCCAAGCTTCTGCCAGAGCAAGAGGGTTTTACATGCAAAAATACTGCGGCTGCACGAATTCCTACGAGGAAAAAAAATGAAATCTTTATTTTTTACCACTAACCACACGAACTTGCTGTCCGACATCGAAGAAAAGGTTCGTGAGGGTTCGTTTGGTTCGTGGTCATTAAATTTGAGGTTATATGGACATTAATAATATTTTTGATAGGTTAGTTTTATTAACTGGTAACGAAGGGTTAAATAAACTGCAAAATACTTCTGTATTGGTTTTCGGGGCGGGTGGTGTTGGAAGCTGGGCAGCGGAAGCGCTTGTCAGATCAGGTATCGGAAAAATCGGCATAATTGATAATGACACTGTTTGTCCGTCAAATATTAACAGACAGTTAGAAGCAACCTCTTTAACAATCGGATCCCCAAAGGCAAGCGCTTTAAAGAAACGTTTAAATGAAATTAACCCAGAATGCGAAATTACAGCATGGGATAAACTTTTTTGCAAAGAAGACGCTTCTATTTTTAATATAAAAAATGCAGATTATGTAATTGACGCGATTGATACGCTTAACCATAAACTTGATTTAATAGAGATCGTAACGGGTTTAAACGTTACTTTGTTTTCGTCGATGGGGATGGCGTTAAAAATAGATCCTTCATTAATAAAAGCTGCTTCTATATGGAAAACAGATGTTTGCCCTCTCGCCCGCTCTGTACGGCAGGGGTTAAGAAAACGAAACTTTACAGATGATTTTACAGCCGTTTACTCCACCGAGCAGCCGGCAGAAATTAAACACATTCAAGATCAAAATACCTCGCAAAAGCAGATTAACGGAAGCATTGTTACTGTGACAGGAACCGCAGGGCTTCTGCTTGCAAGCCTTGTTATACATAGGATTATAAATGAATAGATTTTTTAAGAAAAAAGAACCCTCAGATATTGTAAAAAAACTTGTCGTTAAAGTAATAATGGAAAGATCTCTTATCACAGAAGGAGATCGAATTCTTATAGCGGTATCCGGCGGCAAGGATTCCAGCGTACTTGCGTGGGCTTTGTCCGCTGTAAGACCTGCGCTAAAATTTAATTATGAACTTGCAGGTTTGCATATAAGCACCGACTTCTGCGCTTGCTGTAAAAAATCTATTTTAATAAAAAGGCTGCAAGATTGGGGGATTCCTTTTTCAGATCTTTATGTTCCGGTAATAGGGAGGCTCCAGGAAGGCGAAAAAATGAATTGTTACTGGTGTTCGACCCAGCGGCGCACAGAACTGTTAAAATACGCAGTAGAAAACGGCTTTAATAAAATTGCGCTTGGACATCACCTCGATGACATTGTAGAAACTTTTTTTATGAATCTATGTACAAAGGGCGAATTAAGTACAATGCCGGTTTTATTAAAATACCGGAAATATCCTGTAAGTTTAATACGCCCTCTCGCGCTGCTGGAAGAAAAGCAGATAATTTCCTGCGCAGAAGAACAAAAGATCCTAAAAAACGCATGCACATGCCCTTACGGACAAAATTCTAACCGGCGCAGTATCAGAAAAAAAATCGAAGACTTTACAGACAAAGATGGAGAAATTAAAAGACGTATTTTAAAAGCTCTAGGCGGCGGAAAAGTAGATTATCTTATAGATAATTAATCGATAATCGAAAACTATACTTCATCCAAAACTTGAGAAAGAATCTCCAAGCCCTGATCTATTTCGCTTTCTAGAATTGTATACGCAGGTAAAACCCTTAGAGTATTTACTCCGCCGCTGAGTATTAAAAGACCGTTTTGATTCTTTGAGTTATCCGCTCTTGATATTCCGGCTTCCAATACATCCCATGCTTCTTTTTCGATATCAAGACCAATTATTAAACCTTTGCCCCTTACTTCTTTTACAAGGTGGTGATTCTTTAAACCGTTTATTATTATCTCACCCTTTCTTACAATGTCAGAAAGAAACTCAGTGTCCTGAATCGTTTTTAAAACAACAAGCCCGGCTGCAGCGGCTATCGGATTTCCGCCGAATGTGCTTCCATGATCTCCCGGCGACAGAACTTCGCTTGTTTTTTCTCCGGCAAGAAAAGCTCCGGCAGGAACGCCTCCGGCAAGCCCTTTGGCAAGCGTAACAATGTCAGGTTTAATTGGGTTTCCGTTTTTGTCTTTGTACTGTTCAATTGCAAGAAAAGTCCCTGTTCTGCCTACGCCGCATTGAATCTCATCAACAATGAACAGGATGTCCCTCTTTGCGCATAATTCGGCAGCGGCGGCAATAAACTCTTCTGACTGCGGAATTATTCCGCTTTCACCCTGAATCGGTTCTATCAAAAGTCCCGCTGTGGTTTTTTCATCCAGAGCTTTATCCAAAGCATCTATATCGCCGCATTCTATATGCAAAAAACCTTCTGTAAAGGGACCAAAATCCTTATGAAACTTATCCTGTCCTGTTGCCGCAAGAGTCGTAATTGTCCTTCCGTGAAAGCTTCCCTTAAGCGTAACAATCTTATGTCTTCCCGGTCCGTATTTTAACAGCGAATATTTCCTTGCCAGCTTACATGCGCCTTCGTTTGCTTCTGCTCCTGAGTTTGCGAGAAATACTTTTTTAATTCCCAACGGAGAAGCAGCCTCTACAAGTTTTTCCGCAAACGAAATACTTACATCGCTTGAATAATAATTACTTACATGAAAATATTTCGCCGCTTGTTCTGTAACTGCCCTCACTAACGGCGGATAATTATGCCCAAGACAATTAACAGCTATACCGCTGCCAAAATCGAGATACTTTTTGCCGTTAATATCAAAAAGAAATGAGCCTTCGCCCCTTACAAAGGTTACAGGAAGCCTCTTATATGTATTCATAAAAGCATTATTCATTAGTTATTCCTTATAGAATTAATTCTTCTGTCAATTTCTGCGATTTCACTCCGATTTCCCAGAGCTTCATATATTGCTTTCGCTCTTTCGTATGCGTTCCGTGCTTCTGTAAATCTTCTGTCCCTAACATATACATCGCCCATAGCTCTGTAATTAGCTCCTAGTCCCCATGAATTTTCTGAACGTCTGTCAAGCTCTATCGCTTTTTCCAAAGCTTCCAAAGCTTCGGAAAATTTTCCTGATAATGATCTGACAGAAGCAATAGTGTACCAGTCATATGAAGCAATTTCAAGTAACTTTTCGCTTTCATGAATAGCAAGGCTTCGCCTTATCGCGTTTTCGGCTTCTTCCCATTGTCCCAATGAACGATGAGCAAGTCCTTTAACCTGCCAATAAGACGCTATATACAACCTGTTTCTTAAATGAGCGCTTTGATATTCGATATCTAAAAGCACAGCCTGCGCAGATTCTCTGCCGGAAACAATGTCTCCCCTTGCCTTGTAAATCAATCCAATTGACAATAATTCTGCGTTATTAATTCTTCGCGCTTCTGTTATTGCATGATTCCATTCCGTATATGCTTCATCTATTCTATTAATCGAAAATAAAACATTCCCTCTAGAAAGACTAACTCTGATAAAAAGAGAAGAATCATCAACTAATATGGCGTTTCGTCTACAGTCATCAAGGAGTTTAATAGCAGTTTCAAAATTACTTCTTGCCGCCTCTATATTTGCTTTTCTAAGGTTTTCTTCTGTCTGATGACGTACAGTAAAAACATCTCCTGTGTTTTTTGGAATTGACGAACAGGAAACAAAACTTATTAAAAAAAATGAGGTTATTAATATAAAAATATTTTTTTTCACTTTTATACCGCTCCTTTATTAAAATTCCAGATTTCTGTGATTAGCGCCGCCGGGTCCTGGCTGTACTCTTTCCGGTATGCCGCCTCTTATCAGCGGATTGTTGTTAACAGCTGTAGCAGTTTCCTGAATAGTAACAATCGTTGAATTTATTTGATTTATAAGAACCGAAAGATTTGCTAAATTATGCGGCAGTACTGCAGTTGATTGCTCTAGATTTTGAATAGTTCCGGCAAGAGAAATGATAGACTTTTCAAGTTCACGGTAAATAACTCCGTCACCGTCAAGAATTGAGCTTACGGCTCCTGATTCACTGGTAATCATATCTAATATTGCATTTAAGCTTATTAATAATTCCCCAAACGGATTATCTTCGGTACCTTCATCGCCATTTAATGTACTCAATAATAAATTTGCATTATTTAAAATATTATTTATACCATCGTTCGAATGAGGAATCTCAGCTAACCCTTCATCAATTATTTTTTTTCCTTCAATTGAATTTTTTTCATGGATTAATCCATTTTCAGGGATTTCTTCATCCCCTTTGCCCGGATAAAAATTGAATGTACTTCCAAGACCAATTGGACTGCTTTCTACATCAACAAGAGAACCAACTTTTACTCTTTCTTTGTATTCATTAAAAATAGTAAAATAAACTTCTACTTCAGA
The DNA here is from genome assembly GCA_009784935.1 of Treponema sp. Taxonomy (GTDB): domain Bacteria; phylum Spirochaetota; class Spirochaetia; order Treponematales; family Breznakiellaceae; genus WQXQ01. The sequence goes on from WQXI01000001.1 coordinate 56,521, forward strand.
ATAATCATCAGATAGACGAATATTTTTAATATGCCCAATTGTAAAACCTTTATAATGAACAGGCATATTTTTACTTATTCCAGATGTGGTTTTTAATTTTGTCATATACATAGGATCAGTTACAAACAGCCTTTGATTCCTTCCTATCATAAAAACAACAAAAACAAGAGCTGCAAGCGCAAGGACAACAAGCAGTCCGACAATTTTATCCGCAAACCTGATCGAAAACTTCATAACAACCTCGTTTAGCGTTTATGACGCTATTCCTATTTTAATAAAATCATTAAGCAATAAATCGCTTATTATTTCATCTTTTGGCGCGCAAGCATGTATCTTGCCCTCAAGCACAACAATTATATAATCCGCTAAATCTATAATAAGACGCATGTCATGGCTTATAAATAAAATTGATGTGCCTTCTCTCTGTTTTTTTCTGATAACGTCTATTAGTCTTTCTGCGGCTGTTTCATCAAGCGATTCTGTACATTCGTCTAAGAATAAAATCGAAGGATTACAGATCATCGCTCTTGCAAACGCGATTAATTTTTGCTCTCCCATAGAAAGCCTGTGAGGACGTATATTTAAATCTTTTTTATAACCGGCTTTTGCTACAGCGTCTTTTACACGGATCAAACGCTGGCTTTTTGTCATCTTAGGAAAATGAATTCTAAGCGGAAGCTCAAGTATCTGCAATAAATCCATATTTGCCCAAAGCGCGGAATCCTGAAAAACAAACGCGCTCTCCCTTCTAAAATCTAGGTTTTCTGTACGGTTTAAAAGAGTGATGTTCTTTTCTTTGTATAGTACTTCTCCGCTGTTAGGTAATAAAAGCCCTGCCGCAAGTTTTAACACAGTGCTTTTTCCGCAGCCCGAAGGTCCTACAATAGCTGTAGTTTTTCCGGGTGTAAACACAACAGAAACATCATCGACTATCTTTCTATCATCTTGAGCGGAGAAATTTACATTTTTTAATTCTAATAAGTATTTTTTCATTGCGCCAACACTACATAGAATAATACCGATATAAGAACATTTACCACTATGCATGCCGCAAATGCTCCGCTCACCGCTTTTAAACCCGCGATTGGTACTTCTGTACTCGCGCGTTCAACCGAAAAACCCTGGACAACTGCCACGATAGAAATTATCGCTCCAAAAGCTGTACTTTTTATTAAAGAAAGCAGAATATCATGTAAGCTTAACGCTTGCAAAAGACTGTCAAAATACGCGTCCATCGGAGTTGAGCTGAACATCTGGGCAATAATATAGGAACCTGCCAGCCCAAAGATCGAAAAATAAATATTTAATAAAACAAGCGAAATTGTAACGCCCAAAAATCTTGGAACCGCAATATGCTGAATTGGATCTACTCCAACAGAAATATATGCTTCTACTTCGTGCGAAACAACCATACCGGCAATTTCTGTAGCGATTGCCGTTGCAGAACGGGCAATGACAATAAAGGCTGTTAAGAGCGGCCCTAATTCTCTTGTAATAATAATAATTAATAGAGTATAAATTAACTGTTGTTGATTCAGATTTATAAGAAAAGGAGCGCCGATAATATTTACAGCAGCTCCGATAGCCAGCGCCAAAAGGGTCGAAATACCAAGAGCATAAACAAATGTAAAAAGAATCTGCATTATAAGAATTTTAACAGAAGCCTGCGAATGCCGCGCAAAACTTCCAACGCCTTTAAGGGTTCTAGCGAAAAACCCTAAAATGTAGAACATTCTTTTTATAGGCGCAAGAGGATTCAGCATTTAATCATTATATATTGAGGGTATCCGCTATGGCTAGTGGTATTACTTAGCTTGTTTTCTTCTTCTTGACATTTTTAGAAAAAAATTGTTAGAATTATATAGAAAGGGCCCTTAGCTCAGTTGGTTAGAGCAGGAGACTCATAATCTCTTGGTCCGGGGTTCAAGTCCCTGAAGGCCCAATGCAGGACAGGATATTTTTTAACCGTCTCTCAGAAAGTGAGTTTTTAGAAAGCTCTGTTTTAGACATATCAAAAAGCGGCAAAGTTATAATTATAAGTGATTTACACATGGGCTCAGGTTCGCGGGATGATCTTTCTCATAACGGAGAAATGCTTACCTGTATATTAGAAGAATATTATTATAAAAATGGCTGGATTTTAATCTTAAACGGCGATGTAGAAGAACTTCAGAGATATTCGCTGGATTATATAAGAGAAAAATGGGCAGGGCTTTATAGGGTATTCAATTTATTTTCGCGCGAAAACCGTCTCTTCAAAATAATCGGTAACCACGATGAACAATTGACATTTAAAAAGAATCTGTCTTACCCCTTCCATATCTATCAAGTCATTAGGATTGATACAGGAATAATACCTGCATATGTTTACCATGGTCATCAGCTGTCAGATATTTATACAAAATTTAATAGAATTTTTGGATTTTTAATCAGGCATTTTTTAACCCCACTAGGAATCAAAAATTTATTCGAAAACCGCAGTCCTTTTAAACGGTTTCAGATAGAAAAAAAAGCCTATGCTTTTTCGCTAAAAAATCACTGCCTTTCTATCATTGGGCATACCCACCGTCCCCTATTTGAGTCATTGGGACGTTTTGATTTTATTAAGTTCGAAATCGAACGCCTTTGTCAAAACTACCCTGCTTCTCAAGGTGAAGCCCGCCTGCGGATAGAAAACGAAGTTACTGCCCTAAGAAAAGAATTAGGTAAATTGAAACGCAAAGAACGCCGCGATGTTCTTCGTCAGAGCCTGTACGGAGACGAGCTCCCTGTTCCATGCCTGTTTAATTCCGGCTGTACTCTGGGCAAAAAAGGTTTTAATGCCATAGAAATGACAAACGAAGACATTGCCCTCGTTTACTGGTTTACAGAAGGAAAGAGCAAAAAATTTGTAACAAGAGGCGGCTACGAAATCGTCAGTATTCCTTCTAGACCTTATAAAAAAGCAGTTTTAAACCATAACAGGCTGGACTATATTTTTGCGAGGATTAAACTGCTGGGCAACCAGTGACCCGTCTTTTCTAGATTGCTTAAATCGCCGATAATAGGAAAGTATGAATAATCTATTAATTTTATATGGCGCTGACATTTCCAGCCATGCATTAGAACCTGTATTTGACGGCAAAAGCGCTCTGGAACTTTCAATCGAACAAGCGAAAAAATTCTCCGGTGTAAAAAAGACAGTTCTCTTTGTTTCGGCTGATTTATCTGTCAAAGATTTAGCTGCCGAGATAACTAACGATGTAACTATCGAAAAAAGAGAGTCATGGGACAAACACAGTATTCTTGTAAGAATCGCCGAGCTTCAGGCTGATTTTGATTTAATATATTTTGCTTATGCGGACTGCCCTTTTTTGGATCCTGTTCTCGCAGGAAAAATTGCTGAAAGGCATAAGAACTATGCGGCGGAATATTCTTATGCAGACGGCTGGCCGTACGGATTGGCGCCGGAAACAATTTCCCCTGGAACGCCCGGTATTTTAGCGAACATTCTTTCGAGTTCTATTAAAAATAAATCCGAATATAAATCCGAACATGCAGAAAGGGATTTGTTGTTTTCTGTAATTCAAAAAGATATAAATTCTTTTGATATAGAAGCCGAAATATCTTCTGTTGATCTTCGCTGTCATCGGCTAAATCTGTGCGCGGACTCTAAACGAAATCTGCTTTTACTTAAAAACTTTTATTCCGCGGCAAACGGCATTCCTGATACAGAAAAAACAGAATCAATTATTGCAAACCAGCCTAATATATTAAGGACTCTTCCAAACTTTATTCCTATTCAGGTTTACGGCGGCTGTCCGCAAAAATGCGCAATCTGTCCGTATCCTTCTTATACAGACTCTCAAGGGCGCTCAGATTTTATGGACACTTCAAAGTTTACTGCACTCCTCGATAAAATAATTGAATTTTGCGGCGACGCAGTTATCGATCTTTCACTGTGGGGAGAAATTAGCCTGCATCCTGATAAATTAAAATTAATAGAAGCAGTTCTTTCGCGCCCTCAGCTTTCGCTCATTATAGAAACAACCGGTATCGGCTGGAAAACCGAAGAACTCGAAAAATGCGCCGCATTTTTAAAAACATCGGGTTCAAACGCAGAGGCGCCAAACTCAAGGCTTTCTTGGATTGTATCCCTTGATACAAACGACCCGCAGCGTTATTCGTCATTGCATGGAGCAGGATTCGCAGAAGCACAGCAGTGCGCAAAACAGCTTTTATCGCTGTTTCCGAATGACTGCTATGTACAGGCAGTACGTATTAATGACGAAGAACAGGACACAGAAAACTTTTACCGCTACTGGAAAGAAAATTCTCCCAACGGCGAAAAAAATATTATTATCCAAAAATATGATGACTTCTGCGGCGCTCTGGAAAAAAAACAAGCTTCTGATATTTCACCTGTTATCCGCCAAAGCTGCTGGCATATTATGAGGGATCTTCCTATTCTAATTGACGGGACTGTCCCTTTATGCAGAGAAGACCTTTCTGTTTTAAAAGGAGAAAAAACAAAAGTTCTCGGCAATGTTTTTACTGATTCGCTTGAAGCCATCTGGCAAAACGGCGTAAAGTACTATGCAGAACACTGCAATAAAAAATTTAATTGTATATGCGCAGACTGCGATGAATACTATACCTACAATTTTTAACGAAACTATCGCTCCCTATACTGCTGTAGGCGGCAAGGAACGCATTGCTTCTACCGGTATATCCGCGGTTATTCTAAACCGTCCGGGACATCCAAAAAGATCTTTTTTAAGCGAACTAGAAAAAACAGGATTTGATAATATAATTTCGATCGAATCCTGCTCTCCTCATTATGATATAGAAGAACTTGCAGGACGTTTTCCTTTTGTCCGTTTCATCCTGCCGGAAAGCGAATTAAATCTCGGAGAACAGATTAATCTTGCTGCGTCAGAACTGGAAAGCCCTCTTTTTTTTGTAATGCACAGCGACATGAAAATAATAGCCGGCGGTACTGCAAGAAGAATGGCAGAAAGACTTGTAATTAATCCGGATGAACCAAACGAACAATCGGAACAAAAAACTGTATTTAAAAGACTTTGTACAGTTCCTTTAATATTAAACGCTAATTATGAAACATTGCCTTCTCTATTGGCTCCGCTCACTCAAAAAAGAAAAATACGCACTATTTTTTTTGATCCAAAAAATGAAGGTGATAAAAGCCTCTACCCGTTTAACGGAATTGGTATTTATGACAGGCAGCGTTTTATTAATACCGGCGGATTTGATATTACATTAAAAAACTCTCATTGGCAGTTAATGGACTTTGGTTTTCGTTCATATTTATGGGGAGAAGAAATAGCGTTAAACCTTCATTTAAAACTTTCATATGACGGCGAATTAAATCCGGAAAATTATTCTGTAGAAGAAAGTTACAAACGTTTTTATCTTAAAAATCTTGCTCCTGTATTTAAAAGCGATTATTCTCATCTTCCATTGTATAAATTTCCGGGATTCTTTTTTAAATCCGGAGAAGACATTTTTAGCGCTTGGGAAGATTTTAAAGAATGCAGAAAATGGGTTATTAAAAACAAGTACAGATGGAAGTCCGACGCGCGTTCTGTAATTAATTACTGGAGTATTAATTGACGGCAGTTGTTTTACAGGCGCGTCTTGACTCGTCGAGGCTTCCGCAAAAAGCTATGCTTTGTATTGACGGCAAACCTCTTGTTTTACATGTAATGAATGCGCTAAAAGAAATATTCGCAAATATTCATGTGTTAGCCTGCCCGGATGATTCGTTCGGCGTTTTTAAACCTCTTGCTGAAGAAGCCGGATTCAAAATTGTTTCCGGTCCTAAAGAAGATGTTCTAGAACGTTTCTGCATTGTCATACGCGAATTTAAAATAGACCGAATTATCCGCGCTACAGGTGATAACCCCTTTGTTTTTACAGACGCCGCTTCATTATTAAACGAAGAAGCTGTAAAGCTTAACTGTGATTACGCGGGTTTTTCGGAACTGCCTTACGGGGCAGGCGTAGAATCCGTCAGCGCGTCAGCTCTGTTAAAGGCAGCAAATGAAACTGAACTTCCTTTTGACCGCGAGCATGTCTGTCCTTATTTGTATAATAATCCGCAGGTTTTTAAACTACACCGTCCTTCTGCTCCATCTCAGTGGAAATACCCGCAAATTCGGCTTACTGTAGACACACAAGAAGACTTTGACAAAGCTAAAATTTTGTATAATGCGCTAAAAAACAATCCAAATAGATACAACGGAACAACCATAATTGAAGTATTTAAAAAATTGTTTTAGAATACTCTCACACAAAGGCACAAAGACACAGAGCTTAGTTTGGATTCTTCTCTGTGTGAGATAATTAGAGGAGTTATTTTCGTTGAAAAATATTCTGGTAGTCCCTGCAATTGAACAAAAACGGGGCGGAGGACATTTATGCAGATGCATTTCACTCACCTGTGATTTACGCGCTATGGGCTGTAAAGCCATGTTATACCTTCCTTCTCAAACAGTAACATCAAATTTTGTTAACTTTTTTGAATCTATGAACTTTAACCGATCATGGCTCATTTTTGATGAAGAAATAAAAATTAAAAACGAAAACTTTCTGGAGAAATTTGACTTTATTGTTTTAGATAGATTTAATACTCCTTTAGACGAACTATTACACTGGCAAACTATTGCGCCGGTTATTGGAATTGACGAAGGCTCCAAGCATAGAGATAAATTTGACTTTCTTATTGACATTCTTGTCCCTCTTAATTTTTATAAACACAGGGCAAATATCGCAAGTCCTAGATTGATTAATTTACCAAAAGATTTTATGCAGAAACACAAAGACACAGAGAAGATTAAAATTTTGGTTACTTTTGGACAAGAAGATTCGGCGGGATTAGGAATAAAGACGGCTGTTAAATTATCAAAAATAAAAACTCCTAAGCCGCTTGAGATTACATTATTAAAGGGCAATCTTAATACTGCTTCCAATAATAAAATCCCGGAGTCGGTTAAAGTATTGGATTCAATTCCTAACTTGTCTGCACATCTTCATGAATACGATCTTGTTATTACCCACTACGGTTTAACAGCGTATGAAGCATTTTTTGCAGGCGTTCCGGTTCTTCTTGATCATCCGACAAGACTGCATAAAAAACTCGCCAAATCCGCCGGCTTTAAAACATTCTCCAAGTTCCTCACACGGAGACACGGAGACACTGAGAACACAAAGTTAAAAACCCTCTGTGATCTTGGTGTTCTCAGTGCCTCTGTGAGAAATAAATCCGATAATTTCTCTTCTCTTTCCGAGCTAATCAACAGTTTTGCGCTGATGGTTAATCGCTGTTGTCCTGTTTGCGGCTCAGAAAAGAATCTCTGCTCTGCCCGTTTTAGCGATCGCACCTACAGAAACTGTAAAAAATGCGGCATAATTTATATGGACAGAACCTGCCCTCCTCCAATTGAATACGAAAAAGAGTATTTCTTTGAAAATTATGTAAAACAATACGGCAAGACTTATCTGGAAGATTTTGAAAATATAAAAACCGCAGGGAAGAACCGTTTAAAAATAATCGCAAAGATTTCACACGGCGGCACAAAGACACAGAGAGCACAGAGAAGAAATAAACCAGCGGATTCTTCAACTCTTTTCTCTCTCCGTGCCCGCTGTGACTCCGTGTCTCTGTGTGATGAATCTGGGAAACCTTCTTTGCTGGATATTGGCTGCGCTTATGGACCGTTTTTAAAAGCAGCGCAAGAAGAAGGCTTCTCTCCCTTTGGTTTAGACCCTGCGCAAGACGCTGTAAAATACGTTAACGAAAAACTTGGTATTCCGGCTATTAATAGTTTCTTTCCTGTTTCTGACTCTAAACTCCCTGCTCCATTCGATGTTATTACTCTCTGGTTTACCATCGAACATTTTACAGATTGTAATGCTGTATTAACCGAGATAAAAAAAATACTAAAACCAGACGGCATACTTGCGTTTTCTACTCCATCATTCAGCGGAATCAGCGGTAAAAAGTCATTAGGCAAATTCTTGTCTGCAAGTCCTGCCGATCACTTTACTGTTTGGTCGCCAAAGAGCGCAAAAAAAGCTCTTTCTCTTGCGGGCTTTAAAGTAAAAAAAATAAAAGTTGCAGGTCACCATCCTCAGCGTTTCCCTCTTTTAGGAAAATTAGCTAAGACAAAAAAAAGCCCGTTGTACTGGGCTTTACTGGCAATCAGCAAACTATTCGGTCTAGGCGATACATTTGAAGTCTATGCGCAAATTAATTAAAGAAGACCTCTTAGGCTGCAGGGAACACAGAATATTATTACCGCAAACCTCACGAACTTAAAGCTTTGCAAAGGCGTGCGCATGCTGCTGCCCAGAAAAACTTTGCAAGAACACGCCTACGGAGCCTCTCACTTCGTTCGGTCTCCTCCGGCTCAGAACTGCAAAAGATGTTTTTCTTGTCAGCTCCTGCGCCGCCTATGTAAAAAGTTTTATCTCATTATCTATTGGCACCTCCTTCTTTATCTTGTGTGAGGTCTTCTCTGTGCCCTCTTAAAACACTGTGCCGCTGTGTGATAATATAGAAAACTATGAAAGAAGCAATTATAATTTTAGGCGCGGGAGTCATGCAAGAGCCTGCCATCAATATAGCAAAGGAACTTGGTTTCTATACTATCGTTCTTGACGGCAGTTCATCGGCTCCGAATGTTTCGCTTGCTGACAGATTTGAACAAATCGATCTAAAAGACAAGGAAAGTATCGAAACCTTTGCAAGGTCTATTCAAAGCTCTTTTAGCCGTCTTGGAATAATGACGGCAGGTACAGATTTTTCGGCAAGTGTCGCATGGACAGCGGAAAAACTGGGGCTTCCCGGCATTCCGTACGAAGCGGCGCTTAATGCTTCTGATAAGGGCCGGATGAGAGAATGTTTTAGGAGAGCAAATTTGCCTTCTCCCGATTTTTTTACTATAACCGCCAATAACGATTTATTATGCTCTGACCCGCGGCGCGCTGTGCTGGATAAACCCAGCACGTATAATTCATCTCAAACGGATTTTACTTGCGCCGGAACGTTTTGCATTAATTCATCCACACCTCTTGACGAGGTGCTTTTTCGGTTCCCTTTAGTAATCAAACCTGTAGACAATATGGGAAGCCGGGGGTGCAGGCGTATCGATAACATCGATGAGTTTCCGGAAGCGGCAAAAACAGCTATAAACTTTTCACGCTCGGGAAACGCGATTATCGAAAGCTACATGGATGGTCCCGAGTTTTCTGTTGACGCTATTGTTTACAAGGGCGAAATTACAATCTGCGGTCTTGCCGACAGACACATTTTTTTTCCGCCGTATTTTATCGAAATGGGCCATACAATGCCTACTGTTATTGATAATGAAAAACAAAATTCAATGCTCAAAACTTTCTGCAAAGGCATTCATGCTCTTGGTATTGCGGGAAAAGAAAATATAGGAGCTGCAAAAGGTGATATTAAACTAACGGTCAATGGTCCAATGATCGGCGAAATTGCCGCGCGTCTTTCTGGCGGATATATGTCAGGCTGGACATACCCGTATTCTTCGGGGGTTTACCCAATAAAAGCTGCGATTCTTGCCGCAATGAATAAAACCATCGAAGGGCTAATTCCAACCAAAAAATGGACATGCGCCGAGAGAGCGTTTATTTCTATACCGGGAACCGTAAAACAAATCATCGGTGCGGAAGACGTTAAATCCGTAGAGCATGTAAATAATTTCTTTCTGCGTATCAAGGAAGGCGATAAGGTCGCTTTCCCCGAAAATAATGTGACAAAGTGCGGGAATATTATCGCTTCTGCGCCGGAGAGGGAAACAGCAATAAAAGCCGCAGAAACAGCAGCAAGATCGATCTTAGTCCGCCTTGACCCTAACGACATGGAAACCGCTGATTTCCTATCAAAAAAGAATAATAAACCACGGAGTACACAGAGTTTCACGGAGAAAGAAAAAGTTTCCGAACAAATACCTCCGTGTTCCTCTGTGGTTAATAAGGATATAGATATATGCTTTCCGCCGGATGCTTTCGAGCTTACCAAAGAACTACAAGAGGCTCTTTCACAAGTCCCGGAAATTGTAGATATAAGCACACAAATTTTTCTTCCTTATCTCATTCCCTTTCCTGAGTTTGAAGCTTCGGGTCTCACCGATTACATGGGAAGGTCGGTTCAAGAAGTCCTAGACGCAGTCAGTATATTGACAGGTTTTCCACTCCCAAAAGCTCCTGAAAATGCCGAAAATAATATAAGGCTGGGTCGTTCTTTTTGGACAGCCCTAATCCGCGGCTCATATCAGGGCGCGGCTTACTACATAGACAATTTGGGAGAAAAATGGACAACAAATTACAAATCTGCAGAAATGTATATGTAAAAAATTTATTTGGGGTCCCGTCAGGGTCAAAAAAACGCCTTGGCAGAGCAAGCCATTTTTTTACCCTGACACCCCTCAAGAATCATTCTAAATATACATTTCTAATAATATTATTTTTTATAATTCTAAATCCCAATTCTCTCTTTGCTATGTCTTTAGATGAAACATTGAATTCACTTTCTTCTGTGTCATCAATTCAATCTGTACAATTCCGCTGGGATCCGCTTTTTAGAGACGGAGTTTTTAATATCGGCGATAATTACGGAACATTTTCTGTAGCAGCCAAAGAAGGAGAAACCGGTTTTCTTATTTTTAACAACCGTGAGCTTTTTAATGTTACCCTCCCTTACAATGACAACGGAAGACTCGTTTTCCCCGAATCTTTTGTAGCTACCTTAAGAACAACATTCACTCGTCTTAGCGAAAATGATTCTTCTCGTTTTAGGATTGCGGCAATTGTAATTGATCCGGGACATGGAGGAAGAGACCCCGGCGCTGTCGGAAGCTTACCGATAAACGGCAGAAACACCCAAATTAATGAAAAAGATATTGTTTTAAGGGTCGCAACCGCGCTTAGAGATCAGCTTATACGCACATACCCTGATAAACGTATATTAATGACAAGAGACTCAGACAGATATCTTACTCTGGATCAGCGTTCTGATATGGCAAATTCCGTTACAGTTCGCGATAACGAATCAGTTATTTTTATCTCGATACATGCAAATGCAGCCAGAAATACAAGCGCGAGAGGTTATGAGGTTTGGCATATAACATCGGGCGGACGGCCTAGACAACTCTTGGATTCTTCTATGAGCAGCCATTCACCTGATATTCAGGCAATTTTAAACCGAATGCTCAACGAAGAATTTACCTCAGAAAGCATACTTTTAGCTAATTCGATTCTTCAGGGTTTTGAAGGTGTTTTCGGCAATACTTTGCCTTCCAGAGGACCTAAAGCGAATGACTGGTTTGTTGTAAAAAACAGCCATATGCCTGCGGTTCTTGTAGAACTTGGTTTTTTAACAAACAGGCAAGATGCCCAAATTATGACCAGCGAAGAGGGCTTGCAAAGACTTACCCGTTCATTGTATAATGGGATAACAGATTTCATTGGTATATTCGAAAAAAAATGAGTGCGCTTTTTAATACAATTTTTAGACCCGTTGCAGAGTTTCTGGAATCCCCGGTAAAGCGGTGCTTTGTGATCGCCGGAATCCTATTTCTCATAGCTGTAATAGAATTTTTCTCATTAGGGCTTGCAAGAAGGACTTTTGTATTCTATACTATAAAAGACGGGATTGTTGTTGTAGAAGATCGGATGCTCAAGCATTCTCAGTCCAGAGAAGGCGATATTATCCGGTATGTGGAGGAGACGCTTTTAGGGCCTGTCTCGCCTGAGCTTCTTCCCCTTGTACAGAGGGGTACACAGCTAAAATCCCTATTGTTTAGAAATGGCATAGTTTATGCTGATTTTACATCAGATGCAGCTATGCCTCCGGCAGAAGGCGGAAGAACTTTGGAGAACTTCCGCACCTTTCATGCCAGTATTTTAAGGAACTTTTCATACGTAAAAGAGGTGCGTTTTTTCATAGAAGGTACTGCTATTTTTGCGGAAAACTTTCTTTAGGGGGGGGAAAAAGGGGTAAAAAAGGCTGGTTTTTCGGGATAAAAATATTTTCGAAAAATCAATAAAAAATGAAAATTTTAGTGTTTTGCCGTTGACAAAACATTATTATTTCTGTAAAATGGAAATTAACAAAATTTAAATGAAAGAAGTGTTTTTTTAAAGGAGCTTTACATGAAAAAGTTGCTCATTCTAGTCATTATTACGATGCTAGCGGTTCCGCTGTTTGCCGAGGAAGGTGTTCTCATTGATTTCTCCCTGCTTGCTGCGGATATTAATGTCAGGGTAAGTGAAAACGATACCAACGATAAGCCAAACCAGAACCAGCGAACATTGATGGATTTTTCCAGTGCGGCTGGCGGTAGTTTTACAGCCCAGCAGAGAAGGTACATGCAGTCCTCTCTCGCTATCGAAAACTGGGAAGTAACCCTTGCTTCATCTTCCAGAACAGTAGGCAATGTTTCTAACAGCTTTACAAGACAAGCTGCTTCTAGAGACCATGGTACCGTTTTGGGCGTAAGAGTTCTCTTCCCTATCGAACCGTTCAATTCATGGGCGATGATTAAACCGCCTTTTGATATTCCTGCTTACGAAAACTCAACAGTAGGTACTGACGGTACAATCACAGCTATGGATCAAGAAGGCGGTATCACAAAAATCAGAAGCCGCTTTGAATCAGACGAACCGGGTCAGCCGGCTTACGGCGTTATCAAGAACGTCGGCGTTATCCGCGAAATTCAGGTTCGTGTATACGGCCTTAACTTCCCGCACGGTCTTACAACTATCCTTATTAACGGCATGGGCGAAGAATCCAGACACTTCATGGGTTACCTCAACTTTGACGGCTGGGGAGAACTTGTATGGAGAAACCCGGCTTATATGCAGGAAGTAAGAAACCGCGACCTCAGAATCGTTCCTCTTTATCCGTTTAACACACCGTTTATTAAGTTCGGCGGATTCTTAATTCAGCGCGATGCAGCTCATGTCGGCGGAGACTTTGTAACATACTTTAAAGATGTTCAGGTTATCTATGACAAAGCAGTTCTCGATGATGACCGCGATATCAATGACGAAGCAATTTGGGGCATTATCCAGAACCGTGAAGAAGCACGCAAAAACTGGGAAATGGAACGCTTTGGACAGAATCAGGTACTTCGCTATCTCGAACAGCAGAGACAAGCAACAGAACCTGATTTCAGAGATCCTTCACGCAGAGATCAGGAATAATAACATAATCTAGGGGAGATTTATCTCTCCTAGGCATAAAAGCTGTCTAGAAATCATTTGATTTTTGGACAGCTTTTTTTTATATTTATATTATGAATAAAGAATTAAAAGACAGTTCTACTCCAGTTCAAAATTCCTTAAAAAATGAGTATGAAAATTTTTCGGAGATACGTCATTTAATTGTTAATGAACTCAAAGAACAGGTAGAATCTGTACTTACTGCGCTTGACTCTAACCCTGTAATAAGCGGCAGAATAAAGAACTTTACATCCTATTTTTCTAAGTATCTAAGACTAAAAAAAGCCGGAGTAAGCAAACCCAAAATAACAGACCTTTTGGGAGTAAGAGTAATCTGCCCTTTTATAGAAGACCTTGCTGCCGGAGAAAATTTAATAACCAGGAATTTTGATGTTATAGAACGAGAAGTAAAAGGGCACTTTACATTTAAAGAATTCGGTTATGAATCGACCCACCTTTTGGTTAAAATTCCTGCTTCTATTATTAATAAATACGGCGACCCCGGTACAGATATAGCGGAGATTCAAATTCGCACCATTTTACAAGATGCATGGGCAGAAGTTGAACACGAACTTGTTTATAAAGCGGAGTTTAGCCCCTTTGACGAACCTATGAAACGTAAACTGGCAGCTGTTAACGCCAGCCTTTCGCTTGCGGATATAATTTTTCAGGAGATCAGAAGTTATCAGAGAAAATACAGCCAAGAAATGGGAAAACGCCGTGAAAGTTTTTTCCAAAAGATAGAAGAATCAACTGATAAACTGCTTTTTGTAAATGAGCAGGAAAAACCTGATACTTCTTTAATTACTGCAGATCCTTTTTCTTCTGACAATTATGACGCTTCTATCGATGATCTGCTTGTCAGCGCTTTATCTGCTCATAACCAAAACCGTTTTAACGAAGCAATAAATCAATATACAAAAATACTCGAATTAAAACCGGACAAATCGATATGCTCTATTATTTATAAACACCGCGGAATGGCTAACTTTGCCTGTTCCAATTACAATGAAGCTATCAAGGATTTTTCTTCTTCCCTTGAGCTTGACGGTGCTTCATACAAGTCAGCATACTACCGCGGCGTAGTTTACTCTGTTTTAAAAGAGTATTCTAAAGCAATAGATGACTATACCCTATCACTTACTATCAATCCTTATCAGTCATTCTGCCTTTTTAGGCGAGGACAGGCATTTTATCATATAAGCGACTTCCCTCAGGCCTTAGCAGACTGTGAAAACTCCCTGTCGCTGGACCCTGATAATAAATCCGCTGTAAAGTTTAAAGAACTCTTACTAGGCAAACTAAGAATGTAGCCGGGTATTGATAATTTCTTTTAAATTTTATATAATAATTATAGGTCGAGTAGCTCAGTGGATAGAGCCCCTGCCTTCTAAGCAGGTTGTCGCATGTTCGATTCATGCCTCGATCAGAAATTAATTTGTCCGCAAATTAACGCAGAAAAAAGATAACAGCATGTTTTAATTTTTCAAAGTCTTATTTAACGGCGGTTTTATAGGGCGGGTTCACCGCCCGTAAACCGTTTTTTTTACTTGCATAGAGAGCTTAGAACGCAAAGCACACAAAAAATAAGAATCTTCTTTCTTCTCTGTGTTCTTTGCGTCTTTGCTCCCCTGTGTGAACTCTTTTTTGTTAAACGATAATCATTGTAAATGCCATCGCGAAAAGCGATACAGTTTCTGCGATACCAATTACCATTAGGAAGTTACCAAAGCCCTTCCCTGTTTCTGCATAAGCATCTGCAGCGGCTGCGGAACACATAGACTGAGTTATAGCAACAGCCCCGATTGTAAGACCGGCACTAAGCCCTAGCGCGAATATTTCAGTTCCGTCACGAACGCTTCCCAAAAGAGCCATCATAACGATAAAACCGTATATTACGTTTGTTAAACAAGTACCTGCAAAAACTGTCAAAATAAAAGGCGCCGGTTTATTTTGGAGATAACATTTTTTCCAAGATCCGATAACGGCTGGACCGTTAAAACCCATCCCAAGAGCAGCGCCCAATGCGGATAGTCCAAAACTTCCTCCGATTCCAATAGCTGCCAGCAATGTGACTTCTTCCATTTTAAAACTCCTTATAAATTATTCTTTCTTTTTCCTTAATGCAAAAGGTTTATATAAATATCCTGACCAATCCATCTCAAGATGATTGCCGGCATATTCCAAAAGATTTAAACGAACCCCGTGAACAATTACAGACAGAGCAGTTAAAACAAGATTGAGCGCGTGTCCTATTACAATAATAAGAACCGCAATTAACAGATTAACAAAGAACATAACTCCGATACTTCCCAGACCGCCGCCTACCGCCATATCATTTACAATCTGCGCTATAATAGCTCCCGCAAGTCCAACAGCAAACAAACGAATATAACTGATAATATCCGCAAAGCAGCTGACAGCTTTTAAGAATAACTGGAATGAGTTGCCTAAACCTTTTCCTATATTGGCAAAGAAATTACCTCCCTTTTGTTCGGCAAAAAGAAGGTTAAGACCAAGACCGCCTAATATAAGAATTACTGCAAAGAACGGAAGCTCCATTCCCAAAAGCATATTTAATACAAGGAAATAAAGCCCTAACATCATTATTAACATTCCAAACTGCGCGACAGCAGTGAGCGATTTTATTTCGCTAATGATTCTTTTTCCTCTTGCATACACTAATTGGACAACAGCGAGGAAGAAGCATAAGAATTGAATATTCCATTGTGTCTTGTCAGCTATTACTTCCGGCGTTTTAAAGATACCCTGCAGGAAAGAAGGGAATGCCACTACAGCATCACCGCCGTTAAACTGCGGAATAATAAGCATTTTTAAAGCAGCCGGAAGATGTTCATGCGGAATCGCAAACCAAGAACCATTAATAGCTCCCCAAATAATAGTGCAAGAAGTAAGTATTATCAGCAGTTTTGATATATCAGGGAATATTCCGGTTTTAATTTTTCCAGTAACCCCAATTGCTAATGCCAGAGTAAATATAAGAACACCGTATCCCGCATCCCCAAGTATCATCGCAAAGAAAATACTAAAGAAGAATAAATATGACGGGCTTATATCAAATTCCTTGTAGCCGGGAATTGTTCCTAAAAGATAAAGCAATGGATGCAGTAATCTCGAAACCGGATTGCCGGCTAATTTTGTAGGCGGCGCGTCATCCGGCGAAGGATCATAAGATGTCATCGCCCATCCGTTTTCTAAAGCTGCTTTTTCTACTTTATCAAGATCATCAATAGGTATATAACCTGTAAGCCAGCAAAGAGCAAGTTCTTCCGGAATACCGTCAACTTTTTTTAGCGAAGAATGAGCAATTTCAAATTCCAGATCCTGCTCTATTTTTTCAATTTCTTTATCTAAAGAAGGCTTGCGGTTAGAAAAACCTTTTATTTTATCATCTATATTTGTAAGCGCAATTTTAACTTTTTCCCATTCATCGATGTATTCACCTAGAGATTTTTCCGGCAGAGTAAATGGATTAATACCCGGAATTTTTTCATCAAATACCAAAAGGCGTACGATCGATTTTTCGCCTTTTAATTTTATATATTTTATATTTTCATCCAAGCGGGAAAAAGCATCTAATGAAATTTCGTAAAGATAAACAGGAACGCCGTAATCGTTTATTTCTTCGAGTATAGAAGGATCAAAATTCCCCCAGCCTTCTATTCTGCTGATTTCTCTGCTTAATGTAACATCCTGCTCATTTAATTCTTTTCTTTCTTCGCCGAAACCTACGATTAGATCTGGAAGATACGGCCTGACATCAGCTCTTACAGCGTTTAAAGAAAACGGCTCTTCGTCTTCTGTTCCAAAAACATCTTCTGCGCGCCGCCCTCTATGAAGCCCAGCCGTTTTATGGCGTCTTTCGAGATCACTGTCATCATCTTTTTCTGTTGTTATTTTAGAAGATTTTTTTTGTTTTGGCTGTTTATATTCGCTTATAAGCCCGATTGCGTTATCTACTTTTACTTTATTTTTTACGGCAGCCGAATTATTGTCGATAGGCGTATCTGACTTTTCTATATGAAGAACGCCGACATCCCTAAGTTTTTTAAGGGCTTCGTTCTTGGATTTTTCCTGAGCTACAAGACAAACCTTTTTCATTCTTACAATCATAAACTCATTACCTTGCCGTTGCCGATTTTGCTATTTTACCGCGTACAACAGAAGCAGTCTGCTGATCACCGAGATAAACCTGTATCTTTTTAATATTGCCTCTGGTTTCGGGAATCTTTACTTTTTCAAAAAGATTTACACGCTGGGTTGTTGTTCTAAGTTCTTTATCCAGCCTTTTTTTCTGTTCTTCTACGATCTCCGCTTCCAGTTCTAAAAGTAAAGCTTTTTTCATACCTTCTACCGCTTTATCAAGCCAAAGCGGGGTCTGTATTAAATCATAAGAAAAAACTTCAAAATCCGCACCTTCAAAAATCGGTATTGCTACGCCTGCGATATTTCCCTGACCTGTGCGAAGGCTTGTGATTTTTAGAATGTCCTGCGTAAATATTCCAGTTTCTCCGAAAACACCAATCCATGCTTTAAAGGATTCATCTAAAAATTCCAGTTCGTCATAAAGCTCTTTAAGCCGGATATCAGTAAGCCTTATCTCTCCCTGCAATTGCTGTTTCTTTAACATCAATGTAGGGAGATACCTCCTGTACATTTTAAGAGAATCTTTTTGCTTTTTCAGCTCATTTTTTGTGAGCCTGATTTTTGCCATCTATCCCCCTAAAGGCGGCGTTTATTCGCTCTTTGGCCAGAACTTGCTTGTAAGTTCTGTACGTAAGCCTGTTTCTTCCGGATTAAAACAACCGGCAAGAATCTCCCATCCAAGATCCAGCGCTTTTTCCAGCGGAATATTTACTGAAAGATCCATCATTCTTTTTTCGAACTGATCGCCGTACTTTAAAAGTTTTTCGTCCCAATGAGTCATTATAAAACCCATTGCCTTTTTTTCCAGCGTGTCACGGAAAGCAGAATACAACTTGATCATACCGTCCATAAGAGCGCGGTGATCTTCGCGTGTTTTGCCGTTTACCTGCTGTTTAAGACGTGACAGTGAACCAAAAGGTTCGATACGTCCGTTCTTTAAATAGTACTGGCCTTCTGTAATGTAACCTGTATTGTCAGGAACAGGATGAGTAACGTCGTCACCTGGCATTGTAGTAACGCCAAGAACTGTAATAGAACCAGCTGTTTCAAAGTCTACCGCTTTTTCATAACGGCTTGCCAATTGGCTGTAAAGGTCACCAGGATAACCTCGGTTAGAAGGAACCTGTTCCTGAATAATCGAAATTTCTTTCATTGCGTCAGCAAAGTTTGTCATATCGGTTAATAGAACAAGTACGTCTTTACCTTGAAGCGCAAATTGTTCCGCTACTGCCAAAGACATATCTGGAATCATAAGACATTCTACTGTCGGGTCAGAAGCTGTATGAATAAACATTACAGTTCTTGCTAATGCGCCGCCGTTTTCCAGCGTTTCTTTAAAGTTAAGATAGTCATCGTATTTGAGCCCCATGCCGCCGAGAACGATTACGTCAACTTCTGCCTGCATAGCGATTCGAGCGAGAAGCTCATTGTACGGCTCGCCGGATACAGAGAAGATCGGAAGCTTTTGTGATACAACCAGCGTATTAAAAAGATCGATCATCGGGATACCTGTGCGGATCATGTCACGAGGAATAATACGCTGAGACGGATTAACAGAAGGACCGCCGATCGGAATTTTATTTTCGGTTAATTCGGGACCCTTATCGCGGGGTTTACCGGAACCGGAAAAAACGCGCCCCATGAGGTTTTCAGAAAAAGGAACCTGCATTGGGCGTCCCAAAAAGCGTACTGTATCCCCGGTAGAAATACCGCGGCCGCCTGCAAAAACCTGCAGCGAAACAATGTCGCCCTGAAGACGGTTAACTTCTGCGAGAGAAGTGCCAAAGATTGTATCAACCTCTGCAAGGTCTCCGTAACAAACTCCGTCTGCTTTTACAGTAATAACGCTTCCCGTTATTGATTCAATTTTGCTATATACTTTATTCATGTGTTTACCCTAAAAAATAATTTTTTCGGCCAGCTTATCAAGGCCGCTGGATTGACTTTTTACGGATTTTTCAATTTCCGATTCCAGACTGTCAAAGCGTTCACTCTTCCACTGCGCTCCGTTAAAGTCAAGGAATTTCTGCCTTAACTTGTTAAACCAGCTGCGCGCTTCGTTTTTGTCAGCAAATGCAAACTGAGAAGCTAGAATGATTAGGAGTTTTGTAAAAACATATTTTTGTCGTTCTGGTTTAACTGCAGCGTCTACCGCGTCAAACGAGTTTTGCTGGAAGTAAACAGTGTCGATTAAATCACCCTTTAGATAAATGATATAGTCATCTATGCTTGTTCCTTCTTCGCCTACAACTTTCATCATCTGTTCTACTTCTGCGCTGCGGCGCATAAAGCCGTGCGCGTAGTTTACTTTTTCCGCTTCTATAATGCCTTTGTACTTTGACCATGATTCCAGCGGATGAATTGCAGGGAACTTACGAGCGTCTGATCTCTCACGGCTAAGACCGTGGAAAGCGCCGACAACTTTAAGTGTCGCCTGCGTTACAGGTTCTTCAAAGTTACCGCCGGCAGGACTTACAGTACCGCCGATTGTTACTGAGCCAAGAGAGCCGTCTCGCAGGCGGGTAATACCGGCTCTTTCGTAGAAGCTTGCTATTGTTGATTCCATGTAAGCGGGGAAAGCTTCTTCGCCGGGGATTTCTTCCAAGCGGCCGGACATTTCGCGCATTGCCTGCGCCCATCGGCTTGTGGAGTCAGCAAGCAAGAGAACGTGCAGTCCCATCTGTCTGTAGTACTCAGCAAGAGTTACAGCTGTATAAACCGAAGCTTCGCGCGCGGCGACCGGCATCGAAGAAGTGTTACAAATAATAATGGTTCTTTCCATGAGAGAGCGGCCTGTTCTTTCGTCTGTAAGTTCTGGGAACTCTTTTAGAGTTTCTACAACTTCACCGGCGCGCTCACCGCAAGCTGCGACGATAACGATGTCAACGTCAGCAAAGCGGCTGGTAATCTGCTGAAGAACTGTTTTTCCTGCGCCGAAAGGACCGGGAATACAATAAGTTCCGCCGCGCGCGACAGGGAAAAAAGTATCGATAAGGCGTACGCGGGTAACCATAGGGTCTACCGGTTTAAGGCGTTCTTCGTAGCAGTCTACTGCTCTTTTTACAGGCCATTTAAAACTAAGCGTTACTTGAACTGTACCGCCTTTTTCGTCAGAAAGCTCTGCGATTGTTTCTCTTATTTTGTATGAGCCGGCAGGCTTTATCCAATTAACTGTATAGCTTCCGTACAGGTTAAACGGAACCATTATACGGTGGGTAAAAGATCCTTCCGGTACTGTTCCTAATGTGTCAGCTCTTTCGACTTTATCGCCGGGATTAGCTTTAGGCGTAAACTGCCAGCTTGATTCTGTAGATAACGCGTCAAGATACACGCCTCTTTCCAGAAAATAACCTGCAGCTTGCGCAAGCTGAGGGAGCGGATTCTGAAGACCGTCTTAAACCTGACCTAATAGACCCGGACCCAGCTCTACTGATAACATATCTCCTGTAAATTCTACTGAGTCTCCAATCGAGATCCCTTTGGTAATCTCAAAGACCTGAAGCTGGCTTATCTCGCCTCGAATACGAATTACTTCGCTCTTTAACTGTGTATCGCCGACTTTGACAAAGCCGACTTCGTTCATGGAAACAATTCCGTCAAAGCGAACGCTTACCATGTTGCCGTTAACGGCAGTTACTGTTCCTTTAGTTCCTGTCATGTAGATTCTCCCAGGGTATTCTGCGCGCTTTCTACGATAGAAGCGTACAGTGATTTATATTCGGCAAATCCTTTTTCTGCGTTAAACGCTTCGCAGCGTTCCAGCAATAATAATTTTAGATAATATGCGTAAACATTATTTCTGTTAAAAAAATCATTCCAAGTAAAACTGTCAATTGCATACCAGCGCGCTTTGTCAATTACTTCTTCTCCGTCAAGAGGAGAAGTTTCGTCGATCGCTTTAGAAGCTGCCGCAGCCGCATCCATAAAAACAGGAGCGCCGCTTGGCTGGTCGTTTTCTCTTTTAAGTTTTACAGCTCTTTGTTTTGCAAGGCTCAACCTTAATGAGTTTTCCCAGTTGTTCCATTTATCAATAAAACTGCATCCAGTTTTTTTAAATGATGTTTCGTTTAACGAAAGCTGATCTAAAAAAGACGCGTCTTTTTTTGACATTTGAGATCGCGCAAGTTCTTTAAAATCAGCCGAAGACATTGGCTTTTTTTGTTCATGTATAAGACATGGCAATTGAGCCATGAGGTAATAATATGCCACCTATCAGTTTCCTTTAGCTGCTTCTTTAAGAAGTTCGGAAAGTTTAGGATTTAAATAGGTAGAAAGCAGGTTAGAGACAGCTTCTGCCGAAAAATCATAATATAAAGAGCCGTCTTTATTTGAAATTCTAAAACCGCATGGCAATTTTCTGTTTGATTTTAATTCGACACCCTTAGAAAGTTCGCCTGTAAGCCTTTCTTTAAAGAAACCTTCGAGCCTTGAAAGTTCGCCTTCTGGTAAAATAACAGATAAATTATCGCCGCCTTTGGCTGCCCAAGCTTTTAACAGTTCGGGAAGAGCAGCTTTAAGAACATCATCATTATAGTTGGCGCCAACATTGCCGCTGACTATTCTGTTTAACAAAGATTGAATTTCGTCTTTAAAAGCTAAAACAAGATTACGAGAAGCCTGCTGGAGTGCGGCGATACCGGCTTTTTCTGATCTTTCGGCATCTTGCTTTGCTCTAGAGGCTATGTCATCAGCTTCTTTTTTGGCAGTTTCTACGATTCTGCGGGCTTCTGCTTCTGCTTCTGCCTTTATACGGCTGGCTTCGTCAGTGGCAAGCTTAATTCCATCCTTTTTTATTTTTTCTATAAGTTCTTGAACTTGTATTTCCATAATATCCTCTTCCTTTTTGTTTAATCAAAACATTTATCGTTACATTATACATTACATTGTAATTTCCTGCAAGGTTATTACTGAGTGCACAAATGCATTAACTGTATAAAGTAATTGATTTTCTTAAAATTGCTCACCATTCTCTGCGGCAAGGGTTCCTTTGACGCCAGATTTACCTCCCTCCAGTTTACAAGCAATTCCGGGTGTTTTTTTTGCAGGTCTTCGATTAGGTTCTTCATGTGCTTCCCGATTACTATCATTGATTGAGCAGCTTCATTGATAATTTCTACTGCTTGACCGTTAACCTTGCCGACTATGCTGTTTATATACCTTGCCTGAGTCGGGTCTCTGTCTATACGAAGCATAGCAGCTCTCAAGCGGGAGCCGTCTGCGCCGTCTTCGGACATCACAGTATCGAGATCCGATATATCCAGCGGGGCTTCCAGTAGTTTATGTAAGGAATCGCTCATTTCCCGCGCCATAGTATTATTGGTCCATTGACCGCGGATTAAGAGGAGATCGCAGAGCTCTTTTATTTCTTTTTCTACATAGTCGTCCATAAACGCCTTAAGGTAATTAAGCCCCTCAGCATACATAAAATACTCAACTTTCTTTTTTCGGTAGGCTTCGCTTAACTGAACATTATAGTTTTCCATTCTGACAAGGTCTGCGGATTCAAATATTTGCTTTGTCAGCGCGCTAATCTGGCTGTTCTTTTTGCTGTTATTGATCTTTGCAATATAATTCTGAGCTTCTGCTCTTTTGCCTTCCAGCCAGTTTTCGCCGATTGTTTCTTTAAAGAATGAATGTTTAAACTGCCATACAGGGTTTCTCAGGGTATACTGAACCATTAATTCGAGGATTTTTGAAGTGTGCACTTCTCTAAGCATTTTAATCATTGAATTAAATTGTTCCGGATTTACAAGTTCCGCGCCTTCTATCATTTTTAGAATATTTAAAAGGCCTGTCCAGTCTTCTTCCGGTTTTAGAGGCTGAGAAACAGTTAAAAATTCGCCGATTTGTTCGATGATTAATATTGTTTTTATAGCGGGAAATCTTGGCTCAACAAGAAAGCTTCCGTCTGCAAAATGCGGGTCGAATTTCTTAAAAAAACCCGCAAAATTATACTTTACAAACTGATTTAAAGCCGAAGTCAGCCCGTACCGGCGGTTTACAGCGGCAATATGGTCGCCGTCAAACTGTCTTGCCAGCGTTTCAATATCCTTTTGAATTTCGCCGATCATCTGCTCGCCAGGCATTGTCTTTGATTTTTCGTCGAGTACGTTATAATCCAGTTTTTTAAGGGTTTCCTGAATTGGGGGTTCTATGCAGGATTCTACGGTTAAATGGCGTAAAATTGCCATTTTTTTGTCATCTTTCATAAATAATTTTATAGGAAAGATGGTTTTATAAACAGAAAACAAAAATGAAGAAAAAGAAGGGTCTACTTCTTCTGTTCTGACCCTAAAAAACTTGGCGTATTTACTCTGCCCAAGCTCCTTAGCGATCGCTTTAAGCATATTCGCCTTTTCATCGGTAATACCTTCTCCCGAGAAAAAAGAAAAGACTTTATCCATTAGGTCTTCTGCCATACTTCTGCTCCTGCCTAATTTTAGCGTATTTGTATGAAATTGGCAATATTTTTAGAGCATTGACACTATCTTATTTTTAAGAAAATCCAGCCCTATTCTATCTTTTACTGACATTGCGATACTGCCGGGAAAGCGGTTTTTAAGGCTATCCTGTAAATCTTCGTCATTTTTTGGAATTTTATCGATTTTGTTTAATATTGTAATTACTGGGATTTCGCCGGCTCCAAGCTCTCTTAAAACTGACAGGGTAGTTTCGTACTGGCTTTCTATATTTGGATCAGAAGCGTCTAAAACTACAATAAGAGTATTTGCCAATGCGGCTTCTTCCAGTGTTGAGCGGAATGCTTTTATTAAGGTATGCGGAAGATCCCGTATAAAACCTACTGTATCTGTGAGAAGAACCTGTTTACCGGGCGCAGGTTCAAAGCGCCTTGTTATTGCATCCAGTGTTGCAAAGAGTTTGTTTTCGGCAAGAACATTCGCGCCGGTTAAAGCATTTAAAAGGCTCGATTTACCGGAGTTTGTATACCCAACAATCGCACAAGTGTGAACCCCTTGGCGCTCCCTTTGACGGCGCTGCATTTGACGCTGCTTGCTTACTTGTTCAATTTCTTTTTCAAGCTGGGAAATTCTTTTTTCTACCTTTCTGCGGTCTGTTTCGAACTTTGTCTCACCGGAACCTTTTGTCCCGTATCTTCCTCCCCTCTGACGCGAAAGGTCAATATATTTATGAGTAAGGCGCGGTAAATTATAATTTAGCTGGGCAAGCCTTACCTGAAGCTCAGCTTCTCTTGTTGTTGCCCTCTGAGCAAATATTCGTATTATGATCTCCTGCCTGTCCAATACAGGAATTCCGCAGAGTTCTTCCCAGCTCCTTTGCTGTGAAGGGCTTGGGTTTAAATCCAGAACAATGAGATCGGTTTTGAGCTCTTTTGCTTTTTCACTAATCTCCTGCGCTTTTCCTGTGCCGGCTATGTATTTAGAACTCTTTTCTCTAATGCGGATTTTTGTATGATAAATTATATCAAGTTCCAGTGTCTGACAAAGGCCGCAAAGCTCATTAGCGAAAGGTTCATCTGACGGATCACCTTTAACAACACTAACCAAAAAGGCTCGCTTTGGTTTTTCTTGTGTTTCGTAAGTTTTCAATAATTACCGGCTGCTGCGATTGTCAGAATATTCATATAGTTTGTCAAGAATCATGTTCATATTTAATCTGTATCTATGCGCGTCTTGAGTCCATACCGGATAGACTTGATCAAATGTTCTGACTGTCCCATGGATTCTTTCTAAAAAATTCCATCTTGGATCAACATTTACTGTACTTGGGTTTTTTAGAGTACTTGACGCATAACCTCTCAAATGCTGAATATGCGCGCGGACACCTTCTGTTAAACCGTCGTTTCTCATCATGTACGGGAATCGTCCGTTCCATTCGCGTGTCGAACTCAAACCGCCGAAATTATTACTTTCTACACGCTGTCTGTTGCTTAAAAAAGCTGTCCAGTAAAGCATTTGAGCAATCGCGATATCATAGTTAACATCTTCGGCTGCAGCTTCGCTTATATAGGTGTTAATTAATCTTCTTATTGCTGAGTCATTTATTACTGGATTTCTGTTTCTTAACTTTATGTAGTCCATTACGCCTTCTGTGTTTAATGAACCTCTTCCCAGAATGTTACTGTTTCTTATATTTGATAATACAGCTATAGCAAGATCCGACCTTTCCTGAGGTGATTGCGTTACCTGCGGAACTTCTGGTAATTCAGGTAATTGAGGTAAAGGAGTCGTTAGATTTTCAAGCGATTTTTCTAGACTCTCTTTTCTTTCTTGTTCGGCAGCAATATCGGTTCCCTGCTCAGTTTCTGTTATAGTCTGAGCACCTTCGTTCTCTTGGGCAATTTCGTTTTCTGTTTCCCATTCTGAAATATGAAATCTTTCATT
This sequence comes from Treponema sp., assembly GCA_009784935.1. Lineage (GTDB taxonomy): Bacteria > Spirochaetota > Spirochaetia > Treponematales > Breznakiellaceae > WQXQ01. The sequence continues at coordinate 82,302 of WQXI01000001.1, forward strand.
ATCTAAATAATCAAAATCTTCATCAAAAAATTCAAAATTCGAATCAAAATCATGATCTGTCCCATCGGCTAAATATTCGATACTTTCGTCTATTAACTCAGGTTTACTTGCACAAGCCGAGAATCAAAAAACCAAAACTAAAACCAGTGACAGATACTTCATATTTTTAGTTACCTGCCCGAATTTAAAACAGCGAATACTTCGTCTGCTTCGGAATTTAAATGCGACTGTATAAGAAGCTGCGGCAGCTCCGATTGAGAGCTTAAATTGTAAACCCTTGTGTTAATTACTGCAGAAAAAACAGTAAATACATTCTTCTCAGCGTTTCTTCTAAATCTTAAAACAACCAGCCTATTGTTAGCATGAAAAACTACTTCTATTATATCACTGCCGGCAGGAGGAAAATTAACGATTCTACCTATATCTGTATTACGTATATTCAGCGTTTCAAATTCTTCGCCTGTAAACGCTAAACCTTCATTAGCTATAGAAATCGAAGGGATTTCGCCGCCTTCGTTTAAAATAACGATTCTTAGGGGTTTAGAAATATAAAATCTTATATCTCCGATATTTTCTCCGGAATCCCTAAGCTGAGTGAGCATATTTAAATGCGCTGAGCTTACAATAGCTGTTCGTGCTGTTTGAGCAGCTTGAGTAGTCTGAGTAGTCTGAGCTGACAAACCTGCTGTAATTATAAATAAAAACAAGCAAACAATAGCAAAAAACCGCATTTTAACTCCTGTAATGAATGGTCTAGGCTTATTATAATTCACATATTAACCGCTGTCAATAAATCTTCAGAGGCAGATTTATTCCCATTGGGGCCTACGCAAGACGGACAGCCTTTATCGCAAGGACAGCGGCTTAGCGCATTATGAACAGAGCTTAAAAGCAAATCAATTTTATCGGCGAGGCTTTCTGTTAATCCTGTTCCGCCGGGATATTTATCATAAATATAAAGGGCGGGAACCCCAAAATGAGGATCTTTAACACGTTCGGCAATCCCTAAGTCACGAGGATCGCAGAGCAAAAACAAAGGGGCAATTGATCTTATTAATGTACCGGCTCCGTTTAGAGCAAGACCTTTGTCTTTTTCGTTCATTTTTTCGAGTGTTTTGCCGCCCTTAGTCTGAGGCGGAAAAAGCAGTATAAGCCCCCTTGTTTGAATCTCTTCTTCCGGCAGGTTTATATCTCCGTATCCGATATTCTGTTCGCTTCCTGTTTTATTGTCTGATTCATTAACATCGCTGAATCTTAATTTTTTAAATTTAGTTACCTGCGAACGCACAAGTACATCAGATAATACGCCATGCCCTGATGAAAAATTAAACTTTTCGTCTTCTGTCAGCACTTTAATATCTGTTTTAACAACGCCGTCTGTATAATAATTAACTTCTGTTTCCCTTACATGGCATTTTCTGTTTTCTATATCAAGCTCTTCTACAATGTACTGCCTGCCTCGGTGAATATAAACTGCATTAACAAAGATCATTTCTTTTGCGCTTGGCCTGTCCATTTCGCCAATTACAATATTTCTGCCTTCTGTTATATCAATTATTACTACATTGTCAGCGCCGGCGCTCCTTAAACTCACTCCCTCTGCAGGATATGAACGATCCGCCCAATGCCATTTTTCTCCGGTATGCCTTACGATTCCTGCATCCTGTAAATATTCTAATGCTTCTCTCGCATTCTCGCTGTAAATATCTTCTTCTGCTGCCAATTCTTCATCTGTAAACGGAAGCTCAAAACATGCGCACTTAACATGATCTGTTAATATATACGGGTTATCCGGATCGATATTTGCCTCTTCTGCGCTTTTTTTAAAGAACCATTGCGGGTCATTCATTATATATTGATCGATTGGAGAGTTAGTCGCAACAAAAACAGAAATAGATGTTCCTCCCCTCCTTCCCGCTCTTCCTGACTGCTGCCAAAAACTGTTAAACGATCCGGGAAATCCGGCGACTACAGAAGCGTCTAGTCCTCCGATATCGATTCCAAGTTCTAAAGCGTTTGTCGAAACAACTCCATGAATCGTACCTTCTCTTAATCCTTTTTCTATCTCGCGCCTTTCGTTTGGTAAAAAACCGCCGCGGTATGATTCTACCCTAATGCCGCTGTTGTCATTGTAAATATTTTTTAACTGATCTTTTACATATGATGCGGCGACTTCTGTTCTAATGCGGGAGTGCGCAAAAAGAATTGTTTTAATTCCTATTTTTAAAAGCGCTGTCATCCAGCGGGGGCTTTCTATTACAACAGAACGGCGGATACCCTGTACCTTATCAACTAACGGAGGATTATAAAGTATTATTCTTTTTTCGCCGCGCGGAGCTCCGTTTTTATCGATAAGTTCAACATCAAGCCCGATTAATGATTTTGCAAGATGAGCTGGATTAGCTATTGTAGCGGAACAAAGAATAAACTGCGGTTTTGATCCGTAAAAAGCCGCGATTCGGCGCAGCCTGCGGATAACATTTGCTACATGGCTTCCCATAACACCTCTGTATGCGTGCGCTTCGTCAATTACGATAAATTTTAAATTAGAAAAAAACTTAATCCATTTGGGATGATTCGGTAAAATCCCCGCATGAAGCATATCGGGATTAGAAATTATTATCCTGCCGGAATCGCGAGCGGATATCCTCAGTGATTCGGGCGTATCGCCGTCATAAGTGGCAATTTTTATATTTAACGCTTCATTATCCTGCGTAATCTCGTTTAATTCTGACTGCTGGTCTTGAGAAAGCGCTTTTGTAGGAAAAAGATAGAGACACCGCGCTGTTTCGTCATTTAAAAGAGCATTTAAACAGGGTAAATTATAGCAAAGTGTCTTTCCCGAAGCTGTTGGCGTTACAACTACTGTATTTTTGCCCGCTTGTGTCTGCTTCCAGACCTGCGACTGATGAATATAAAGCTGATCAATCCCTTTATTTTGAAGCGCCTTAACGATTCTTGGGTCTAAATCCTTTGGGAAAGGAGTATATTCGCCCTTTTGCGCTTCTAAAAGGCGGTTCATTACAATATTTGGAGCAAATTCGGGGCTATTTATTAATTGTTCCAATTCATTACGGCTATCCATTAAGTTAATTTTATCCCTATTTTTAAAAATTTGGAATAGTATTACATCAGTAATATTGAAGAGTATTTGACAAAAATCATATCTTTATGTATAATTGGTAAATTCTGAGAGGAGGAAAAATATGGCAGAAGTTTTGTCCATTATATTGGGCGGCGGTAAAGGGACTCGTTTGTTCCCATTAACCCAGTTTCGTTCAAAACCGGCTGTCCCTTTCGGAGGCAAGTACCGTCTTGTCGATATTCCTATTTCTAACTGTATAAACGCCAATTTAAGGCAAATTTATGTTGTTACCCAGTTTAATTCAGCTTCGCTTCATCTTCATATCGGTCAGACCTATGTTTTTGATTCATTTACCAACGGCTTCGTAGAAATCCTTGCCGCAGAGCAGACATTTGAACATTCCGGCTGGTACGAAGGCACTGCCGACGCTGTCCGCAAAAATTTCCCGCATTTTAGAACACAAAACCCGTCTTATTATATGATTCTTTCGGGCGATCAGCTCTACAGAATGGATCTGCAGGAACTTATGAAGAGCCATATTGATTCCAAAGCTGCTATTACAATTGCATGTACCGGCGTTTCGAGAGAAAACGCAAGCGGGCTTGGGATTCTTAAAGTCGATAAAAAAAATCAAATTACAGAATTCCTGGAAAAACCGGGTCCTACAAAAGATATTTCTGATTATAAAGCGCCGTCTGAGCTCATTACAGAAAAAAATAAAGACGACTGCTATTTGGCTTCTATGGGTATTTATGTATTTAACGCAAAAGCAATGGATGATTGTCTTGCCAACGAACTTACAGATTTTGGAAAAGAAATTATTCCTGCCGCTATCAGCAAACTTAAAGTAAACGCATATCTTTTTAACGATTATTGGGAAGATATCGGTACAATTAAAAACTTTTATGACACAAATCTCGAACTAACCACAGTAAAACCAAGCTTTGACTTTTATGATGAACATAGGCCTATTTACACTCATATGCGAAACCTTCCGCCATCTAAAATGAACTTTTCTAACATGAACCAATCAATAGCGGCAGAAGGCTGTATTATTACAAACGCAAACATTACCAATTCTATCGTTGGTATCCGTACTATTGTCGAAACAGGATCGAGTTTAAACGGCGTTGTGTGTATGGGCGCCGACTACTACGAAACAGAAAAACAAAAAAACCAAAACGCGGAAGCGAGGATTCCCAATGTTGGAATCGGACGCGGCGCTATTATTAAAGGCGCAATTATCGACAAGAATGTCTGTGTCGGCGAAGGCTGCAGAATCGGCGTAGATGATATTAAACGTATAGACGGCAATTACGGTCATTACTATATCGTTGACGGTATAATCGTTATTCCCAAGAATACAATTCTTTACCCGGGAACAGTAATTTAATTGAAGCGATTCTTTGCGCTTGTTTTAATTGTTTTTTCTTTTTTTTCCTGCGCGAGAGCCGCATTGCAAACTCTACCGTCCGATACAGAAAGTGTTTCAGAATCGGTTCCTCAAATTACACCTCAAATTACAATCGATCTTTTAGTTATCCTAGAAAAAGACCCGTATCTTTATTTTCTTGTAGATAAAAAATATCCATTGCCTTCTAATTATGAACCTGACGATCTAATACCGCTTAGAAACGCTCCCAATATATCGTATAGGGTAAACAGAAACGACCTTTCGCTAAGAAGAGAAGCTGTCGAAGCGCTCGAAGAAATGGCAGCTGCAGCTCTTAGAGAAGCCGGACTTACATTGGTTGTATCTTCGACATACCGTTCTTATGCTTATCAAACGACAGTTTATAACCGCTATGTTAATCAATACGGCAGAGCGCAGGCAGACCGATTTTCTGCGCGGCCGGGTCACAGTCAGCACCAATTAGGAACAGCGGCAGACTTTGGATCGATAACAAACGCATTTGCAGAAACTCCCGAAGGCCGCTGGATCTATAACAATGCTTCGAGATTTGGGTGGTCACTCTCTTATCCGCAGGGTTATGAAGAAATTACAGGTTATATGTGGGAAAGCTGGCATTACCGCTATGTAGGAAAAGAACTCGCAAAATTTATCGATGATTATTTTGAAGGAATACAGCAGTACGCGCTAGAGTATATATTTAGATTCTTAAATCAAAATAAAACTAGTTAAACAATTAGAGCAGATACTTCCTTAACATTTTTGCCTTTTATCTTAATTTCGTTATTTTTGACATCTGCTGTAAATACCGCTCCCGGTTTCCAGTTTCCGTCAAGTATAAGCTCTGATAATTGACATTCCAGTTCTTTCTGGATAGTCCTGCGTAAAGGTCTTCCGCCGTACTTTTGATCCCAGCCTTTTTGTACAAGAATGCTTTTTGCGGCGGCTGTTATTTTAATACTAAAATCTTTTTCTGCAAGACGCAGCGAGAGTTCTTTAAACTCAATATCAAATATTTCTTCTATCTGTTTTTGGCTTAACGGATTAAATACAACGATTTCGTCAACCCTGTTAATAAACTCAGGATTAAATATTTTACGAAGCTCGCTCATCGCCGCGGATTCAATCTCGTTTGTACTCATAAGACCGGAACCTGCGGTAAAGCCGAGGCGTGAATCTTTTGTTATTTCCCTTACGCCTGCGTTACTCGTCATTATTATTACAGTATTGCGGAAGTTTACCGTATGGCCGAGGCTGTCTCTTAATTCGCCTTCTTCCATTACCTGCAATAGAATATTAAAAATATCATGATGAGCTTTTTCGATTTCGTCAAAAAGAATAACACGGTAAGGGTTACGGCGTATTTTTTCTGTAAGCATACCGCCTTCTTCATAACCGACATACCCGGGAGGCGCGCCGACAAGGCGGGAAGCATTATGTTTTTCCATGTAATCTGACATATCAATGCGCACCAGAGCTTCTTCGCTTGCAAATAAATATTCTGCGAGTTTTTTGGCAAGCAGAGTTTTTCCTACGCCTGTCGGACCAAGGAAAATGAACGAACCCATTGGACGGCGCGCCGAGGAGACGCCTGCTCTTGAACGTCTAATCGCAGAAGCAATGCGTTTTACAGCGTCATTCTGCCCAATAATGTTTTTTTCCAGTTCTGATTCTATTTGTAAAAGTTTGTTCGATTCTTTTTCTTCTAAATGCATTAACGGGATTCCTGTCGCTTCTGTTACAATTTGACGGACATCATCTTCCGTTACTATCGGCCGTTCGTTTAAAGAAGCGCGTTCCCATTTGTCTCTGGCTTCTTCCAGCCGTAATTTTAAAATCCTTACCTTATCTCTGACTTCTGCGGCATGCTCATAATCCTGTGTACTAACAAACGCGTTTTTTTCTTCGCATAATTTTGCAATTTCTTCTTCTAATCCGGTGATTTCCGGCGGCTGTTCTCTGTTTTCCAGTTTACGGAAAGCGGCTGCTTCATCAAGAATATCAATCGCCTTGTCAGGCATAAAACGACCCATTATATATCTCTGCGCAAGTTTTGCGGCAAGGCTTACCGCGTTATCTGAATAAAAAACCTGATGATGATCTTCGTACTTTACTTTTATGCCTTTTAAAATCTCAAGAGTATCTTCGAATGACGGCTCTTCTACAATCACTGACTGAAACCGGCGTTCCAGAGCGGCATCTTTTTCAAAGTGCTTGCGGTATTCGGCTAATGTAGTGGCGCCGATACATCTTATTTCACCCCTCGAAAGTCCCGGTTTTAGCATATTAGAAGCGTCAAGCGTTCCTTCGGCTCCGCCCGCTCCGATTATTGAATGTATCTCGTCTATAAAAAGTATTATATTTCAAGCCTGACTAACTTCTTTTAATATCTTTTTTATGCGGTCTTCAAACTCTCCGCGGTACTTTGTTCCCGCGACAACAAGACCCATATCAAGACATAAAATTCTTTTGCCCTGCAGAGCATCGGGAACCGCTTCGCTGACCAACAGCTGTGCAAGTCCTTCTACAATTGCGGTTTTTCCTACGCCCGGCTCGCCGACCAAAATCGGATTATTCTTTGTTCTTCTTGCAAGGATACGCACAGTTCTGCTAATTTCTGATTTTCTGCCGACAACAGGGTCCATCTTTCCTGCTCTTGCCAATGCGGTAAGATCACGCGAAAAATTATCGAGTATCGGAGTAAGCACAGGATATGCCGCAGGTTTTATTCTTGGATGACGTTCTGTTTCTACACCGGCTTTTTGATGAACTCTTTCCCTGTGAATATAAAAAGGCTGATACCTTTCTGCGCCTGCATAGGTTTCTCTTTTGGATGAAGGCTGATTAAAAGTAGTTTGAATTATAACCCTCATCATGTCTGTATCAACAGCCCGTTGATTTAGGTACACTTGAACCGAAGAATCCTGTTCCCGCATTGCGGCAAATAGAATGTGTTCGGTACCAAGATAGTCAGAGCCCATTGCCCTTGCTTCTTCTGTAGCAATATCCAGCATATTCTTAGTACGTCTGGAAGGAGGTACTTCTCCTTTTATAATAAGACCAGGGATTCTAGGGATGGAGCTTTCTAGGATATTCTTAAACTCGGGGATGTCGATTCTGAGGAACATAAGCGCTTTGCAGGCAGTTCCCCCGCCTTCTTTAAGGAGCGCAATAATTATGTGTTCCGGCAAAAGCTGATCTGAGTTAAATCTTTTTGCTTCTTCTTGAGCATGAATCGAAAGAAGCCGCTGTACCCGGTTTGTTAATCCTTTAAACAAAAATGCACCTCTTTTTAATTATAATCTATTTTTTTCTATTTTCAACGAAAAGCGTCAATATTTACTCTATCCCCTTCTTTAACCCCAACACGGGAAAACCAGCCCTGAGGCACTTCTAATGCATAACGGACAGACCTCGAAGAATATACCGAAGTCGTATCGTGGGGGTACATATTTTTGATATCGATAATTATGCCTTCTGATGTTATGTATGCGATAGAAAGCGGAACAAGTGTATTTTTCATCCAGAACGATAATATTCTGTCTGTTTCAAAAATAAATAACATGCCTTCTCCGTCGGGTAGTTTTTCCCTGAACATCAGCCCCTGCATATGCTCTTCCGGTGTACGGGCAATTTCTGCTTTAACTACTGCAATTTCTTTTCCATCTCTCTCTATTATTACATTATGAAAAACCGTCTCATTCGATGTGCAAGAAGCCAAAAAGAATAACAAAAAAATCCACGGATTTACGCGGATTTTACGGATTAAGTCAAAAAATTTTAATCCGTTATAATCTGCGATAATCTGCGGACAATTAATAGATTTTAGACTTAATTTCTCAGAATTCATTTATAAAATCCTGGCGTAGTTTTACCTGCCCGGATTCAATCAGCCCGGATTCATTTAAAATATCATTAAAAACTGTGCGGTCAATATACTTTACAGTTAGAGGTCTTTCTATCGCTACTCTGGTTTCTTCTGTTTCCCAAACCGACATTAAAGGATCCAGATAAGAAGGCTGTCCGTATTTTTCGACAAACTGCGTAAATATCGAATAATGATCGATTATATCAGTATTAAGAGTAAAAGCCATTATATATACTTCACCGTCTCTAAGCTGAAAAAACGCTCTTTTAATAAAAGATGAACCCGTAGTTTCTACGAGACTTTGTTCTCTTGCCGGAAGGAACGAGACGTCTCTGTCGCCCCTAAAATGAAAAAGTCCGTCATTTAAAAGCCCGGTTTTTAGATCATCGAGGCTCATTCCGAGCGAGAGCTCCCTAAACTGTCTCGGAAGCTCTTCTGGTTCTGCAGCTTCATCAGCAAAAACCGGTATAAAGAGGGATAAAGTAATTATCAAAAATATTATCTTTTTACTCATCATTATATTATCGGAAGAAAAGAACCCTTTAAAAGCAAAAAATCAGGCAAGGGGTTTGTTTCCAAGGCGGACTTTTTCCAGCTGCTGCATTTTGCGGAAATAAGCGTTTTGCTTGGCAATTTCTTTTACGTCTTTTATAAAAAGCTTATCATTCATAACCTGAAAAGCGCGGTTTTCCATCAGTTTTCTTCCGAATATGGTTCCGTCTCCCTTGGAAAGCCCAACCATATTAACAAGTTCATTAACGCCGAAATCGAATGAATAATTGGTTGCTGTAGTTACATCTACCCTTTTTTTGTCTAATTGAATCTGAAGCATGTCATACATACGCCCAAGAGGTTCGTTAATCTGAGTATTGCTAAGCTGCCTGTAAATAAGCCAGATTCTTTCTGATAAAAGCGTTGTAAGGCGCGCAATTAACTGAGGCTGAGATTGAATCATTTTTTGGAAGTTTTCGCGGTTTACTGCCATTAGCTGACAGTCTTCGTATGCAACGGCTCCTGCGGCTCTGGGCTTTGATTCTAAAAGCGCCATTTCGCCGAAAATATCGCCTGTTTTTAACACAGCCAAAAGAATCTCGTTAGTATCGGTTATTTTTATAATTTTTACCGAGCCTTTTTGGATAACAAAAAGTTCATCGCCCGGTTCGCCCTCGCAAAAAACAATTTGATCTTTTGTAAAAGCACGGGTCATTTCTCCGGCTGGCGGCGGCTGCTGTACATTCTTTACATAGGGAGCAATTTTTTTCATACGCTCTACAGCAGCCCCAACATTGTCTCCTTTTGGGCAGCATTTTACATATTTTTGATAAGCGTAAAACGCTTGATTAAACTGATTGAGCTTTGCGTAATATTCGGCAACATGAAAAATATGAGAAGGATCTTCGGCAGCATTATTTTTTAATGTAAGTCTCGTAAAAGCTTCGTCTAAAAAGCGCATTCTCTTAGAGAATTGAAGAATTATCTTCATGGCAACAGGGGCATTGTTTTGGATTAACTGGCTAAACTGGTCTTTTTGAACAGAAATAAGGGTAACGTCTGTAAGAGCCTGCGCTGTTTCGATATGACTGTGACCAGACATAGTGGAAACAACGCCGAAAAAATCACCCGGTCCTAAGGTGTCCCCCTGTTCTTCGGAGACAATCTGGACTTCCTTGGAAAGCCTTACTTTCCCTGAGCGGATGATGAAAAACTTGTCTGCATTCCTTTTGCCTTCTACAATTATGTAAGAATTTGCGGCAAAATTAACAAATGCAAGTTGCAGTGGCGCTGCCATGTCCCCCCTCTGGTTTCAATGTCAGTATAGAAATTATATCGACATCTTGTCAACAGCTCCTTAATGCCTGATAACCTTAATATTTATGTAAAAATTACCTTGAATTCATCAAAATACGTTACTTTATGCTTGTATTTTACTGAGTTTCTAACCGATAATAAGGATAATAGTATGAATAAACGTATAAATTTTGAAGATACAATTTTTATTCTTAACGTTAGAATCCGCATGATCCGCGATCTTATGCAGTTGGATACAGACGCAGAAGTTTTTTACAGGCAAACCATGGGCGACATTGAATTTATCAGCATGGTTTTGGACATATTAACTGATAAGTTTGTAGCTAATTTAAAATTTCTTGACAGAGAAACTGAAGCAGACAACATTCTTGACGCTGAATGGCAGTACAATCAGTTATTAAACGAGATTACCAGTAATTCAAGTCCTTTTACACCTGCGCTATTCCCTGAATTACCTGTAATAATTGCCAAATTAAAAACGGACAGCGTTAAACGCAAAAAGCAGATTGAAGAATCATACGTACCATCCGAACAAACCTCTAATGAACCAGTAGTGAGCCATGCCGAACTAAACGGTCTCCTCGGCAGTGCATGAGGATAACTGGCGGAGTCCTCTCTGGCAGAAAGGTTTCTGTACCCAATGGAAATAACGAAATAAGACCCAGTATGGACAGAATGAGAGAATCCGTCTTTGCCTGTCTAGGTGATATATCCGGACTTTCCTTTCTTGATATTTTTACCGGCTCCGGAATAATCGCGCTGGAAGCCGCCTCCCGCGGAGCTTCTGTTATAGAAGCTGTCGAACAGGATAAGTTAAAGAGAAAAACCCTTCTTGAGAATGTTTCAATTTCGCCTGTAAGAATTAACTGCAAATTTATACCGGCAGAGTTATACGTAAAGCGCTCAAGCCTAAAAAACGAACAGCCTCCTTTTGATATTATTTTTTTAGACCCTCCATTTTATTATAAATTTAAATGGGAACTCGTAGAAAACATAGCAAAATCTTCTTTAGTTACAGGCGGAAGCCGTATTTTAATCCATAGACCAAGAAATGATTATTTAAACGCTGATATCGAAGGTTTAAAAAAAATTGACTCCAGAGAATACGGCAGATCTATCGTAGATTTCTTCTTGTTTTTTAATTAAATATAACCTATAATTTAATAATATAAGAAAAAAATATGGATAGAAAAAAATTATTTGAAAATTTCGACGACAAAAACGCATTTATAAAAGTAACTGCTCCAGTTCCCGTAGACGGGTCTTCCAAAGCCGCTTTAAACAGAAAAGGCAACCAAAAGTTTAACGAAGGGGATGTTGAAGGAGCAAGAAGAATATTTATGACAACCGGGTATTCTGACGGATTATCCAGAGTCGGAGATTATTATTCCAAAAACAACAGGCCTTTAGAAGCGCTGCGAATGTTCTGGCTCGCCCATGACAAGAAAAAATCTGAACCGATTATAGAAAAACTTGGGTTTATGTTACAAGGAATTATAAGCGAGCCTTCCCCTCTTAATTCATTAAAAGAGGCTCCCAATGACTGAAGAAAAAATCACAGATATTTCCAAGCAGGGCTATCAGTTATTAAAAGAAAATAAGGTAAGCGATGCCATTGATTGTTTTACCAGAATCCTCTTGACTGACGAAAACAACAATTATGCCCTTGTCGGCATGGGAGACGCAACGAGAAAAGCAGGCTCAATCCGTGACGCTGTAAAATATTATCAAAGATGCCTTATTCATCATCCCGGCAATAACTATGCCCTTTTTGGACTTGCCGACTGTTACAAAGTATTAAACCAGTTCCAAAAAGCAATAGAAATTTGGGAACAGTATCTTATGCATGACGATAAAAATATTACTGTTCTTACCAGGATAGCTGACGCATACAGAAAAGTCAGGGATTTTGCCAATTCTAAAAATACATACCAAAGGGTTTTGGATATGGAAGATTCTAACCCTTACGCGATAATAGGACTTGGACATTTACACTATGATTTTAAAGAGTATAAAGACGCTCTTTTTTACTGGGAAAAAATGCTTAAAACCGGATTTGATGACGTTGATATAAGAGTCCTCACATCTATCGGAAACTGCCACAGAAAATTAAAAACTTTCGATTCGGGTATTCCTTATTTTGAAGCCGCATTAAAAAGAGAAAGTCAAAACTTTTACGCTCTCTTTGGGCTGGCTGACTGTTACAGAGGTTTAAATCAAATAGAAAACTCACTAAAATACTGGAATCTTATTTTAGAACAAGACCCAAGAAATAAAATGATTCTTACAAGAACGGGAGATGCATACCGAAATCTTAAAGATTACGAAAACGCTAAATCATTTTATGAGAGAGCCTTAAATGTAGAGTTTGACACTTATGCTGTTATGGGGCTTGCTCTTCTTGCAAAAGAACAGGAAAAATACGAAGAAGCTGTAATTTCTTTAAACCGGCTGATTCAGCAGGATCATAAAAATTACCGTCTTTATATAGAACTTGCGGACTGCTACTTAAAAATGAATGATAAACGCAAAGCCAAAGAATCACTGGAAGCGTTTCAGAAGCTTGGAGTAAAAAGCACTAGAATAACAGAAATGCTCGAAACTACCGCATGGTAAACTCCGGTAAACGAATGACTTCTATAGCCGGACTTTCTATCACAGAACTTGAAAAATTACTTTCATTTTTACCTCGTTACCGTATCGGACAAATCTACAAATGGATAACAAAGAATGTCTTTAATTTTGAGGATATGACAAATATTCCTATCAAATTAAAAAATGAATTATCGAGAGACTTTAACTTTTTTTCCAGTACCATTAAAAATATAGAAAAAGACAGTCAAACAAAAAAAATAGTGATTTTATTAAAAGACCATAGCACAATAGAAGCAGTTCTTTTAAGGGATAAAAAAAACCGTCTCACTGCATGTCTTTCTACTCAAGCTGGCTGTCAATGCGGCTGTATTTTCTGCAAAACAGGATATCTTGGCTTTAAAAGAAACCTAGAAAGCTATGAAATCACCGAACAGTTCTTTCATTTATGCGCTTTAATTAAGAATGAAAATGCTAAACAATCTGGTAAACTATCAGATAAAATATTAATCGATAATATTGTAATAATGGGAATGGGAGAGCCGCTTTTAAATTTAGATAATCTGCGCAAGGCAATAAACGTATTTACCGATCCAAAAGGACTTAATATTTCCAGACGCAGGATTACCGTCTCTACCTGCGGTATTTATGACGGACTCATTGATCTTGCAAAGAACGGACCTTTTGTCCGCCTCGCTTTTTCGCTGACTGCAGCGGATGAAAATTTAAGGCAAAAGCTCATGCCTATAGCAAAATCAAATCCGCTTGATAAGATAAAAGACACTCTAATCGAATATCAAAAAAACAGCGGCGCAAGAATCACTTTAGAAATACCGCTTCTCGCGCAAAAAGACAGAGGCGGCATTAATACAGGCGAAAAAGACGCAGTAAAAATCGCTGATTTTTGTAAAGGATTAGATACTGTTATTAATTTAATTCCGTGGAACTATGCGCCTGATCTTTTATACGAAGGAAAACCGCTTTGCGAACCTTCAAAGGCAGAAATAGAATCCTTTAAAAACATGCTAGAAAAACATCAGTTAAATGTAACAATGAGGATGAGCAAAGGGGGGGCAGTAAACGGAGCATGCGGACAGCTAGGTTCGGTTATTTAGGACTTAACTCGGAAGCGGTTCTTGCCTGACTTTCGTTATTATAGATTTCCATTACATCTTCTCTTAGCCAACCCATTTTTACTTCGCCCGATTCTGACCATTCATCAATCAAAACCCACGAAATAAATCCTTCTGCTGTCCTTAAGACCTGCCTTCTTATTATTTTTACTAGAGAACCGCGCCTTAAATAGCCAAGAGAACGGCTTTCTTCTGTTGGATCTTCATTTATATGGGTAAAAGAAGAAGTAATTACTCCAAAACCAATGTAGTTTCTGGTTAAAGGAGATGTTTCCGGCGGAACTATCGTTAAATCATCGCCATTTCCGTTACAGGAGATCAGAGAAACTATACAAAGGATAATGCATAATTGACCAATAATGCGGATAACTGGTATTCTGATATTAATGAAAAATGCATCTGTTTTAACAGGTTTAATTGTCATATTACTTTTATTTTCGGCAAAAAATCCGGTTTTTTGCGAAATTCTGCCGGATTATTATTTCTCTGTTGGAACTCATTTTGGCATTACTTACGGGCAGACTTTTGAGCTTGTTTACCCTACTGCTCAAACAAAGGGTGAACTTTTAAGCGAACTTATATGGGACATGAAACCCATTTTTTATCTTGGACTCAATCTTGAATACGGCCTCGAAAATATTATGCGAAGCGCCGGGTTTTTTGCTTCTCTTTCATTTAGAGCAGGTATACCGGGAGACAGCGGAGTTATAGAAAACAGGGACTGGATGTCTCAGCAAAACGGCAATCTTACCCATTTTTCTTCTCATACCAATAATACAAGAGAGTTTTTTATGCTGGATGCAGCGATTGGAGCGTCGATTCCTATTGGTAAAAACTTTTATATTAAACCGTTTTTAAGCACCACTTGGATGCATTTTGCATTTACAGGGAGAGACGGATACGGGATTTATGCAAGAGAGACCCCTCCATTGTCAGGAGTATTTCAAGATATAAATGACAATCCTGTCACGCGATCATTTGACGGTGAAGATGTAATTCACTATAAACAAGACTGGTTTATAATAGCTGCCGGTATTTCTGCCGGTACAAAAATGTTTTATCCTTTTACATTTGATGTTTCTTTTTTAATAAGTCCGCTTACATACTGTACCGCAGACGATGTGCATATTGAAAGAGGAATTAGATTTTTGGATTACGCATTATTCGGTCTTTATATGGAACCTCGAATTAAAATTACTTTTTCTATAGAAAGGTTTGATTTATCGCTGGAAGCCGCTTATCGTTATATAGGAAGAACGAGAGGACCGTCATACGCCAGAACAAACACACAATCCTCTTTTTCTTCAAGCGGGCAGGCAGGGTCGAGCCTTTCACTTTATGAAGCGCGTTTTTTATTAGCTTATAGATTTTAACTTGTTTACTAAAGAAATAATGCTTTTGGGAAAAGAAAATGTAAAAGACCTATTGCCATAAGAGCCAATCCTATCGGTTTTCTAAAAACAAGAAGACTCACTCCCAGACGATCAAGTTCTCCGGCTTTTGCGGATAAATCCTGCCTGTAAATACCAAAAATCAGCATAAGACCGGCAATTAACCCAGCGGCGGCAGGTAAAAGGTCTCCTATGACAAGAAGATCGCCTTCGAACGGAGAAAGCAGTTTTAAAACGCCTGTAACAGCGCACATAATACCTAAAATAAGATTAAAAGTAGGACCTTTTATAGAAAATTGAGCGATTTCACCTGCGTCACCCTCAGAGTCTTTAAAGAGAACATATCCTGCCAAGCCATTGCAAAGAATGGATAAAAAGTACAATTGGGGCATACTTCATATTTAACGTTTTATAGAGGCTTTGTCAAGGGTATCCGCTAATATTGAATCAATAAATCAGCATTGCATCGCCGTAACTGAAAAATCTGTACTGCTCTTTTATTGCCTCAGCATAACTTTGCATAATAACCTCTTTTCCCGCAAATGCAGAAACAAGCATTAAAAGAGTCGATTCTGGCGTGTGAAAATTAGTAAACAAAGCGTCTATTACATTAAATTTATATCCCGGATATATAAAAATTGAAGTATTTGATTTTCCCTTTTTTAATTTACCGTCTTCCCAAGCGCTTTCTAAGGTACGTACGCTTGTTGTTCCGACTGCAATTATTTTACGGCCTTCATTTTTTGCGTTTTCTATTTTAACTGCTGTTGAGTCATTAATACAATAAGTTTCGCTGTGCATTGTATGGTCTTGAATATTTTCGCTTCGTACAGGAAGAAATGTGCCAAGCCCCACATGCAATGTAACAAACGCGCTGTCTATTCCATTTTTTTTTAGTGATTCAATAGTTTCCTTTGTAAAATGCAAGCCGGCTGTAGGAGCCGCCGCAGAGCCTGTCTCTTTTGCATAAATCGTCTGATACCTTTCTGAATCAGCTCTTTCGTCTTTTCTTTTTATATAAGGCGGAAGCGGAACATGACCATAGTTCTCGAGCCATTCATCTGTTACCGCATTTTTAAATCTTAATAAAATATATCCGTCTTCATGTCCAATAACTTCTGCTTTTACTTGCTCTACTTCAAAAATACTTCCTATTTTTATTCTGCTTGCCCTTTTTGCCATCGCTTTCCATAAAAAACCATCGTTTTTTTTATCTTCCAGCAAAAGAAATTCTGTTTCTGTTCCTGTTTTGATATTCTTTGCGCAAAGCCGCGCTTTTCGCACCTTTGTATCATTAAAAACCAATAATGGCTTTTTTCCGGATGGACTTAAAAATATTTTCTCGCAAAGAATTTCCGGCAGCTTCGAAACAGTCTCATGTTTTATAAAACCATAAGTTCTATCCAGCGTCATTAATCTGCTCTGCCCGCGTTCCTTTGGCGGAAACTGCGCGATTAAATTTTCGGGCAAATCAAAACAAAAATCTTTCGTCTTCATCTCAATCCCTTAATAAATTTATTATAAAAATATATAACCACAGAGTATTGGCAACTGTAGTTGCCCGGAGTTATTACTACAAAAGCCTTTCTCCTCCGTGAAACTCTGTGGACTCCGTGGTTAAAACAAAGAATCATTATTAACAGGCGTAAGACCTAGGTGTCCATACCCTAATGCTGTCACTACCCTGCCTCTTGGCGTTCGTTGTATAAGTCCCGCCATAATCAAAAATGGCTCATAGTAATCTTCTAATGTTTCTACAGATTCTCCTATAGAGATTGCGAGAGTTTCCGCTCCTACAGGTCCGCCTTTATAACGTTCTATAATAATTTTTAAAATTTCTCTGTCTTGTTTTTCTAATCCAAGCTCATCAATTTCTAATCTTGATAAACCCATACGAACAACATCAACTGTTATCGAAGGCTCTCCTTTGTGCTGGGCAAAATCTCTCATACGTTTTAATAATTGATTTACAACTCTTGGAGTCCCTCTCGATGATTTTGCCAAAAGAGCCGCTGCGTCTTTTTCTATTTTAACATTTAATAATCCTGCAGAACGATGTACAATGTCTTCTAAATCCTTTTGTTCATAAAAAGAAAAACGGCATGTTATTCCAAAACGGCTGATAAGCGGGCTTGAAACAACTCCTGCTTTTGTTGTCGCGCCTACCAGTGTAAAAGGTTTTATTGCAATACGGATTGTCCTTGCCATCGGTCCCTGCCCTACAACCCAGTCAATTCCATAATCTTCCATTGCTATATATAAAAGTTCTTCTATTGCAGGTTTTAAACTGTGGATTTCGTCAATAAAAAACACATCACCCTTTTTTAAATTTGTTAAAAAACCTACAAGGTCTTTAGGTTTATCAAGCGCCGGAGCTGTAGTTTGAATAAAACCGCTTTCCATCTCATTAGCGACAACCTGCGCCATTGTGGTTTTTCCAAGCCCTGCAGGTCCGATTAAAAATAAATGATCGAGAGAATCACCGCGTTCTTTGGCGGCAGAAATAAAAACTGACAAGTTGTCTTTCATTGCCTTCTGACCTAGGAACTCTTTTAAACTTCGCGGACGCAGAGCAAGATCATGAGTGTCTTCTATTATGGTCTCCGGTCTAACCGGGCTTTCGTTATTTTTCATAAATTAACCCCATATATCACACGGAGGCACGGAGGCACAGAGAACACGGAGGATTGGCAACTGTAGTTGCCCAGAGTTCGTTGTACGAAAACTATTCCTCCCCTGTGAAATTTTAAGCAACTTTAGTTGCAGTACTCCGTGGTTATATTCTTTTTTTATCATCATGTGCCGCTCAAGTATACGATTGCTTCATGAAAAAGCAATTTTTCTTTTTCTGCTGCCGGCATTTCTTTATTAATCCCTTCTTCTGCCTTTACAATAGCTTCTGCCGCTTTTCGCCTGTCGTAGCCCATTCCAACAAGAGCTTCTACAAGATCGTTATAAGGAGTTGTAACAGCTCCAGAGCCCTGCGTTTGAACCAGTTTACCCTTTAATGATAAAAGCATTTTTTGCGCTGTCTTTTTTCCGAGTCCCGGCACTGCCTCCAGTCTTGTAAGATCGCCGTTTTCCAAAGCCTGCTCAAGATCTTCCTGACTAATACCGCTCATTATTTTTATAGCCCCTTTTGGACCGATACCTTCAACCTTTAATAATTCTAAAAAGGTATTACGCCGTCTTTCTGCATAAAAACCGTATAACTTTACTTGATCTTCGCGGTGGTAAAGCCATGTAAGCACTCTGCATTCACTGTTAAGAGCCAAACTGTGTATATCATTGGCGGGCATAGCTACATCCCATTCGATATCACCGGATAGGATAAAAACAGAGTCAACGCCCTTTGCGGTCAGAGTGCCGCGAATACTGTTAAACATACATCAAGTATATCATTTTATTGATAAATAAAGAAGTCCATTGACTGTATTCAATATATTAATTTAGAATGTTCTAAGTGAATAAACCAGAACTCCTTGCTCCTGCAGGCGACATGACCAAATTAAAACTTGCTGTAAAATACGGCGCTGACGCTGTTTATTTCGGAGGCAGGTTCGGCTTGCGGGCAGGAGCAGCCATAGATGATGAATTTTTAAAAGAAGCCGTCTCTTACGCTCATTCTTTTGGTAAAAAAGCTTATATTACTTTAAATATATTTGCGCGTAATTCTGATTTTAATAATATAAAAACATATATAAAACAACTGGAAGAAATAGGCGCAGACGCGGTAATAGTTTCTGATCTTGGCGTTTTAAAACTTGTCAGAGAAAATTCATCGCTAAATATACATATTTCTACACAGGCAAATGTAATAAATAAATTTACAGCACAGGAATATGTTAATCTTGGAGCAAAGCGCATTATTCTTGCCCGCGAATGCAGCAGTAAAGAAATTAAAGAAATCGCAGATTTTATAAAAGACCGCTGTGAAATAGAAATTTTTGTTCACGGAGCTATGTGTGTAAGTTATTCCGGACGCTGTGTAATTTCTAACTATATGACTAACCGCGAAGCAAACCGCGGCGAATGTTCCCAGCCCTGCCGTTATAAATATTTTACATCCGGCACACTAACAGAAGAAAAAAGACCCGATGAGCATTGGGCTGTCGAAGAAGACGCAAACGGCACATATATAATGAACAGCAAAGACCTATGCCTTATAAATCATCTTGACGAATTAACTGCCTGCGGAGTAACAAGTTTTAAAATTGAAGGCCGAATGAAGTCCGATTATTATACAGCTTCGGCAGTTAATACATACAGACGCGCATTAAATAAAGAAGATTTTGATTTTATAACAGAAATTGATAAAAGCCCTCATAGACCGTGGACAACAGGTTTTGTGTTCGAAAAAAATGACAATCTATTTATCAAACACACAAATCAAGTTTCTACCCATGAGGTTGTCGGAATGTGCCTCGGCGGAAACAAAATCCTTCAGCGTAATGTTTTTAACGAAGGCGATGAACTCGAAATATTATCACCGGGCAAAAATCATAATTTAACATTTATTGTAAAATCCATCAAAGACGAACAGGGGCAAAGTATAACAAGGGCAAACAGAGCAGGCGCTGTTTACCTTATAGAAATTGACGGAATATCGCTCGAGCCTGATGAGTTTTTAAGAAAAAAATGCGTTAATAAAGAAGATTTATAATTTTGCTATTCCCACGGCGGCGTTTACTGCGCAAATAGCCGCTCCCAGAGCGTCTGCCGCATGGTCGGGTTTGGGAGCTTTTTCCAGTCCCAGAATAATACGCACCATTTCCTGTATTTGTTTTTTATCAGCTGACGCGCTTCCTGTAATTCCTTTTTTTATTGCGTTAGGTGTAAATTCGTGGAGAGGTATTCCCTTTTCGGCAACTGCGGCGGATATAACTCCCCTGGCTTCTGCTACAGGGATAGCGCTTGTTACATTTTTGCCGAAAAAAAGTATCTCTATCGCGGCTTCTGACGGTTTATATTTTTTTATAATTTCTCTAATACTCTGAAAAATAAAAAAAAGACGTTCTGCCCTTGGACAGCCCGCCTTTGTAATTATAGTGCCATGATCGATATAAACAATTTTTCCGTCTATATCATTTAGAACGCCCCAGCCTGTACTTGCAAGACCCGGGTCTATCCCTAATATCCTGCGCTGCATTTGTTACCCAGCGTCAAATCCTTCGGGGATTGCTATATTGCTGTAAACATTCTGCACATCGTCATTTTCTTCAAGTTTGTCGATAAGCTTTAACACCTTTGCAGTGCCGTCATTGTCCAAAGAAACTTCTGCTTCTGCAACCATGCTGACCTGCGCGCTCATTGTTTCAAACTCTTTTGTCTGAAGAGCGTTCAACACACTTTCAAAATCTTCCGGAGCTGTGGTAACTTCGATTATTCCTTCTGCCGCAGCTACATCTTCCGCTCCGCCTTCTATAGCGACTTCCATAACAGCATCTTCTGTATACTTTTCGCCGTCCATGGTAATTACGCCTTGGCGCTTAAAAAGTCTCGAAACAGAACCTGTTGTAGCAAGCTGTCCTCCGGCTCTTGTAAGAATATTGCGTATATCTGCGGCAGCCCGGTTTTTATTGTCCGTAAGGACTTCTATAAAAATTGCGACACCGCCCGGCGCATATGCTTCATATACAAGTTCTTCGTAGCTTACGCCTTCCAGCTCTCCTGTTCCTTTCTTAACAGCCCTGTCAATATTGTCTTTGGGCATATTGGCAGCTCTAGCTTTAAGAATAGCTGTACGCAGTCTGGGGTTTCCGTCAAGACTTCCTCCGCCCATGCGGGCGGCTATGGAAATTTCTTTTATTAACTTTGTAAACATCTGCCCGCGTTTTGCGTCGGCAGCGCCTTTTGCGTGCTTAATTGTCGCCCATTTACTGTGGCCCGACATAGGTACTCCTTAAATGTGAGAAAATATTATGTAAGTAAAATTACGCTCTACTTCTCTGAGCTGCTCTGCCCAAGGTATCGCGCATAGTT
Organism: Treponema sp.; assembly: GCA_009784935.1. Taxonomy (GTDB): domain Bacteria; phylum Spirochaetota; class Spirochaetia; order Treponematales; family Breznakiellaceae; genus WQXQ01. Next base: position 103,573 of record WQXI01000001.1, read on the forward strand.
TTCTGATACCAGTCCATTGCAAAAGGTTCTTTTGCTCTTACCTGAGGTTTAACTGAGTATTCAATCTTGTCCTTGCAGTCTTCGCACATACTGAAATTTGCATAGTAAAAGAATGTTTTGTCTGTGATAGGATTATCCATTTTTTTCTTGCAGATGTCACATGTAATGGTTATCATAAAAGCCTCCTGATTTATTATCTTGTTATAGTATACAAAACCTTTTACAATATGTCGAGTACCTATATGAAGAAAAATGAAAATTTACTTAAAATTGAAGGGAAGCTGTACACCCCCCAAAATCCGCTAATAATAGCCGAATTAGGTACCTCTCATAACGGCGAATTATCTAAGGCAAAATCATTAGTAAATGTGGCTCAGGACAGCGGAGCGGACTGTATAAAAGTCCAAATGGTTTATGCTGACGAGATTCTTCACCCTAATACAGGTATAGTTCCGCTTCCCGGCGGCAATATAAGGCTTTATGATCAGTTTAAAAAGCTCGAAAAAGAGCCTGATTTTTATATCGAAGTTAAAAAATACGCAGAATCTAAAGGAATTTTGTTTCTTTGCACCCCTTTTGGGTTAAAAAGCGCTTCGATATTGAGGGAAATGCAGCCCAAAATGGTAAAAATCGCCTCTCCGGAGTTAAATTTTACTAGTTTGCTGGAAGAAATCGCCGACTGGGGGGTACCTGCATTACTTTCGAGCGGAGTTTCGACTCTAGCAGATATCGAAAGAGCTGTGGAAGTTTTTAAAAACAAAAAAACAAATTCTACCACGAACCAACACGAACCTTCGGTAGGCAGACGGACAGAGATAAGAGAGCGAAGTACAAGTTCGTGTGGTTTGTGGTTAAAAAATGTATGTCTTCTTCATTGTGTTACGGCTTATCCAGCGCCGGAGACTGACTACAATTTAAGAGTACTGCCTAATTTAGCTTCGGTTTTTGGTGTCTCTGTCGGGGTGAGCGATCACAGCAGTGATCCGCAGTTAGTGCCCGCGTTATCGGCTGCAATGGGAGCTTGTGTCATAGAAAAGCATTTTTGCCTTTCCAGAAACGATCCGGGTCTTGATGACCCCATCGCCCTTGAACCTCAGGCTTTCTCGATTATGGTAAATGCCGTACGCCGTGCCGCCGAAGAAGGCAGCGAAGAAACTATAAACCGGTACAGCCGCGAAAAAGGAAGCGAATTAATCGAGCAAATTTTAGGCAGCGGCGTTAAAGAACTCGCTCCTTCGGAAAAAGACAATTACAACCGTACCAACCGTTCGATTCACACCCTTAGAGATATTCAAAAAGGCGAAGTATTAAAAAAAGAAGACTTTGCTGTTCTTAGAACAGAAAAAGTTCTTCGACCGGGTCTTGAGCCTTATTGGGAAAACGCGCTAATAGGAAGAACTGTGCAAGACTTTATCCCCGCCGGAGAAGGGATTAGATTCGAGGATGTTAAAAATCTAGAAATTAACACACCTCAGCTTTGATTGTTTTATCCATATATGAGACTTCGTAGCTGCCTTTAAAGCCTTTAATTGTAACATTGCCGTTTGCGTCAGTGCGTTCTGTTGTTTCTGTGCGCCAATCTGTAAGTATTTTTTTCTCCATAGACTTATAAGAAGGTTTTTCGCTGTTATCAATGCGAAGGAAACCGGCAGGCGCATGAAGCCATGCATTATCTCCTCCTGACCAAGTTGTAATAGCTTCGACTTTTGGGTGCGCAAAGAGAATATCGTACAAATGCGTTATTTCTTTTTCTTGCCGTTCTTCGCCTTCTTTGGTAGTAGGCCATTCTTCTACCTGCCAGTCGTTTAAATCAACAATGTGAGGAGGCATTAAATCGCCTGAGATAAGAGTGTTCTCGGTAAAATGAAGCGGAAGCCCAAAGCGGGAAAACCTTTCTAAAACATTATAAACCTTGTTGTCTCCCCAGTATCCCTGGTGCTGGTGCGACTGAAGCCCGATTACATCGATTGGAATCCCTGCGTCAAGACACTTTTCTAACAAGACTTCGTAATCATTTGACATATCAAAATCATTTAAAAGCAAAACAGCATTGGGGTTTGCCCGTTTTGCAGCTTCGAAAACTTCTTTTACAATACGCACTTGTCCGTACTCTTTGCAAATCCGGGTTATCGCGTTATCATATTTATCAAAAACAGGCATTATTACAACTTCGTTAATAACATCCCAAATGTCAATTATTCCTTTAAATGCAGAAACATCACGCTCTACCCTTTCTATCACTTTTTTTAAAATTTCTGCGTTAGAATAATTCATTAGCCAGTCCGCGCAGACTGTATGCCAGCACAACGGATGCCCCTTTGTCGTAATGTTTTTTTCTGTAAAATAGCGAGCCCCTGCCATTAAGCGCTTTTCGTCTGGTTTACCTTCATTCGGCTCATATCGTCCAATATAGAAAGGCAGAGTAGCAAAATTATTAAATTTAAAAAGTTTCCCTAATTTTTCGGTAAGGTGAGCTTTTCTTGAGTCGTCAATCGGCTCTCCGTCAGATTTACCGCCCATTAGCTCGACGGCTTCAAAACCGCCTACGCCAAACAAAAATTTATGGCTTTTTTGGGTTATTTTAACATCACAATTTGCCAAAGGCGTTCCATCGTCTTTTAAAAGCTGTACTGTAACAGCTCCTTTTCTATGTTCAAGATTATTCATATTTGCATAGTTTACACTATATTTACATAATATTCAATATTAGATACTTTTTGGGGTAGAAAAACCTGAATAATTATAGGATAATTCAAGTATGGGTGACAAATCTCATAATGATAATTTTAATCCTCAAAGTGATGAGTCTTTCCTTAAATTTTGGGGTGAAGAACTCGAAAGACAGCAGGCTATCAGCGATCAGGTCATAGAAACTGAAGAAAATATGAATCGTCAGGCAATAGAAAACCAGCGTCAAATCGAAGAAAGCGAAAAAAAGTTCCTCCTTTTATTTGAAGAAATAGTAAGCTTTATCAGGGGTATCAAAAAATGACGCCCAGTAATGCCCCGGGTAATGATTTAGTTGACAAAATCTGGTCTGTTTTACTAGAAAAACAAAATTCAATTAACAGGCAGCTGGAAGAATACGATAGAAGGGTTAATCTTCAGAGCGAATTAAACAGCCGGCTTATAGAAGAAAGCGAAAAAAAATTATTTAAGCGAATCGACAGAAGAAATCTCGAAATGAAAGAGATTGACCATAAGATCAAACAGCAGTTAGAAAAAAACAAGGTAAAAATTGACGAAATCCCCGAAAAAGAAAATAAAGATCAAGGCAGAAAAAGAGCAATCCTCGGTAAAACAAATAATATAACTGTTAACAATTACAGCGCGCCTATTGCAGAAGAAAATGAAATAAAAGAAAGTCCTGCCAAAACAAGAGCTTCTATTATTAAGGGTTTTAAAAAGAAAGGATGGAAAGTTTACGGCGCAGTCAGCGGCGAGCAGCTTTCTGCCGAAGATAAAAAAGAAATAAAAGAAGCCGGCTTTTTTGTTCTGGAAAAATACGGAAGCTCATTTGTACTTGACGGCTCTGATGATTTTATGCCATCCGAACATTAATTAAATCTAACAAGAATTACCAAGTTTTAACAGCTTCTATAAAAGCATTTAAGGAAGCCTTGATTATTTTCTCGTCAACGCAGTAGGCAAATCTAACCCACTTTGGTTTTCCAAATCCGCTGCCTGGCACTCCAAGTATAAGGTACTTTTTTAGATGTTCGATAAATTCTTTATCATCTGTTGAGCCGTTTTTTCCCTGCGGAACTTTACAGAACAAATAAAACGCGCCTTGCGGATTATTATATTCGATTCCTGCAGCGTTAAGTACTTTTATAAACTCATCACGCCTTCTCGCGTATATAGAAACATCTATGCTTTCGTCTGTAAGCTGGCTTACGATTCTCTGCATAAAAGCAGGAGCGTTTACAAAACCAAGTATCCTTGTAGAGTAAGCTAACGCGTTAATTAAATCATCTTTATCAGAAATGTCAGGGTTTACCGCGATAAAACCAATACGTTCTCCCGGCAAAGAAAGGCTTTTTGAATATGAACTAACTACAATTGACTCTTTATAACAGCTTAAAACAGGCGGTACTTCGCAGTCATAAGCTATCTCTCTGTATGGTTCGTCAGAAACAATATAAGGAAGACGTCCTGTTTTTTTCCCTTGTTCATTTAAAATCGAAGCGAGATCATCAAGCTCACTTTTACTGTATATTTTTCCTGTCGGATTATTCGGAGAATTAATAATAACAGCAGCGGTTTTTTCGTTTAGAGCATTTTTTATTAAATCCAGATTAAGCGAAAAATCTTCTTTAGTATCAACTTCTATAAGCTTAGCGCCATGGTTTGCTGTGTATGCTCTATACTCCATAAAATACGGACGGCTTACGATAACTTCATCGCCGGGATTGCAGATTGTTTTAAATACCGCGTTAAGTCCTCCGGCAGCGCCTGCCGCCATAACAACAAAAGAGCCGTCAACTTTTACATTTTGCTCTCGGCATACTTTTTTTGCCAGAGCTTCTCTGACAAACGGGTATCCGCCGTTTGGCATATATCCGTGCGAACCTTTTTCATCTTCATTTGCTAATTTAACAAGTACATCATGAAAAGCCTGCGGCGGATCAACATCAGGGTTTCCCAGCGAAAAATCAAAAACTTTATCAGCGCCATGCTGTTTTTTTAATTGAATCCCTTCTTCGAACATCTTACGAATCATCGATGCTGAAACTAACGCATTTTTTATTCCTTCTGCTATTGGCATAATTTACTCCTAATAAAAAAAATATAACCACGGAGTACACAGAGTAACACAGAGGAATAAAAACCATCTTCTCTTTCACTCCGTGAAACTCCAAGCAACTTTAGTTGCAGTTCTCTGTGGTAAAAAAATCTTCTCCTAAACAAGTGTTCGGGCGGTTCTTACGATGTCGGCAAAAATACCGCCTGCTGTTACCTGCGCTCCCGCTCCCGGTCCCTTTATAACCATCGGCAGTTTAGAATAACGATTTGTAGTAATAACTACAATGTTATCACTGTCTGTTAATGAGCGGAAAGGACTTCCCTCTTCTTCTGCCCTCAGCGATAATTTTGCTTTTCCTTCTTCTATTACCGCAATATAGCGCAGGCGTTTTCCTTCTTTTTCTGCATTAGATCTTTTCTTTTCATAATCACTGTCAGAGTTTTCCAGTTCTTTAAAGAAAGCATCGATATCTTTTGCTTTAAAACAAGCCTGAGGTAAAATTGGCTCTATATTAACATTCTTAAATTCAATATTTAAGCCGCATTCACGCGCAAGAATCAAAACCTTTCGCGCCGCGTCCATAGCATTAAGATCATCCCGCGGATCCGGCTCTGTATAACCTTTTGCCTTTGCTTCTTTTACAAGAGCGGAAAAAGGAATCTTTCCGTCAAAGTTATTAAAGATAAAACTCAATGTGCCAGAAAGCACAGCTTCTATCCTTACTATTTTATCACCGGAAAGAAACAGATCGCGTAAAGATGAAATAACGGGGAGCCCTGCTCCTACAGTACATTCGTATAAATACGGAATACCGCGCGTTCTTGCATAAGAAGTAAGCCGTTTATAATAATCCAAAGAACCTGAGTTTGCTTTTTTATTAGGCGTAACAATCGGTATCGCATAATGCAGTATTTTTTCGTACAAGTTTGCTATATCTTCGCTTGCTGTACAGTCGCAAAAACATGAATTAGGAAGATTAAAAGACGCCATTTTTTCTATAAAGGCATTTGCTCCTTTTGCGCCGGGCTCAATTGCTTCTGTACCTTCTACTTTGCCTTGAGTCGTAAGCATCTTTTTTACTTTTAATGGATCAAGTCCATTAAGCGAAAAAATCATTTTATCATAATTTGCGGCGCCGATAAGATTTACTTTAATCATGTTGTCAGCAAGCTTTTGCTGATTTGCGGAAATTTGTTCGAGCAATGTGCCGCCGATAAGACCTGTGCCGACAAGAAAAAGATTAACTGATTTTTGCTGACTAAAAAAGAAAGCGTCATGAATCGCATTAAGAGCTTTTCCTTCGTCTGCAGAAGGAATAACAGCCGAGATATTTGCCTCTGATGAACCTTGAGCAATTGCCACGATATTTATGCCGTTCCTTCCCAGCGCATGAAAAAATTTACCGGAAACACCCGTAGTACTTTTCATCGCAGAGCCGACAACTGCAATAACAGAAAGATTTTTTTCTATAATGGGCTTATCGATAGAGCCAAGCTGTATCTCATAAACAAATTCTTCTTTTAGAGCGGCTTCTGCTCCTGCCGCATCTTCCGGCAGTACTGCAAAACAAATTGAATACTCGGATGAACTCTGAGTAATGAGCATTACGCTGATACCTTTTTTAGAAAGCGCTCCGAAAACCCGCGCGGAAAAACCGGCGACTCCTACCATACCGGCGCCTTGAATCCTTACAAGCGACGCATTACTTATCGAACTTATTCCCCTAATTGGAAATTTTCCCGGAGCGGGATTTGTCGTAATTTTTGTACCGCTTCCTTCGCTGTTAAAAGTATTGCGAATCGAAATAGGGATTCCTTTTTCGAACGCAGGTTTAACAGATGGCGGAAAAATTACTTTTGCGCCGAAATGCGAAATCTCCATTGCTTCTGTGTAGGATATTTCGTCTATATGAAAGGCGTTTTTTACCTGATTAGGATCGCAAGTCATAAGCCCGTCAACATCACTCCAGATCTCGAGCTTTTTTGCTCCAAGAGCCGCAGCGAATAAAGCTGCTGTTAAATCAGAGCCGCCCCTTCCTAAGGTCGAAGTATGACCGCAGTTTGTTGAGCCGATAAATCCTGCAGCTACCTGCAATGTTTTCTTTCCTTTAAAAAACGCGCGGATATTTTCTTCTGTTTCTTTTTTAAGAATTTCGGCTCTGCCGAAATTTGAATCTGTTTTTATTATGTTTCTTGTATCGAGAAATTCTGCTTTTATGCCGTTAGCGCAAAGAATAGAAGTAAGTAAGTCAGCGCAGAGTATCTCACCAAAACTCATAACCAGATCCAGCGTTCGTTTTGACAGTTCGCCCAAAAGCGATATTCCGTCTAGTACAAGAGATAATTGATTTATAGTTTTTTCAATTTCTTTAACAGCGTTTTTTTTATCTGAGCCCTTTAAAAATAAAGAAGCGCATTCTGCATGACGGGTGTTTAGTTCATCTGTCTGTTTTTTGCAGGATTTCCCCTGAACAGCAGTGTTTGCAAGTTCGATAAGCGTATCAGTAACTCCGCAGAACGCAGAAACGACTACTACGGCAGTATTACCGTTGTGTTCCTTGTCTTTTAGAATGCGTGAAAAGCTTTCGATACCTTTTTGGCTTCCTACAGATGAGCCGCCGAATTTAAGTACTAACATAATTTTACTCCCATTGAATATTACAGAATTTTTTTATATTTTTATAGTAGTAAGTATGGAAAAACGCTTTTATTTTGACTGGGCGGCTTCCGCCTATAGAAATCCTTCTTCGCAGCACGCCGAAGGCAAGGCAGCCAAAGATGCTTTAGAACAAGCAAGAAACAGGTGCGCTAATATTTTAAACGTCTCTCCTCAAACCTTATATTTTACGTCTGGCGGGACAGAATCCAACAGTATTGCCCTTTTTTCTAACCTGATGCGCCCAGGTAACGGCAGGATTTTATCATCCCTTGCTGAACACGCTTCTATAAGGGAAGCTATGGAAACTCTCGTAAAAATTGGGAGATCTACTGGTAAAATAAACGTTGATTCTGCCGGCAGGGTTACGCCTCATTTATTATCCAAAGCTTTATCGCAATATAATGATGTTAGATTTGTTTCTATTATGTCAGTAAATAATGAAACAGGCGCTATAACTGATATTTCATCTCTTACAGATATTTTACATAATTCAACTATCGGGAGCGCTCCTGTTCACTTTCATTGCGACCTTGTCCAAACTGCAGGAAAAATACCAATGGATATTTCTGCATGGGATATTGATTCTGCGTCTATCAGCGCGCATAAAATATCAGGACCGCGCGGTATCGGACTTTTATATCTAAAAAAACCAATCGAAGTATTTTATTCAGGCGGCGGTCAGGAAAACGGCAAAAGGGGCGGCACAGAAAATGTCGAAGGCGCTCTCGCTCTAGCGGACTGTCTCGAAATGTACGCTGACTCTAAAAGAGTGCAAGAGAATTACGCACAAGCAAAATCCCGCTGGACTAAATTATTGGAAACTCTAGTTTCTAATAAACGCTGTACGATTATCCCCAAAGAACGCACCGCCAGTGACGACACTTTTTCTCCGTATATTTTACAGGCAGCTTTTAAAGATATCCCGGGCGAAGTCATGGCGCGCGCTTTAGACGATCTTGGCTTTGCTGTTTCTACAGGTTCTGCCTGCTCTTCTTCCTCTCCGGAACGCCCAGTTCTTGCAGCGATGGGTGTAGAAGAAAGCTTAAGGATCGAAGGTATTCGTATCTCGCAGGGACATTCAACAACAGATGAGGATATCGAATTATTATTAAATGCGATTGATCAAGTACTAAAATTTTTGTGAGAGATTTTTTGAAGAAGACTTTATCCACGGATTTACGCGGATGAAGACCTCACACGACGACACAGAGATCTTTTCTCTTGTTTTTTTTACTTTTATATATTAAGATTACAATATGTACGATGAAAACCTTGACCGTATAACTCAAAATCCCGCTGTAATGGGTGGCAAGCCCTGCATTCGAGGCATGCGTGTTACGGTTGGAATGATTGTTGGACAAATAGGCGCTGGTATCGGAATTGATGAACTTCTTACTGATTATCCATACCTTGAACGTGAAGATATTTTTCAAGCATTACGGTATGCTGCTGCATTGTCTCAATGGCGTGAGGTTTCACTCGTAGAAGCATGAAAATTCTTATAGATATGAACCTTTCGCCAACATGGGCTGACTATCTAAGTGCAAATGGTATAAATGCAATTCACTGGTCATCTATTGGTTATGCTGATGTTCCTGACACTGAAATCATTTCGTATGCCAAAGAACATGATTTTTCCATTCTTACAAACGATCTTGATTTTGGCTTTATTCTTGCAATTACCCATGGTAAAAAACCAAGTGTTATACAAATAAGAAGCGAGATTCTTTCTCCTGATACAATTGGTGGTATAGTAGTTAGTGCTATTAAACAGCTCTATACCGAAATAAATGATGGTGCTCTTGTTACTATCGATCCACGCAAGACTCGTGTGACCTTGCTTCCTTTACAATAAATTCTCGCAGTCGATACCCCTCCCTTCTTCTCCGTGGTCTCTGCGTCGCTGTGCCTTTGTGTGAGTCTCTTTTCCGCGAAAATCCGCGGACCTATTTTGAGTTAATCTTTATCTGCAGTGAGGCGCGTTCATTCTGGAGCACCATTAAAAGTTCTGGATCGTCAAATGGAACTACAAAACGGTATATTTCGTCATTTTCTTTTGTAAAAAAGATACGGTGATAAAAGACAGGATAGTTTTCTTCCTCCGGTAAAGCAGGAACAGATACAGCAATGTCCACAGCTCCGGTGTACGCTTTTTCATTTTTAACATTCTTTCTTAAAACAAGTATCGTACTGCCCTCGAATATTGTCCCGTTAATTTCGATTTTGTTTCCTTCCAGTATATGAGTAGTATCAAAATACCCAAGTCTGGAAAGCATAAATACAGCGATACAAAGCAGTATGATTACTATAAAAAGCAGTCTTCTTGGTTTATCAGCAATTAGTACGCCTAAAAAACCAAAGCGGCTGGTCTTTTTTTCTTTATAAAGATCCTGAACTTCTTTGGGAGCATTTTCGAGTCTTCTTTCGCGGCTGTAATGATAAACAATGCTGTCATCTCTTTCAATTTCTCTGTTAGAACTACTTAGACTATAATTCGTGTTTGGTCTCTTTTTAATATTATCGATTTCATTTTCGTTATCTTTATTTATATCACTCAATGCGCTTCTCCGATAAATCTGTCGGTTCGCCACCAAACAAATTTTACGCTAAAGTTATCTGCAAACATAGCAGACAGGATTCCTTCCGGTGAAAGAAAAAAGTCGTTATATCTGAGTTCGTCAATTGTAAAATGTATAAATCCCCTGCGCTGTTCGCGCGAATGAGTGTCAACAAACAACAGCGAATTTCCGTTTCCTGATTCTACAGGAAAATAAAGAAGCAGTTTTCCGTTTCGCGCGGCACCCATTACCGAATAAAAAACTTTATTATGCCGGTTGTTCTCAAAAGTCTCGTAAAGTGGGATTTCTACAGAGCCGATATAAGAGCCGTTTTCTACATTAAGTGTCCAAATAACAGAACTAATAGGCTCGCTTCCTGTACGCGCGTTCGTCGATTGATCAAATGTATCTCGGCTGTAATTTACTTTCATATAGAGCCTTCTGGAATCAGGAGAAACAGTAACGCTGTCTATATAAGCAAGAGCTTCCGGCCAGTCAGCAAGCGCAGGCACTTCTGACGAAGATATTTTTACGATATAAAGGTGCATTCCTGATGAATTAAACCAATAAATTTCCCAGCCGTCAGGAACACGGCAAGTTACGGCGATTTCGTCTCTGATGGTAGAAGTCAGTCCAACAATTCTTGGGAAAGGACTGCCGCCGATTCCTTCTCTGCCAAGAAAATTAATGTAACGTCCGTTTTGATCAAAATGAAGTATTATACCGTCAAGCAACGCCCTTGTTTCTGTGTCGGAACGGTGATCCTGCAAAGGAAGCCTGTCTTCTACAAATATGTGTCTTCTGGAATCTACAGTTATCCAACCGGGTCCTTCCAGCGGATATGAATATGCCCAGCGTGTTACCTGTTCGCTGCCTGTTATATTTGGTCTTAGAGTAATAGGCGGCGGATTTGTTTCTTCGTTATAAATCATAAATAATAAATTACCGTACGAATTATAACGGACAATCTTGGCGCTGTTTCCGTCAGATATATAAAAGGAGCCGTCGCGCATTGTAAAACTGATACTCTTTATGCCTCTGTTTCCTTCAATGCTGTAAAGGGCAAGCTGATCTTCCATGGGACCGATTTCCAGCGAAAACCGGTCTTCTCTTTCTACAGACCCAATACCTGTATTTCTGCAGGAAAAAACGAGTAAAACTGTAATAATCAGCACTAAACCTTTCATTTTTGTCATACTTTAAAATCTCTTTTTTTTGACATTTTGTCAATATCGCTATATACTGTAGTATATGAAGAAATATGTGTCTTTTTTCCTGCTTCTTTTTGCCTGTTCCTTGTGTTTTGGACAGCAGGCGGCACAGGCAGATGTTGATATGGAGTTTACAACAGGATATTCTTTTTATTTTAGAAATGACGATTTTGGAAGAACTATTAACCACGGTATTCCGCTTGGAATGTCAACAATTATAACAATAGAAAGCGAACAAATAATCAGCGTATCATCTTTAACTTTTATATTAATACCTGTTACTAATTTTGACGACTCAAACGGTAAAAGAACAATTTATAATGGAAACGGAAATTTTTTATATTCATTCGAAGCCTACTCCGGGTTTGTATTCCCGCTTATAAAAACCGAAAAACTTACCATGCCGCTTTCTATCGGGCTCAGAATTAATTTTAACGGATTTTTTTATTCAGATGATGTTCCTCTGTATGGAAGCAGCTCAAGAGATGTTGATTACCTTTCGCTTGCTGTCGGCGTTGCATTTAATTTTGGAGTAAATTATTCCTTTAATGATACTTTTTATTTTACAGCAAAGCTGCATGGCGCTATTGATTTTTTAAGCATGTATTCACGTATTAACAAGTTCCCGGGTGAAAGCTGGGGATTTATGAGTGATAAAGCCGGCTTAATAACAGGATTCGAAATCCGCCCTCAAATCGGCATTGGCATGCGGATAGGAGGATAAAATGAAAAAAATATTATGTTTTTTTATACTAATTTTTATCTGTAATATCTGTTTTGCAGAAACGCAGCCAATAATCGTACGGCACAATATTGAATTTTCCAGCGGATATTCTTTCTATACAATAATTGAAGACGGCTCGTATACAATTAACAATGGTATTCCTTTTAACTTCTCTTATAATAATTTTGGAGAAGGATATATAGGCATGGAATTTTCTATGGGTATAATTTACCTGCCAAGAACTGTTTCTACAGACGGTTATGGGGCAGTAACAATAAAGAATGGAAACGGGAATATTTTATTAGCCATGGATATGTATGTCGGTTACGGCGGATATTTAATTAATAAAGGCAGATTAAAAATCCCTTTTTCTGCAGGGATTCATTTTAATGCTTTTATGTGGGAATCTTCTATAATCGGTATTCTTCCCTATCCCTCTTCTTATGGAATTATTAATATAACCAATCCAAAACTGGAATATACAGAATTTAATTTTGGTATCGGCTTTAATTTAGGGATTCAGTTTGATATAAGCTATAGATTGTATTTATTTGGAAAATTCCAAGGTTACTTTGATTTTTTAAATATAAACGAAACCATTATTTCTTCTAGATATAATTTTTCACCCTCATATGGCGGAGAAAGGCAAATTGGAGAATGGCGGTTTGGATTCAGCGCCGCTTACGGATTTAGCCCCCAGATAGGTATTGGCTTTCGTTTTTAAAAATGATATATTGTCTTTGGTGCGTTAATGATATATAAAAAATTAGCTATTATTCTTTTTTCTCTTTGTATTTTATTATTTTCTCTGTCCGGCTGTGCTTCTGCCGCCGCTTCTGCTGAGGAATATTATTCAATCGGCATGGCATATTTTGAACTAGGCAGATACGAAGAAGCCGAAAAGTGGCTAAACCGCGCAAGACAAGCTGACAGGACAATGATTGCGTCAACTTATAACCTTGGACGTCTTGCTTACGAACAAAAAAGATATGAAGAAGCAACAAGGCATTTTGAAAGTATCCTAAGAATAGACGCAGATAATGTTCTTGCCTTAAAAGCTGCCGCATACTCAAGAATTATGATGAGGGATTTTCCTTCTGCAGAAAAGCATTATACAAGACTATTTGAGCTTGTGCCGGAAAGCGCGGATTCAGGGTACAATCATGCGCTGGTTTTACATGCACTAGGAAGACATGCAGAAGCGCAGATTGTTTTAGAAAGATACCCTTCATCATTACTCGAAAATAAAGACAACCTTCTTCTTTATGCACGCATACAAGCTGCGCAAAATAAAGTAGAAGCGATTAATAGTTTTACTTCTTATCTTAGCGAAAATTCTAATCCATTAGCCAGATATGAATATGCGCAGGTTCTGGAACATCATCAGTTTTTTGCAAGAGCGCTGGAAGAATTCCGTAAAGCTCTGTCGGAGACGCCTGCTGCTTCATTAAATCCAAAGAGAAGCGATATCCGTTTTTCTATTGCGAGGATTTTATTAACAGCGGACAATAACAGCGAAGGTATTGCAGAGCTTCAAACGGCAGTTAATGACGGATTTAATGACAGAGCTGCAGTAGAAAGACTATTAACAAGGGTAAGCGCTGCTCACAGAGAACCTGTAAGAAATATTCTAAGCAGTATGCGTAACTAAAAAATAGCAATTAAAAACTTATTCTGAGCGTTGTTCCTATTGCAGCATCAAAAGTAAAAATCTCTGTCGTAAGATTTTCTGTAAATCTTAATTTAATAAAAGCAGTAAAATTGAGCCTTCCTAAAATCCTAACAATTTCTTCGTGGCAGGCAATTATGCTCCAGCGCAGATTATCCTGTGATTTATCAAAAATTATTTCTAAAGTTTCTCTTCTTAATTTTTCGTAGTTTGAATTTAAAAGTGCTGACAGGCTTAACCATCCTTCCTGATTTTCGACAGAAGAAGCTACCCAGTCATAAATACCGCTTAATATACTTTTTTCTACTGGAGTCTCCCATGCGGCAGAAAAACTTTCTATCCAGTGTCCGCCGGAACGCGCTGTAAAAGTATTTGTAAATTTTAAAACGCCTCCGGAAAAACCCCTAAAACCCGCATTAATAACAGACTGTACTCTCCAAGTGACACTATCGTCTTTTGGAATAAAAAAAGATGTTTCTATCCCATGGGTAAACTCATCTGTTTGATAAAATTTAAAAATTGGAGTATTGCCCATAGCGCCGAACATATTAATAGCAGAAAATCCAAGGCTGCCTCCGATATTTAAAATATCAGTTTTAGTTTCGAGTTTTTGCTCTAATACTCTTTCCAGCCGTAAATTTATTCTTGACGGAATATAAAACGCTTTTAAATCGTGCATTTGAGGCAGATTTATTCTTACATTGAATTGGTCATTAAAAGCAGTATACTGCGAAACACTAACATACAAAGAATTATTTAACACACTGTCCATAACGCTTTCAAGATCCGGAGTAAAAAGAGAGTAAATCGGAAAAAATCCAAAAAGATGAAGCGAATCGCTTATATTGCTAAAAAAAACATTATTATCGTCTATTATGTTGCTTCCAAAATTTGTAACATGTTTTCTAAAACCGCGCCCTGCCCTAAAATTAAAACTTAATCTGTCAAAAATTACCGGTATATCAAGAAAAATAGAATTTTCGGTTCTTGTTAAGCTGTTTACCGCTGTAAAAGAAGTGTTTCCCATGAGCGTTAAAACAGCTCCTACAGGCCTTGTCCTCTGCGTTAGTATAATTTGAGTCTGCATCCTTCTTGAATCAGCGCCGCTTCCATCATCAGGAATGAGAGGAATAAATGTCTTTAACCAAAGTTCGCCGTAATTTTCATGTTCTTCTATTTTATCGTGTTTTGTCCATGACGCATCTGTAAAAATAGAAATCGAAGGTATAAGATTATTCTTTGGTGTAAAACCTGTATTTAACCCCCATCTCTGCCTGAGTCTTGCTAAATCATATACAGCGTCAGCTTCGAACCGCGCGAAAAAATCTGATACATAAGAAAGATTAAGCGTATGACGCGCGGAACCCGAATATGGCGAAGCAAAAAAAGTCTCTCTTATAGAAAAATTACCGAATGATCTTGCGATGGAATGATCCGCGCTCCATAAAAATGAATCTTCTGCCGCTGTAAACGAAAAATTTCCGGCAACTTTTGCTCCTAAAACAGAAACTGACAATCCTGTACGCGCACCAGCGCTTCCGTTAAAATCAGCATTTTCCAAATCGCTTTCTGTATGCGCTTCTGACTCTGCGGCTGCCGTTATAGTAAAATCTTCTAATATAGGGATGTTTCCGATTGAGATTAATGTTCCCGGTCTTGTATACTCAACTGCTGTACCTGCATTCATTCTGTAGACCATAACAGAATCTTCTAGGATTATTTCGTCTATATAGAGTGAACCTTTATCATGCAAATTGGAATAGTCTCCGGGATCAACTAAAATTGCGGCATAACTCGTTAAAGATGGATCCCCAAGAGATACTCTTTCCGGCCTATAATACACAGAACCTGTAATATTGCTTCCGTCTACTCTAAAACCTGTATTATTCCCGCTATATCTAATCGTAACTTTTCGCCATTGATCCTGAGCAAACGCTTCTAATGGAATACTTGCCTTTAACTGCGGATTTGATATCGAATCAGGACCCGAGGCAATGATAAAATGTAAAAATCCATTTCCCGCAGGAGTGAGCGTCGGGCTTCCCTTTACAAAGAATGAAATCTCTCTGTAATCGGCAAGCGGAATCCGCGCTAATCTTCCGTCTGCTCCGGCAGAATTATTTCCTGTTAAACCTTCCCAATCAATCTTAAGAACCATATTCGTTTCATTATTTGGATGAAGCCGTCTTATATAATCGGGATATCTTGATTCAATTCTATTTGCATCAGTTTCTCTTGTTTCTATAGCATTTACTTTTGATGTGATTGGATTAATTATATTGTTATTTTCTTCTACAGGTCTGAATGCGCTTCCCCGCACAAATGGCGGAGCGAGTAATACTCTCCCTGTTACTGTGCTTGCGGTATCGTTAGCAATAATAAGCCGTAAATATTTTGCTTCTGATAGTTTTACCCTGTCAGAATCATTCAATTGAATTCTTATTAGACGCGCAGATTCATCTGTTGTCCATGGACCCGTATACAGAACATTTTGCCAAATAAGCTGAGGGTCTTCGTCAAACGGAAAATCTCTCGAAGAAAGCTTTCCTATTTGAATAATTACTCTTATATTACCGGTGTCTCCCTTAAAATCATAAAATCTAAAAGGGATTTCGATTTCGGAAGCTCTGGATAAAATTTCAGAATTTGCGCCTAACGGAACTTGAAACCCTGTCCATTTACCGCTTCCTAAATTTCTAAATTCGGCAGCAAGCACCTGCGTATCGCCGAGATGGCGGTCTTTTGCAGGGTACGGTCTTGCAATCCCGGAGATTTCGGGCGCATTCCAATCGATATTCATTAATGTGGAGCCAAGCACATTATTGCTGTAATAGTTTCTGTAAATTAAATTTTCTCTGTCAGAAAGATTAAAACCTATTGTTTGATTTGAAGCAAACGAAGTATCCAGCGAAAGATACAATATCGTTTCATGTCCTTCGAAGCCTGCAATGCGGTAAAGCCCTGTCGAATCTGTCTGCACAAAGGTAAAACCGCCTGTAATCTGCGCTTTTAAATTATCAAAATCCCACGCGGTCTTTGCGCTGATTCCTACAGTTCCTGCGCTTGTTTGATTTGCTTCTGTGAATGAATCATCGGTAAGATTCCATCTTATTCCTACTGCAGCCTGCGCAGAAAAAGGACTCGATGCTCTTTTATAAACCGCGCCGATACCTGCAGCAATGCTTCCTACGCGGGCGCCTTCGCTTTGTTTTAAATATGTTATACGTATAATTTCGTTTTGCTGCGTACTGCTGTTAAGAGAGACTTCGCCGGATGACTGATTATAGCTAAAGTTAGCGTCTTGTATCCCGCTTCGCCATACTTGAATAGAACCGGGAATAACATCCTGCCCGATAAAAAATCCATTTGTACTGTTAAAGTTTGTAAAACGGATTATTGCGTCACCGGGAAAAGCGCCGAACGGCGGAAGATATGCTTCTGGAAATTCTTTTGCCAGCGGAAAACGGCTTTCTGGCAATCGCGCGTTTGCTCCTCCGGCTCTTATAAGTTCGTAGACAGCTCTTTGAGACGCCGATGCCGAACCAAAATTGCTGCCGATATTTTCGTATTGAATAAGCTCAAAACCTGAGATTTCTGTTCCTGTCGAGATTCTAACAAAAGCCGCTCTCTCAGAAGCGGAAGAAGGCGCGTCATAACGGCTCAATCTTTGGAACGGAGAAAAAGTTCCCGGCTGATAAATAATTAAAGCATATCTATTGTCGATACTAAAATTCGAATCATCCCAAAATTTTGGATACTTATCTAGATTTAAACCAAACCAAGCCTGAACAGCACTAAAAAAACTTCCTATTGTACCTGTCCATGGTCTAATTCCATCCGAATAAGCTATCGCAATCATCTTGTCTGTCCTTAAACTTAACTCTAAAAGACCGTCTAGGCTGGAAGCCGCATATTCAGAATGAGAAGCGACACGCCAGCGTCTTCCGTATGTATCAATTAAACTGCCTCTTTCGTCTTCTATATATACGATGATTTCGGAATTAATATTTTCGTTTGGTAAAACAAAAGAAACTCCCTGTATCGAATTCTGAAGCGAAACATCGCCAAAGGTTCTTTCTCTATTTCCGTAAAAAACACGCTCTTCCCTTGAGGCAGCGTCATAACGGACAAGAGCATGAATGTTAAAATTATTATTTTCAAAACGGCTGTAAAACCCAAATGAAGAAGGAGAATCGCCCCCCAAATCAAGATACGGAAAAGACGGAAAATCGAGACCTGTGTTTCCAACGCCTGCGTATTGCAGAAACTCTCCCGGTTTTCCCTGATAGCCTGCTCTGTAAGTGTTCTGCGCGGAATTATCAAGAAAGTTTGCTTCGACAAACCATCTGTCGTCTATCCACAATGACAGGGACAAGTCTACTTCCTGTTTAAACAGCAAAGGCGTTTCCGGAGAAATAAAACCTGTACCGACAGGCGAAACAAAAAAGCCCAAGTTACCCTGTAATTCACCTTTCCATGAACCTGTCACAAACAATGAGACATTTGTGTCCCCAAGCGAATAGTTCATAAGCTCATTCGGCGCTTCTCCTAAGATTCTTCGCCTTAGTTCTTCCATATTAAGTTCTGAGGCAGGCTCTTCTGACTGGGCGGACAAACCTGACGTTAGAACCAAAAACAGGAGAATGAATCCAATGGTACTTCGCAAGATTGACACTTCATTATATAATATATATATTTCTATGGTTGTTTCAATGATACAAATGATTTTTGAGATTCCTGATACTGCCAGCATTAAGGAAAAACGCCGTATTATCAAGTCAATAATTGACAAAATGCGCCGCCGTTTTAACTTAAGCGCTGCAGAAGTAGACCTTCAGGATTCTTTAGCGTTTTCCCAAATCGGAGCTGCGTTGGTTTCCAACTCCCGCACCTTTGGCGAGACCGTACTTCAAAAGGCATTTGCAATGGTCGAAAAAGAAACCCCTGTCCGTATTCAGGACATGAAGATACATTCGGAGGAATTTTAATGAGATTGATTACCGCTAAAAAATATATTTTTCTTATTGCCTGCGCGGCGATACTTTTTAGTTCCTGTATCGGAGCGTCTATTGATATCCAAATGAACAGAAACGGCTCCGGCAGAATTACCCTCGAATATAAAGTCCCTAAGATTATAGAAGCAATAGGAAGGCTTGACGGTAATGAATCTAATCCAATTATTCCTGTCAGCCGTCAGGATTTTGAAAGAACCGCTTCCCGTATTTCGGGTTTAAGATTGGTTTCTTATTCTTCCAGAGAAAGAGGTGGCGATATCGTTACTTCCGCTGTACTGGAATACGACAACCCGCAGACTCTTTTTGCTTTTTTGGGCTCTTCCAGCGAGGGCTCTTCTGACGGAAAAATTGTAATTCGTTTTAACGGACAGAATGAATCTAGACTCGCTTATAACGAAAACATGCCGGATTTACCAAAGAGCATTTTTACTGATTATCTTTTTTCTGTCAGCTTTAACGGACATTCTCCTTCTGTAATGACATTAATAAAAGAAGACGGAGGCGCTGCTTCTGTTCCGCCTCATTCACAGGCTGTAATGTCAGGCAATAAAGTATCTTTTTCTATTCCAATTTTAGAATTATTAGATAACCGAGAAATATCAGGGCTTACAATTACTTGGTAATAGCGAACCACCGAAGGACCGAAGAGGAAGAAATTGTCCGCGGACGAAGCCCGAAGGGATTTTCGCGGATGAAGAGGTTCACACGGGGAGCACAGAGAACACGGAGAAGATCTAAGGTTAAGACTAGATTTCTTTCTTTAACCTTCTTATATTCTCTGTGTCCTCAGTGTCTCTGTGCCTTTGTGTGAACTCTTCTTTATTAAACCCTTCGACACTTCGACATCCTTCGACGAACTCAGGATTCAGCTCAGCGACATCATGGACATTCTCTGTGTTACTCTGTGGTTAAATTCTTCTTCATTATCCTCTGTGATCTCTGCGTCGCTGTGCCTTTGTGTGAAGTCTTCCCCGTGAGGCTCTAAGCCCAGCTAGAACTCTCTCCCAGTACTTCCTTAAATCTATAAACTTTCCAGCCTCTTTTTTTTGCAAGCCGAAGGAGCGAACTGTCAGGGTTTACTGCCACAGGGTTTCCGCAGTATTCTAAAAGCGGAATATCAGTGTATGAATCCGAATAAAAATAAACGTTAGACGGATTGATATTATTGTTTTTCATCCATTCTATTGCGGCATCTTTCTTTTTTGAACCAAAAGAACTGTATCCGACAAGACTTCCTGTCGTTATACCGTCTTTATATTCCAGCTGACATGCTATAGAACCTTTAATATTAAAAAAATCTTCCAGCGGTTTAATAATAAAATCGAAAGAAGATGTTGCAAACAAAACCCTCTCTCCCCTGTTTTGCGCTTCCCTTATAAGCTGTGCGGCTCCTTTGTAAATATTCATTTTCATTTTTTTGTTAAAGCACGTCAAAGATATACGCTCCAGCTCTTCTTTTTTTAAACCTTTAAGTTTCTTTACAGTATTCTCAATAAAGTCCATATTTGGACATTTTAATTTATATTTTATCAGTTCTAATAAAAGAGAACTTATCTGAGAAAAACGGATAATTTTTTCTTTTAACGCGAGCTTTAAAAAATACTCGACGGATGTTTTTTTTATTGTAGTATAATCAACATCAAATAAATGAACTATCATATATATTCCAAAAACTTTAAGTCATTATAATTATTATCGGAATAAATACCGCGTTTATCTTTGGGCAGTAAAACCGCAAGCTGTCCCATTAGCTCTTCCAATATTGATTCGCGTTCTTTTTTTCCGGGTCTTCCTTCGATTTTAATGCGGAACGGTCTGCCTGCTTTAATACAAAAATTAGTCTTTTTAATTTTTTTTATATTTTCCCATATTTTTTCTCCGCCATGATGCGCTACAGGAAGTATCGGCACATCTGCGTCTAATGCCAGCTGAATAATCCCGCCTTTTCCTTTTCCGAGAACACCGTTTTTGTTTCTTGTTCCCTCCGGCGCAATACAGACAAAAAAACCTTTATCTATCGCGTTTCTCACACGCTTAAACGGTTCTCTAAAAGCGCCTTCTCTGTCAATGGGGATCGCATTGTATGTATTAAAAATAAACGCAAACAGCGGGTTTTTCCATGTTTCTGCTTTTGCGAGAGCGGAAAGTTTAATCGGATAACTATGCGCCGCCAGAATCGGCACTTCTAAAAAGTTTACATGGTTTACTATTACCAGTAATGGTTTGTTTTCTGAAAGCGCTTTTACATATTCACGGCTGTCTATCCTGCAGATTAAATTAAATATCCCTTTTAATATATAATTTAAAGCTGCTTTTCTAAACCCCATTTTACGGTCCAATCAGTCTCAGCGCGCTTGGTACGCAGGAAACTTCAAGCTCTTTTCCGTCATAACAAACTGTTTCGCCGTCGCAATGAACTGCCATTCCGCCTTCGAGCGCTTTTATTTCGAACTTAGCGGCTTTTCCTGTATAGACTCCCTGACATTCTGCCTGGGTGCCTTTTTTATAATGCGAAAAAATATCCAATAATTGCGAGCGTTTTTCCTGATGACGCACATAACAAATATCAAAAAGACCGTCATCCAAAAGCGCATTTGGTCCCATATAAAAACTTCCGCCCATGCGCCTTCCGTTTACAATTGAAATAATTACAGCGGCAAGAGTCACTTCTTTGTCGTCATATTTCATTTGAATAACAGGCGACGGTTCATAGCGAATCAGCGTAATAAGCGCGCCGATTGTATATGAAATCCCGCTTTTTATTTTCATCTTTGCCGCTTCAAAACCTACCTTAGTATCAAAGCCTATTCCGATTCCATTTACAAAATAACGTCCGTCAGGAAAAAATCCGCCTTTTACAAGACCTACATCGAGCGGACGAACTTTTCCTTCCAAAAGATAGCTAAGCGCTTGATCTGTATTTTCTGGTATTCCCGGCGTAGAAGAAAAATCATTTCCTCTTCCTACCGGAATGATTCCAAAAAGAGGCGGAACAGCAGAACGCGGTCTTCTTGTCAAAAGCCCGTTAACAACTTCATTTACTGTACCGTCGCCGCCTGCCGCTATTGTAATATCATTGTCGCCTATGGGAAGATTCCTTACAATATCTATAGCGTGACCTGTTTCCTTTGTTGTATGTATCTGAAAGTTACAATTTTTTGATTCCAGATACCTTTCGATCTTTCTAAGCCGTTTTCTGGCTTTTCCTTTACCTGCAGTGGGATTTAATATAACCCATATCTTTCTTTTTTCCATTTGTACAATTATAACATAATATTATTAAGAAAGTCCATTATTTTGCTAAATAATTATGAAAAATTAATCAAAGATTTTTCTGCCATTTTTATCGCCGATACCAGTCCTGCGGAAAAAGTATGTATTGATCTGATCTCGCCATTCACGGGCATTAACAAGCTGACGCTCGAACCTTGATAGAACGCTCTTATAAACATCTTTTTCTAATATTTTGCTAAGGCTCTTCCATTCTTCTGTCATAGAAACAGCTTCATCATAACCTTCAAAATGATTGTCATAAATATTCTGTAAGAGGGTTTTACCGTTTTTCATTATAAAATCATACTTTAATCTGTGAAAAAACAATAATTGGTTCTCAGGACAAACTGCCGGATCTTCATATATGGACTCATTGTTAGGTGAATACTGCCCTGTGTAACCTGTTCCTTTCTTAGTACGATCTATCCCTATCTCTTTTGCATCAGCGCGGTGATATGTTCCCCATCTGCTAAACTCATAACCTTCGATATTAGGACCGTAATGAGAATTGGGAGTGACCATAAAACAAACGCCGAACGGAGCGTTGTATTTTTCATAAGCGCGGTATGATTTTAAAAGAATGTCTTCGGCAATTTGAGCGGCTTTTTGTTCTGTATTTTCCTTGCCAAACGATAATACACTCCATTCCTTTGCAATCTCTTTCGCTGTTAAACAGGGATTCCAAATAATTCTGCCGTATCCGTAAAGATTTGCCTGCGCAAGAGTATGTCCTGTCCAGTTATTATCAAGCCCGACATTTACAACAGCGGCAAAACCTTCGATATAAGAACTGCCTTCTTTGTACGGCTTTATTAAATCCATTATTTTACTGTTTTGTCCATGGCTTGTATCAAACTCTAAAATATCCTGCCATACAGAAGGAAGATAACAGAGATCTATTTGGTGTCCTGTGTATTCCTGCGTAATCTGCAATTCCATTATATGGCGGGTTTTTGTTAAAGCGCCGAAAAGCGGCGAAACAGGTTCTCTTACCTGAAAATCATAGGGACCAAATTTAATCTGCAGAATAACATTGTCATCAAATGAACCGTCAAGAGGTTTAAAGTGATCATAAGAAGCGCGCGCCCTGTCAAAGCTCTTATCACGCCAATCCTGCTGACAGTTATAAACAAAACATCTCCAGATAATTTCTCCGCCAAAAGGTTTAACAGCTTTTGCGAGCATGTTCGCTCCGTCAGCATGTGTGCGGTTATATTGAAACGGACCCGGCTCTCCTTCTGAATCCGCTTTTACAAGGAAACCTGCCAAATCGGGAATATACTTATAAATAAGAGCGGCTCTTTCCTTCCACCATGCAGCGACAGAAGCATCAAGCGGATCAGAAGTAGGAAGTTTACCCAATGACCATGGCGCGCCAAAATTAATACTTAATAATAATCTTATTCCAAACCGCCTGAATATCGCAGCTAGTTTTGCAGCTTCGCTAAGATACTCTTTTGTTATAAGAAGTTTTGCTTTATCTCGGACATTTACATTATTTATAGAAATCCTGTTAATTCCTACAGAAGCAAGGAGGCGCGCGTAATCTTCTATTCTTTTTATATCAAAATTAAAATTTCCGTTTTTATAGAAAAGCGAGTTTCCGGCATAACCGCGTTCTATAGTTCCGTCAAAATTATCCCAATGATTAATTATTCTTAAAGGCGAAACTGGGGACTCGCTGATCTCTAAATCGTATTTTAATTCTCCGTTTGCAAGAAGCGATAAAAACCTGTAAACGCCGTATAAAAGGCCGTTTTCGTCTGCCGCAGTTATTAAAATTTTATTTTGCAATATATTTATTTTAAAGCCTTCTGTTTTGAGCTTTTCGTTCTTACCTTCTTTATCATCAAATAAGAGAAAAACAGCGTTGTCATTTGTTGGCGGGGTTTTTATTTGCTTGACGGCTAATTTTAATCCCAATAACCTTTCTATTCCGGCAGCAAATTCTCTTGCCGCGTTGTCTGTTACTTCTCCGCGCTTTTGAACAAAAACAGTTTTAGGAAAATTAACCTGCGCTGTAACTTTTCTATACTGAAGCCAGCAATCGTATTCTTTTAACATACACTTCCCTTTTTAATAGCTTCCCAAATACCGCTGAGATAACTTAATCCTATTGCTCTGTCATAAAGTCCGTATCCGGGAACCGAGACTTCATCCCATATCTGTCTTCCGTGATCCGGGCGTAAAGGACCGTCAAAGCCGATATCATATAGCGCTTTCATTATCGCGTACATATCAAGAGAGCCGTCACATGAAAGATGAGCTGATTCTTCAAAGTCACGGTAACCGTTATGCCTTACATTGCGTACATGCGCAAAATGAATACGTTCTTTTAAACTGCGGATAATATCCGGTATATCATTGTCAGGGTTAGTACCGAGGCTTCCCGAACAAAGCGTTATGCCGTTATATGGATTATTAATTGTATTTACAAGCCTTAAAAGATCTTGTTTGTTTTTCATTATTCTCGGCAGTCCAAAAACAGACCAGCCCGGATCATCTGGGTGCATTGCCATTTTTATTTTGAGCTTTTCACATTCTGGCATTATCGCTTTTAGAAAATATTCAAGATTTTTAAACAGCGTATCTTCGTCTATATCCTGATACATTTCAAACAATTCTTTTATTTTTGCCATACGCTGAGGTTCCCAGCCGGGAAGAAGACAGCCTCCTGCCTTTTCCTGCATTACATCAAACATATTATCGGGATTGATCTGGCTTACGATTTTTTCGTCATAAGACATTACAGAAGCGCCGTCATTGCGAAGCTTTGCTAAATCTGATCTTGTCCAGTCAAAAACTGCCATAAAATTATAGCAGACAAGATTTATCCCTGCAGCGGCAGTTGTTTTTAGCGAATCAATATACCTTTGGATATACATGTCGCGGTCCTTGCCTGCTGTTTTTATCGAGTCATGAACATTAATGCTTTCGATTCCTGCAATTTTAAGACCAGCGTCTTCTACATTTTTTTTTAGCGCGAGAAGTTCTTCTTTTTTCCATTCATCGCCGGGCTGTTTGCCGTACAGTGTAGTAATTACTCCCTTTAAACCGGGAACTTGGCGGATCTTATCTAGAGTTACAGGATCGTAGCCCGGTCCGAACCACCGCATTGTCATGTCCATACTTATCTCACTTTACCTTTATTTTTATTGACGCTTTTTCCAGTTTTTCTGAATACGCGCAAAGCTCTATTGTTCCTCCGCTGTCCCCTGCCTTTATTATTGCAAGCGCTTTTCCTTCTGATGTTACAGTCTTTGATATTGTATACCCAAGGTTTTGGTTTAAATCACCGGAACAAACTCCAAGTAAAACTGCGTCTCCTGTAATAGAGAAATCGATTAACGCGTCATCGTTAGGGCAAAGGATTCCTTTTTTATCGATTATGTTTATTTCTATATGAGCGATCTCTGACGGTTTTAATTCTGTCTTGTCGGTTATGAGCTTAATTTTTTGAGCTTGTTCTGCAGTAGTAAGAACATAACTGCATTCTTCGTTCTTTTTATTAAAACCCTTAACTTCTATACTTCCCTGAGTGTATTCGATAGTCCATTCGATGATTCCGTTTTTAAAATCCGCTCTTTTTCTGCGCCCCATTGTTTTTCCGTTAACAAAAAGAGCCGCTTCTTCGCAGTTTGTAAATACAACTGCAGTTACGGTTCTTCTGTTAAAGTATTCGTGGTTTAAATGAGACGATACATTTAAAAACGACCATCTTCCCCTGGCGTAATTTGGTTTTAAGTGCTGATCATAAAAAGCAAGATAAATAAAAGGCTCTTTTGTCCAAATACTCTTTCTAAAAAAAGCATTCGGTTTTAAAAAGCCGCAAATATCGATAATCGAACCTGACCAGCCTTTTGCCGGATACGGCGATTCTCCAAAGTAGTCGATTCCTGCCCAGATAAACTGCCCTATTACATTGTCGTTTTCTAGTACAAACTGCCACGGGTTTTTATCTGAGATATCTTCAAAGTTTGTCTCTACGCTGGAATAGTATTCGTAACATTCTGTTCCTATAATTGGTTTTTCGATTCCTTTTGTATAGTGCTGATACAAAGGTTCGTGGTAATTAAGACCTAGAACGTCTACATCCTTTGCGAGTTTTTTTGTAAGTTTAACAAGTTCTTCCGGCGGAGCGTTAACAAGGCTCCTTGGGTTTGCATGGGGAGCAAGGGCGCATGTTACAGCACGGTCATCCAGTGTGCGTACAAAATCACACAGAGATTTTTGAATGCCTATCATGCTTTCGGAACCTTGATTTTCTACTTCGTTGCCAACACTCCACATTAAAACAGACGGATGGTTTCTGTCGCGGATTATAAAATCATACAAATCCCTAAACGCGTCAGATTCAAAATGCGCTTCGTAATAACCGCTCTTCCATTTATCAAAACATTCGTCAATTACATAAAAACCCATCTCATCGCAAAGATCCAAAAATTCTTCGGCTGGAGGGTTATGGCTTGTACGAATCGCGTTACAGCCGATACTTTTAAGTATATTTAAACGCCGGCGCCAAACTTCATCATAATAGGCAGAACCTGTAATACCGCCGTCATGATGGAGACAAACGCCTTTTAATTTTTTCTTTTCTCCGTTTACAGTTAATCCCTTGTTATATGTAATGTCTATTTTTCTGACGCCGAACTTAATTTCCTGTGTTTCTACAATTTTACCGCTGACTTCCAGCTGAATCATTGCGCGGTATAAATTGGGAGTTTCATCAGACCATAAACTGGGGTTTTGAATAACCATTTGCTGTTGTACGGTAATTTCACCTTTTTCGTTACAATTAAACGAAGATGTATTTTCTGCGACAAACCTTCCGTTTACTCCGATTATTTTTACCCACACAACGCCTTTGGACATGTTTTTGCGGCAGACAATTGTTGTTGCAACAGAAATCTTTGCCTGTTTATAATTTTTTTGAGGCTCAGCTTTTATATGAACACCCCAAGTTTTAATATGAGTAAAATTAAGCGTTTTTAAATAAACATTGCGGTAAAGACCTGAGCCGGAATACCAGCGATCCGGCGCTTCACAGCCGTTATCAAGCCTAACGGCAAGCAGATTGTTCCCGGTTTCCGCAAAATCTGTTATATCAACTTCGAAACCTAAATATCCGTTTGCGCGTTTTCCGGCTTCGTTCCCGTTAATATAAATTTTGCTGTTTCTATAAGCGCCGCCGAAATAAATATAAACGGCTCTTTCGTCCATCGCCGGAATATTAATTATTTTTCTGTACCAGCAAACGCCTTCCCAAACAAAAAAGCCCTGCATGTTCTGCGGAGTCCAGCCTCCTTCTTCTCCCCGGAAAAACGGCTGAGAAATAACCCAGTCATGCGGAAGATCTACCTGTTTCCATGTACGATCATTTAAATCCATAGATTGGGCGTTTTTAATATCACCCAAAAGAAATTTCCAGTCTTTATTTATTAGTGCCATGCAATTATCATATCATGAAATCTTTGCTTGATAAATACTATAAGTCGTTGTATAATTGTACAAAATCAAGCGAAATGAGGTAAAAAAATGATAAAAAAATCAATAGTAATTTATATTATTGTTCTTTTAATTTTGAATATTACTGCCTGCGAAACAGGCGGTTCCGGCAGCCGAAACACGAGAAATACACAAAGGCACGTAGATTTACCGCTTAAAACAATTTATCAGGACTATTTTCTTATAGGAAACATAGTAAATAACACATACCTAAGGGAAAATTACCTCCATATATTAAAAACACACTATAACACCGTAACATCAGAAAATCACATGAAACCCGATCATCTGGCTCCGCGGCAGCAAGGCGGACAATATCAATGGACATCAGCCGATAACCAGCTTAGGGTAATGACCGAAAACGGAATAAAAGTACATGGACATACCCTTGTCTGGCACAATCAAACCCCGCAATGGATGACACAGGGCACTCCGGCGCAGGTCAGGCAAAACATGACAGCTCACATCAATACAGTACTTGCGCATTATAAAGGAAAAATATTTTCTTGGGATGTTGTAAACGAGGCAGTAAAGGAAAGAGTCAATCCCGGCGAAGATCTTACCAACTGGAGAACACACCTTCGCGAAGACAGCGAATGGTTTAAAGCATTGGGAGCGGACTATATAGAACTTGCTTTTAGAACCGCGCGCGCTGCCGATCCCGATCTGCTTCTTTATTACAATGATTACAACCTTGATAATTCCAGAAAAGCGCAGGTTACCGCAAACATGATAAAAGATATAAACGACCGGTACAGAGCTCAAGGCAACAACCGTAATCTTATAGACGGCATTGGAATGCAGGGGCATTACGGACTTTCGACAAGCGTTGCAAATGTACGCGCTTCTATCGAAAGATTTATCGCTATTGGAATAAAAGTTGATATCAGCGAACTCGATGTAGAAATAAGAAGCGTAGGCAGCGGCAGGTTTGGAACAGGGAGAGCATCGAGTGTATCAGAAATGGACGCGCGGCTTCAGGCAATAAAATACGCCGAACTTTTTAATATGTTTAAAGAATATAAAGGACATATCACAAGAGTTACAATGTGGGGTATAGACGACGATACAAGCTGGAAGTCTCTCGGCAATCCTGTTCTCTTTGACAGAATGGTAAATCCTAAACCAGCGTTTTTCGCGGTCGCGAACCCCAACAGAGCGCTTGGTTTATGATTATTAAAAACCGGTTTGCCTTAATATTAATTATGATGGCGGCGCTGACTATTCTTCATTCCTGCGGTTCGGGAATTAACTATATTCCGAATGCCGGTAATTTAGAAATAAACGGTACTGTAACAATAAATTATAATTTTACTCATCAGGTAATTGACGGATTCGGCGGCTCAAACGCATGGACAAGGCTTCCCGAAGGCAGTACAGCAAACTCGCTTGTAAAACTTTTATTTTCTAAGACCGAAGGTATGGGATTTACAATTCTCCGCAACCGCATACCGTTCCGCGAAAGGCTCCCCGGAGACGAAAACCCAAGCTTAAACGACGGCTTTGTCGTAAGAAACAACGATCACACTTATTCTTACAAAGAAGAAAACGGAATAAAAACTTTTGATCTTAACTGGAACAGCTGGGATATCGCAAGCACAAGAAATCTTATACAGAGAATTAAAAATCTCGGCAAAGACGGACCTGAAGAACTTGTAATAATGAGCAGTCCGTGGACTCCGCCGAATAACCGCGTTACCAGATGGAAAGAAGATGTTACCGGTGTAAGCACTTCATTAAACTATACGATGAATTTTACCACACCTGATGTTTGGGGAAGATTAAAAAGAGCCCATTATAATGATTACGCGGATCTTCTTGCTGATTATGTTTTAAATTTTGAATCCAGAATGGGACACCCCCTTTCTATTTTATCAGTGCAAAATGAACCAAACTGGAAAGTTCAATATGAATCAGCTTACTGGAGCGGGACAGATTTAAGGGATTTTATTAAAGTTATCGCAAATCGCTTTCCGCAAAAAGGAATTACTGTCGGCACAATCGGAAACAACGCAGTCGGTATAATGATGCCGGAGTTCGAAAATTTTAACATTAATTTTAACAACATGATAAAACCCTCTCTTGACGATCCAATTTCTGAAAGAGCGATAACGCATATTGCGCTTCATCAGTATAACGGCGCTTATGATCCGTCATCCAGAGCGGGCTCCCGAGCTTTTCCGGAAATTATCGAATCGGGAAAACGCTTTTGGCAGACCGAAGTTTCCGGATCAGGTCCAAACCTTCCAACAGGTATAGGAATAAATAATGCGTTATATTACGCGAGAATGATTCATTGGGACATGACCCTCGCGCAGACAAACGCTTTTTTATTTTGGTGGCTTTGGACAAATACTAGAGGTAATACCACAGGCAGCCTTGTAATAACAGACGGAAACAGATTAATTAAAACCCACAGACTATATGCGATGGGGCAATATTCACGTTTTATCCGCCCCGGCTGGATTAGAATTGAATGCGACGCTGTTCCTTTTTGGGGTGTTTTTTCCAGCGCATATAAAAATCCGCTTACAAAAGAAATCGCGATTGTGATTATAAATGAACGTCATGAAGAAACTAACATTACTTTTAATTTAACAGAAGCGGATTTTGACACTATCGATGTTTACAGAACATCAGAAAACGAGACGCTCACATACATAGGAAGGCAGAGAACCGGCGCCAACAGCGTTAATGTTTCGCTCGCTCCTATGTCAATTACTACCTTTTACGGAAGCGTTAAGTAATTTTGTTACAGCAGTTTTCTCAATGTTGTTTTCGTCAAATAAAAGAGGCCAATTTTTTCTGTCCTTTACAGGGAAATAATCCAGCCATGTATAGTTGTCTGCAACACCCCACGTTGTTATGTTTTTTACCGCTGGATATTCAGAAGCGATTGTAAAAAGTTCATAGTATCTTTTTTGCTGTTCTTCTATTCTATCAAGCGGTTTGGATTTAAAAAAATCTTTAACTTCTCTGGCTTCGCTCCATTCATAAACAGAAATATCAACTTCTGTAAATTCTATGTCTATTCCTAAAGAAGAATACCTCTCTATTGCGTTTCTAAGGACTTTTTCGTCAGGAAAATTATAGTACCAGTGCCCCTGAATCCCAATACAGTCAATCGGAATACCGCTGTCTAACAATGACGAAAGAAAACGAAGAGAAGCTTCCATTTTGGAACCAGATTCATTATTGTAATCGTTATAACAAAGCTTAGCGTTGGGGCAGGCTTCTCTCATTTTTTTTAAGGCAAACTCATAAACGTCCCTGCCGCAGATTTTATACCATTTGCTTATTCTAAACCCGTTTTCGTCTCCCTTATCAGTATCTATTACTTCGTTTAAGACATCCCACGAATAAACAATATCGCCGTAGCGTTTTACAACATTTTCTATATGTGACTCCAGCCGTTTGTAGAGAGTGTTCTTAGAAACTTCTTCATTCCCATCCAAAAAAAGCCAATCTGGATTTTGGTTGTGCCAAACAAATGTATGACCTCTCATATCAAGTTTGTTTTTTCTTGCATAATCGGCGATCAAATCACATTCTTCCCAATTGTATTTTCCTTCGCTTGGATGAATGGGTCCAAACTTCATCGCGTTTTCTATCGATAAAGAAGAAAAATGTTTTTTAATTATATCGTCTGTCTCTTTATAAGCTAATGTTTCTTTGCATACAGCCGCGCCGACTTTAAATGAACGGCCCCAGACATCTTTTAAGCCTTTATTCATGTTTAAACCCCATAGAATTAACTATATCTATGTTTAAATCGGCAGGAAACTTCCCTCTCCATTGTGTTTTGAACAAACCAAAACCGCCGAAATAATCCCAGCATGTCCAAGGCATATTCCTCTTTGTAAGTTCGCCGCAGAAAAACTTATACCATTTAACGCGATCTTCATTAGGACTTTGAATCATAAATACGCCGAACTCTCCGCAGAAAACAGGAACATCCCTTTCTTTTGCAAAAGCAGAAGCAATATCCAAAGTAGCACATAATTTTGTTAATTTAGAATCTACCTCGTAATGTTTAAGCGCTTCTTCTACCCATGTATCTTTAAAAGTTTCATGAATCTCCGGCAGTTTGCCTCCGTCAAGCGGGAAAGGAAGATTCGAAAGCGGAGCAAGCGAAGGTTTATTCCAAGTGGCTCCCTGATGAGTAAAAATATGCGGATCATAAAAATGAAAAGTATAAATTAAATTTTTGTCTTTATACTCAGGAAGCAAGGTCATTTTTTCTATAGAATTATAATTGGTTCCTCCAACAATGATTAACCTGTCTTTATCGATTTTGCGGATAGCTTTTATTACTTCACCTTGAATCTCTCCCCAGAGTTTGTCTAATATTCCATGAGGTTCATTTAAAATCTCATATATAAGATATTCGCTTCTGTCTTTAAAATGACGGGCAAGCTGTTCCCATACAGGAATTAAAATTTTACCGATATTTACGTCTGTTGGATTAACCGGATGAAAAGAATGGTTATCTAAAATCAGATAAATTTTATGTTTCTGCGCCCAGTCCGCCGCAGTATCAAGATATTTTAACAAGTTGGGCTCAAGCGTGTTTTCGGTATTATTCTGAATAAAACGATGAAACGCTACAGGCAGGCGGATGACATCAGCGCCAAGACTTTTAACATTAATAAAATCTGTCTCTGTAAACTTATCAAATTCTATATCGGCAAAAGTACGTGATTCGAACCACTTAGAAAAATTAACTCCTTTAGAAAAAGGTATAGAAACAGCCATAAAAACTCCTTATAATATCTTGATTCCGCTATTTAATTATACAAAAAACAATGATACTATTATATCATGATCAGGAAGTACAGTAACCCTATTTTGAGCGGATTTTATCCGGATCCTTCGATTTGCAGGGTAGATAAAGACTTTTATCTGGTAACTTCAACATTTGCATATTTCCCGGGTATTCCTGTGTTTCATAGCAGGGACTTACTTAACTGGAACCAAATTGGCAATGCCATCGACCGTCCCGGTCAGTTAAACTATGACGAAAACCAAGTATCCCGCGGATTATTCGCTCCGACAATACGCTATAACAACGGAATCTATTATATATTATGCACGCTGATACAAAACGGAGGTAATTTTATTATTACTTCTAAAGATCCAAAAGGTCCATGGTCTGATCCTGTATGGTTAAAAGGAGCTGATGGCATCGATCCTTCTATCTTCTTTGACGATGACGGAAAAGCGTGGTATTGCGGCACTCATCCCGCTCCGGAAGGCGAAGCATATCCCGGCAACTATGAAATTTATATACGCGAAATAGATCTAAAAAAACTCGCAAAAGGCAAAAACCCGCTTACAGGAAGCAATACAGGCATTTGGCGCGGCGCATTAAAAGACTGCATTTGGCCGGAAGGTCCGCATATATATAAAAAAGACGGCTGGTATTATCTTTTGCATGCAGAAGGCGGAACAGGTATTGATCATGCTATTTGCGTTGCGCGCGCAAAAAAAATAACAGGTCCATACGAAGGAAAAAAGAGCAATCCTATTTTAACGCACAGATATCTCGGTAAAAACGCGGATATAATTAATGTAGGGCATGCCGATTTTACAGACGATACCAAAGGAAACTGGTGGATGGTTCTGCTTGCTTCAAGGCCTTTTGACAGCGTATGCCCGTTGGGACGCGAAACTTTTATGGTTCCTATTTATTGGGAAAATGACTGGCCGTTTGTTGTAAGTAAAACAGGTCTTATAGAAAATGAATATCCGCTGCCCGATTTAAAGACACCCAATGAAAGAATGGAAAAGTTTAACGAACTAAGCACAAACGATGTTTGGTGTCAGGAAAAAACATGCGATCATTTTTTCGGCGAACTTCCATTAAATTGGCTTGTACTTCGTATGCCGCAGACGGCAAAGCAAGCGGCTTTTAACCTTACAGATAAACCGGGCGCGCTTAGACTTTTTACAAAACCAGAAACTATGCGCGGCAAAGGACATCCTGCGTTTGCGGGAAGAAGGATAAGGCATAAAAATTGGGCGTTTTCTGCATGTTTAGAATTTTCAACGGTTAAAAATTACGAAAATGCCGGGATTATTTTGTTTCAGAATGAAGACTGGCATTACCGTTTTGAAATTTATGCTACCGCTTCCGGATATCATTCTTTGCGTTTAATCCGGGCTGCCGGAAAAGAAGATGAACTTATCGGAGCAGGCTCCTGCCTTGAACCGGGCGAACTTGTAGTACTTGCGGTAAAGTGCATAGATATGGAACTCGCGTTTTTCTTTGGAAACGACCTAAACTCTCTGCGTCCCTTTTCATGCAGCGCAAAAGCTCATATACTTAGCACAGAGTATGCCGGAGGTTTTACAGGATCATTGGCAGGCGTTTTTGCTACAGCTAACGGCGAAAACAGTAAAAATTTTGCCGATGTTTTTTGGGCAGAATATAAGGAATTAATTTGATATGAAAGAACTTTTTTGTTCCGCTATCACAAGTGATAAAATGATAATCCAGCGTGATGTTTATTTTCCGCTTTATTTACGAAAATACGCAGAAATTTTATTTTTAGGAAAAAACTATAAAGCCAAAAAAACCGGCGGCAAATGGCTTATTAAGCTCGATCCTGTAAAGGCGGGCGGACCTTTTGACATGCAAATTACATTTGGTTCTGAGTCTGTTACATTAACTGACATTTATGCAGGGGATCTTTTTTTATGCTCCGGCCAAAGCAACATGGAAATGCTTATGGATAGGGTAAAAGACAATTTTTCTGAAGAATGGGAAAACAGTGATTTTCCTTTAGTAAGGCATTTTCATGTTCCGCAGGAGTGGGACTTCTCTGCCCCGCGCGATGAACTTAACGGCGGACATTGGACTCCCGTTACCTCCCGGACACTCAATGAATTTTCTGCTGCGGCATATTTCTTTGCAAAGAATCTTTATCAAAGAACAAAAGTTCCTATAGGGCTAATTAATACCGCGTGGGGCGGTACCCCAATTGAATCATGGATGAGCAAAGACGCTCTTTCTTCATTTAAAGAAAAATTAAAAACCGGCATGCAGTATGCTGATAAAAATTACTCCGATAATTTGGCAAAAAACACAGAGAATGCAATTAGAGAATGGGAAACCAACCTTAGACATGAAGATATAGGTTTGGCGCAGAATTGGCAGAATCCGCAGACAGATATTTCCGGCTGGGAAGAAGTTGAACTACCCGGAAACTTTAAAAGCGGTTTTTGCGGAGTAATCTGGGCAGCAAAAGATTTTGAAGTATCCGCTGATTTTGCTTCACAAAAAATTGAAATATGGCTTGGGACAATCATAGACGCAGATACAGCGTATTTAAACGGCGAAGAAATTGGAAACACAGGTTACCGCTATCCTCCGCGTAAATATTCCCCAAAAGATCTGTTAAAACAAGGAAAAAACAGATTAGTAATAAGGATTACATGCAACAACGGCGATGGCGGCGTTACTTCTGACAAACCATTTAGAATATTTTCTGACAAAGAAGCTATAGAGCTGACAGGTACATGGAAATACAAAATAGGCGCGCCTGCTCAAACACGCCCTGCAGAATTCTTTTTTCAGCGACAGCCATTTGGAAACTTTAACGCAATTATATCTCCGGTTTTAAAATTTCCGCTTAAAGGCGTTCTTTGGTATCAGGGCGAATCAAACGAATCTACTCCGTACGAATACGAGCAATTATTAAAGTTAATGATTAATGACTGGCGCAAAAAAAACAACAATAAAAAACTTCCGTTCTTTATTGTTCAGCTCCCAATTTTTAACGCAATCTCTGACAACAACGAAAAGTCACGCTGGGCTGTTTTGAGGGAAGCTCAAAGAAAAGCCGTTTCCTTGCCTTATACAGGTTTGGCATGCGCGCTTGAACTCGGCGAATGGAATGACATACATCCAATGAATAAAAAGGATGTCGGTTACCGTCTTTTTCTTGCAGCAGAGAAAGTTTTATTAGGTATCGATAATTCTTCGCCGGGTCCTGTGATTAATAAATACGAAATACAAAAGAATAAAATTTTAATTCACTTTAATAACTGCGGAGAAAAATTAACTGCTTATTCTTCTCCTCAGCGGGATGAAATTTCGAATAATGCCTTTGTAAGCGTTGTAGGGAGCGACGGTCAGGTTCGGCTGCCTGTAAAAATCGAAAGTAAAGATTGTATCAGCATTGATATATCTTCTGTAAAAAATGCGCAAAGAATCTTATACGCATGGGCAGATAATCCGCAGGACAGACAGCTGTTTAACAGTAAAGGACTTCCTGCTCTTCCTTTTATTCTTAATCTCAGGGACAAAAAATATGTTTGACGCTGCAAAATCAAAAGACGCTGTTATTAACTGGATACGTTCCTATTTTAAAGAAAACGGCGAAGACTGTTTTGCGGTAGTCGGCATAAGCGGCGGCAAAGACAGCTCTATAGTTGCAGCTCTCTGTATGCAGGCTCTCGGAGCGCAGAAGGTATACGGCGTTTTAATGCCCAACGGAGAACAACACGACATAGAATTTTCAAATAAAATTGCTGCTCACTTGGGAATAAAAAGTATTGTTATTAATATAAAAGAAAGCGTTAATGCTGTTTTAAAAGCCGCAAAAGAAAGCGGACTTATATTAAACAATCAGGCGATTGTTAATATCCCCGCAAGAATCAGGATGACAACCCTCTACGCCGTATCTGCCGCTGTAAACGGACGGGTCGCCAATACATGCAACTTGAGCGAAGATTATGTCGGCTACTCTACTAAATACGGCGATGCCGCCGGCGATTTTAGTCCGCTTTCGGGTTTTACAGTTACAGAAATAAAAGCTATCGGCAAAGAACTTTCGCTTCCTTCAATATTTGTAGATAAAATACCGGAAGACGGTCTCACAGGAAAAAGCGACGAAGAAAACCTCGGCTTTAGCTATGATGTTTTGGATAGGTATATCCGCGAGGGTATCTGCGAAGATTCTGCAATAAAAGAAAAAATCGACAGGCTTCACAATGAAAATTTACATAAATTAAAACAAATGCCTCGATTCTTACAATAATATAGACAGATTTTTATCATTTATGCTATAATTTCTTATGGAACCAATCATTCTGGCATCCGGTTCGCTTAGGCGGCAGGAATATTTCAAGTTAATGGGGCTTCCTTTCAGCGTTATGCCCGCAAAAATAGATGAGACTCTTCCTCCTCTCACAAATGCAGAGTTTTTTACCAAAGAACTAGCGGTGAAAAAAGTAGAAAAGGTAGCGGAAGATATGAGGGATCGCATACCAAAGTGGATATGCGGCGCTGATACAGTAATATCTATAGAAGATAAAGTTTTTGGAAAACCAAAAAACCGCGAAGAAGCCTCATTGTTTTTAAGAACGCTTTCCGGCAAAAAGCACAATGCAGTAACATCTATCGCTCTTTTTAAAGGACGCGAAAGAAAGACAGACTGCCGCACTGTCTCCTGTACAGTACATTTTGCTAAAATGGCAGACGCCGAAATTGAATGGTACCTTGACACAAACGAATGGCAGGGGGTTGCCGGAGCATACCGGATTCAGGGGCTTGCAAGCTGTTTTATTACCGGAATAGACGGCTGTCCTTCTACTGTGGTAGGCTTGCCACTCCGTGATTTTTATGTCATGCTAATAGATAACGGCTACCCATACGGGGGCTGAATTTCCGTGGAGCTTATTAGGAATAATATTTTACCACAGAGTACTGCAACTTTAGTTGCTTGCAACTGAAGTTGCTTGGAGTTTCACAGAGGAGACAGTGCTTTCGTACAAAGTCTCCGTGTACCTCCGTGTCCTCTGTGGTTTCTAATCTTTCCTTCCAGCTTCAACGAGATATAGTGACGGTAGGGTTACCTAAACTCGGGAACCCCATGTTAGGAGGAAATTTTGGCTGTTGTAACAATGAAAAATCTTCTGGAATCAGGAGTACATTTCGGCCATCAGGTGAAACGCTGGGATCCGCGTATGAAAAAATACATCTTTGCGGAAAGAAACGGCATTCACATCATCGATCTGCAAAAAACGATTCAATCCATTAAAGACGCTTATGACGCTGTCCGCAAGACAGTCGCGGCAGGAAAAACCGTTCTTTTTGTAGGAACAAAAAAACAAGCGCAGCAAGCGGTTCAAAAAGAAGCGGAACGCTGCGGAATGTTTTATATTAACAACCGCTGGCTCGGCGGCATGTTAACAAACTTTGTAACAATAAAAAAATCACTTTTACGCCTCAAAAAACTCGAAAAAATGGAAGTTGACGGCACTTTCGAAAATCTTACAAAAAAAGAAATTGCATCACTCGGAAAAGAACGCATTAAACTCCAAAAGAACCTTGGCGGTATAAAAGAAATGAAAGAACTGCCCGGCATTCTTTTTATTATCGATACCCGCAAAGAAGCCATTGCTGTAGCGGAAGCTCAGCGAATGGGGATTCCAATCGTAGCTGTTGTCGATACAAATTGTAATCCCGACGGCATTAACTTCCCTATACCCGGTAACGATGACGCTATCAGAGCTATCACGCTCTTTACACAGATCATTGCAAACGCGGTTGTAGAAGCGGATAACGAAGTCGGTCTAAAGATCATCGAAACTCTAGGCGACGAAGATGAAGACATGGAAGGCCTTTTAACCGACGCTTCTATGAAAGAAGAAGACAGGGAAATTGATATCGAAAAATACACAACCGAGGAAGCTTACAGAGCCGCAAAAGCAGATGAAGAAGTTGATCCGGAAACTGAATACGATGACAATAACACTCAGATCCGTGTTGATGTAGATAAAGTATACGAGAAATAAACTTAAGGAGAAATATATGGCAGATATCAGCGCAGCTGAAGTAAAAAAACTCCGGGAAAAAACCGGTGCCGGTATGATGGAATGTAAAAACGCGCTTGTAGAATTTGACGGCGATTTTGCAAAAGCAGAAAAAAGCTTAAAAGAAAAAGGTCTTGCGGCTCTGGAAAAAAGAGCTGATCGCGCGACAAATAACGGAAAAGTATTTGTAAAAATAAAAGACGACGGCACATCCGCCATCTTGGTCGAGCTTAATGCAGAAACAGACTTTGTCGCAAGAAACCCTGACTTTATTAAAGTCGGCGAAACAATCGCGGCACAAGCTCTGGAAAAAGGCATAACCGCTCCTACAGATGAACTCAGCGGTATGGTTCAGGATTTAGCTACAAAAATCCGCGAAAACATGGGATTAAAGAGACTTTGTCTTATAAAAGCTTCATCCAATGAATTTCTTACACAGTACATTCATGGCGACGGCAATATCGGCGTTGTAGTAAAATGTGAATCTGACAAACCGGAAATCTTTAAAAACGATGATGTAAAAGCTTTTATCTTTACACTCGCATTGCACATTGCAGCGTTTAAACCTGTATCTATTGATCGCGCAAGAGTCGACCAAAACTGGCTTAAAGAACAAGAAGATATCTTTAAAGTACAGATGGGACAGGATGAAAAACTCAAAGGCAAACCAGAAAATGTTCTTGACGGTATTTTAAAGGGGAAAGTAACCAAGTACTTGAGCGAAATCTGCTTTATGGAACAAGGTTATATAAAAGACGAAAAAATTACTGTAGCCAAAGCCATAGAAGATTGCGCAAAAAAAGCAGGCGCCAAACTTACAGTAAATGATTACTACTACTATAAAGTAGGCGTAGAAGGTTAGGACTTATATGCAGGATGTAATTTCATCAAACGAAGAACGGATGAAAAAGACAGTAGCAAATCTAAAAGAAGGGTTTGCTACTTTAAGAACAGGGCGGGCTTCCGCCTCCCTGTTTGACAAAATACGGGTTGACGCATACGGCGAAAAATCGCCGCTTAATCAGGTAGCCAATATTTCGGTACCAGAAGCCCGTCTTATTGTTATTCAGCCTTGGGATAAAAATCTTATCACAGATATTGAAAAAGCAATCAGGTCTTCGGAACTTTCATTAAATCCTTCTAATGACGGAAAAGTTATAAGGATTTCTGTACCACCTCTTACAGAAGACAGGCGCAAAGAACTTGTCAAACTGGCAAAGAATAACGCCGAACAGTCCAGAGTTGCGGTTAGAAATATCCGCAGAGACGGCAATGAAGAACTCAAAAAACTTTTAAAAGACACAAAAATAACAGAAGATGACGAAACCAAGGGAACTGACGAGCTTCAGAAACTTACAGACAGTTATATCGGTCAGGTAAATAAGGTTCTGGAAGAAAAAGAAAAAGAAATAATGGAAGTATAATGGACAAGGATATTCCTGCTCATGTCGGCATTATTATGGACGGAAACGGACGATGGGCGCAGAAACGCGGTCTTGTCCGTACGCAGGGACACCTTGAAGGTTTAAAAACCGCAAAGAAAATCGTAAAAGCGGCGAGTGATTTAGGAATAAGATATCTGACACTTTATGCCTTTTCTACAGAAAACTGGAAACGCGCCGCGGAAGAAGTCGGCTTTATTATGGGACTTGTAAAACAATACCTCCGCGCGGAGTTTGATTTTAGCAAAAAAAATAAAATTCGCACCAGATATACTGGTGATTTGTCCGGGCTTCCGCAGGATATTCAAAAAGAAATAAATGATTCCATAACGGATACTTCATCATTCGAAGGAATGCAGGTAGTTCTTGCTATTAATTACGGCGGCAGAGACGAGATTGTACGGGCTGTCCGCAGGTTTGCTTCACACAATAATAAAAACGGCGCCGAGTACAGCGAGGCATTAAATAAAATAAGCGAAGAAGATATCGGCGGTTATCTGGATAATCCGGATATACCTGACCCCGATTTAATAATACGCAGCGCCGGTGAATATAGAACTAGTAACTTCCTTTTATGGGAGGGAGCCTATTCGGAATTGTATATTTCTGATAAACTATGGCCAGACTGGGAAAAAAGTGATTTAGAATCAGCAATTACCGATTATCAAAAACGCGAAAGGCGATACGGCGGAGTAAAATCAGCATGAAAAAGATAATAGAACGATTACTTATTTTTATTATTGGAGTTCCCGCAATTTTTGCAATTGTGATGTTTCTTCCTTTCCGTCATAACCTGATAATGAACCTTGTTGTTGTTTTCTTTTCTGGAGTCGGCGCGCTTGAGTTTTCTTCAATGCTGGAAAAGAAGAATATTAAAATCCCAAAAGCAGAAAGTTTTATTCTTGGAGCTATAGGTCCTTTGGCTCTCACACTCCATATAAGTTTTGATTTACCTGTTTTTTATCTGATAGCTGCCTCGGTCGCTTTAGCAATGTGGGCATTGGTATCAAGAGTTTTTTCTAAAGCTTGTGAAATAGAAAATATAACAAATAAAGTTGTCGGCTGTTTTTCTTTGATATTATATCCGGGCTTTTTTATGAGCTGGCTTGTTCTTATGAGCATTTGGGAAAGACCTGCTATAATTCTTCTTTTTCTGTTTATTACATTCGGCAATGATTCGTTTGCATGGCTTTTTGGAACATTGTTCGGCGCAAAAAACCGCGGAATAATAGCGGTAAGCCCCAATAAGAGCATCGCAGGATATATCGGCGGTCTTTTAGGTTCTGTTATTGTAGCGGCTATAGCAATGCAATTCCTTTCATTTATTTTTCATAAACAGATTCTTATCGATGTTCCTTTTTCTATTATAGAAACTAAAATTATAATTCTTGGGCTGTGCACAGGAATTGCCGCTTCATTAGGCGACCTTGCAGAATCAGCAATAAAACGAAGCTGCGATTTTGTTGATTCTGGCAATTTTATACTTGGCAGGGGCGGCGTTCTTGACTCAATCGATTCTATTGCTTTTGCGGCTCCGGTATTCTTTTTGCTCTTTTTTAAATTTTTTCAATAATGAAAAAAAGGATCGCTGTTCTTGGAGCGACAGGCTCTATCGGCAAGAGCGCTCTTGATGTAATTTCTAGGGATCCGGATAGTTTCGAAGTAGTCCTTTTAAGTGCGCATACCGGCAAAGAAAATCTTGATATTCTAAAAAAGAAATTTCCCTGCGCTCTGCCTGTACTTACATCAGAAGAAGGCGGCAAAGATAAACTCCTTAGCGCTCTTGCCGATACAGCTCCCGATATAACTGTAAACGGCATTTCCGGAGCCGCAGGACTTGAACCTACTATCGCGGCAATAAACGCAGGAAGCCATGTCG
This sequence comes from Treponema sp., assembly GCA_009784935.1. Taxonomy (GTDB): domain Bacteria; phylum Spirochaetota; class Spirochaetia; order Treponematales; family Breznakiellaceae; genus WQXQ01. The sequence goes on from WQXI01000001.1 coordinate 145,075, forward strand.
CTCTTGCAAATAAGGAAAGTATTGTTATGGCAGGGCAGCTTGTTAAACGCCTTGCAGAAGAAAAAAGAAAAAATATAATTCCTGTAGATTCTGAACATTCTGCGGTGTTTCATTTGTTAAGATATTTTACAAATAAAGAATTTAACCACGGAGTAACACGGAGGGAAGAAGAGGTTCATTTAATAAGACCTCACACAGAGACACAGAGACACAAAGAACACGGAGTAATACAAAGAGAAGAAGATACTGTAAAAGAGATTATTCTGACTGCTTCGGGGGGGCCGTTTAGAAATCTTAGTTTAAATGAACTTGAAAATGTAACTGTAAAAGACGCTCTCGCCCACCCTACATGGAACATGGGAAAAAAAATAACTATTGACAGCGCGTCTATGGCAAACAAAGGGCTCGAAATTATCGAAGCTTGCGTCTTTTTTAACATGCCTTCTTCTAAAGTAAAAGCCGTAATACACCCGCAAAGTATTGTTCATTCGATGATTACGCTATGTAACGGAGTTATATACGCGCAGCTTTCTAAACCTGATATGCGCCACCCTATTCATGACGCGCTTTACTGGCCGGTAACAACGCCTTCCCGCCTTGAGACTATCAGCTTTGATTCGCTCTGTTTGGAGTTTTATAAACCAGATACAAATAAGTTTCCTATGTTAAATCTTGCATGGAAAGCGGCAGAAAAAGGCGCGCTTTATCCATGTGTTTATAACAGCGCAAATGAAATTGCCGTATCAGCCTTTTTAGAAGAAAAAATCAAATTTACTGACATTCCAAAAATAACGGAACATGTCCTTGAAGCAGACTGGAGCGGAAATTGTCTGGATTTAGAAACAGTTCTAAAAACTGATAAAGAAGCCAGAAACAAAGCAATTAACCTAATAAGTTAACCACGGAGTTTCACGGAGTATTAGTTTTTACTTATCACTCTTTAACTCCGTGTACTTCAGAGGGGAACCTTCGCCGCTTTGCGGCTCGGTGAAAGTTACTGTGGTAATTTTTTTCTTAATATGCTAATATATAATGAGGGATTTATATGACATTATTAAATATACTGCTTGGCCTTATCGGTCTTGGAATCGTAGTCTTTTTTCACGAGCTTGGGCATTTTTTAGCCGCTCGTTTTGTAGGCATTAATGTAGAAGCGTTTTCTATCGGATGGGGAAATCCAATCCTTAAAAAGAAGATAGGCAATACGGAATACCGTCTTGGAATGTTTCCTCTCGGCGGCTACTGCAAAATGCAGGGAGACAGCGATCATAATAACGAAGCCTATGTTAATCTGGAAAAAGGAATAGCACCGGAAAAAGGCTCCTACCATGCCGCAAGCCCCGCAGCGAGAATGCTTGTTTGTTTTTGCGGTCCTTTATTTAATTTACTTTTTGCCGTTTTAGTTTTTATTGTTATATTCGGAATCGGTTTTACTGTTCATACAACCGGAAACAAAATAATCCTCGCCTCAGATTTTGATAACTCTCGAACATATCCTGCTGACATCGCAGGTTTAAAAACAGGAGATCGTATCATAGAGATAAGAGGCAAAGAAACAAATTATTTTCATGAGATACGCAAAAATATAATCGTTAATCCTAAAAAAGTTCTGCCGGTTACAGTTGACAGAAACGGTGAAATTCTTCATTTCCAAATCACGCCTTCTCTAAATGAAAATGAAGGTTCCGGTCAAATTGGAATCCTTACATGGAAAGATCCTGTAATTGACAGCATTATAGAAGACAGCGCTGCCGAAAAAGCAGGTCTTATGCCGGGCGATTTAATAGTAAGCGCAAACGGTATCCCAATATTTAACAGCGAAGATTTTAGAAGTTTAAGAAATGAAAGCATTATAAACGAAAACACAGAAAACTTTGTAATCGAATACGAACGTTACGGCGCAAGGAGAGAAGCTGTTTTTTCTGCAGAAGAAATAAAAGGAGAGCTTGGTTTTAGCTGGGCAATTATAACTTACCGTACACCAAGGCTTTCGGTTCCTAAAGCAATCGCAACAGGAGTTAAGGAAAGTTACGAAACTCTTTATACAACGGTTACAAGCCTTAGGCTTTTATTTATGGGAATCAATCTTACAAAAGCTGTTTCCGGTCCCGTAAGAATTACATACATGATAGGAGATACTGCGACTCAGGGTTTTGGACAGGGTATCGGCACCGGGTTTTTAACTATCTTTAATTTTATCGCTTTAATTTCTATCGCGCTTTGTGTGATGAATCTTCTGCCCCTGCCTATTCTTGACGGCGGCATGATTATCCTTTTCTTTATAGAAATGATCCGCAAAAAACCGATTCCTCCAAAGGCAGTAGCTGCGTTCCAGACTTGCGGTTTTGTAATAATAATCGGACTTATGCTCTTTGCTATTTTTGGAGATATAATGTTTTTTGCGACCAGATAAAAAGGGAGGAATAAATGAAAAAAAATATTAATTGTTTATGCGGAACAAATCTGCAGATAGAATATGAAGAAACGATTGATCTCGATACTGACAATGAAAGCCTGGATAAAATTTTTAACGGGACATTTTTAAGTCAAAAATGCTCTTTTTGCGGAAAAATGCATAAACCCGAGTTTAAGATAACAATTGTCTGGAAATCCAAAGACCTAAAAATGGAAGTATACCCGGAACTTGATCGCGGAGAGTTTTACAAAAATAAAAAAGAAAATCCTTCGATAGAGTCAATAATTGGTTATCCCGAAATGGCAGACCGCCTTGCAGTAATAAAAGATGATCTTGAACCTGTTGTTATAGAAACTTTAAAATCATTCTTACTCGGCAAAGCTGCAGAAGCATATCCAGATAACGAAATAAACGCATGGTACCACTGCAAAGGCGCAAACGGTATTGAGTTTCATCTTGACGGAATAAGACCTGACGAAGTAGCAGTCATGAGAATACCAATGGAAATGTACGAGAATACGCTCGAAGACTACAAAAAGCGACCTAAAAACGAAACCTATGCTTCTTTACGGGTACGCTCTTATCTTTCGGTGCAAAATCTTTTAAGACCAGACGCTCTTAAGTAAATAAAATTAATCGTGAGCCGGGTTCTTCTTTACTTTTTTGATCGCCTGAGAAACAGCTTCTTTTACACTGTCAGCATAAGCCTGCTCTGTCATAGCCTGAGAAGCATACAAAGCGCCAAGCAGTGAAAAACGATAAAGCGGCCTTACAGAGTTTAACGCGATTGCGGCAATATCAACAATACATTCATTGCAGCGGCACATTTTTCCCGGTTCATTTTTAAGCTGCTGTTCCATTTCGCGGATAACAAGGATTTCCGCTTCATTCTTTAATAATTCAAAATCATATTCTTCGATAAAAGCCATAGTCCCCCCAATTTGCATTAATATAACACTATTCTTAAAAATTTTCAAGTTCTATTTTCGTTATTTTCTTTTGCCAGAGGCGTAAATTTTGCGTATTTTGCAACCATTTCCAGCTTAATTACTCCGGTGGGACCGTTTCTCTGCTTGGCGATTATAAGGTCCGTAGGAATAAAGTCCACAGGTCCGGTTTTTTCTTCTTCGTTATCTTTCTTTTTTTTGGGAATTTCACGGTTTAAAAATAAAACCAAATCCGCATCCTGTTCAATTGATCCGGAGTCCCTTAAATGCGCAAGCGTAGGAGCTTCCCATTGCGCGTCGCGTGTAAGCTGGCAAAGGACAACAATTGGAATATGCAGTTCGCGCGCAAGGCTCTTTAATGAACGCGATATAGACGAGATTTGTTCATAACGCGGAAGCGAGTTATTTTCGTGCCCGATAAGACCCAGATAATCAACAAATATTATTTCTATCTGCTGCTGAGAACGCAGCTTTCTTGCCTGCGATCTAAGGTTTAATAAATTCATATTTGGAATATCTACTATATGAAAAGGCGCTTCGTATATTAAACTCATTCCATCTACTATTTTTTTATAATCTCCGGAACTCAAAAAACCGCTTCTAAGATTTTGCGCCTGAACCATTGCCTCCGAGCTTATAAGACGCTGTACAAGCGCTATATCTGACATTTCTAAAGAAAAGAATGCTGTAGGAATTTTGTTATGAAACGCCATTGACGCTGCCATGTTAAGAGCAAGCGCGGTCTTTCCTACTGACGGTCTTGCCCCTATAATAATAAATTCATCCCGCTGAAACCCAGAAGTCATTTGATCTAGTTTTTCAAAACCCGTCGAAATTCCTGTTATAGGATTTTTAGATTTTATTACATGATCTAGCTGAGTAATTGTTTCTTTTAAAACTTCGCTTATTTTTCTGGCAGAAAAAACTTGTCTAGAGTCGCTGAGTTCAAAAATATTTTGCTGTACTTCTTCTAATAATTCGTTTGATTCTTTTGATTCATCGTACGCGCTTACTCCTATTCTGGAAGCGACTTTTAACAGCGATCGTTTTAATGAATAATTTTTTACCATCTGAGCGTAATACTCGATGTTGGCGCTTGACGGAATTACAGTTGTAAGGCTGGAAACATAAGAAGCGCCTCCGGCTTCGTCTAGCTTACCCATCTGTTTTAGTTCTTGTACAACAGTCTGAATATCCGGACGCAAGCCTCTTCCGTCAAGAGACATTACTGCTTCAAAAATTCTTGAGTTTGCTCGTGAATAAAAATCATCAGAACGTAAATGAAGCTGAATCGCCGCGGATATTGTCTCTGAATCCGCTAACAAGCTGCCAAGCGCAGCTTGTTCAAGTTCATCATCGTGAGGAGGAGTTTTATCCTTTAACGATTGAGCCATAGTAACTACGCATCATTTTCTGGAGCGCTGGTTTTTTCAAAACCTGTGTTTTCGACAGCCGCATTTTCAACTGCAGGAGCATCTATTCTTGTATCCCTGCGGTTATCGTCTCTTCTTCCTCTTCTTGGCGCTGATTTCTGCGCTGGAGCTTCTGTTTTAATTTCTTGCGCAATAATCGTAACAGAAATTTCTGCGCTTTGATTTTCGTATAATTTAACTATAGCTTTGTACTTGCCTGTGTTTTTAAAACCATTACCGGGAAGCTCAATTCTTTTACGTTCGATCTGGAATCCGTTTTTGTTAAGTTCATCCGCAATAGTCTGATTTGTAACAGCGCCGTATAATTTGCCGTTTGCTCCGGCAGGCATTGTAAGAGATAGTTCGAACGCTCCGAGTTTTTCTTTTATTCCTCTTGCATCCTGTCTTTTTTGTTCTTTGCGTGATTCAATTTCTGCTCTGCGGCTTTCTATGATTTTAATCATCCGCGGAGTATAAGGCAGCGCGATTCCTCTCGGAAACAGATAATTACGCGCGTAGCCCTTTGCTACTTCCTTTACATCGCCTTCTTCTCCCAGAGTCGCGAGATCCTTGTTTAAAATAACCTTCATACCAAGCTCCTTGATACTTTTTAGTATCTTTAAAAACTCAGCCGCAAAAAAGCAGCTGTTTCTAACCTAACGGTTAGACCCCGGAGTATGGGGCTATTGGATCCTTTTACCTGTTCTAAAAGGAAACCAACTTTCTAATACACCCAATAACAATAATGCCGCTAAAACAGCAATGCTAATTGGACTTAAAACAATAACTACAATTAAAATAATTATTGCAATACGAAACATTGTCGAACGGCTGGAAAGCCAAAATGTTAAAATGCCCGCTCCCTGCGCAAGAAAGATCAAAGCGCAGACCAAAAATACATTCCAAACAAGGATTTCCAGAATTTCAATTTTTAGGCTTCTTGTAAAAAAGATAGCCGCTAATGCAAAAGCAGTAACCCAGACAGTATTTGACGGCGCAAAAAACGCGGTTAATCCCCTGTTAAGCCTCTGTCTTTTTATTAATGACAAGAAAACAAATGAAACATGCCTGTTAATATAAAATAAAAACAGTATGCTGATTAAAGCTCCGCCCCTAAAAAGAAAAGCCTTAAATAAATCCATAAAATTTCCTTGTGATATTATGTCCTGCAAGAACGGTAATATCTCCGGATTTACAAGAACCATTTCTGAGACTTCTTCGAACAGGTTTATGAAAAACTGCTCCTGTCCTAAAAATGAGATAATAAGAACTACGGCTCCCGCGGCAGATGCAATTATAATCCTATACAATGCTCTTAATTGTTTTCCGCCGATGAGCCATATAAACGCCAAAAACACTGTCGTTATGTAAAATAAGTATATAAATAAATTATACCCGCTAAAAGATTCATCTACGTTTGTATTAGCCCAATTCATCGAAGCTGCCATAATCACTATATTAGTTAAAGCTGCAGTAAAAAAAGTAAACCATAGTGAGCCGGAAACTATTACAGCAAATCCAAGCGGAGCCAGATAGAAAAAGGTTAAAAAACCGGCTCTTAAAAAGAACATACTTATCCCTACACATACAAAAATTGTGATAAGAGCCTGTTTATTTAATGTAATACCGCCGGAAAATATATTCCTTCCCGGCAATGTTCTTTCTTCTTCTATCATAGATATAGACTACTCAGCTACATACGGAAGCAAGGCGATACTTCTTGCCTGCTTAATTGCTAAGGCCAAGGCGCGCTGGTGCTTTGCGCAGGTTCCGGTAATTCTTCGCGGAAGGATTTTGCCTCTTTCTGTAATAAAACGCCTAAGGGTATCCGCTTCCTTGTAGTCGATCTTTAATTTTTGCGCGCAGAATTTACATATTTTTTTCTTAAAAAATACTTTTCCGCCTTTTCCGCCGCGGCCGCGATCATCGCCGTCGCGATCATCCATATGCATATCCATGCCGCGGTCGCGATCTCGGTCACGATCATGGCGTGAATGCTGTTGTTCATTATCAAAATATTTATCATCTGACATTTTAAGCTCCTTTAAAATGGTATATCGTCAACAAAATTTTCATCTTTTGATGAACTGTAAGACTGCGAATTATCGCTGTTTGACGAATTGTTTTGGTAATTTTGACGTTCATTGCGTTCACCGGAACCAGAACCTGCTCCTGATCCTGATCCGCCGCCTAAAAGCTGCAGGTAATTTGCAATGATTTCTATTTTTGATCTGTTCTGTCCGTCTTGCTGCCATCGATCCTGCCGGAGTTCTCCGTCAACTCCTACCATTTTCCCTTTAACAAGATACGGATGAAGCGATTCTCCCTGCCTGCCCCACACAACAATATCAAAAAAATTGGCTTCGTCTTCCCACTGATCTCCGTTTTTTTTACGGCGGTTTACAGCTATGGAAAATTTACACACAGCCTGCCCGGAAGCGGTATATTTAAGCTCCGCTTCTCTTGTAAGACGTCCAATCAAAACCACATGATTTAGATCAGCCATGCCTGCCCCTATTCCTCAATCCGAACAAAGAGAAATTTAAGAAGATTAGCATTGAGTTTAAAAATACGATCAAGATTGGCAATTTTTGCAGGATCGGATTTAATTACCAAAAGAACGTATCTTCCGCGTTTTCTTTTTTTAATTTCATAGGCGAGATCGCGTTCCCCGATTTCATCGGTTCTTTCGACTTCGACTCCGTTTGATTTTAGGTCGGAAAGTACCAAATCCCTTCCCGCCTTGTGCTGGTCTTCTTCCATGGGAAAAATAACCGTAAGTTCATATCGGCGCATAGTTCCTCCTTATGGCCATATGTCCGATTAAGCCAAAAGCCGAACCGGAAAAGAGGTGTACAAAAAATCATCGATTTTTTGTCATTGTTATGCTACCAAAAACAGGGATTAATGACAAGCCCCCTGTCTGGTAAAATGATTTGAGAACTGCGATATATGCCTATACAAAATGCGTGATTATTGACTTAATGACCCAAACAACCGCTATTTACAGTAAAAACCCTCATTTTACGGCGAAATTTATAAGGCTGTGCAAGCTGTGCTCCGCCAAAACCCTGGATGATCCCGCCTACGGAGCCCTCTAGCATATAAAATGAAGTTATATTTTTTACCTAAGAAAGCTAAGCGCATTTTAAATGCTAGACTTTTATACGCTCTAATTTTCTTTACATAATTCGCAGGTCTCCTTCGGCTCAGAATTCCAGAAAGGTTTTGACGGGTTCACCCTTGCTCAGCCTTTGAATAAAAAAAGCCAATACGTCTTTTTTCTCGCAGAGTCGTTGTCAATTTACTGCCTTGTAACTCTTACATTACGATCAAATGCACCAAAGCCGATATAGGTAACACTGCTTGGTATAGTAACGCTAGTTAATTGATTACTCATAAATGCTCCAGCGCCTATATGTGTAACACTATTAGGTATATTAACTCTAGTTAATTGATTATCTGCAAATGCCTCCATACCAATATGAGTAACACTGTTGGGTATAGTAACGCTAGACAATTGATTCTCAGCAAATGCCGCCTCACCGATATGTGTAACTCTGTTGGGTATTGTAACACTTGTTAATTGATTTTTCATAAATGCCCAATCACCAATATGTGTAACACTATTAGGTATTGTAATACTGGTCAATTGATTTTCTCCAAATGCCCCAAAGCCGATATGGGTAACTCTGTTGGGTATTGTAATGTTGGTTAATCGATTTGTAGCAAATGCCCCATCACCGATATGAGTAACACTATTAGGTATAGTAACGCTAGACAATTGATTCTCAGCAAATGCCAAATCACCGATATGTGTAACTCTGTTGGGTATTGTAACACTTGTTAATTGATTTTTCATAAATGCCCAATCACCAATATGAGTAACACTATTAGGTATAGTAACACTGGTTAATTGGTTTCTATCAAAAGCCTGAATACCAATATGAGTAACGCTGTTAGGTATGGTAACGATTGTTAATTGATTTGAACTAAATGCCCCATCACCAATATGTGTAACACCATTAGGAATAGTAATACTAGTTAATCGATTTTCACTAAATGCCGAATTACCGATATGTCTAACATTGTTAGGTATTGTAATACTTGTCAATTGGTTTCTTTGAAATGCCAAATTACCAATATGAGTAACACTATTAGGTATAGTAACGCTGGTTAATTGATTATTTGCAAATGCCACGTTGCCAATATGGGTAACAGGTACATTATTAATTCTTTCAGGAATATTCACTACTGTGATCCCTGTTCTGGTTAATCCTGTAATTATCACAGTTCCGTTTTCTACCCTATGGCGAAAATCTGATGCTGATGATGCGGTGTTCTGACCAAATAACATAACAGAAACTAAGAAACATACAAAGAAAAATACTAACCTTTTCATCTTAAAACTCCTTTTAATTTTTATTTAAATTTCTTGCACAAAGACACAGCTCTGCGAGAGGAAAATATAAATATTTGATTTGCTTTTAGCTTAGTATTGATCGGGGGGGGGGGGGGGAAAAAGGAAAAAA
>WQXI01000002.1 GCA_009784935.1 Treponema sp.
CCTCTGTGGCATTCTCACAGAGAATGAATGTATAATCCGCGCGATAACTTTAACAGACATTAATGCTCCATATATTTACGAAGGCAGAATGCCAACAAACGAAAATGAATGTCTTTTATTAAGACGCAATGCCAAAGCTTTTGGAATTTCCGTCGGAGACAGTCTTCATCTTGGAGACAAAATTCTGGTTGTAACAGGGCTTGCCGCTTCGCCGGAATATATTTATATGGTACAAAACGAACGCACAATGATGGCACAGCCAGACCGTTTTGCAGTTGTGTTTGTGATGCCAGCGAACGGCAACAATGAAGCAGCCACATTCAACGAAATTGTCGCGCTAACAGATAACAACTTTTCTGCTTCTGTTGCTTCGCAAGCAATCGGCGCTTTTAAAACAGAACTGCAAGCAGATCAAAGAAACCATTACCTGTACCAAAATGACCTGGATGAAATACGTTCGTTTGCCTACATTTTCCCGTTTGTTTTTGCAGTTCTAATCGCAGTTGTAATTTATGTTATGCTTTCCAGAACTATTCAAAAAGACAGAAAACAAATCGGCACGATGAAAGCGCTTGGCGTTTCTGATATAAAAATCATCGGTATTTACTTATCGCAGTTTTGCGTTGCGGCTATTGTGGGCGCACTCCTAGGCTGTGCCGCAGCGGTAATAATTACCGATACTATCATTGGGATTTTTTCATCGATGTTCGAAGTACCTACTCTCGGTTTTGTTGTTTACCCAAACCTTTGGCTGTTTGCAGTGCTTGTTTCTGTTTTATTATGCGTAATTTCTGGAGTTTTATCTTTGCTTCCAATATTACCGTTATTACCTGCAAACGCTATGCGCCCAAGGCTTCCCAAAGGCGGCAGGCGTGTATTAATAGAGAGAATAACCTTTTTATGGAAACGGTTTTCATTCAATTCCCGTTATGCGCTAAAAAATACTCTGCGCAATAAAGGCCGCTTTTTTGCGGTCGTACTTGGCATGTGCGGTTCTTGCGCACTGCTCGCTTTTTCTTTGGGTTTTTATGACTCAATCGGCAATACGCAAAACAAGTACTTTAACGAGTTTGCAAATTACGATTTAATCGTAAGCTTTGATCCTATTCCGCTTCAAATAGATCATCCGGCTCTTTCGCAAATTACCGAAAGCAAAAAAGCGCTTATGATGCCTGTAGAAGTCGCTTCGACAGGCTCAGTGACCTCAACTCCGCAAGAAAGCCAAAATCATTTTGGCAATTACATCATTGCTATTACAGAGTCAAACTTTGACAAGGTTAATCTTCCAATCGAAGCTTTGCAAAACGGCATTGTCGTACCAGAGTATTTTGCAAACGAATGGCGCGTAAAAACAGGAGACAAGCTTAACATAGAAGGTTTTACCGCAGTTGTCTCAGCAGTAGTTCCGCAATACCTAGGTCTTATGCTCTACACTAGTTTTGATTACATCAATTCGATAACAGACGTGTTACCGCCAATTTATAATACAATTTTTGGCAGAAGCGATGACCTCGCCGCACTCAGTCAGTATCTAAAAGAAAACAACATCGATTTTACAACGATAGATGACGACAGAACCAGTTTCGATTCTATTATGGAGAGCATGGCTGTCCTCATCTGGTTTATGATCGCTTGTTCTGTCGTGCTTGGTTTTACAGTACTGTACTCGGTGGGGCTAATCAATCTATCTGCAAGAGAATACGAGTATATGTTCATGGGTGTAATGGGTTATCCGCACAAGAGCATTATGCTTGCGCATGCTAAGGAAACAATTATGCAGCTAATTTTTGCTATTCCGCTTGGCTTTATTTTTGGAAACATTTTATTAGAAAGTATAAAAGGCGAGTTTTCCAGCGGTAATTTTGTAATCGCTTCTATTATTTATCCGCAGAGCTATATTTTTTCGGCGTTATCTGTCATTGGCGTAACAGCTGTAATGGCGCTTGTTACATCAAAGCACATTAAAAAGCTGGACATTGTAGAGGGATTGAAAGCGAGGGATGAGTAATACTTGTAGGGTTAGTCTTTTGAAAAACCTATTTTTTTAGTTTTTGGAGGTTGTTCTATCAAACTATTTAAGGCATATAATATTTGTTTTATTGTCTTGTCTTGTTCAGATAATTTGATATCAGTATTCTCAACATGAAGCATTAAGAGTTTTCTTAACTCAATAATTTGTTCGTTTAATACTTCGTTGGAGAAAAAATAATTACGTAATTTGATGAAAGCTCTCATTATTTGAATATTAACGTCTATTGCTTTTTGGCTGTTTAAAACTGCTGCCAGCATTGCTACCCCTTGTTCTGTGAAAACGTATGGTAAAGTCGGTCTAAATTTCAAGTTTTTGAGGTGATCGCAATTTGCGATTACCTCATTAAATTCATCTTTTGTTAATTGAAACATAAAATCTTCCGGAAATCGTTTCATGTTGCGTTTTACTGCTTCATTTAAACGATATGTTGTTACTTCATAAAGATTCGCTAAATCACTGTCTAGCATTACCTTTTTTCCGCGAATTTCATATATCATTTTTTGAATCGGTATCAAATCATTTTCCATATTGCCCTCTTTTCCAAGGTGGTCACAATTTGTGACTACCTTGATAGATTGATGTTGCTTATAATTATATCAGATATGCTTAACGGTTGTCAAGTATGTTTGTTTTTTAATGTCAATGACAAACGTCACGCTTTGACGCTTTGACAAGATCAGCGCACAGCAAATTCAGCGTTTGGGATATATTGGTAATTGAGACTGTCGAAACGTCGAAATCTAAAAGCGCGCGATGAGTAAAATAAAATACACTAATTAATGGCTGTGACCATTGTGGCGGTCGCGGGAAGGTGATAAATCCGCTTTAGGCAGAATGTTCCCGTGACCATGACCGTCGTCCCATTCATGGGGCAGATGAAGCCTGTCGTTTTCGATTAGACCTATCTCTGTTCTGCCGTTTACGCTGAATGCAACAATTGTTCTGGTATCGTCGGGCGTTTTGATATATGTTCCTTCCTTGCGTACACCGTGAGCGAGCCTTGCAGAGAATGTTCCGTCATCGGATAGGCGGACTGTCTGCCCGCCCGCACTGAATATTTCATCGTGATCATGATCAGAAAAAGAGTGTACTAACAAAACAACAGCAATGACCACTGCCAAAACTAAAACGCTAATAATAAAAATTTTATTCTTATTCATTCTTTTACACTCCCATTGATTAAATCTCTATGGACTAAACGTCATGGACTATACGTCCAAATTTTGCACCAGAAGCGCGTTTTCTTCGATAAACTCACGGCGCGGCTGGACAACCTCTCCCATCAATGTTGTAAAAATTCGCTCAGCTTCTACTGTGTCGTCAAGATGTACCTTGATAATATTACGTTTGTTGGGATCCATTGTGGTATCGCATAACTGATCCGGGTTCATTTCGCCTAACCCTTTGTAACGCTGAACAGAAACTTTTTCTGCGTTTTTTCCGGACTCAGAAAGTATGCGATCTTTTTCTTCGTCATTATAAGCATAAAATGACTTTCTGTCATAGCTGACTTTATAAAGCGGCGGCATTGCAATATAAATATGTCCTTGTTCAACAAGAGGCGTCATGTAACGGTAAAAGAAAGTCAAAAGAAGCGTGCGAATATGAGAACCGTCAACATCGGCATCCGCCATTATAATAATCTTATGGTAGCGAATTTTAGAAACATCAAAATTGTTGCCGCAGCCGGCTCCGATACTCGCGATTATAGGCTGAAGTTTTTCGTTTGTTATAACTTTTTCGATTCGCTGTTTTTCAACATTTAACATCTTACCCCACAGCGGCAAAATTGCCTGAGTGCGCCTGTCACGCCCGCCTTTGGCAGAGCCGCCTGCAGAGTCACCTTCTACAATAAACAATTCGCACTTTGCAGGATCTTTTTCTGAGCAATCTGCGAGTTTTCCGGGAAGCCCTGCGCTGTCCATCGCGTTCTTGCGGCGGGTAGCGTCACGCGCCTGACGGGCGGCAATTCTCGCTTTTGCAGCTAACACAGATTTTTCGAGTATATTATTAATTACATCAGGGTGTTTGTCAAAAAAGAGTTCCAGCTGTTCGTTAACAAGAGACTCTACTATTCCTTTTACTTCGGAGTTGCCAAGTTTACCTTTTGTCTGACCTTCAAACTGAGGATTGGGCACTTTTACAGAAAGTACTGCCGTAAGTCCTTCGCGGACATCGTCTCCGGAGAGAGACTCATCAAGTTTTTTGGAGTGTTTAGATTTCTTTAAAAACTCGTTTAACGTGCGGGTAAGCGCAGACTTAAAACCAACAAGATGTGTTCCGCCTTCGCGCGTGTTAATGTCGTTTACAAATGAGAACATTATTTCGTTAAAGCCGTCGTTATATTGAAGAGCAACTTCGACTTCGACATTTCCGCCTGTTCCGTCTTCGCGATTTCCATCGATATAGACAACTTCTTTATGAAGCACAGTTTTGTTTTCGTTTAAATATTCGACAAAACTTTTTACGCCGCCTTCAAACATAAACTCATGAACTTTCGGCGATGTTAGGCGCTCATCACGGATAGTTATTTTTAATCCCTTGTTAAGGAACGCAAGCTCACGCAGGCGGTTAGAAAGAGCGTCATAACTATGAGTCGTAGTTTCAAAAACCGAAGAGTCCGCCTTCCAGCGGATTACAGTTCCCTGCCGGCCGGGCGAATATGAATACGGCAGCCCGACGGGTTGAATCTCTTTTGCGGGTCCTTCGGCGATACCGATTTTATAACGCTGATTGTAAACCTTTCCGTCGATATGAACATAAGCTTCGCACCACTCAGAAAGCGCGTTTACAACAGAAACGCCGACACCATGAAGCCCGCCGGAAACCTTGTACGACTTTTTATCAAACTTTCCGCCGGCATGCAGCTTTGTCATAACAAGTTCGAGAGCGCTGACTTTTTCTGTCGGGTGAATATCTATCGGAATGCCGCGGCCGTTATCTTCGACCCTGACTATATCATTGCTTTCCAGAACAACCAGAATATTGGTACAAAAACCCTGCATTGCTTCGTCTACAGAGTTGTCTACAACTTCAAAAACAAGGTGATGAAGCCCGTCTATACCTGTTGTCCCGATATACATACCGGGGCGCATGCGGACAGCTTCTAAGCCTTTTAAAACGGTGATATTTTGCGCAGAGTAGTCGTTTTCTTTGCTCATTTAGTAAGTATATCAAATTTAAAGGAAAGGGTAAAGTAGACACTTACTGTAATTATATTCCGCCGGGAGCCGCGCTTGAATAAAGGATTTCTTCGCCGTCTGCCAAATTGATACTTAAGGTTCCGTCTGCTTTTTGTGAAGCCTTTTCTCTAAAATACACAAAATACTGCTTATCCACTACCGCTATATGAGACAGAACCCAATCTTTAAGAAACTTTGAAAAAGACATTAGAGGTATCCGAGTTCCGGAGTTAAATTTTTCTACATGTTCAAGAACGGTTAAAATGAATTTTTTGTGTTCGTTTTTATGTTCGATATAGCCCTGATATTTTGTAGCATCCATTATTTTTTCTTCTGTTGCAAAATGAATCTTGATGTAACTCACAGCTTCGTCTATAACTTTATTAAGATATTTTCGTTCCTGTTCTTCATCTTCTGTTACGTGATTAAACATATCGTTTACGAGATCAACTAGTCCTTTGTGCTGATCGTCTATTAGTTTTATTCCGCACATGAATGTATTAGACCAGTCAATTAAATTTGAATTATCAGGCATACTTTTAATATTATACCGGACTGTAATATTCGTCAAGCAAATTACAAACTATGGGAACCTCTAAAAAACTGAAGTTTTTAGAAGTTTCCTTATTTATGTTTTTGTAAAAATTTAGCAATCAACTCATCGTATTCAGCTTTCTGTGAAGCCCTTACATATGAATGTCTGCCTTTTGGAAAAAAGCATATCTCTTTAAACTCCGAAACACACGCTTTAAACAATTCTTCGCTGTCTGGTTTTGTAGAAAATTTATCCATAACACCGCAGATAAACAAAATTGGAATATCAATATCTTTCATATATTTTATAGGATTTTCTTTAAAAGGCCTAACCCTAGCAAGTATAAATATAAGGAAAAAAGCTGCCTTAGTAGCAGCATAAATAACAGGGAGCATGGGCGCTTTAAGAACTTTGGCGTGGGCTTTAAAAAACTCGTAATAATTTTTAAATAATCCGTCAGTCACTATCCTTTTTAAGAAACTGTTGCCTGCTCCATGAGGAGCTTCGTTTTTAAGTTTCTTATATGCATAAACCGCCGTTGCAGCGCCAATGCAAATGCCGTGAACTGTAAAATCAGTTATATTATATTTTTCGTTTATTAATTTGATCCATAAAATTAAATCGTCACTTTCCTTTAAACCGCCCGTTTGATATTTTCCGTCACTAAGACCATGAGAGCGAACATCGACAACCAAAATATTGTATCCGTTTTTTGCATAAACATCGGCAAAATAATAGGAATAGAGCAATGACTCAGATCTTCCCTGCAAAATTATTGCGCATTTGTCAAATCCAAAATTAATATATTCACCGTATAAATTAAGACCTTCGCTTACTATATGAAGCTGCTCATTTTTTTCTTTAAAATTTTGTGCCCAAGCAACTCCTTCGGAGAACATAGACATTTGCAGTTCATCTTTTTTTTGGGTACACTCCCTGACTCTTTTTTTAAAAGGGTTACGGTATGTGGTGTTAAAAAAAATAAATAGAACTAAAAGCAGGAATAAAAATATACTGACAGCCAATAAAAAAATGGCTGCATAAATACCGGCAATGATCCAAGGATTATCTATTGTACTTGTTAATAATATATTCACGTTGTTGATTATTTCCGATGATTCTTTTTGTATTCGCTATCAAGCTGCCAAAACATGTATACCCTTGCAATTCTTTCAAAGCAGCTAAATAAGCGTTTTCCGAGAACGATCCAAATAGCTTTTGCAATTCTTCTTCCTATCTGCTTGCCGAGAGGGTGCCATGTCGAAGAAAGGTGGTGTATCGCCATTGTGTTTTCGGTTATTTTTATTCTGTGGGTAATGTAGTTTTTGGGATAAAAATATTCCGAAGAAAGAAGCAGTACATTGTCTTCTAATTTTTTGGTTTTTCCGTTTAATTTAGGGTTATAAAGTCTCTTAGTTGAAGCGCTGAAATTAAAAACGGTCAGCATATTTGAACCTATAGTAACCTTTTTACAAGGTGTAAGATACCTTTCGTGCACTTCCCGGATTAATCTATGCCCTTTTTTCGCGCCCAAAACAGCGCTGCCAAACCAAAACTCAGCTTCATATCCAATAAAAAAGTCATTTTCGGTTATTAGATCATTAAATGGTTTAAAAAGTTCGATGTCGGTATCAAGATAAACACCGCCGTAGTTTAAAAGAACATAACTTCGAATAAAATCGGCGGCAAGCGCCCAATTTTCCTTTTCAATTGCGGCTTTAACCCAAGAATAACTCTCGCAATCAAAATTTTCTTCGTTCCATTTTATTATTTCCCAATCAGGATGAAGCTCTTTCCAGCTGCGTATAAAACCCTGAAATTTCTCAGGAATTTCTTTTTTCCCAAGCCAAATATAGTGTATTGTTTTTTCAATCATGTAAGTAGTGTACCGTAAAATTCCTATTTAAGATATTATATTTTACTTTATTACTTTTGGTCAATACGGTCTATCAAGTTTTCTATGGGTTTTATATGAGTTTTCTAATGACAAAAACAAAGAGAAACGCTATTATTGAGTATATGGAACAAAAAAAAGGGCGGGTTGTCAAAATCAGACAGTTTTTATACACAAGCGCTTCTTTTTTTTATTTGAGGATAACCGCGAATCAGAGACTAAAGCCAAGAAAACGCTTGCGGTTTGAAACAGATGTGACAGACCATTGCAATTTAAACTGTAAATCATGTCATCATTTTTCATCTATTGCTGATCAAAACTTTGTAGAAACAGAAGTCTTTGAAAAAGACTTTGCCAGGATTTCGCAGCTTGCCGGAAGAAATAACGAAAATATTGATATAATGGGAGGAGAGCCGTTACTGCATCCGGAAATTTCAACGCTTTTAATAATAGCAAGAAAATATTTTGATGGACCTGTTAACATTGTAACAAACGGTATTTTGCTGGAAAAAATGAACGCATTTTTCTGGGAATCATGCAGGAAAAACAATATACGAATAATCGTTTCAAGTTATCCAATAAAATTGAACGTTAAACGAATAAAAGAACTTGCAAAAAAATATAGTGTTACATTAAAAATACGTTCGATATTTATGAGTAAAAACAGCTGGTGTAAACTGCCTTTTGATTTAAACGGCAAGCAGTGCATAAAGGAAAACAGCAAATTATGCATAACTATAAATAAATGTATTTTTCTAAAAAACGGCAGGCTTTCTACATGCTGTCTGCCGTTGGTTGCCGATAGGTTCAATAATTATTTCTGCAAGAACACAGAAACAGTAACCGTAAGTTCCCGTACCGGAAACTTTGCCCATTCTGGGCTCGTTGTAAGTACAGCACTGGAAGCAACAGATGATGATAGTATCGATATTTACAAAGCAAAAAACATAGGGGAAATTTACGAGTTTTTAAGCAAACCCGTACCATTTTGCCGTTATTGCAAAATTAAATCATGGGAGATAGGCATTGAATGGGGAGTGTCAAAGAAAGAAATAACAGAATGGATATAGAAAACTCTGTACCGGCTCCAGAATTAGGCAATGCAGGATATTGACATAAAAAGTCTTTTTATACTATAATCTGATTATGGATGATCTAAAACTACAAATTAAAGAACTAATTATAAACTCCCTCGAACTTGACGGCGTTAAAGCCGAAGATATCGTTGATTCCGAACCTTTGTTCAGAGAAGGTCTTGGTCTTGATTCCATAGACGCGCTGGAACTTGGAGTTGCGATTAAAAAGAAATTCGGGGTAAAACTCTCGGCGGAAAATGCAGACAATAAAAAACATTTTGCGTCTGTGGATGCCCTTGCCTCATATATTAAAGCCGCCGGAGGAACATCATGAGCAGGATTAATCTCTAATGGCTTTTCGGTTGACCGGTATTTTTAAAGCCGCTGCCGGAAATTTCCCGATAAAAACGCCGTTTTTTTGGCTTACAACTCCCCTTTTTGCATTTGGGATTTTTTGCCTGTTCAGCGAATCCGGTTCTATTTTAAAACTTTACCCAATTTTAATGAATCTAATGTTTCTGTTTATATTTGGTATTACCCTTTTTATGCCTACATCGATAATTTTCCGTTTTGCAGTTCTTATGGATAAATCTATTCCTAGTTCCCCGTGGAATAAAAAAATCGCCGAATATTGCCGCAAAGTAACAATTGTTTGGTGCTGTTTCTTTATATTAAACGGAAGTTTTGCGGCTTATACCGTTTTTTTCGGTTCCGATACTTTATGGACTATTTATAACGGCGGTATAGTTTTTGTACTAATGGGTTTGATCTTTGCGATCGAGTACATTATAAGAAAAATAATACAGAAAAAAACGCATTTAGCTGTTCCGCTTTCGGCGTTCAAAAAAAATTCCCGCAATCCTTGGTTGATCCTGTGTTATAAAGGCGCTTGGGGTGAAAAGCATTATAAAACATGGAAAGACTTTATTAAAGAAACTGCCAAATTGAGAAAGTACATTAATCAAAAAGGATTAGAAAAAAAACGCTGGCTGCTTTACAGCGAAGACTGCTGGTATTTTTTGATAGCTTTTACTGCTTTGCTTCAATGTAAAAAAGAAATACTATTAAGCGCAAATATCAGCCAGGGTTACATCGCAGAAATACGCGGTTCAGCTGATGGTATCGTTCCTTTTCTTACAGATCAGACTCCAGCCGGAGAACAAGACTTCATTCATATTCCTGCAGTGCTCGCAGATATATCGGTAAAACATTCCGATCTTAAAGAAGTGCCGGCGATCAATGCGGATGAAACATCAATAATAATGTATACATCCGGAAGCACAGGTGAGCCAAAAGCAATAAAACAGCGGCTTACAGAATTTGAAAAAGATAACAGCGGTATTATTTCTTTACGCGGCGAAGAATTTCTTAAACGCAAAACATGTTCTACAGTAAGTCATCATCATATGTACGGTCTTTTGTATTCAATACTTTTGCCGTTTACAATTGGAGTTCCGTTTAGAAGAAAAATGATTGATTTCCCCGGCGAACTGGAAAATCTTACTTGCGCTTCATATATGTTTGTTTCCAGCCCCGCATTCCTAAAACGCGCCGTAAAAAATGAAACACCTTTCACTTTAAAATCTCCGTGGATATTCAGTTCCGGCGGACTTCTGGAACATAAAACGGCAGAAAAAACAAATGATGTCTTGGGTTTCTGGCCTATAGAAGGAAATGGAAGTACCGAAACATCCGGTGTTGCATGGAGACAATCATGCAAAGGACCTGAATGGACTCCTTTAGATACAGTCCAATTGAGTCAAGCAGAAGACGGCTGCCTTATTGTCCGTTCGCCGTATATCAAAGACATGTCCGGGTTTAAAACATCCGATATGATAGAGCTTCTTTCTGACGGCCGCTTCCTGCTTAAAGGACGAATCGATTCTGTTGTTAAGATCGAAGAAAAACGAATATCCCTAACCGAAATCGAAAACCGAATTATGCAGTCCGGTTATGCCGAAGATGTTTGCGTGATCTCCATGGAAGGAAGCCGTCAGTATCTTGCTGCTGTAATTGTTTTTAATAACGAAGGGATTAAAAAATTCGAAGGATTAGAGAAAAATTTAATAAATAAATTCTGGAGAGAATATCTTTCCCAGTACCTTGAAAATGTTGTTATCCCAAAAAGATGGCAATACCCAAAAGAGCTGCCGGTTGATACGCAGGGAAAAAAACGAAAAGAAGATATGATTCTGCTTTTTAGCGAGGAAATAAAAGGAGAATCTTTAGAATGAGCAATATAAACAATATAAAAGAAGAAAAAATTATTAATAAAACAGATAATTCTATCATTTTAGAATTCTCTATTTCTGGATCAAGTGATTATTTTGACGGTCATTTTCCGGGTTTCCCTGTTCTTCCGGCTGTAGCTCAAGTTTTTATAATAATGCAATATGTTTCTCGTTTTTTTGGAATTAGTATTAAACTTTCAGAAATAAAACGGACAAAATTAATAAATAAAATTCGGCCTGATGTTCCTCTTGTTTTATATCTAGAAAAAAAAGAAAAAATTATTTCTTTTAAGATAATTTCTCCAAACAATGAAACTATGTATTCCGCAGGTACTCTTGTTTTGCCGGAGGTAATGTAATGTTAAAAAAAGAAAATGGCCCGTACAATATTTTTATAGAAACAGAAACAACTATCGAATTTTTTGATCTCGATCCTATGCAGGTTGTATGGCATGGGAATTACATTAATTATTTTGAAATCGCCCGCAATGCTCTTCTCGAAAAAATCGGCTATGGTTATTATGAGATGGAAAAATCGGGGTTTGCGTTTCCGGTGATAGAAGTTTCTGCCAAATATTTGGCTTCGCTGCGGCACAATGATCGTGCCAGAATTAAAGCAATTCTCGAAGAATACGAAAACCGCCTAATGTTTAGATTCGAAATTAGAAACGCACAAACCGGTGTTCTTACCACCAAGGGGAAGACAACTCAAATGGCTTTTGATATCAAGGCAGGGGAGTCTTGTTTTGTATGTCCTCCGGCTTTAACAGAAAAAGTAGAAAAAATAATTAAAGAAGGGAGTTTTAAGTGAAAAAGAAAATTTTTCTTTCGGCTCCCGGTCTCATTTGCTGTGCTGGAAAAGACAGTAGTGAGTTATATGAATCCTGCCTAAAAGGATATCAGGGCGGAATAACATCGTATAAAGGATCTCTTGTTGGCCGAATCCCGGATAACGCTCTGCCTGCACCTCTGCCGGAGTCGGCGGTCAATGATGAAAAAACCCGAATTTTTAAGATAATCGATGCAGCGTTGGAACAAATACGGCCGCAAATTGAAAAAGCCATTGCCGCATACGGCCCAGAAAAAATCGGTGTGTGCCTTGGTTCATGCGACAACGGATCCGAATTATCTTTTTCTGCACACAAAGAGTTCTTTGAAAAAAGCGCTTTCCCAAAAGATTACAAGCTTAATTTTCAAAGCGCTTCATTCCCTGCTGAATATATAGCAAATAAATTCGGGCTTAAAGGTCCTGTTTATACCATCGCCACCGCCTGCGCTTCGGGCGCAAGCGCCATTATAAAAGGAACCGAATTAATGCACGCAGGTATTTGTTCCGCGGTAATCGCAGGAGGAGCTGATATAGTTTCTGACACAGTACTTACTGGCTTTAATTCTCTGGGAGCAGTTTCGGACAGCCTAAGCAATCCTTGCAGTAAAAACCGCAAAGGAATTAATCTGGGTGAAGGGGCTGCGTTTTTTCTTCTTGATTTTGCAGAAACTGTTGATGGCATTGAACTATTGGGAGCAGGCGAAAGCGCTGACGCTTATCACATGACAGCACCCGGTGAAGACGGCGCGGGACCTGCAAAAGCAATGAAAGCTGCAATTTTGGATGCGGGAATTAAACCGGAAGAAATTGGTTATGTAAATATGCACGGTACCGGCACCCCGCACAACGATAAAGCAGAAGCGCTTGCTTTAACTACAGTTTTTAACAAATGTCCCCCGACAAGTTCTACCAAACCCATTACAGGTCATACCTTGGGCGCGGCAAGCGCGATAGAAGCTGCGATTTGCTGGAGGATAATAAACGATAAAAAAGGGCTGCCTGTACATTGCTGGGACGGTGAAAGAGACGAAGGGTTCCCTGCACTTCCACTGGAAATTAGGGATGTTAAACCTTCAATCTGTATGAGCAATAGTTTTGCTTTTGGCGGATGTAATGTCATTTTAATTATTGGAAGAACTCTCAACGAGAGTAGAGCATCAGAATGATAGAAACAAAAGACCTGCCTTCTATAGTACCTCACAGGGGTAAAATGTTACTCCTCAGCAGAATTACAGGGTATAATTTAGAAGAATGCAGCCTTGAAGCTGAATATGATATAACAGAAAACTGTATTTTTTTTGATCCGGCAGTAGACGGAGTTCCAAGCTGGGTTTGTTTTGAATGTATCGCCCAGGCAATTGCAGCCTTTTCGGGAATTAGAAGCCGTGAAAAAGACGGGAAAGATGAAAAGTGCGGAAAACTGCCGCGAATAGGTTTTATCCTGAGTATTTCAAAAATGCAGGTTTTCCTCCCTGTATTAAAATCGGATAATACAATTATTATAAAAGTAAAAGAATTGGACCGTACAGATTTGGTTTTTAATTTTGAAGGACAAGTTTTTCTTGAAGGTACAAAGGTTCTTGAAGGAACACTTACGGTTATGGAAACACAAGCCGCACAAGCGGCAATTATATCAACTTCCTTAAGTTCGACGACCGAAGGGAGTTATGCGGCGGAGGAAACAATAAATGAAAATTAAACTAATTTATCCCAAATGGAATAAACTTCCGGGACAGACAACATTTAATCTGCCTCCGCATGGTCCTGTTGTTTTTGCCGCAGCCCTGCCTGCCGAAATAGATGTTGTCTTTATCGATGAAAATGTTCAGGAGCACAATTTTGATGAAAGCTGCGACCTTGTAGCAATTTCTATGATGCTCACCACTCAAGTAAAGCGCGGCTGGTTTATCGCTGACGAGTACCGCCGCCGCGGCAAACAGGTTATTTTTGGAGGCATTGCAACAATGCTTCATGCCGAAGAAACAATGTTACATGCGGATTCCGTTTTTTTGGGTGAAGCAGAAACCCGAATGAAGCAAGTAATCGACGACTGGAAAAAAGGCGAGCTCAAACAAGTTTATAATTTTATGTTAAAACATCCGCCAATCGAATCGATAGGACCTGCAAGGCGTGATCTGTATACAAAAGAATTGTACAATCATAAAGGCGTTCAAATGGTTGACCTTTTTCATGCATCCCGCGGCTGCCGTTTTAGCTGTTACCCTTGTGCAGTTTCCTACCTTGGAGGTCGTTCTTTCCGTCCCCGTCCTATGGACAAAGTAATAGAAGAGTTATCAGGAATTGAAAATAACCGGCTCTTTATTGTTGACAATTCGCTGGCTCAGGATAAAAACTGGGAAATGGATTTATTCCGTGAAATGATCCCGTTAAAGAAAAAGTGGGTCAGCCATACAATCGAAGATGATCCGCAAGTTCTGGAACTTGCCGCTCAGGCAGGCGCGTGGTATGTATATCAGGCAATTTTTGATACATCGGATTTTATAAAAGAACGGGTAAAACGTTATCATGATCATGGCATTGGAGTAGAAGGTACGATACTGCTTGGACTTGATAATCAAACCGAAGACGATATAAAACGGCTTGTCGATTTCCTGCTCGAAATAAATCTTGACCTTGCAGAGTTCACCGTTATGACGCCTTTTCCGCACACCAAGGCGTGGGATGATTATATGCGGCAGGGACGGATTTTTGATAATGACTGGGATCATTTTAATGCGGGGCAGGTAGTCTTTACTCCGAAAAATATGAAACCTGAGCGCCTGCAGGAACTTTACGAATATGCATGGGAAACATTTTATCATGACGAATCTCAGGAAGAAAAAATGTTTCATCTTCTTTCTGCTGTAGCTGAACGTGAAATCGAAGATGGTACCTATCGTTCAAGAAATAGGCGTTTGGCAAAAAAGTCTTTCGGCAAGGATTTGTAGAATACTGAGTATTCATTAAAGGAATAATTATGCGTGTACCGGAAAAATACTACGACGAAATTTTTGATTTTAAAGGACAGTGGGATATGTCTTCTCGCTGCGGATTAAAAATTCTTTTACATGAAAAACCTGTAGTTATTGTAACAGAGCTGTACCAGGACAATCCGGGAACTTCGGTCACAGCCGCAGGTAAAAGTCTTGCAGAACAAATCTGCCAAAACAAAGGTTTAAATCTAAATGAAATACAATATCTGCATTGTAATCCGGATACAAACTCAAAACTTTCGTTTTATGATGAAGAGTTCTTTGAGGTTGATTTAAAAAGCAATGAGCCTTCTTACCGCAAATTAAGCGCTGAAGAAATCTTGAAATTATTTAAATAATATATTAAATATATTATAAGAAAAAAAGGAGACCAAATTATGTCTAAGAAACCAAAAGAAAAAATCTATACCCAAGAGGAATGCTTAAAAAAAGCAGCCAAAATTAGAAAGATGATGAAATTATTTTCTAAGAAAAACCGTAAATCGGCAGGGAAAGAGCTTTTTTTAAATACAGACGAAGGAAAGGTCAGAGTGCTTGCCTATAATCTGGAGAATGAATCAAAGCTTCCTCTTTTTGTTAATATTCATGGCGGCGGTTTTATCCTTGGAAGCCCAGAAATGGATGATCCATATATGATGAATGTTGCACTTAATGCAAATGTAAAAATAATTAACGTTGATTATAGTCTTGCACCAGAAGCGCCTTTTCCCAAGGGAGTAAACGAATGTTATGCAGTGGTAAAGTATGCCCAAAATAACCCGCAGGAGTTTGGGATTAATCCGCAAAAGATAGCTGTTGGCGGTCACAGCGCGGGAGGAAATTTCAGCGCAGCTATTGGTTTAAAAAATGCACAAACCCGCGAACTCAATATCAAAGGTTTAATTCTTGATTACCCGCCCCTTGATGTTTATACCGATCCATTTGCAAAACCTAACGGCAAAGGAATGTTTGCTAAAATGGGCAGGTTATTTAATGCTTGCTATTGCTTCAACAGGGAAGAAACTAAAAACCCGTTAATTTCACCGGTTTATGCTTCCAAGGAGCAGCTAAAAGGTTTCCCGCCAACATTAATAATAACTGCTGGCAAGGATCTCTTGTGTTCAGAAGCTGAAACTTTCAGGGATATGTTAAAAGACGCAAATATCGATGTAACTCATAAACGTTTTGAATCTTCCCCGCATGGTTTTACGTTAAGCCAAAGACCGGATGCCAAAGAAGCATGGCAGATGATGATCGATTTTTTAAAACGGCAATTAGCTTAGTTTAGAAAGTATTAGGCGTTTAAGAAAATCTTCCGGGGTGTTAATTCCTTCCTTCAAAGCCGAAAACTGAATAGAGGAAGAACTTGTGACCGAAAGGTCACTAGGCTTTCTGGTCAGCACAAAACCAAAAGCTAAAGGTAATGGATAACAGGTTCCGGGAAAGATATCTTTATATTCTTCTGGAATTACTTCATCAGCATAAACAAAAATTAGTTCTTCGGATTCCCCGCTAAGAAAAGCCGCTTCTGCCAGAGAAAGACCTGCTGTTAAAGAATTTCCTCCGGGGTAAACAGCCGAATACCCTCCCTTCAAACTAAATGCCATAGAAGCCAGAGCTGCGGGAGCGTTAAAAACAGAAATTGAAAAAGCAGCGGGCATTATTTCGTTGTCTTCTATGAACATCTTATTAAGTTTAAATTGAAACGAAAGTTCTCCGCGAAAAGAAAGAAAGAGTATTTTTGTATCTTCGGCAACAGGTAAAAGATCGTGAACTACCTGTATCGTCATTTTGGAAATTTGACTTAATCTACGGCGAAACATAGGTTCTGTAAAAGCAAGATCCGGGCTTTTGGAACTAATAATTATTTCTCGTTTGTCCTGTGCCCATTCTTCCCATTCTTTTGCATTTTCTACACCGGGAGCCCAGGCAGAAAACCGGGATATGTATACTTCATTTTGTTTCATGGTTATAATCCTAATATAATATCATTATTGATAAAGGAAAATTATGCAATTAGCTGGAGAAAAAAAAGTTCTTATCACCGGAGCAAATAGAGGCATTGGCCGGGCAATAGCCCTAGCTGTATCAGAGGCAGGGTATCATGTAATCGCTCATTATTTTCAGGGAAAAGAAGCGGCAGAATCTCTTGAAAAAGAAATTCTCCAAAAAGGCGGCAGTATAGAACTGATTCAATTTAATATCTCCGACAGGGAAGACTGCCGGGAAAAACTTGAGAAATGGCTGGAAGAAAACGGCGCTCTCTGGGGAATAATCTGCAATGCCGGAATCTGCGCCGATGATTCCTTCCCCGGTATGAACGGAGAAAAATGGGACAAGGTACTGCGTACAAATCTTGACGGTTTTTACAATGTGCTTCACCCGCTTGTAATGCCGCTCTGCCGCAAGAAAAAAGGACGAATCATAACCATCTCATCGGTTTCCGGTTTAACAGGCAACCGCGGTCAGGTAAATTACAGCGCTGCCAAAGCGGGAATTATAGGAGCGACAAAAGCTCTGGCGGTAGAACTTGCCAGCCGTTCCATTACCGTAAACTGCATAGCCCCGGGAATCATTGAAACCGAAATGAGCCGGGATTTACAACTGGACATGGTTCTTCCATCTATACCCATGGGAAGAATCGGTAAACCTGAAGAAGTAGCCGGTTTGGCGGTGTTTCTGCTTTCAGAATCCGCTTCCTACATTACACGGCAGGTAATTTCTGTTAACGGCGGAATTGTATAAGGAGCTGGTTAGTTTACTTTTCTGTCTTTCCAGATAAAACCTTTGCCAGAAACTGATCTAAACCACGACCATGCACCCATGTATAAAAAATTTATAATCATAAGCGGCCAGAAAAAACTATACCACCAGTTTAAACGCTGTCCAAGAAAAATAAAAAACCATGTTAAAGTATAAAGGATATTAACAATTACAATATGTAATAGCCAGGGTGTTAAACCCAGACTGCTGGTAATTAAATTGTATATAAGCAGCGGGAAAGGTAAAAATAAAAAGAGTAAAATAGCGATAATTATAAAAAATAATATAAATGTATTCTTTCCTAAAAAATCAAAAATATTTTTTCCTATCCCTTCAATTGCGCGACGGTATCCGTTGTACATTCTACAGTGAACATATTCACAGATATAAAAGAATCTTGTAGAATAACCCTTTTTTTTAACAATACGGCTCATATAAATATCTTCTGATGTTCTTTTCTTGAATGCTTCACACCCGCCGATTGCTTTAAAAACATCATTGCGGACAGCAATAAAATGGCCAATTGCCGCGGAAAACCAGGACAGTTTTGTAATACGGTTCAAAAAAAGAGGGAGTATAAACCCAGTAAGAAGAAACATTAACGGAACCGCAATTATTTCGCCGAATGTTAAAAATTTCTGTCCGATATAACCGGAAATCATATCTATTTTTAAATTATGCATGTTTGTAACAGCCCACGAAATACTTTCAGGGCTGTGCTCTGTATCTGCGTCGGTAAAAATAAAAATATCGCCTTTTGCATGCAAAGAAAGCTGATGAAGCGCAAATGGTTTTCCGTACCAGTCTTCGGGAAGAGGCTTCCCGTCAAATACTTTTACCCTGGAGTCCTCTTTTGCAATCTGTTCAAGAATAGCCGCTGTGTTATCTGTCGAATTATCGTTTAAAACAAGAATTTCATAATTTTTATAAAGCTGGTTTCTAAGGCTTGTAAGGCACTTTTGCGCATTTTTTTCTTCGTTGCGCATTGGGATCAATACAGAGACCAAAGGACCGTCAAAAATTTCCGGTCTCTTTGTAAAACGCCGCATTTCGTAATGGTTTCCCAAAGATAGCAATAAAAAATAAAATGAAATAATTATCAATATATAGTAATAATATACGCTTAACATTTATTCACCATAAATTTATTTATCATCCATTATTCCCTGTAAAAGCATTGTGAATACGAAAGCCGCAGCCAGTCCAGTTGCAACAGTCAGCCCCAAAATATTAACAGGCGTAAAGCTGCTAAAAGTTAAAATACCGAATGAAAGGCCGGAAGTAATAAAAGATAAAAGCACCGCAAAGCGCACAAGTTTTTTTTCTGTTCCGGTTTTACTGCCGGACATAAAAATATTAAAATCAGTCCCCAAGCCAAAAACTAAAATAAGAGCAGAAATAGGTAAAAACCCTAGAGGTATATTTTTAACAGCCAGAACAGCCAAAGCGGCAAGTATTCCCAAAGCTGGAGTTATACAAATTACTATACTCTTTTTTAAAGGATAAACTTTAAATATTACAATTGATATTATAATATAAGCTGCAAAAAATAACATCACAATAATACTGGTAAGGTAATCTAAATCGCTGTTTATATCTTCTTCTTTATTGATTAAATACACAAAATCGTGTTTATCAGCAATGGATCTAAATACTTCTAAATCTTTTGCATGAAAAGGAAACACACAAGAATAATAATACCCGTTTACTTCACCTATCCAAAGATTAGAAACATCCGCCCAAAATCTTACATCTTTTGGAGTGTAATAAATTTCTCCGGCAGCAAATTCCGCATAAAAGATTTCTTCATAATATTCCGGAGCCAATCCAAGGTTGAAATACTGCAGCCTGGCATGAGGCAATAGAGCGCTCATAGCTTTATAGGTATTTTTTTGGTTTTCAATCGAAGGTACAAACATCGAAGTTCCTATGAATGAACTTAGATTCCCCTTGGTTATCTCTTCTTCCAGCAGTAAGATAAGCCTTTCTTCGTTTTTTAGAGTTTCTTCGGCGCTGCTGCCCGAAACAATAAAATACCAGGGCGAAGAACCGTGATCCAGTACCATAGCTGCTCTTTTTTCTGACTCCTCAAGAAAAGGCGACATTGTGTAAAGGGAACCTAAATCAGTTCTTATTTTTAAACCATGAGGGTTAAAACAAAGAATAATAATAAAGACTCCTGCCAAAACCGAAGCAATACTTATTCTTAATACCGGAGGTATAGAGAATTTAATTCTTTCCGGAAATTTAAGCTTGGAAAGCAGATGTCTTTTACTCTCATCCGGCAGTTTTATCAGCGGATAGATACAGTAGGCGGTAAGAAAAGAACTAATTAACCCCACCATAGTAAAAACCGAAAACTGCTTAAATATAGGGAAAGGTGTAAAAAGAATAGATAAAAAACAAAGCGTAGAAGATATAAAACACATTATAAGGCTTTTAGAAATAGAAGAACGAATTTCCATTCCGTTTTTTAATGCAGGATTTCCCCGCCACGAAATAAAAAAATGAATAGAATAGTCTATGCATATTCCTATCAAGGTTGTGCCGAATATAAATGTAAAAACATGAATTTCTCTAAAAACTAAAAATACTGTTGCTGTTGCGAGCACTAATGAGATTGAAACATCCAGTATCGAAAAAATTATAGGAATGGGCGAACGGAAAATAACTAAAAAGAGCAAAAGAATAAAAACCATCGCTATAATACAAAGAATCATGATTTCTTTTTGTGCGCTGGAAGCGCTTTCGTAACTATGAAAAGGAACTCCGGAAAAATATAATTCAAGTTCTGGTTCAGATCCTTTAATCAATGCAGCGGCGGAATAAATATCGCCGATGATATTGTCTGCAATATTAGTAATAGAAACTGCCGCAGGAGAAAACGTCATTCTAAGGACAACATACCAAATCCCGTCTATTTGAACAGAAAGAACATCTTCTTTAATACCAAGATTCCCGCTTGCAAGCAAAGACGATGAAAGAAACTCTTTCATTCGTCTGTCTGTGAGAAGAAAAGGATCTTCGTCTATATTATTGAGCGGAAAAAAGTTAAACGCTCCATAAACCGAAGCCAGAGCGTCAATGGCAATTTCTTCTGCGTCTCCTGATTCCAGCAATTCTACTGTTTTTTTATCAGCAATAACAAAACGGGATTTGTAAAAATACTCAGTAATTTCTGCGATTTCTGGACCATCAAAAAAAAGAGAGGCCTTTTCAACCACGGCTGTATTTTTAAATTCGTTATAAAAAGAAACCGCTGTATTTTTTGCTTTTTCAAAAACGGGAGATGCAAAAAGAATAACTGCTTCACGGCTGTTTCTTTCTTCCAGAACATTATCAGCTTCAGCAACCTTAGACATGTTTCTCTGCGGAAACAAATCCAAAAGCTGAGTACTTAAACGAAGCGGAGGCGCAAAAAATAACGATAACCCCAACAATACAGGGATACCCAAATGAATGATAAACCAAAGTTTAAGGGAAATGTGCTTCTTACGAAGTGACTTCGTACGAAGCAGCATATTATGGAATTGTAAAAAAAGCTCTTTCATTGTTATTAAGCGCTGCCGGATAATTGTGATTTGACAATGTATACGTAATTACATCGCCGTTTTGTTCGAATATCTTAATAGAACGTATTGCGGATCCGCCGCTCATTGTTATTCTAGAAATAAAAGAAGAAAAAACACTGTCCCGCGGTAAAAGCCCCATATTCCAATTAGAAACACTGCCTGTAAAGTAAACATCAAAATTTTCTAAAAGCCTCTGACTCTGACCGGAAAATACCGAATTTATAACATCTGCCATCTGTGTAAAAGTTTCATTGCCTTGAGAGCTTATTACAGATTTTTGCCCGTTTGGTCTTGACTGCATAATAAAATCTTTTCCCATTATCATTGTAGAAGGAAAAGGCTGTAATGTATCCCAAACCATTCCTTGTTCTGCCGCAATTAAAAAATTACCGGAAGATACAAGCGATCTATTAAGACGATTTAAGTATTTTTCTTGTACAAAATTTCCTCTGACAATAGGTCTTTCAGAAAGATTTGCACAGGTAACATTGAAAGTATTTCTAGTCTGCGATGTTAGCGGATGACGGAAAACTTCTTCTTCTGCCCAGACATCGGTATTAATACCGTAAAAAAATGCAAAGAAAAAGCATATTAATAAAATAATGCCGCTTTTATTCATGGAAGGCTCCTTCCAGAGTATAAGTGTATTTACGCAAATGATTTACCAGTTTAACAGCTCTCCCCGTTTTTTCAATCTCAATTATAACATTATTTCCGTTTAAAATACGACGGCTGCCGTCGCCGTCTGTAGTTTCTAAAACAAGACCGCTGTCACTTAGTGAATTGCCCAGCAGAATTGGATCATAAAAGCAAAGTTGAAAATCGGCAATTATATATTCCGGTCTAATATACTGTAAAACAATCCTTGGAAAAACAGTCGACGAAAAATGTACAGCGCCGGCTGTGTAAGAAAGCTCTCCTATGCTTGCGCCAAACTCATTAAAAAGCGTCATCTCTATTGCATTTTCATCTGCCTTAACCCATGCATTTAAAAAATAAATCTGACCCCTGAATTCGGCAGATAAAAATTGAGCCATGTCCATAGCTTGTTCGATTCCTTCCGTTGGAAGTAAAACGAACTTTGAGCTGTCTGTAAGATTTACATGCAATACATCTTTTCTGGCTGCCGATGCACACGAAAAAAGACATACAACGCAGACCGAGAAAAAGAAAAACAGCTTCATGGTACGCATATTACAGCATTATATGCAGGATTGTTACAATTGTCAACAGAACGCATTATTTCTAAAATGGTATAAAAGCAAATGCTATAAATCCAAATCCTCTCGCGCTTCATCAATAGACTTGTACCATTTTGCAGATACTTCGCCGCGCATTATAGCTCTGGATTCTTCCATAGCAGCCAAAACTTTAGCATTATAAGGTAATGCTCCTGTTTTGGGGTCTCTTAGTCTTGAACAAATAGGACATTCCTCACCTATTCCTGTTTCGAGAATTGTTTCTTTTGTCTCTAGTACAGCATTCATAAGTTATTCCTATTAACTAAGTGTAAACCTTTTTAAAGAAAAAATCAATATTCGTTAATTACTTCGAGCTTCGGTAAGCTCAGCAACCTTAGCGTGGGGCTCTTTTTCTTATCCCTCCGTGTCCTCATGAAACCCTGCGAGCTCTGCGAGAGGTCTTCTTTATATGATCTCTGTCACAGTTTAGCAAATAATTTCCCGTTTTCTCTCGTTTTCTAAAGCGCCGTGCACGCCCACGCCATATACATGTAGAACTTTCTTTTGAAGGTTTTATGTTTTTTAAAAAGTACTTTATTAAGTACTATTCTGCGGAGTTCATTATGAAAACTAACAAAAAGTTCAAGGATAGTGTTTGCAGAATAAATAACCACAGAGTACACGGAGTTTTAGGAGTTTTAAGACCAAGAGGAGGAATGCTATATGGAATTTGATACATTAACAGGGAAAATAATCGAGTGCGCTATGGATGTACATACTGCTTTGGGACCCGGATTATTGGAAAACGCATATAAGGAATGCTTGTTTTATAAACTAAGCAAAAATGGGCTTTATGTGGAAAAAGAGAAACCTCTGCCTTTAGTTTTTGAAAAGGTATATCTTGATTGCGGATATAGGATAGATTTACTAGTTGAGAATACTGTAGTTATTGAATTAAAATGCGTAAAAAAGATAGAGGATATTCATTTGGCACAAATGCTTACATATCTTAAATTAGGAAAATATAAAGTAGGGTTAATTATTAATTATAATGTTGCTTCATTAAAAGATGGCATAAAACGGATTGTAAATTAATTACCTCTCTGTGAAACTCTGTGACCTCTGTGGTTAAATTATTGGGTCAAATGAAGCTGTAAAAGAGGCTATTAATTATTGTCACAGGCATGATATACTTGTAGAGTTCTTAGAAAAACATGGGTCAGGAGTTTTGGGAATGATTTTAACTGAATGGAACACAGAAGACGCAATCGCTTTTGCCCGGCAAGAAGAAAGGGAAGAGGCGTACAAGTTAAAAGACAACGAAACTGCGAAGAGACTTTTAGCAGAAGGATCTACTCTCGAGTTCACTCAAAAAATCACCGGGCTTGATCTAGAGACAATTAGGGAGCTTTCCTCTGCTTCTTAATAATTAAATTAATTGTTATTTAAAGAGTCTGCAAACGCAGGCTCTTTTTTTATTATAAAAATTATATGGTTAAGAGCCTCACACGGAGACACAAAGGCGCAGAGAACACAGAGGAAGCCTTGTGATTTTTTTTACCGTTATCTTAAACTTACCCCGACATTTAATGAAAATTTAAATCCTGTAATTTTAGAGCCAATGCCGGATGTATACGATAATTGACCTCCTAACGAAAACCCATTAAAATTGTACCCACCTATAATTGTTGGAGTAATAAAACCGTCACCTAAAGAAAATAAAAATGAAGAACTACCATAACGTAAGTTTGGAGCACCGATTAACTTAATTAATCCTCCAAAATAAAAATCATCAAAATAAACATATCCTAAACCAATAGGAAAATAAATATTTAATGCATCACCACCTATTAAATTCTCTATTCCTATTGAAATAGTAAAACCAGATTTTCCAATAAAAAATAAATCTACTCCAACTAATATCCCATTTGTTACTATACCGCCAAAGCCAGGTACAGCTTCATTTTGTAAAAAATTAAGATTTCCTAAAAACTGCAGTCCAACCCCAAACATCGCTAAAATCGATCCGCTGCTTTCGGAATAAAAATTCTGATTCATTAAGGCATTATCTGCCACCGCGTCTGCAGGAGCTTCAGTACGACCGACCAACCTAAAAGAAGAAGGCGGACCGTCTTTATACTCCAAAACTAAACTCGGTCCGGGCGTTCTTATCCATTGGACTCTTAAAAATATATGTGTTTGAGTCAGAGTCATTAGAACGCCGTCACCTGTATTCTCTGTCACAAAGGAACCGGCAAGGAAATTCCTTCCGTTTCTTGTCGCTATCCATGTATCTCCGCCAAATTGAAACTTTAGATTATTTCCCGCTATAGGAATCGCAGGCAGACTATTTAATGCTACCTGCTGTAATGTCGGCGCACCGAGCTGAGGCGCTTGAGAAAAAGCCGGAACTGCCCCGCAAAGCAATAAAAATATCATCAAGATTAAAACAGTAAAAAACCTGCAAAAATTTTTATTAATAACATCAGTAACCATAAAAACCCCCTCTTAATGCCAACATGTCCCTATTTTTAGTATAAGAATACCTCAATTGAGATATTTAATATAATTAAACATCTCATTCGAAATATTGTCAAGCTCAAAATACCTAAATTGTTATATTTTTTATCAAATGAAAGATAGTTTTAAAGAAAATTTAAGGGCTGAGCTTGATTATCAAGGGATAACGGTTAAAGAATTAAGCGCAAAAACAGGTATTGCGAAGGGCACGCTTGACGGCTATCTAGGGGTAAGAGCTTCTATGCCGCCTGCTGATATAGCTGCCAAAATTTCCGGCGCCCTGGGCGTATCTGTTGAATACTTAATTTCCGGCAAAGAAGCAGTAAAACAAGATAAATTACTGGATCAGAATGTTCGTTCGATTGTTCAGATATTAGGAGAATTAAGTAAAAAGGATATCGAAACAATACTAGAATTATCAAAAATCCTAAAAAATAAATCAGAAGAATAAGGTATTCTTTCCCTCCACCCCCCAAACCCCCTTGCTAAAAAAAAAGTTATAATGTATATTGTTCTTTCCGTCAATGCGATTTATACTGTCAGAACGTAAATTGGGGTAAAACCTGTGGATAACTTCGGGATAAATAATGAGTATTGTAACTGGAAAAAAGGAGAGGGCAAATAACAAACGATATCTGTATCAAAATAATACTAATTCTTTATAGGATAAGGACTTAGTATGTATCTACCATATCAGATATTAAGTGGATGTTATAAAAAATCATACAAATATTGACTTGAAAGTCATCGCAATTAATACTATCCTTGTGGATAACGTGTTAATAATTACTAATTAAGGGCTTAAGAATGGCTGATTTGGATTATGAGGGTGTCTGGAAAGAGACCCTAATCCAACTGCAGAATGACCTGGGGGGGGAGGAGTTCAGCGGCTGGTTTTCAGATATGAAATACCTGCATGCTGGTGAAAACACCATCGTTGTAGGAATTCCCTCCGCTTTTCACCGTGATAAGGTGAAGTCCCGCTATCAGAGTACCATAAATTCAAAAATACAAGAAATTTCTGGGGCAGAAATTACCTTCGAAATGGAAATAATCGGCAAATCTGCCAAAAAAACGGCACCTTCGCCTCAAACACAGTCAAAAAATGATGAGCCAACTGCTGTCACAGCCGAAAAAACGCCTAAAACTAAAGAAAAACGCAGTAAACACCCAAATATGAGAGATGATTATACCTTCGAAAGGTATATAATCGGCGAAAATAACAAATATGCTGCCAATGCGGCGCTTGCAATATGTAAAAACCCGGGAAAAATATGTAATCCCTTCTTAATTTACGGCGGAGTCGGGCTTGGAAAGACCCATTTAATGCAAGCTATCGGAAATTCCATCCACGAAAACTCCGATAGTCGTGTAATTTGTACACCTGCAGAAAGTTTCCTTAATGAATATATCGAAGGGATCGGCCAGGGCAAAATGAACGTATTCAGAAACAAGTACCGGCAAGCCGATGTTCTTTTAATCGACGACATTCAATTTCTTACCGATAAACCCGGGGTACAAGACGAGCTTTTTCACACGTTTAATGATTTATTAAACGCCAAAAAGCAGCTTGTTTTTACCTGTGACCGCCCGATAGAAGACTTAAAAAAGTTCGAAGAACGGCTAATCTCCCGCTTTGGGCTTGGAATTAAAGCGGATCTTCAGCCTCCGCGGTACGAAGAACGCTGCGCAATTTTAATATCTGTAGCGCAAGCCCACGGCGTATCATTTCCTGACGAAGTTATCGACTTAATGGGAAAAAATATCGCTTCTAATGTTCGTGATTTAATTTCTGCTTTAGATAATTTAATAAAATACGCAGAAATAATGAGAGAAGAAATAACTCTGGAAACAGCGCAGAAACATTTAAAAAATATTTTTAACGCGCCAAGACTGGCAAATCTTTCTATGGACAATATAATAAGAGTAGCGGCAGAATATTTTGGATTGACTCCAAACGATCTAAAAGGAAAAAAAAGGTCGCAAAATATTGTATTTGCCCGTCAGCTGGCAATGTATATTGGACGCGAAATAACCGATTCTTCTTACACAGAGTTAGGTCAGGACTTTGGCGGCAGGGATCATACCACAGTCATTCATTCGATAGACAAGATAAAAGGTAAGCTTTTGACCGATCCTACACTGGAATCTACCATAGAAAATCTAAAAAGAGGTATAAAAGAATATGGTGCAAAACATTGAAAAAGATGTTATTATATTGTGGAAATATAGGAGATAAAAACAGGCTTTTTGCCTAAATGTGGAAATTGTGGAAAAAGTTGAATAAAAATCCATGATTTATCAGTACGGTAAATGTATATAGGATATAGAATTAGGTGAGTTTTCCACTTATTCGACTTTCTACTATTACTACTACTGTTATATATATTAATTTAATATTAATAGGAGGTCCAACAAATGAAGTTCACTTGTAATAGGGAAATACTTCTCAAAGAAATTTCCATAGCTCAGGAAATTATTTCGTCAAAAAACGCAATTTTAATATTATCAAATATTTATCTTGAAACTCTAAAAGATAAATTAATTATTAAAGCAAAGGATATGAAGGTAAATTTTCAGACTCAGATACCTGTCACAGTTATAGAAGAAGGATCTACAACTGTTTACGGTGATAAATTTTTTGGTATTGTAAGTACTTTTCCTTATGACGAAATTGAATTTTCGCAAAAAGATAATGTTGCTGTAATAAAACCTACAACGCAGAGAAAACCTGAATATAAATTAAAAAGTATAGCTTCTGATAAATTTCCTGCTTTTCCTGTAACTACAGAACCATATTTTGAAATGCCGATAAAAGATTTTAGAGAAATGGTTGTGCAGAGTGTTTTTGCGGTTTCTGATGATGAAACGCGTTATTTTATGAACGGCGTCTATTTAGAAAAAACCGAAAACAAAATTAATATGGTTGCAACAGACGGCAGACGTTTAGCTTTTGTAGGAAAAAAAGCTGATAATAAAATTAATGACTTTAGCGGAATTATTATTCCTCCAAAGATTCTTTCTACCATCGTAAAAAGATCCGGAGATGAAGGTCTTATTAATATTTCCATAAGCGACAAAATTATTTTTATTAATTTTGCGTCATATCAGTTTTCTTCTGTATTAATAGAAGGCATGTTCCCCAACTATAAAAAAGTAATTCCAGAAAATCAGGAATTTTCTCTTTCTGTAAAACGGGAAGAAATGCTGAATGCGCTTCGCCGTGTTTCGCTGATGGTAGAAAAAAAATCACATAGAATTTACCTTGGGGTCTCATCAGGAAAAATGGCAGTCTATTCGGAAGAAAGCGAACTTGGAACAGTAGAAGACGAAATCCCGTGCAAATATAACGGAGATGACATTACAATTGCGCTTAATTACCGATATCTGGAAGAACCTTTTAAAATAATGACAGATGACGAAATTAAGATTCGTTTTAGCAGTGCAATTAAGGCAATAACAATAGAACCTGTTCCGGAAAAAGACTTTTTCCACATTGTTATGCCGATGCAATCTTAATTGCAACAATTAAGATTGCAGTAATCGTAGTTGCAGATATTTATAACGGCGGCAGCGAAAAATGCTTTTTAGTTCTCTGCGGACTGCGGCGTTTAGAAACTTAGCTGACGCCGAAACTTTTACCGGCGCAAAAGATGTTTTTCTTGTAGGAGAAAACGGACAGGGCAAGACCAATTTTTTAGAAGCCCTTTATTTTTGCGCCTATGCGTCATCTTTTAGAACGACTCACGACAGCTGTATAGCGCAGAATTCTTTTTTGCAAGAATCATTTTCTCAAAACTCAATTTTTCAAAACGGGCAAAAGAGTTTTTCTGCTCAAGTAAAAATTTTGCAGTCAGTAAATGACGAAATACTTGTTAAGTTCGAAACCGGAAAAAAATCGATATTTTTAAACAAAAAACGCATAACCGATCGCAAAGAACTTTTATCTGTGGCTCCCAGTATTATTTTTTGCCACGAAGATATGGAGTTTGTCAGCGGAAGCCCGGAGAGACGCAGATGGTTTATCGATCAGACATTGAGCCTTTATGATCCTGTTTATCTTGATGATTTACGCAGGTACCGCCATGTACTTAAAAATAGAAATAAAATTCTTCACGATTGCGCGGCAGGAGTTATGTCAGGCAGAGCAGATCAAGTTTTAGATGCGCTGGATTTACAATTTGCCGAATACGGAAAAAAATTAATGGAAAAACGCATAATAGCGGTAGAAGAATTTTCTGAAGTTTTTGGCAGACTCTATGAAGAAGTTTCGGGTATCAAAGGTATCAGCGTAAAATATGCAGGCTCATGGAAATTTAATATTTCAGACCTAAGTAATAGTAATATAGATCATATTGTATCTTACCTGCAACAGCGCCGCAGCGCAGAAATGTCGGCAGGGATATCGCTTTCCGGACCTCACCGAGATCGATATCAGTTTGTTCAAAATTATTCATCAGATGTAAGCGCGGATTTTACAGTTACTGCGTCTACAGGGCA
This sequence comes from Treponema sp., assembly GCA_009784935.1. Classification (GTDB taxonomy): domain Bacteria; phylum Spirochaetota; class Spirochaetia; order Treponematales; family Breznakiellaceae; genus WQXQ01. The sequence continues at coordinate 29,288 of WQXI01000002.1, forward strand.
AAAACGTCTTTTGGCATTACTGTTAAGAGCGGCGCAGGCAAGGCGTTTTTCCGCCGCAACCGGCTTAAATCCTGTTTTGCTGCTGGATGACGTTTTGCTGGAAATGGACGGCGAAAAAAGACGCAGATTCTTGTCTGTATTGCCAGCTTATGATCAGGCGTTTTATACTTTTCTTCCAGAAGAGCCGTATCAGCGGTACCAAAAAGAAGATACACTTGTGTATTATGTAAAAGAAGGAGCTTTGTCTTTAAATGAAAACAGCAGGTAACATTCTTTCCGCTTTATTTGACGAACAGTTTATTGATAAAGCTCAAGGCTATTCTAAGCTGTTTAATTCGTGGGCAGATATTACCGCAAAAAACGGAATAGCTTCGGCTTCGGCACATTCGCGGATCAAAGATCTTGACAGAGGTATTTTGTTGATTGAGATGGATCATCCCGGCTGGAAGCAGATTATTCAAACAAAGCAAAGCAAACTTCTCAATGATTTTAGAATGCGTTTTCCGGACATGGAAATTTCCGGCTTGTCGCTCGTTCTAAATAATAAAATTGAATAATCTCTTCGAAGCTGTTTTTGACGCTTCTGTAAGAACGTTTAACTGGGTAAGATAATAAGCCTCTTTCTTTTGGACAGCTCCTTGTTGATAAGGCGTGACTAAAATCTTAAAAAATTGTATAATGACCCATGGCAAAAATCGACGCAGCTCGCTCCGATACAACGGGCGAATTACCCTTGGGTGAACTGCCCACAGGTAAAGTAATTCCCATAGCGATAGAAGATGAAGTAAAAACAGACTATCTCAATTACGCAATGTCGGTTATTGTAAGCCGCGCCCTGCCGGATGTAAGGGACGGCCTTAAACCGGTACACCGCAGGCTGCTTTATGCCATGGATACGCTTGGGCTAAGACCCGGCAGCGCGACAAAGAAAAGCGCTCTCATCGTCGGTGAAACAATGGGTAAATACCACCCGCACGGCGATTTATCAATTTATGACGCTCTTGTGCGTCTTGCGCAGGATTTTTCCCTCAGATATCCATTAATAAAAGGGCAGGGTAACTTTGGCTCTATCGATGATGACCCCCCTGCGGCTATGCGTTACACCGAAGCAAAAATATCTAAAATCGGCGACGAAATGCTTAACGATCTCCAAAAAGAGACGGTTGATTTTACGCCAAACTACGATGAATCTTTTGACGAGCCTTCGGTTCTGCCGTCGGCAATTCCAAATCTTCTTGTAAACGGTTCGTCAGGGATCGCTGTCGGTATGGCGACAAATATGGCGCCTCACAACATCGGCGAAATCTGCGAAGCTATTTGCACTCTTTTAGATAATCCTGATACAACTAACGAAGACCTTATGAAACTCGTGCAGGGACCGGACTTCCCTACAGGCGGCGTAATTTTCGGGCGTAAAGGTATAAAAGAAGCATACAGAACAGGACGCGGAAAACTCCTTGTCCGCGGAAAGTTCAATATCGAAACAACCAAACAAGGCAAAGAAAAAATAATTTTTACCGAAATCCCCTACAATGTAAATAAAGCGCTTCTGCTGGAAAAAATCGGCCAGCTTATGCGTGACAAAGTAATCGATGGTATCGCAAATGCAAACGACGAATCTGACCGTGACGGTATCCGAATCGTTATCGAGCTTAAAAAAGGCGCAATTGTAAAAGTAATTTTAAACCAGCTTTTTTCTAATACCCAGCTTCAGACAACTTTTGGCATTATTAATTTAGCGCTAGTCGGCGGTAAGCCGCAGGCGCTCACGTTAAGAGAATTAGTCTACTACTTTGTTGAACACCGTGTAGAAGTTGTTACGCGCCGTACGCGCTACGATTTACGCAAAGCCGAAGAACGCGCACATATTTTAGAAGGGCTTATTATTGCTCTCGCGAACATCGACGAAGTAATCGCAGTAATCAAAGCCAGCCGTGATGTCGCTTCGGCTCGTTTAAAACTTCAGGAGCGTTTTTTATTATCAGAAGCGCAGTCAGAAGCAATTGTCGAAATGCGCCTTGGCCGTCTTACAAGCCTCGAAGTAGAAAAGATTGAACAGGAACTTGCAGAATTAAAAACACGCATTGCTTATTATAAATCGCTTTTAGCCGACGAAAAAAAGCTCCGCGGCGTTATCAAAGACGAAACAAGAGAAGTAGCAGAAAAATACGGCGACGAACGCAGAACAGAAATTGTCGCCGGAGAAGTAGAGAGTCTAAACATAGAAGATTTAATTAAAAAAGAAGAAATGATGATAATCATTTCTAATCTTGGTTACGTTAAACGAGTCCCCGTTTCAGCGTATAAAAATCAGGGACGCGGAGGAAAAGGTATGCAAAGCGCAAAACTAACAGAAGATGATTTTGTTCAGCAGATTTTCGTTGCTTCGACACATGAGTATGTCATGTTTATTACAAGTGCGGGTAAAGCCTATTGGATGAAGGTTCATGAACTGCCGGAGGGCAGCCGTACAAGCAAGGGTACGCACATTAAGAGCCTTCTTACAGTTTCACCTAACGAGGATATTACTGCTATTGTCTCGCTAAAAGATTTTAGTGACAGTGAATTCTTGTTTATGGGAACAGCATGCGGTGTTGTTAAAAAAGTAAAAACAGCCGAATTTGCAAACGCTAAAACAAGAGGTATTGTCGCAATTAATCTTGACGAAGGCGACAAACTTGTCAGCGCGCTTTTAACAGCAGGCAAGGACGAAGTTGTTTTGATCTCCCGCAAAGGGCAGGCGCTTAGAACTCACGAAGATAATGTCCGCGCGATGGGACGTTCTTCCCGCGGTGTAACCGGAATGAAACTTTCAAAAGGTGATGAACTCGCAGGAATGCTGAGAGTAGACGCGGCGTCAAAAGAAAAAATGCTTATCATATCTGAGTTTGGCTACGGAAAACGCGTTGATTTCAGCGAGTTTTCTTCGCACGGAAGAGGAACCGGCGGACAGAGAATTTATACTGTTGCGGAAAAAACAGGCGAAATTGTCGGCTGCGTAAGCGTTCTGGAAGACGACGATATAATGTGTATTACAAGCCAAGGTAAGTCTATAAAGATGAAAGTAAGTGATGTCCGTGTAATGGGAAGAGCAGCTCAAGGCGTGCGTATTCTCAGCATAGACAAACCTGATTTTGTAATTGGTCTTGATAGAATCGTCAAAGAAGATGACGCTTAGGCAGGATTATCATGAAAAAAATAATAACAGCGGCGGTAGTTTTTGCCGCCTTTGCTTTTTTGACAATTAGCTGCAACACTGTCAATAATTTTGCAGGCGCGGTGGGCAAAGAGTGGAAATTGCTCGAAGTCCATGTAGAAAGAACACCGTTCAACAAAAGAGTTATTTATGACCGGAACGCATTAAGAAGAGAAAACGTCGGTCATATTTACACTTTTACCTTTGACAACGAACAGATAAGCGGGACGGGAGCGCCGAACAGCTTTAACGCTCCTTATACTTTGGGCGAAAAACAGGCAATCAGCATAATGCCCATAATTTCGACCCAGATGGCTCCGATTATTCAACCCGAAAAACTGCAAGAACACGTTTTTTACGGATATTTACAAAATGCCTATGAGTGGAAAATCGTAAGCAAAAGACTTGAATTAATATCAAAAACCGAAAATGGCGAGCCTGTGCGGCTTATTTTTGGTCTTTAAAAAGTTTTTTAACTTAAGTATCCTTATGGTTGTTTAATGGTCAATTAAGGAGATGAAAATGAAAAAACAATTATTTATGTGTTTAATAGCGGCGGCTCTAATAACCGCCTGCGCTGCTACCGGTGATAGTACCAACAAAGACGGCAGCCAAAACAGCGGTAGTCAGGATTTTTCCGGAGTAACAGGAAAAGAGTGGAAATTGCTTACAGTTCATATCAATGGGACAGACACACGATTTAGACGAGATACTCAGCCTCATCAAGTATCAAGAGATATTTTTTCCTTAAGGTTTGATACCGGAATCATAAGCGGAGTTGGAGCGCCAAACCGCTATTCCGGCAGATATACGCTTACTGATCAAGGGTTAACTGTAACGCCCTTAGCCTCAACCATGATGGCGTCTTTATTTGAACCGGAAAATCTGAGAGAACACGATTTCCTTTTATACATGCAAAATATAAAAACGTGGAGACTTATAAATAACAGCTCAAATCTGGAATTGACATCGATGACAAGCGACGGTAAACAAGTAAAGATGGTCTTTGGACTGTAAAACCCTGAAATATGAAAAACCCGGTAATTATATGTTTATTTGCGGCGGTTTTAATAATCGGCTGCGCTAACATCGATGGTATTTATACCGATGGTAGTTCGAAAGGCTTTGATTTTGAATCTCATTTAATTGAATTCGCTGATGAATATAAGGCTTTTTCCGGCGCAATAGAAAAAGAGTGGAAATTGCTCACATTCCATATCGATGGAATAGAAATCTGGTTCAGACACGGCACAAATACCAAAGACATTTTTACTATAAAGTTTGATGATAGAACAATAAGCGGAACAGGAGCGCCAAACCTCTTTTCGGGTAATTATTATCTTCACGGTAACCGGTTTCTTTTAGTGTATCCTTTTGAGATAACTACGGTAGCAGCCTTTGTAGAACCGGAAAGTCTAAGCGAACGTGATTTTCTTTCACATTTATATAACATACACACATGGAAACTTACAAACAACAGCACAAATCTGGAATTAGATTCAGAAAGCAGCTATAGCAGAAGAAAAATGAGAATGGTCTTTGGATTGTAAAAGACGCTTGGTGAGAAACTATAGGTTTTTCTTAATTTTCCGCATTGAATCCTGAAGGGATTTTTCGAAAGATATTTTTAGTGAGGTTGAAAAATCATCAAGACATTTATTAATGGTTTTTACTGTAGTTACTGATACTGCTTCCTGAGGTTTAAAGAGTTCGTAAACATCAATTTCTAAAGCGTTTGCCAGTTTAGTAAGAGAAAATGGCGATACCCAACCTCTTCCTGTTTCTATGTCAGAAAGGTAATTTGTTGAAATATCCATTTTCTCTGCGAGTTTTTCCTGAGACCAGCCTTTCATCTGCCGGAATCGTTTAATATTCTGGCTAAATAAATTCCGTAACCCCGATTCATCCATAAAAACACTCATTCCTTTACCTTGAATAGAATATTGTGCTATTGGCTTGACATAATATTAAACAGGTAATACCATTATTATGTATTCAAGGTATTACTTGGGTATAGAAAACACATACAATTAAAAGGAGATTATTATGACGATTTTAGATGTTATTAATAAAAATTCTCGCAGGTTTTTTACGGTTTTGGCTGTAATGATGTTTCTATTACTATGCGGAGCGGTTCCGGCTTTTTCTCAAGCGCCTCAGCTCGGTGCGCCGACATTACAGCAGGTGGCGTTGAATAGCCTGCCTGCGATACCTATAGCGGGAAATAATCTAAAGTTTCAATTTGGCGGAGATACTTGGATAGCTACAAGAAACGGAAGGAATTTCATAGCTGGTACTTTTGTGTCAGAGAATACAGGTGACGGAGTTCTTATGACTCTAACCCAAACACATACATTTTTAAGAGTCCAATGGATAAGAACACCCGGGCCCAGCTTGGTTCTGGAATATAAAGACGGTCCGCCTTCTTCATTTAGGCTGGTTGGTCGTACAGAAGCCCCTGCAGACGCGATGGCAGAAAATACGTCGGCGAACCAAAATTATTACCCCGAAAGAAGTGGAGCTGTATTGGCAATGTTTGGGGTTGGAGGATGGTTTTCAGATAGCGGAGGAGGAATATGCGGGGTAGATTTATTTTTTATTGGAAAATCTGGTTTTACTGTATCAGTAGGAACAGAATACATGTTTGGGGGTTATCATAATGATCGTATCTTTTTTCCTATTGGTTTAGGATATATTTATTTTGACGATTTTTATATTGGAGGAATAATTAAAGCACTACATGTTCCATATTATAGTACTTTTCTTTCTCCAACAATTATAGGGGGATACAATTTTAATGGGTTTTCATTAGGAGGCCAATTATCATATACATATGGTGGTAGTAGATATGGCTTTGACCCAATGGATGGAATCAAACTTTCTTTAAATGTCGGGGTAAGTATAAGGTAGCGGTTAAGTATGGAGGGACATTTTAATCAGTGTCCTTTCATGTTTTTTCCTCTGTGTTCTTTGCGCCGCTGTGCTGGGCGCACAGCTCAGGATAAATCCTTCGCGCATTATACGCCTCATTGACTTTTGTTGTGCGCCACGCCTCCCTAATTCATTCATCCACACGCAATGCGTGCATTAATGGGCGTGTGTGAGATCTTCATCTATGTTGAGAAAAAAAAGAGCCTGCAAACGCAGGCTCTTAAATTACAATTAATTACATATTGTTAAGAAGCAGAGGAAAGTCCCTTTATGGTCTCTAGATCAAGCCCGGTGATTTTTTGAGTAAACTCGAGAGTCGATCCTTCCGAAAGCAGGTTTCTTGCGATAGTTTGTTTTTCATGTTTGCTTCCCTTTTCAACGCCTCTTTCAAAACCATCCTCTCTACCTTCTTCTCGGGCAAAAGCGATAGCGTCTTCTGTGTTCCATTCGGTTAAAATCATTCCCAAAACTCCTGACCCATGTTTTTCTAAGAACTCTACAAGTATATCATGCCTGTGACAGTAATTAATAGCTTCTTTTGTCGCGTCTTCAAGATTACCATATTCTTCAAGATATTTGTGAATCAGTGCTATAAACTTACTGTATTCCGATAGTTTACTACAGCGATTCTGTATTTCTATGTTCTTACCTTCGGTTATGTTAATCACTTTGACTTCAAGTTCTAACATAGGATAAAGAGGCTCAGGAAGACCTAAATCCTCAGGTTTTCTGAATAAATCTGATAGTTTTAGTGTTTTATTGTCAGGAAAAGGGTCTTTCCCGTTATAGAGCACAAAGAACTCAGGGCGAGGAATAGATATTTTCCTATCGGAATATAATGCCCTGCCTCTGGTTATCTTTTCTAATATCTTACTGACATAGAGAAAAAGCCTCAGTGCCATATTGGGGTTAATTGTGCTTTGATGTTCAATAAGAACTACAAGCTTATCCCCTATCTCAAAAGATATATCATTACATAAATCCATATACAGCACGTTTTCTAGTGTGTTAATGGAAACCGGGGTTTCTGGAGAAAGAGAAACATTCTCCAATGCGCAATACAGCTCTCTAAGCAGATCCGGGTCTGAGAACAAGGATGTGAAGACGCTATCCTTGAACTTTCTGTTAGTTTTCATAATTACTAACTCCTAAGAAAATAAAGATAAAACCTTCAAAAAAGAAAGTTTTACTTTTAATTGGCGTGAGCATTCGTGGCGCATTAGAAAACGAGGAATTTATTGAGAATTTTTTAAAAAGTATGACAAAAATAATATGGAGAAGACCTCACACGGCGGCACAAAGAGCACAGAGGATCTTGCAGCGAAGCTTCTAGTTTTCACCTCTGTGTGAAATTTCTTCTTAAAATTAGTCTTCATAGGCAACTCCTTCTTTATATGAGGGTTTCCCCACATACTTGACAACTGTATAGCAATACTATTATAGTATACATCATGGAAAATGAATTAATTCCCATTCAAAAAATGATTTACGAAATCCGGGGAAAAAAGGTCATGTTGGATAGTGATCTTGCTGATTTGTACGAAATTCCAACACATCGCTTGAACGAGGCTGTAAAACGAAATATGAAACGGTTTCCTGAGGATTTTATGTTTCAATTGACAGAAGATGAATGGGAAAACTTGAGATCGCAATTTGCGATCTCAAGAGATAAACATGGCGGTAGGCGTTATTTACCTTTGGTTTTTACAGAACACGGAATCCTAATGCTTTCAAGTGTTTTAAACTCTGATAAAGCAATTGAAGTAAACATTCAAATTATGAAGATTTTTGTTCATTTACGGCAATATGCTCTTTCTCAGAATGATACCAGCGAACAAATTGTCGAACTAAGAAAACTTCTAATGCTTCATATAGAAAACTGTGACTATAGATTTTCTGAGCACGACAAGGCGATAAAACATATAATTCAGGTATTAAACAATCTCATTGATAAACCTAAAGAAGCAAAAACAATTGGTTTTCGTAAAGATTAGAATTTTTACTGCATTTTTCGATTAATAGGTTTAATAGCTTACAGATGAGGTTCCCATCCAAGATTTATTGGAATTAGTATATTTTCTTCGTACAGAGATTATAAGTTGTATTGGCTATTAATTATACTTTATTTTGTAGTGAATTCTTTACTTACTTACTTAATGGCGGTTTACGACGTTTCTCCAAAGGAGAAATGTACGGTAGCTTTAGTTACCCGTAAACCGCTTCGATAGGCGATGTTCTATCGGTAGATAGAATTTCGCCTATCGGGACTGTATGCGCAGGTCGCATTTTTGCGACTTGCGTATACTGGCGCGCTGCTCACGCTAAAGCGTTCACGCATTTTTTCGATAAATGGCGGTTTACGACGTTTCTCCGAAGGAGAAATGTAGGGTAGCTTTAGCTACCCGTAAACCGCTTCGATAGGCGATGTTCTATCGGCAGGTAGAATTTCGCCTATCGTGACTGTATGCGCAGGTCGCATTTTTGCGACTTGCGTATACAGTGTTTCACGTGAAACACTTTTGCGCCCGTTCAGCCTTTTTCTGCCCTTGTCGTTTCTTGGATTGAAGGCGCTTTTCTTTGGCGGCTTTGCTTGGTTTTGTAGGCCGTCGTTGTTTTGGTAGTCTTGCCGAAGCGGCAATAAGCGCTTCCATTCGGAAATAGGCTCTTTCAAGGTTTATCCGCTGGGAGCGTTCTTCATCCGAAGTTATAACGATTTCGCCTTCCTCCGATTCCCTACAAGATATACGGTTTGCGAGAAGCATTTTGACACGCTCTAGCTCAGGCTCAGAAAGACCGGCTAATTCGCTAAGGCGCATTCTTAAAGTAACTTTTGTGTTTACTTTATTTACGTTCTGTCCGCCCGGTCCGCCGGAGCGGGAAAAAGCCGCCTCAGCGAAAGAACGAATAGATTGCCGTAAAAGTTCGATATTCATTATGCTTTTTTCGCAAAAACAAATAGCCATAGTTTTTTTAGCAGCCCTATCCTGCCAAAGAAAACCCATATAATTAAAAGTAAAATTGCCAACAGCGGAACTCCGTAAACAATAAAGCCGATTATTATTACAGCTATCGAAGAAAGAAAACCGCCGAAACCTTTAAATAAATTAACGATTCTTTCACCTAGCGAATTCTCATATCTCACCGGAGCCGAAGTAGGTCCGTAAATAGTTAAGTTGACGGTCGCGTATTCTATCAAGTTTGAAAGGTTTCTCAGTTGAGAACCGGTGCTGTCAATTTCGCGCTGCAAGTCTGCAATTCTTGCTTCTACAGAAAGAATCTCTTCGATGTTTCGTGCTCGTGAAAGATAGGATTGATAGGTCCTCAAAAGTTCCCGTCTTGACTCAAGCCGGCCTTCAAGATCATAGTATCGAATCGTTACGTCTTCTGTGCTTTCGGTACGGTTTAACAGCCTGCCAAGATCGCCCAATTCGGTAACAAAGATGTCATAATGCTCTGCAGGAACACGAAGCGAATAAGTATGCGATGTTTCTACGATCGCTGTAGAAGCAGAATAACCATTGTATTTTTCTAGCTGGCTGATAATAAAAGCGTCAGAAGCTTCGAGGTCTTCGACCCTGAATCTAAGGCTTCCGCGTTTTATTAATTTATGCTGAGAAGTGTTTAGATTCGAAGAAATTGAATCATTGTTGGATGAAGGTGTTTCACCTCTGCCGCCGCTATACGGCGAATTTGGGTCAACGCGGCGGTCTCTTTCGTCTTGTGTAATATTACCAAAAATATTTGACATATCTCTGAACACTATTGGCGCACTGCTTTCTAATCCGGCTGGACCTTCTGGGTTAAAGCCCATGCCTTCATATCTAGTTGTTCTATGGGTATAAAGTGAATCATCATAAGCAACACTTGGGATTCTGAAAGAGCTTTGGAATTGTTCTTCTGAATCATAACTATACATATTGCCTAGGTCGGCTGAATGTCCTAAAGATCCGCCCCTGCTGCAGCCAAATACTAATAGCGCTGTTAACAGTACTAAAACAAAAATTCTTTTCTTCATTTTTTTCTCCTTCATTTGCTTAAATACATATTATATAAACACATTTTAATGGATAGTTGTAACACCAAGTGTTTTTGCGGCTTTTATTAAATTTTCATCCAGTGTGCAGAGAACAGCTTTTTTTCGATCTGCCAGTTCGAGATAAGCTGCGTCATACGAAGACAGGTTATATTTGTTACACAGTTCCCATAATTTTTTGGAATAGTTTATGCCTGTTTCAAAATCGGTTGATAAACAGAATGCAGACACTTTAGGAAAAAATAATAAAACTTGTTCCGGAGTATACCGATTTCGTCTTAGTAAATTTTTGAAAACGTTAGCGATCTCATACCAGAATAATTGAGGAGTATATTTTCTATCATCATTATTTATTTTTTTATATAAATTAGACATTTTTATATCTTTTTCATCTGGAAGAATCAATGCTGCAACAAAAGAAGGATCAAATACGTAATTCAATATTTCCTCCCATCCTCAATTGCTTCTCGGATATTAAAGTCTCCGGGCTTGCCATTGTAGAATTTTCGCATTTCAATTAGTGCGTCTACGGCTTCTTTAAAAGTCATCTTTTTTTCCTGTTCAAAAGGAATAATTTTTGCCACAGGTTTTCCTCTTTTTGTGATGACATAGTCCGCGCCTTTTTCGACGCTATCCAAAACTTGCGAAAAATGAGTCTTGGCCTCATAAGCTCCAATTTGCTGATATTCCATATATTCCTCCTAAAAACATAGTCTAAAACGATGTTCTATTAGACTAGTCTAATAGACTGGTCGGTTAATGTCAAGAGGGGAAAAATTAATTTAGTAAAATACTTTGCTATTTTGGCGCAATCATGCAAAAATGAATTTATTGGGAAATATCTATGGCTATAAATATTCAGAACGGGAAAAATTTTGTTAAATCACTTGGAATTATTATTTTTGCAGTTGTAATTGTTTTTTCATTTAGTTCGTGCAGAAAAGATTTATTGGACAGAACCAGCTGGATGGGATATTTTCAAGATGTAAAAATAATTATTAGATTTAATAATCCAAATTTTTCAATATCTACTGGAGGGCATACGTTTATAGAAGGTTCATATTCTATTTCTGGTATGACTGTATCTATGTCAGAAACTGTATCATCAGAAACTATGGATAATGCTTTCTTCATTGGAACAATATCTGGGGATATATTGTCAATAATTATTGGTAATGAAACAATTAATTTTACGAAGCGTCACAGTATTTTTAATTAAAATGTACAACACAATTGCAATTTTTGCAAAAGAAGGAAAAACATGAAAAAAGCTGCAAAAGTAATCATTTTATGCGTTATTAGTTTATTTTTCTCATGCGTACGAGGAGATGAAATATTAATAGTTATTCCAAATAACTTTATTGGAGAATTTTATATAATAGAAGACAAAAATAATTATCAAAAACCTGATGCTAAAGCATTTGAAAATTTTGGAGATTTTATTTATGAGTTAAAAGAAGAAGAAAATGAAATAAGAGTAAAAAATATTAATTTATTTAAAAAAAGAGACCTAATATTTTCTTATCTTTGGGTTGAACCTTTAAAAAATGAAAATTTAAACATAATATGGGAAAGTGATAAAAAAATAAAAATAGAAGTATATGAAGAAAATATTATTTTAGAACAAAAAATAAATTTGCATGAATCGTTAATAGGATTTGAAGAGTTGCGTTTATTATGTGAAACTGAAACTTATATTATTAGAATAGATTTACTAAATAATGGTAATTATAGAATGGTTTTATGGACTATAGATAAAACTCAATATGAAAGCCCCGATTTGGTTTTAGTTAATGGAGAAAGAATATTTGATGGAAGCGGAGGAAATCATTATTATATATTTGATCTTGATAATGTAAAATATATTTTATTGGTCGATATATTAAGCAGAAGCTATGGTGAATTCATTATATATAACGGAAATGAAATATTTTGGTATGATAAAGAAAATGCTGCGAATATATTATTTGAACAAAAAATAATAAAAATTTATTAATATGTGATTTAATATTGACAATATTAGATTTTTAGGTATATATATTTAAATAGAGTGTTTTGGAGGGGTTTTTGAAAATTTCTATAGAAGAATTTAAAGAAAAATTCCAAAAAATAAAAGAAATGGGCTATGTTCCTTCGCAAAGAAAGGGACCAACAGGTATAGGTTATACACTTGAAACTCTTTTGGGTATTAGTGAAAACAATGATGCTTCGCCAGATATTGAAGGAGCAGAATTAAAAGCACATAGGACAAAAGGTTCAAGTTTAATAACACTGTTTACTTTCAATAATAAAGCATGGAAAATGCCGCCTTTAGAAGCTGTTAAAAAATATGGAAGCCTTGATCGAGACGGCAGGCAAGGACTTTATTACACAATGTCATTAAAACCAAATAGCGCAGGTCTTTTTCTTGATGTTCAAAAAGAAACAATAGCAGTAAGACATATTTCTGGAAATATTGTTGTTGAGTGGGTTTTAGAAAAACTAGCAGAAAGATTTGTTCAAAAAATTCCGTCATTAATATTTGTGTCAGCGTTTTCAGAAATGCGTGATAATAAGGAGTATTTCCATTTCCAAAGAGCGCAGTTAATGAAAGATACAACGCCAGAATTATTATGCAACCAATTTAAATCAGAAAATATTTTAGTAGACTTGCGTCTTCATGACAAGGGAACAATGGCTAGAAATCATGGAACAGGTTTTAGAACATATGAAGACAGATTACCGCAATTATTTAGAGTGGTGATAGATTTATGAATAAGTATAAAGTCGTAAGAAATACAAAATATGACTATACAGGGCAGTCATATTCCTCGATTTATCCAAATTTACATCGTTATCCAGCGTCAATGATACCGCAAATAGGTATTGATTTATTAAAAGAATTTAAAATTTCATCTGGTAATATGCACAAACAAAGTTTGCTTGATCCGTATTGCGGATCAGGAACTAGCTTCATTTGCGGTTTGGAATGCGGAATAAAGAAAATGTCAGGTTTTGACATTAATCCATTAGCGGTGTTAATTTCTAAAGCAAAATATACAAAAATCAAATTAAATGAAATTGAAAATGAATATAAAAAATTAAGAAATAATGTTTTTGAGATAATGAAGAATGAAAAATTAATAAAAAAAATAAATGTACCAGAAATTACAAATATATACTTTTGGTTTTCTGAAATAGTTGTTAAAAATTTATCAGTTATTAAATATTGCTTAGATAACTTAGAAAATGAAAAAATAAAAAACTTATTTCTTGTTCCATTTTCGGAAACTGTCAGAGAATGTTCATATACACGAAACAATGAATTTAAATTATATCGTATGAAACCAGAAGAGATAAGCAATTTTAATCCAGATGTATTAAGTTTTTACTTTAAAAAACTTAATGACACAATAGATTGTTATAAATTATTTTATTTACCAAAATTAGAAAAAGATACATCAGTAAAAATTCATTCAAAACCTTTTAAAAAAGAAAAGAATGCTTTTGATATTGTCTTAACAAGTCCGCCTTATGGGGATAGTAGAACTACTGTTGCTTATGGTCAATTTTCTACATTATCTAATGAATGGTTGGGAATAAATAATGCGCGTAAAATAGATGGTATGTTAATGGGCGGTAATCGTGTATTAGAATTAATGATAAACAATTGTATGGCAGAATCAATACAAAAAATAGAAACTGTAGATAGAAAAAGAGCATTAGAAGTATCATCTTTTTATTTTGATTTAGAAGATTCAATAAATAATGTTGCAAAAAATATTAATAAAAATGGTATAGTTATTTATGTTGTTGGAAATAGAACTGTAAAAAATGTGACTTTACCAACAGATCAATTTATAGCAGAGACATTTGAAAAAAACGGGTTTAAGCATATAACAACATATGAACGAGCATTAAGTAATAAAGCAATGCCTAGTAGAAATTCGCCGACAAACGTTGCAGGAAAAACAGTAAATACAATGTTATATGAGTACATAGTTGTATGCAAAAATGCAGGCTAAAAATAACGTTTAACGAATCTTCATAAAAAACCTAGTAATGCGACCAAATAAAAAAAGGGCTGGTAGCAATTAAGCTTCCCAACCCTTTACATTCAATTTTTGTTTTTATTGTTTATTCAACTCATTATAGGTTCGGTTTACGGCATTCTGCAGATACAGTGCTTTGCAGAAAACAACGAGGTACATAATACCAAGGGTAAGCCAGCCGAGGATGAAAAGAGTTAAAATGTAAGTTACAACCTGAAGACCTTCGGGTTTGTTATTTTTTCTTAGATATCCATTGCAGCGTTCTATCCACATGCAATACCAAACGATGGAATAAATGCCGAATGTGATAAAAGAAAATATTACAAATAATATTAATCCTGTTGTTTTTTTGCCGTCATCTTTACATGCAATATTTGTTTCTCTTGCGAATGCGTAAATTAAATACCATCCATAAAAACCTAATGTGACAATTGACAGAAGCAATGTCAGCCAAAAACCCCTGTTAGCTGCTAATTTGTTCATAATAGACTCCCTTTTAGTTTTTAATCATTACGGATTGTTTATTTTGAATTCTACGAATCTAAACAATAATACCAAAGATTCATAATACTGTCAATAAAAATTAATTTTTCTCATAATTTATTCGCGATCCCAATTCCATGGCGGCAGGGCAAAAGGCGGAACTCCATTATCAAGCGCAAACTCAATAAAAAGATATTTTTCGTTTTCTGATAAATCATGCATAAATCCGGCATAACGCCGCAAGCCGTTCGTATCTATAAATGATATTGCTAAATTTGGAAAAATGCCGCGCCCTGCAAAATTACGAATTACCAGCGCATGCCCTATCGGCAAAACGTCAAGTGAAAATAATACATCTCCCGGCACAAAGTAGGTTTCATATTCATTATAATCATATTTATCTGTGATTTCTAAAAACTCAAAACCTGCCAGCGGTTCATTAACTGCCCAAATAACCAAGTCATCTCCATAACCATCGTCTCTAAGACTATATTCGTATATAAACTCAAACCCGCTCAAAAAAACTGTTTCTGCGCTTCTAATACCTGCATAATTCAAAAAGACAGAATGTTGCTGTAAGGATACATCCTGATTATTATTTTTTAATATTGAATTTACCGAATTAGATGAATTACAAGATAAAAATATAAATAAAATAGTTATTAATAAAGATAAATATTTATTCATCACTGTAACGGCTGGCGCTTATTAAAAGCCTTTTTTCGGTATCTAATTTAAAAATATAATTACCATCCACATAATATGTTTCATCAAAATTTGATATTCTAACTGCGTCTATAATGCCGGAAACATCAGGCATTTTCCCTCCTATAATTGCATTTATTTTGACATTATTATGGCATTTATTATAGTAAATAACCAGTATTATTTCCTGCTTTTACCTTTCAAAATTTCTGTATTTGTACTATAATATCTTAGAATAGAAATCTTCGATTCTATGGATCGGGTTAGTTTCTTTTCTTAGAAAGGAGCGTTTTAAAATGACCAGATTTCCCATCACACTAACCAAGCTTGAAAAGCAGGGTAAAACGCCCGATTTTGGTTCTTGGTCTAAAAACCGTAAGGCGCTCATGGAGTTCCATATAAACAGCAATGTCCGTATGGAATACGAGCTTAACGACAGCCTTTTTTCTTTGACAGGAAACGTTGTTCTTGCAGACCTAAGACAGTGCCGGGAACTTGCAAATAAATTCAACCAAAAACAAGACCCCGCTCATCCAGACCGTTTTATTAAAGCCGGGCATTTATATGCGATGGGGCTTATCGATGAAATTCTGCACTATGTAGTTTCGCTCTACCGCGAAGAAGTTCAGGGCGATGTTTTTGAGACTGCCCTCGACAGACTCGACACAAATCTCGGCGAAGACAAGACAGGAGGTCTGCTCCTCTCTTTTAACAATCAGTTTCCGCCCCGCACCGTGTACAAAGGTGAAAAAAATATTGACCAGTATTTAAAGAGCAAAGAAGACGGCGAAAGCTGCCGCGCGCTTTCTATCGAAGAAACTATGCTCCTTTCCATTGCGAATTTAAACCCGGCGTTTAAGCCTTTTAAGTTTATGTTTGACGACAGTGTGCTTTCCAAGACAACTGTCTATCCTGACGCAATAGAAGAATTAAAAGCGCATTTTAAAGATCTTCCTTCCTTTGGTCCTGACGGCATGAACCTCTGGGACTTCCTTCGATCTCCTGCGCTTGCCTGCCCCGACTCGCTTTTGGGTCAGCTTGAATATATGCGAAAACATTGGGGACTACTCATTTCAAAATTTATGGCTCGCTTACTCATGAGTCTTGATGTTATTAACGAAGAAACAAAACCTGTCTTTGGCGGACCCGGTCCAAGCGAAGTTTTATCTTTTGCAGGTCTTGATGAATATGAACGTTTCAGTCCGGATCAAGACTGGATGCCAAAAACAGTTCTTATGGCAAAGAGCACGCTTGTTTGGCTATTTCAGCTTTCGCAGGAATACGGAAGGTCGATAAACCGTCTTGATGAAGTTCCCGACGAAGAGCTTGATAAAATGGCAAGCCGCGGTTTTACCGGTCTTTGGCTGATTGGTGTTTGGGAAAGAAGTCAGGCAAGTAAAATGATCAAGCAATGGACAGGCAATCCCGAAGCGGCGGCTTCGGCTTATAGTTTGTACGATTACGATATCGCGGGCGAACTTGGCGGCTGGGGCGCGCTTTGCAATCTGCGCGAACGCTGTATGCAGCGCGGTATCCGGCTTGGCTCTGATATGGTTCCCAATCATACAGGGCTGGACAGCAAATGGATTATAGAACATCCGGATCGTTTCTTACAGCTTCCGTATCCGCCCTTTCCAACTTATAACTACAACTGCGGTAACTTATCCGGTCGTGACGATATAACAGTTCAGATCGAAGAGCATTATTTTTCGCGCAGTGACGCAGCCGTTGTTTTTAAACGAATCGACAACCGCACAGGCGATGCGCGCTATATCTATCACGGTAATGACGGCACTTCTATGCCGTGGAACGATACTGCGCAAATTGACTTTTTAAATCCCGAAGCGCGCGAGGCTGTTATCCGCACAATTATCGGCGTATGTCAGCAATTTTCTATCGTGCGCTTCGACGCCGCTATGACACTTGCAAAACGTCATATTCAGCGGCTTTGGTTTCCTGCGCCGGGATCAGGCGGAGCAATTGCAAGCCGCGCAGAGCATGCGATTTCTACAGAAGAGTTTAACAAACGGATCCCTAACGAGTTCTGGCGCGAAGTTGTTGACCGCTGTGCGACAGAAGCGCCGAACACTTTGCTTTTAGCCGAAGCTTTCTGGATGATGGAAGGCTACTTTGTCCGCACGCTAGGTATGCACCGTGTTTATAATTCGGCATTTATGAACATGCTAAAAAACGAAGAGAACGATAAGTACCGCGCAACCATTAAGAACACAATGGAGTTTGATCCGGAAATCCTAAAACGGTTTGTAAACTTTATGAATAACCCCGACGAAGACACTGCGGTTGCGCAATTCGGCAAGGGCGATAAATATTTTGGAATTTGTACATTGCTTGTTACAATGCCTGGTCTGCCGATGTTCGGCCACGGACAAATCGAAGGTTTCGAAGAAAAGTACGGCATGGAATACCGCCGCTCTTATAAAGACGAAAAACCTGACGGCTATTTAATCGGCCGCCATGAACATGAAATTTTCCCGCTTATGAAGCGGCGCTATCTTTTTTCGGGCAGCGTTAACTTTAGACTTTTTGATTTGTACTGCGAAGGCGGAAGCGTTAACGAAAATGTTTTTGCATACACCAACCGCGCATGGATAAACGGCAGAGAAGAAAAAGCGCTGATATTCTTTAATAATTCATATTACGAAACTTCCGGCTGGATTAAAGCGAGCGATCCTGCAGTACCTGACGGAAGCGGCGGCGTTCGCAGAGACAGTTTAAGCGAAGCTCTTACCATACATGGCGACAGCCGTTACTTTACACTATTGCGCGAACAAAAATCAAACCTGTGGTTTATCCGCTCTTCAAAAGCAATCTGCGAAGACGGATTCTTTGTTGGTCTTAAAGGTTACGAGACACAAGCTTACATGGATGTCTACGAAGTCGAAGACTGCGCAAGAGGCCACTTTGCGAGATTGAATAATGACTTAAGCGGCAGAGGAGTTCCTTGTCCGTATGCGGCGATTAAAGATATTTTCCTCGGTGATCTTTATTATAGATTTGCAGAAATTTTAAAACCGGAAAACATTAATGACTTTAAGGATTCTATAAACAAAAAATCATTTGTAGAATCATTAAAGGCTCTGATAGAAGAGTTCGCAAAAACAGCGGCTCACTTTATTACAGGCGCGAACGGTTCTTATGATCCATGGACAGCAAAGACAAGTGACAGCAAAGAAACTGAAACAGAAATTAAATTTACTGCTGTTAAAAAAGATGTAATCTGGGATGAGTTTGAAGCGTTTATTAACAGAACAAAAGATATCATGAATATCGTTAAAAAATTAAAAACACAAAAGAATGACGGCTCACTCCTCGCAAAAATTGCGGACAATATTTCCAAGAGACAAATGTTAAACGCTGTAATACTCAGTTATGGTGTTGTTTCTCTTCTGCGTCTCGTTATAGGAAAAGAAGCAACAGGAAAACATGCAGCATCTTTGGCTTTTGATCACTGGGATTTGGGACGTAAACTAAGAGAGTTGTATATGCACTTTGGCGCTTCCGAAGCGGAAGCTTGGAGAATTTGCGATATATTTAAGGCTTCGCTTAGCCGTATCCCTGCCGGGCTTGATTCGGGCAGTTTAAAAACAGGAGCAAAATTACAGCCGTCTGATTTAGCGGCTCTCATCATAGAAGAGAACTATCCATACGAAGATTTTAGGCGCATTTTGGGAATCAACTTCTTTAATGATGTGCCTTGGTTTAACAAAGAAGGTTTCGAAGCGGCGCTGTTCTATGCTTCTTTATTCTTTATAATAGAGGGTTCTATCCAAATGCCGATTAATGCAAAGATTGAAAGCATTGCTGGCATTTTTGACGCATTAACAAAAGCAGAAGCAAAATCAGAATACAGGTTTGACACATTGATAGATATACTTACAGCAAAGCCAAAGAAAGCTGTTTCAAAATCTGGATCGAAAGCCGGATCAAAAACGGTATCAAAACCTGCTAAGGCGCCAATCAAGAAAACTGCGCCCGCTGCAAAGACAAAGGCACCTGTGAAAAAAACAGCTGCAAAGCCAAAAACAAAAACAACTGCAAAAAAACCTGCAGTCGCAAAGAAGCCGGCAACTGCTAAGAAAACCGCAGTAAAAAAACCAGCGGCAAAGCCCAAAGCGTCTGTGAAAAAGACGACAGCTAAGAAAGCAACTGCTAAAAAGACTAGCACAAAGCCGAAACCAAAAAAGAAATAGTCCTTGCTCTAACGGCGTACACACAAAAAAAGCGCAAAAGCCGTAAGACCTTTGCGCTTTAATTTTAACAGTTTGGTTAAATTAGTATTTTACGCCAATACCAAGAGAAGGTTTAATGCTCCAGTTAATACCAAAGTCATTGTGTGGGCTTTCTACATAAGTACCTGCTATATTGCCTCTTAATGTATGTATGCGTAAGAAATCTACAGTAACATTAGTGCGGCTAAAATATAAATATTGTTATCAAAATGATACTGCACACCTAAAGAAATAGAAGCACCGATCTGAAGATCAGTTCTGTTAAGCCAAGTACCGTCACCATTATTATCGATTGGAATCCATAGATCATCAGCAAAGAAATAAGCATGAGCGCCGATAACTAAAGGAATTCTTAAGACATCTGTATTGATAAGATAAAATACAGGTCCGATTGTAAGGTTTGCTCCAAAGAGTGAGTTAAAATCAGATGTAGGATTTGCAAATCCAGTGAGCTTTGCGCCGAAGAACATATCTGCATCCAGCATAAAACCAAATGTTTTGGTAAAGTTAAGAGTTAACGCTATACCAAAAGCTGTGTTAACTGTTACTGTTTTATCCGACATCATTTCACCAAGATTAGGCATGGCTAAATATAATGCGTCATCATGAATCCCGTTAGTCCAATGAACCGGAAAACCAAAACTAAATTCCACATTAACAAATTCAATTTCGCGTTCGCGCCCGGAACCATTTTCCTGAGCAAAGACAAAACCTGTCGTAAGAATTAATACGACCAGTAAAACTGATAGTTTTTTCATTTTTTTCTCCTTAATTACATTTAAACATTACAAATGTAATGTTCTTGTCTGATTATTAAGAAAAAATGCATACTTGTCAAGAGGTCTGCGATAGAGATTTGCAGACATAGGCTTGCTGGTGATTGGCTTAGTTAAATATCGTCAAGCTGTGATAAAGGGATTGGTTTTGGATTGTCGTTTTGACCTTCGATTTTTGCAAGTTCTTCTAATATTTCTTTTCCGCGTTTGGATAGTTTTTCCGGCACTCGTACCATTACTTTTATATAGAGATTCCCTCGCTGATTACTCATAGGAACGCCTTCATCCCGTATACGAAGCAGTTTTCCGTTTTGAATACCTGCGGGAACCTTTAATTTTATTGTTTTATTATCCAAAGTAGAAACATTAATGTCTGCGCCAAGAGCCGCCTGACTCATAGAAATCGGGACAGCGCAGTATAGATCGTACCCCTGTCTTTCATAATATTCATGCGGTTTAACCCTGATAAAAACATATAAATCGCCTGCGGGTCCGCCGTTGGGACCGGCATCTCCCTGTTTGGGAATGACAACACGTTTGCCGTTTTCTACGCCTGCAGGAATTGTGACCATAATTTTTTGGCGGGCTTTTTTTGTTCCGGAACCGCCGCAGTCGGTGCATGGTTTTTCTATAATTGAACCTTCGCCATGACACTGATGACAAGTTGTAGCAACCGAGAAAAATCCTTGGCTATGCCTTACCTGTCCTGAGCCGCGGCAGACAGGACAAGTCTTTTTGCCCGAACCGTCAGAAGTACCAGCGCCCTTACATGTTTTGCAGGATTCATTATGGGAATATTGAATTTCTACTTTTGTGCCAAAGACTGCGTCTTTAAACGGTATTTCGATATCGTACCTGAGATTAGCTCCGCCTCTTACGCCGCTTCCGCCTCTGCGAAAACCGCCTCCGCCGAAGAAATTTTCAAATATGCTTCCAAAGCCGCCTTCCCCAAAAATATCTTCAAAGCCGCGGAAGTTACTCCAATCCTGACCGCCTCCGCCCATGCCTTCGACCCCGGAAAAACCGAACTGATCATAGGCGGCTCTTTTTTGGTCGTCAGCAAGAACACTGAATGCCTCTGCGGCTTCTTTAAATTTTTCTTCTGCTTTTTTGTCGCCGGGATTCTGGTCAGGATGATATTGAAGAGCGAGTTTTCTGTACGCCTTTTTTATGTCATCCTTGGAAGAACTTTTTTGCACGCCAAGAACATCGTAGTAATCCCGTTTAGCCATTATTTGTCGTCATCCACCACTTCATAATCAACATCTTCGGCGTCTTTGGCACCTGCGGACTTAAAGTCCGACGCATTATCGCTTGAGCCGCCGCCGGGGTTTTTGCTAAAGCCCTGATCGTCAGTGTCGCCCTGTCCGCCCGGTTGTCCTGCGCCGCTTGCGGCTTGCTGTTTGTAGATTTCTTCTGCTATTTTGTAAGACGCCTGTTTAAGCGCTTCTGTCTTGTCTTTAATTGACTGAGTGTCGCCGCTTTCCAGCGCTTTGCGCAGATCCGCGATCGCTTCTTCGGTTTTGGACTTGTCTTCTGCGCTTACTTTATCGCCAAGGTCTTTGATGTTTTTCTCTGTGCTGTAAATCATCGAGTCGGCTTCATTGTGCACTTCGGCTTTTTCGCGGTCTTTTTTGTCTTCTTCTGCGTGGAGTTCCGCTTCTTTAACCATGCGATCGATATCCGAGTCGCTCAAACCTGACGAACTTTCTATGCGGATTTTCTGCTCCTTGCCTGTGCCAAGGTCTTTTGCGCTGACGTGCACAATACCGTTTGCGTCAATGTCAAAAGTAACTTCTATCTGCGGAACTCCGCGCGGAGCGGGAGGAATGCCGACAAGATCAAAGCGTCCAAGAGTACGGTTCTGCGCAGACATTTCGCGTTCACCCTGAAGCACGTGAATAGAAACAGCCGTTTGGCTGTCGGCGGCGGTGGAGAAAATCTGGCTTTTGCGTGTAGGGATAGTAGTGTTACG
Source organism: Treponema sp. (assembly GCA_009784935.1). Lineage (GTDB taxonomy): Bacteria > Spirochaetota > Spirochaetia > Treponematales > Breznakiellaceae > WQXQ01. Next base: position 51,668 of record WQXI01000002.1, read on the forward strand.
GGTTATAAGTTTTGTCATAACTCCGCCCAATGTTTCTATGCCGAGTGAAAGAGGAGTAACATCAAGAAGAAGTACGTCTTTAACGTCGCCGCCGAGGATACCGCCCTGAATAGCCGCGCCTACAGCGACAGCTTCGTCAGGGTTAACGCCCTTGTTTGGTTCTTTTTTAAACAGATCTTTTACAATCTGCTGAACAGCCGGGATTCGAGTAGAGCCGCCGACAAGAATGACTTCGTCAATTTGATCTGCGGATAAACCTGCGTCTTTTAACGCTTTAACACATGGCTCTTTTGATCTTTCTAAAAGATCAGAAACCATCTGTTCAAACTTTGCTCTGGAAAGCGTCTTTTGCAAGTGCTTAGGTCCGCTCGAATCGGCGGTAATAAACGGAACATTTAGCTCTGTGGTCTGCATGTTAGAAAGTTCGATTTTTGCTTTTTCCGCCGCTTCGCGTAATCTCTGAAGCGCCATTCTGTCCTTGCCCAGATCAATACCTGTGTCGCTCTTAAATTCGCTTATAAGCCATTCAATTATTTTAAGATCAAAATCATCTCCGCCAAGGTGGGTATCGCCGTTTGTCGCTTTTACTTCAAAAACGCCTTCGCCCAGTTCTAAAATAGAAATATCAAAGGTACCGCCGCCAAGATCATAAACAGCGATAATTTTATCTTTTTTTGAATCCTTATTAAAACCAAAAGCCAAAGAAGCTGCAGTCGGCTCGTTAATAATACGTTTAACATCAAGACCTGCAATCTTGCCTGCGTCTTTGGTTGCCTGACGCTGCGCGTCGTTAAAGTACGCGGGGACAGTTATAACCGCTTCTGTAACGGTTTCGCCCAGATAGTCTTCTGCCGTTTGCTTCATTTTCTGAAGAACAAAAGCAGAGATTTCCTGCGGGGAATATTTTTTTCCGTCAACATTAACGCGGACATCATCACCCTGCTCTGCAAGATGATAGGAAACACGCTTCATTTCGCTTGTAATTTCTGAATACCTGCGCCCCATAAAACGCTTGATAGAATAGATGGTGTTTTCCGGATTGGTAACCATCTGGTTTTTTGCTGTTAATCCTGTAATACGGTCGCCTTTAGCTGTAAAGCCGACAATAGACGGAGTAGTTCTCCATCCTTCGGAATTTTGGATAACTACCGGTTCTCCTCCTTCGAGAACAGAAACGCACGAATTAGTAGTTCCAAGATCAATACCTATAATTTTACCCATAACTTAACTCCTATATTAAGCGGCACTTGCCGCTGATTCTAATCGAACATTAACACTTTGTGTTAATGATAACTCCAATATTATATTTATTATGTCTCCGGCATAAGTACTTTTACTTTTGCCGCTCTTATTACTCTGTCTTTTAAATAATAACCTTTTATTAAATCTTCCTGAACTACAGCCTCGCTTATATCAGGCGATTTTTCCATTGTTACAGCCTCGTGCAGGTTAGGATCAAAAGGTTCTCCCGCAGAATTATACCGTTTGAGCCCCCACTTGGTTTCCAGCTGACTGGAAAGCCGCTTTTCTATCATTTTAACGCCTTCTAAAAAACTGGTATAGTCGGCGGAGCTTGTTTGCGGGCTGTTTTCTCCGGCTTGAATAGCGCGTTCAAAATCATCGATTATTGGGATTATATCCAATAGAAGGCTTTGATTGGCATATTCAATTGCGCCGGCTTTTTCTTGATTCATCCGCTTTCTGAAATTTTCAAATTCTGCCGCCTTTCTCAGGAGCTGGTCGCGGGTTTCTGCCAGACGTGTTTCCATTTCGGCTATTTGAACCTCTGGAGAGGCTTCTTTTGCCGCAGTGTTGGCTTGTGCGGTTTCTGTTTCAGTATCAGCTTTGACCGCTTCAGGGTCAAGCTGCTCAGTTTGAGTTTCTTGTTCTGACATAGGAAAATACCCTTTCATTATAAAAAATACTAAAAAATCGTAATTGGGTCAAGGGAAATCGCTTGTTGTTTAGGCGGTACAAGTCCTGTTTTTGCCGCTTTTTTTTGCGGAATAGAGGAATTTATCGACATTCGATATAAAATCAGCCAGTAAATCTCCGTTTTCCGGGATTTTTGAATATGCGCCAAGGCTAACGGTAACTTTTGTCTTTTCTCCTGTATTACAAGGTACTATTGTATTCATTATATTCATTCTGATCTGTTCGGCAATATTGAATGTACCCTCTCCGCTTGTATCGGGTAATAATACGCAAAATTCTTCTCCACCCCATCTTACTGCAATATCAGACGCCCTATGAAGCGTTTTGGTTAAAATATCCGCAATAGTCTGAAGCAATGTATCTCCTTGCGGGTGTCCGTATGTATCGTTGTATTTTTTAAAATCGTCAATATCCAGCATTATAAGACCTAAGGGCTGTTTTTCCCTGCAAGCGCGTCCAAATTCTGCTTCTATCTGTTTGTCAAAACCGCGCCTGTTTGGAAGCCCTGTAAGCGCGTCGAGCATACAAAGCTTTTCTATTGTCTTTATATAATCCGCCATTTTTAAATGAGTTTTTATTCTTGCTTTTACTATAGTTTGATTAAACGGCTTTTTTATATAATCTACTGCGCCGAGTGACAGTCCTTTTTCTTCATCTTCTGCATCGTTAAGACCTGTAATAAAAATAACCGGAATGTTCATTGTTATAGGAGAATCTTTTAGTTTTAAGAGAACGTCAAAACCGCTCATATTGGGCATTATTATATCAAGCAGAATAATATCCGGCAGATGTTTCTCCGCCGCTTCCAGCGCGGACTCGCCGTCTACAGCGACAATAATTTCGTATTGCTGTTTTAAAAAATGCGCCAGAGCCATTATATTTAATTTTTCGTCATCAACAATCAGTATCTTCTGATCAACCATCCTTTTGCTCCATCTGCTGTTTGATCGAAGCAAGGATTTCCCGTGCCTGCTTAAATTTCATGTTTTCTACCTGTTCAGAAAGTTTTTCCATTTCTGCAATATTTCTTAAGTTTTTAACAAAATTTACACTCTCATAATTGTCAGCCTCTAAAAGAGTGTCAAGTTTATCCAGAAGCTCCAGAATTTCTTTATTGCTTAATAAATTGCTCAATGTATAATTATCAGCGAAAGGGGCGAGTTCTGTCAATGCATTGTTTAATTCTCTTTCCAGTGAATTCATCTGATCATTCAGCTGATCTACTTTGCCAAGCGCAAGGGATTGCTCGACAAATTTAGCGGCTTCTGCGAGCGAGTTTCTTCCTATTAATCCGGCTACGCCTTTTAAAGTGTGCGCTAGTCTGTGCGCCAGTTTTATATCGCCGGATTCCAGAGCTTCGTTTATATTTTTATATGTATTCTGATTGCTCTTTATAAAAACCGTTATTATTTCCTTTTTTTGATCTTCTTCTTCGGAAAAACTTGTACTGGTATTTATTGCCGTCACACGTACAGGCGTTAAATATTTCTGAAGGCAAGCCCACAGTTCCTGAACCACAAAAGGTTTTGGAAGGCAGTCGATCATGCCGGAAGCAAAATATGTTTCCCTGTCATTTGTCATGACGTTTGCGGTTAACGCTACTATCGGGACTCTGCTTCCTATTTCTATTATTTTTCTTGCCGCTTCGAGTCCGTCCATCTCAGGCATATGAATATCCATAAAAATCAGGTCAAATGATTTTTCTCCGTTTTTTAAGCGTTTTTGAACAAGTTCGACGCCTAATTTACCGTTTTGCGCGATAACTGTTTTTAGTCCCACTTTTTCGAGATGCTCAGAAATAACAATTTGATTGAGTTCGTTATCTTCGCATACAAGAATCTCGCCTTCAAAAAAAGGTTTTTCGTTGCGGTCTAACGATATTTCTGTATGCACAGCGTTGTCTTTGGAATCTATTGTTTCGAATGTTAGATCAAAGCTGAATTTACTGCCGACTCCCGTGCTGCTTTCTACAATTAATTTACCGCCCATAAGTTCTACAAAACTGTTTGTTATTGTAAGGCCAAGACCTGTTCCTCCGTACTTGCGCGTAGTGCTGTCATCTGCCTGAATAAACGGCTTAAACACCCTCTTTATCTGATCTTCTGTCATTCCAATGCCGCTGTCCTTTACTTCGAAATGCATTGTTACAGTGTTAGATGTGCTCTTAGTAATCGCAGCTAAAAGTTTTACCATGCCGTTATTTGTAAATTTAATCGCGTTAGAAATAAGGTTAAGAAGTATTTGCCGAAGCCTTGTTGGATCTCCCAAAAGGAGTTTTCCTACAGACGGCTCTGCGTAACAGAATAGAGTTAATCCCTTTTCTTGAGCATTTGGAGAAGCGATTAATCTGCAAAGCTTAAAAACATCGCCTATATTAAACGGAATGTTTTCCAGTTCTATTTTGCCCGCTTCTATTTTTGATACGTCAAGAATGTCATTAATAATCAGTAAGAGGCTTTCTGCGCTTGTTTTAATTTTAGAAATATAATTTCTGGTTTTTGGGGAGATATTATCATCAAGCGCAAGATCAGAAAATCCAATGATTCCATGCATAGGCGTTCTTATTTCGTGGCTCATGCTTGCGAGGAATACAGACTTCATACGCGAAGTTTCTTCTGCCTGTTCCTTTTTTTGTACCAGATCCTGAGCTTCCCGCTCTGCCTTTAGTTTTTCTTTTGTTATGGTTTTAATATCTGTAATATCAATCGCCTGCTGCATATGCACTTTAAAACCGCCCGGCCAGTCTATATAAATGTCTGTATGGCGCATGTCGCGGTCTAACTCAGGGACACGTTCTTCCCAAACAACTACACTATCTGGGTTTTTATCCAGCTCGAAACAGGGACAGAACGAACATCTTTCTTCTAAACCTTCGCGGAAAAGTTTGTAGCAGTATTGTCCAATGCCCTCGTCTCCTTTGAGATTAAACATTTTTTTCATTCGTTCATTAATAAAAAGGATTTCGCCTGTTCCCGGAACCGTTACATAAATGTACGCGTCAATGCCGTTTAAAATTGTCTGCAATACACGAAGCGTAATTTTAGATTCTTCTACATGTTCTTCTATGCGTTCTGCCATAAGGTTAACGGTATCTTTTAAGATTCCAAACTCATCGCCGTAATCGCCTTTTATTCTGACATTAAAGTCGCCGTCTCCGAGTTTATCTGCGTATTCTGTAAATTCACTTAACGGCTTTGTCAATTTACCGATAAAGTAAGACAGAAAAAAAGCTGTCAATGCGATAACAATTATACACAATACAGAAACAACAATGACCAAAATTGTTCCGGCAGCGTTAATTTCTTCTACCGGGGCGGCGACAGATATTGAAAAACGGCTGTTTAATTCTGGAATATAAATTGTATCAATTGCGGTAAGTGTTTTTTTGTTATTAACTATCGATCTGTAATTAAAGATAATGATTTCTTCTGTCGCTTCCGGGAAAGGATATAAAAGCCCCGCTTCTCTTCTGGTTTTGCCTATGTCTTCGAATTTTGGACTGTACAGAACCTGCTCTTTATCAGTGCCGATAACGAGATAACCTGTTTCGTAAATTTTTTCTGCGTGCAGCTGCCTGTAAAAATCCCCAAGGTAAATATCAGCGGTTACAGCTCCTATAAATTCGCCGTTGGCATTGCGAATCGGAAAGACAATAATAAACATTAAGATATCTTCCCCGTCAATATTATAGAGAGTCGGTTCTGTATAAATTGGAGTATTAAGCTCCTTTACGACAGCATAAAACGGCAGCAAAAACTCGGCATCATTTTCTATAGCAAACGGAAAAAATTCGGTTTTCCCGTTTTCCCGTTTAAAGTAAAAACTGATTCTGCCGGAATGATCTGATCCAAAGTTTGTGCCTTTGTACAGACTGTCTCTGCCGTCGAACATATTCGGTTCAAAATAAATACTGGAACTATTAATATCAGAATGCTTGTTAAAAAACTCCAAAAGCATTCTTTGCGTTAATTCTCTGTTTGCCGCTCCTTCGCTTATTTGGAACTCTAAAACATGCGAAACATACGTAAGATAATTTATAGAATTATGCAGTCTTTTTTCAAAATTGCTTGTGTGCTTTCTTACAATGTCCTGAAATTCCGCTCTTGCCATGCTTTGCTGCATATTAAAAAGAAAAATTGACATAATTGAACATATGACAACAAAACCGATCGCCACCGGAATCAGCGTGTAGATAGTTATTCGTGTCTTAATACCTTTAAATTTTTTCATATACCCTGAATATATTATAGTGCTAAACATTTAAAAAGCAATGTTTTTGTATAGACCTCATCGTTTTCTTTTGATAAAATGAAGTATTAATGAGGTCTGTCATGTCAAAAAATATTAATAATATTGTTAAAAATTTACATCCGCTGGAAGTAAGAATTCTTCTTTCTTATAAAAGAGGTGACGAGCTTACAATCGAAAAGGTTGAACAAGATTTGAGCTTTAAACCCGGCAACGGGAATCAGGCGCTTTCGTGGCTTGCCGGTAAGGGATTGATCAGCGAAACCAAACGGGAAATAGCAGTTTATTATGAAATAACCGCGCTTGGTCAAGAATGGAAAGAAAAAGGAAGTCCCGAAGAGCGAATCCTTGAATTAGTACGGCAGAGAATTAAAAATGCGAAAGAAGCTCCGCGCCTGCCCGAAATTGCAGAAGAGCTTAAAATCGAAAATAAAGATATAGGAAGCGCTTTTGGAAGCCTTTCTAAACTTGGTGTTCTTTCTTTGGATGCTGAAAAAAAAGTTATTATGTCAAAAGAACCTTCGCCCGAACATTTTGCTGTCCTTCGTATTTTGCTGGAAAAAGGCATTACAAATATCATTTCTGAATCATCGTTAAGCGCTGACGAAAAAAATATTATGTCAGGTATCGCAAAGAAGCGCGGCGCCGCAGACGCTCCGTTTCGCCAGATAGAAAGAGAAACAGTCTTCTTTGGTTTTACCGTTGAGCAGGATGGTTCAGTCCCGGCTGCCGAAGCTGCAGAAGCTCTTAAAGCGGCAGGAATCACGGGCGACGAAGTCGGCTCTCTTACACAGACTATGCTGGAAGACGGCAGCTGGAAAGGAAAAATATTCCGCTCCTATAATGTTAAAACGCCGCCTGTGCGCCTCACTCCGGGCAGAAGCAACCCTTATGCAAAATTTTTAGAAAATGTAAAAGACAAACTTGCTTCTCTTGGTTTTGAAGAATTTGACGGTCCTATGGTAGAAACAGAGTTTTGGAACTCCGACGCTCTTTTTATGCCGCAGTTTCATTCTGCGCGCGACATTCATGACGCATACAGTATTTCTGACGGCAAAGACGGAGTTGCGCGCGCAAAAGCGATTGATGAACCATGGCTTTCTAATGTTGCTTCTGCGCACGAGAACGGCGGCGCTACAGGAAGCAGAGGCTGGAATTACGGTTTTGACCGTGACTTTACAAAGCGGCTTATTCTGCGTTCTCAGGGAACAGCGCTTTCTGCAAAACAGCTTCCTACAGCAAAAATCCCCGGCAAGTATTTTGGTATTGCGCGCTGTTTCCGATATGACCGCGTAGACGCAACCCACCTGCCGGATTTTTATCAGACCGAAGGCATTGTGTTAGGTGAAAATGTAAACCTTCGCACTCTTTTGGGAATGCTGGAAATGTTTGCCACAGAGGTTGCCGGCGCAAAAGAAGTAAAATATGTGCCCGGTTACTTTCCGTTTACGGAACCTTCGGTAGAAGTACACATAAAACACCCAGTGCTCGGATGGTTTGAGCTCGGCGGCTCCGGCATTTTCCGTCCAGAAGTAACCGCTTCTCTCGGAGTGAATGTACCCGTCGCCGCTTGGGGAATCGGCATAGACCGCATGGCATTAATGGCGCTTGGCTTAAACGACCTTAGAGAATTATTTAGCTATGACATCGAGAATGTCAGATTAAGGCGCGCAAAGGCAAGTTGAAAGGAAATATGAATATAATATTTAAGCCGTCTGCTTTTGAGCATAATATAAGTGAAGACGATATTAGGTATGCGTTTATGAATCCATATTATGACGGACCTATTGAAGAAGACGGCAGTACAGAAAACCGTTTTATTCGTCTTGGATTTGGCAGATCTGGCAATTTATTAGAAATCATGTATAATGAATATGGAGATATTTGTTGTATATTTCATGCAATGAAATGCAGAAGTATTTATTTGCATTTATTAGAAAGTTAGGAGGAAATAATGGAAATAATGACAGACGAAGAAGCCTATGCTCTTGATGAACACTATACCAAAAATCCACCTAAAGTTGATCCTTCAAAGGCTCGTATTCGTATTCCATTAGTTCGTCTTGATAGTGTTTCTGCTGAATATTTAGTAAAAGAAGCAAAAGCCACGCATAAAAAACCAGAAGAAATAATTAACAACTTAATTATGGAAAAACTTGCTAAAGTATCTGCTGTTCTTTAAATGCGGTTAAGGCGCGCAAAGGCAAGTTGAATATTTTGTATTAGTTGTCAGGTAGCTTTCTTCAATGTATAATTCTAGAAAGTGCCGCTAAGCGGTTAAAGTTGAGGTTAAATTATGGTAACAATGAATACGGAAAAAAAAGTTTTTACTTACCCCGAAGCAAAAGCCAAATATGACGGTCATTGGCTTTTATTTGATAAAAGAGATTTCCCGCCGGCAGATGATATGGGATATGTAGTTGCATACGGAGATGGAACTGCCGAAGACAGGGAAGCTTTAATAAGAATTTGTATAGATAAGTATGATGGCAAAATACTCTTAATGAAAGGATGGGCACAAAAAGATGGTTACATACTCAACAGTGGCATTGTCGAAGCAGTTTGAACATCGATATAAATTTGATGCAAGTATTTATAGGCTTGCGGATAGAAAGTATATAACTACAACTGTATTTTTAGATACTGGATGTTTTAATACATTGATACCAAAGATTTTAGCCGAAGAAACAGGGCATTCTTTGGGATTTAAAATGAACTACAGTCTTGGCGGCAGCCTTCTAGAAGCAGAAGCTTTTTCTATCGAAAAAATAATGATAAATGATATAATTCTAGAAAAAATCGTTGCATTTGCAGGTGATTATAAAGGCAGTCATGAAGACGACATCATACTTGGAACAAATGTAATAAACAATTGGGAAATGATTATAAGTAAGAAAGAAAATATATTAAAATTTAGAGAAAATCCGCCCGATAATATTCCTAATAAAAAAAATATTTATCAAAATTACTTTAACAAAGAAGGTAATTATATCTGTATACAAGCTTGAGCAAAAGGATTTATTGCCGTATAATAAAGTTATGAAGATAAAGAATGTTAATAATGCACTTAATTTATTTATATGTTTGTTTATATTCTGTCTGCTTTTTTCATGCGGTAAGGATAAAAATAGCGAAATAGACGGTTCTGAGCTATCGTGGTCTGATCTATCGTGGGAAGAAAGGCTGGAAAACGCGTCAGAATATTACAGAAGCATGCCGTATGGTATGCTTTTTGATGAAATAGATCTTTCGTCAATGGAAATTGCGCAAAGGGACTTTTCGTTAATTAATTTTATTAATGCAGAAATTATAACGCAGTATTCTTTTCCTGATATTATTAATGTGCCTACAAGTCCCGGTGACGGCGTTTTACCGGATTCCCCAGTTTCTGTTAGTTATTTAACAAGGACTTGGAGCGGGTTTTATATAATTTTTAAAAAGGATATTGATTTAGAAAAAGAAATAACCCTTATTGCCAAAGGCGGCACAAATGAGTATGTATACCAAAATGAGATAAATCCCATAAGAATAACTAACTACATAGATCCTGCTAATTATTTGGGATATTTTTTCGAAATTGTTTTTGAACACAAACCATGGCTTAACAACGACACTAACAGTGACAGTTGGCAGTTTATAGTCAAATCCGGCGATGAAGAGCTTATAAATGAAAATCTTTCTTTTGATTTTTCTTACATGCTTTTTGATAATCTCACTGACACCCCTTTTACTGTAAGCAATTTATTGGCAGTCGATCAAAACAAGGAATACACCTATAGGTTTAGGACACGTGACGCCGATCTTTTGACACTGTACATTTATCATGAATTTATGGAACCGTTCTATGCGACAATTTACCGTCCGATTATTTACCTAAAGCCAATCAGCAATAGCGGCGTATATACTGATATAAAGATTTCTTGGAATAATCCGCAGCTTGCGGGAATCTACCATATAGGAAGACATAGAATTGAAAGGCTGCCTGCCAAGGAATTAATGATACCTGTATTTGATTCTATTGTTGTCAGATAGTCTTTCAGCCTGTATAATAAAACCATGAAGTCCAAGAATATCCTGCCTTTAGACAGTCACGGCTATAATTTTATCCCTGACAATTTTTTGCCTCCGGGAGCGGATGAGTACTGGCTGAGGAATGCCCAGCAGGAAGAGCGGTTTTTTAGAAAGACCGGAGACTGGAGAAAATTGAATTTTGAAGAAATCACTATTCTAAAAAATAACAGGAATCACTGCACAAACTGGGATAACTTTCTTGTATGCGATCCGTTTGAGCCCTTACTGATACGCGACTCCAGCTTTTACGGGCTTATTCGGATAGGTTCTCTGCAGCAGGTTTTTTTAAGACACCATGACTTTTGTATTCCGGCAGGGATTCGCAACAGTACGATTATTTCGTGCGACATCGGCGATGAAGCAGCGATTCAAAACTGCGCCTATATTTCTCACTATATAATTGGAAACAATTGCATTCTCTCGGAAATTAACGAGTTACAGACCACTAACCATTCAAAGTTCGGCAACGGCGCTGTAAAAGACGGCGAAGGAGAAGAAGTCCGCGTCTGGATCGATGTTATGAACGAAGCGGGCGGACGTTCTATCTTACCGTTTGAGAGCATGATAGCGGCTGACGCTTATTTGTGGGCAGCCTACCGCGATGACACTTTATTAACAGACAAACTTACTGAGATTACTCAAAAACAATACGGCGGTTTACGGGGCAGTTACGGTATAATCGGCAATGGCTCTGTTATAAAAAGCTGCGCCATTATAAAAGACACAATGTTCGGCGAATGCTCCTACGTAAAGGGCGCTAATAAACTTAAAAACATTACGATACTTTCGTCAGCCGAAGAGCCGACGCAGATAGGCGAAGGCGTAGAAATGGTAAACGGCATTGTTGGGTACGGCTGTAATGTTTTTTATGGCTCTAAGGCAGTGCGTTTTGTGATGGGCAGAAACAGTAATTTAAAATACGGAGCAAGGCTTATTCATTCTGTGCTGGGAGATAATTCTACTGTGTCCTGCTGTGAGATACTTAATAACCTGATTTTCCCTGTACACGAGCAGCACCACAACAATTCATTTTTGATTGCAAGCCTTATTCAGGGGATGTCGAACATGGCAGCCGCCGCTACTATCGGCAGTAATCACAACAGCCGCGCCAATGACGGTGAGATAAGGGCTAAGCGCGGTTTTTGGCCGGGACTGGCTGTCAGCCTTAAGCACTCCAGCACATTTGCTTCGTTTGTTATTATTGCAAAGGGCGAATATCCGTCAGAGCTTAATATACCGCTTCCGTTTTCTCTTATAAACAACAATGTATATAAAAACCGGTTAGAAGTAGTACCCGCATTTTTTTGGATACACAATCTTTATGCGCTGGAGCGCAATTCGTGGAAGACCAAAAACCGCGACAAACGCAAACAAAAAATTCAGCGTATTGAATCTGACTACCTTGCGCCCGATACTGCCGAAGAAATAATCACAGCGCTTTCGCTTTTAAAAAGCTGGGTTGACGAAGCTGATTCGACACATCCCGGAGTAGAGAGCGAAGACGGAAACTACGTACATCAAATCCCCTGCCGCAGTTTAGAAAACAACAAGAGGGGACAGATGGTTATTAAGCCGCTGGAAGCAATTATTGCTTATCGTCAAATGCTTCATTACTATGCCGCAAAAACAATTGCTTTTTTTTTTGATTTACAGCCGGAACTTGATTTTAAAGGACTCTGCGAAACGCTCGGTATGCACATCTATTCTCTTGACGGCGGCAGGGTAAAAGACTGGGTAAACTTTGGCGGCCAGATTGTTCCCGCTTTTAGAATAGATAAACTGCGCAAGGACATAAACGAAGGAAAATACAATGACTGGGACGAAATCCACAATACTTACGAACAATTTGACAAAGAGTATGAGCTGGATAAGTGCCGTCACGCATGGGCTGTGCTCGCGCTTTTAAACGAATCAAATAATGCCAATAGTACAATCGATATAAATGCTTCTATGCTTATTAATGAGTTAAAGGTTGTTTTAGAAACACGTCTCTGGATAGAAAAACAAATTTACGAAAGCAGAGCAAAGGATTATCAGAACCCGTTTAAGGAAGCCACATTCCGCAACAGGGCGGAGATGGAACAAGTGCTGGGAAAACCCGATGACAATTCGTTTTTTAAATTATTTCAGAAAGAAAGCGTTACATTCAACGAGATGATAGAAAGAGTAATTAAACGTTTAAGCTCTGGTGGCTGAGACTACAGCTCGAACCATGAGCTCGTCGAAGGGTCGAAGCCGTTGCTACGTCAGCCTAATCCTGCTCTGCGTCTTGAATACACATCATAGAAAACAGCCAGCAAGAGAACAAGTCCTTTTACAATGTATTGATAGTGAGTGCCGAGCATCATCAGCGACATACCGTTATTTATAGAACTCATTACAAGACCGCCGACAAAAACTCCGATTACAGAACCGATACCGCCGCCTGCCGAAACGCCGCCGATATAACACGCGGCAATGGCGTCAAGCTCAAACATAAAACCAGCGTCAGCAAGAGCTGTATTCATGCGGGCAGTATAAACAACGGCTGCAAGACCCGTAAGAGTACCCATCATACAAAAGACAATGAATGTTACAAGTTCTGAGTTAATACCGGAAAGTTTGGCAGAACGCGGATTACCTCCGACCGCATAAATAAACCGCCCAAGAACAGTATTATTTAAAATAAAGTAAAAAATCATAATAGAGATACCCAAAACAAGAACTATTACAGGAAGTCCAAGGTAGCGCGCAAAGCGGTCTGCAAGACCGAGAACTAAAAGGCTGACCAGAACAAGCTTTGTGATAAAAAGGGATTTGGGAGCAACTTCAAAATCATTTGCGATTTTCTTTCTGCGTGCGTAAAATTCAACAATAAAGAAAATAACCAATAAAAGAATTGCCGCAACAAAAGACATCGGAAAATAAGGACCGATTTTTTCTAAATTAAGGATTTCATCTATCGTGCCTTTAGAGATAAGCGAATAACCGTCATCTCTTGGAATTACCGGAGTAACATTTGTTACTCTGTAGGTAAGACCTCTAAAAAGAAGCATACCGGAAAGCGTAACAATAAAGGCGGGCAATTTTCCGTAAGCAACCCACAAACCCTGATATGCACCGACAATAGCGCCCATGCAAAGAGCAGCCAGAATAGTTACCGGCATTCCAAAGCCCAGATTATAAATCATAGCGCTCAGCGCGCCGATTAAAGCGACAAGAGAGCCGACCGAAAGATCAATACCCTGCACAATAATGACCATTACCATGCCGATAGCAAGAATAAACACATAGCTGTACTGATAAAAAATATTGTAAAAATTACGCGGGTTTAAATTAACGCCGTTAGTTATAACCGCAAAGATAATCATAATCAATGCGAGAATAATAAACATGGAGTAATTTCTGATATTGTTTTTTACCAATGTTTTAAAGTTTGTTGTTTGTATTGTTTTACCGGTCATCTTTTTCTCCTAAAACCTCAGCATTAGCCTACCAGGGCTAAGTGCATTATTTTTTCCTGTGTCGCTTCGTCCTTGGACAGCTCACCCTTAATTATTCCTTCGTTCATTACATAGATTCTGTCTGCCATTCCAAGAGCCTCGGGAAGCTCGGAGCTAATCATTATTATGCTTTTCCCTGCAGCGATCATATTATTCATGATTCCGTATATTTCTGTTTTTGCGCCGACATCGATACCGCGGGTCGGCTCGTCAACTATGAATATTTCCGGGTCAGCCATTAAGGTTTTACTTACAACTACCTTTTGCTGATTACCGCCTGACAGATTGCGTACAATTTGATTAACAGACGGCGTTCTTATGTTTAGTTCCTTGCGGTAATGTTCTGCCATTTTAATTTCCTGACCGCTGTTAACAACGCCGAACTTTGATATTTTATCAAGGCTGGAATGCGCAATATTTGTTTTTATATCCTGTATCAATACAAGCCCAAGGCTTTTTCTGTCTTCCGAAACATAACCAAGCCCGGAATGAATAGCTTCATGAGGGCTGTTAAATTTGCATTTTTTTCCTTTTATGAATAATTCCCCTTCGCTGCGAAAACCGTAGGAGTTTCCAAACAGGCTCATCATTATCTCAGTCCGCCCCGCTCCCATAGGACCGCAGAAAGCCAGGATTTCGCCCTTACGCAGATAGAAGGAAACATTATCAACTACTTTAATGCTGTGATAGTCCGGATGATAAACAGTCCAGTTTTTAACTTCCATTATTGTATCGCCGGGAGAAGATTTTCTTTCCGGAAAACGCTGAGTTAAATCACGGCCTACCATGTCTTTTATTATCATATCTTCTGTAAGATTGTCTTTTTTAACATCGTATGTGCTTATAGAGTGTCCGTCCCTGATAATTGTAACAGTGTCGGCAACCTTTAAAACTTCGTTTAATTTATGAGAAATAATAACAGAAGTAATCCCCTGCTTTTTAAATTCGATTATTAGGTTAAGGAGCTTTTCGCTTTCATCATCGTTTAAGGAAGAAGTCGGCTCATCAAGGATGAGAAGTTCTGCGTTTTTAGAAAGAGCGCGGGCAATTTCTACGAGCTGCTGTTTGCCTACGCCAAGTTTACTGACAATAGTCTCAGGTTGTTCGTTAAGACCTACTATATTTAAATACTTTTTTGATTCCTTTATATATTTATTCCAGTTAATTATTCCAAATTTGGTTTCCATGTGACCGAGAAAAATATTTTCATAAATCGGCAAATAAGGACTAAGCGCTAATTCCTGATGAATAATAGCAAGCCCTTCTTTTTCGCTGTCTTTGACGCTGTTGTAATTTGTTTCGTTTCCTTTAAAGAAAACTTTGCCTTCGTAACTGTTTCTTGGGTAGACGCCTGAGATACAGCTCATCAATGTAGATTTTCCCGCGCCGTTTTCTCCGCAGATTGAATGAATCTCGCCTTTTTTAATTTTTAAATTAACATTTTCTAAAGCTCTTACACCGGGAAACTCTTTGGTTAAATTATTTATTTCCAATATGTATTCGCTCATATATTCCTTAAAACTATAAATAAAACAATGGAGAAAACCGCAGTCCGCGGTTTTCTCCAGAACACTATAAAACCCGGCAGGGTTTTAGATGTTTTAACTAACGAAGCTGAACAGCTTCATGGTGCTGATAGAATTCTGCGTCTATCGGCACATTGAGATTATCTCTTGTTACAAGAATAGGATCCAAAAGATAAGCATGAACTACTTTTCTGCCGGTGTCGCCGATCGAAGCAAGACCGATATCCGCCGCAAGAACTGCGCCCGGAATATTGATTGGCTGTCCTCTGATAGCCTGATCAGCTAAAAGAACTGCCGCTTCTGCGAGCTTTGCTGTGTCTTTAAACACTGTGCTGTACTGTTCGCCGTTTTTGATAGAAAGAGCCGAAGCAAATTCTGCGTCTTGACCTGTTACTACAGGAAGGTTATTGCGGTATTTTGCGTCTGCTTTTAATGCGTCAATAATAGCGCGTGCCAATGTGTCATTGGGAGCCAGAACTGCGTCTAAAGTAACAGCGCGAGCGTCAGCATTCAAGAGGTTTTCCATGCGTGTTTTTGCGATTGGAGCCTGCCAGTTTTCTGTTGCAATTCTCTGGAAGTTAGCTCTGTCAGCTGATGTTCTTGGATATGGACCTACAACTCTAAGAGCGCCGCTGTCGATGAAAGGATTAAGAACATCCATAGCGCCGTCAAAGAAGAAGAAAGCGTTTCCGTCTGTTGGTGAACCTGCAAACAGAGTAATGTACTTAGGCGCCGCCGCTGTAGCTGAATTAAGATCAAGACCGTCTACAATGCTCTGACCCTGAAGCTGACCTACTTTAAAGTTGTTAAAAGTAATGTAATAGTCATAGTCTCCAGAATTCTGAATAAGCCTGTCATAAGCGATAACAATAACGCCTCCGCGTCCGGCTTCTTCGATTACTGATGCTACGCCGTCATTGATACATCCAACGATCAATGCTTTTGCTCCCAGTGTAAGGAAGCTCTGAATCTGTGTATTCTGTATGGCCTGATCTGCATCTCCGAACTGAACTTCTGCGCGATAACCAAGCTTCTTGGCTTCTTCTACGAGAGAGTTGCCGTCTTTTACCCAGCGCATTACGTGAGTTTCGGGCATTGCCATCCCGATAAGACCTCCGGTGCCTCCTGTACAGCTGATAACCATTGAAGCAGCCATTACAACGACCACAAGAATTGCTGCAATTTTCTTCATTTTTTTCCTCCATTTAAAATAAAGTTATTCTAATTTCCCTTTTATTATGACAGATTGATTCATTATTTGACAAGCCCTTATCTGCTACTTTTATATTCCGGGATGATTTGTTAAACTCTTTTTATGCCAAAAATAGAAGTTAATAGCAGGTTGTTTTTTACACTTGCGGGTAGTAAAGACGGAAAAAGCAGTTGGAAGACCAGAGAGGATTTTGAAGAAGCGCTGACCTGCGCCAAGGCTGAGCTGGATTCTGATTTTGAACCCGACGGAACCTTAAAGATAGAACTTAATGACACAAACCGCCCCGATCTCTGGGGAACAGCAGGCTGTGCCCGTCAGCTTAGAATTTACAACGGCGGGGAAAGACCGGAATATTCATTTTTCTCAAAACCGGGCGATATAAAGAAAACTTCGTATAAAGTAAAAGTAGAGACCAGCGTTAAAAAGGTAAGACCGTATTTAACTGGTTTTATCGCAAGCGGAAAGACCATAACTGACCCAATACTTAAAGATATAATTCAAACTCAGGAAAAACTGGCGTGGAATTTTGGACGAAAACGGCGCAGTATGTCGATGGGTATTTACCGTATTTCTGACAGCGATAAAAAGCCGCTTATAAAATGGCCGATTATTTATAAAGGCGCAGACCCGGATAAAACTTCGTTTGTTCCTCTTGCGGCAGAAGAACTTGGTTTGTCTGCAAACCCGATGACTTTGAGGGAGATATTAAAAAAGCACCCCAAAGGCAGAGAGTTTGCTTTTATTCAGGAGCATGAGCCGGTTCATCCGTTACTTACAGATTCTGACGGCGCTATTCTTTCTTATCCGCCGATTATTAACTCCAACGATTTAGGAGCGGTAAAAGTCGGCGATAATGAAATCTTTGTCGAGCTTACAGGAACAGATATGCCGGGACTTACTCTCGCCGCTTCTATCGTTGCCTGCGACCTTGCAGATAATGGTTTTAAGATTGAACCTATAGAAATCGAATATGACTTTGATACGCCTTTCGGCAAAAAGACGATAACCCCTTATTATTTTCAGGAGTCTGTCTTTTGTTCGCTTGCCAGAATCGAACGCTTCTTAGGCGAAAAACTGACAGCGGATGAGTGTTTAAAAGCTCTAACGCGAATGGGCGTAAAAGCCGAAAAATCTGTTGATAAAGAAAAGGGCAAAGGCGAAGCGGTTAATACTACCGCCGGAGAAGGTATACGCGCGTATCCGCCGGAATACCGCAACGACTTTTTACACGCCGCGGATGTCGCTGAAGATGTGATGATTGGGCGCGGACTCGGCTCATTCAAGCCCCAGCGTCCTGCCGATTCAACTGTAGGAAGGCTTTTACCAATAACTCTTTTTAGCAGGCAGGTAAAAGAGTACCTTGTAGGGCTTGGCTATCAAGAAATGATTTATAACTATCTCGGCTCGCGTAAAGATCTTGTCGAAAATATGCGCGGCGACGGTAAAAAAATAATCCGTATTTTTAACCCAATGACAGAAAACTTCGAATATGTGCGTGACTCTGTGATAGCTTCTTTGATGGCAAGCGAGTCGATTTCTGGCAGGTCAGTTTATCCGCATAAGATTTTCGAGGTAGGAAAAGTAGCCTATTTAAACGATGACGAAAATAACCGTTCTTCTACAAGGCAGTTTGCCGGATTTTTAAACGCCGGAACTGACGCTAACTTTAACACGGCCGCCGCAGAACTGCAGACGCTGTTTTATTATCTTTCCCGTGAGTATGAGGTAGAAGAGTCACTTGACGAAAGGTTTATTCCGGGGCGGGCAGCCGCAATTATTTACGGCGGAAAGCAGGTAGGAGTCTTTGGTGAACTTCATCCGGAGGCGCTGGAAAATTGGGGTGTTACAGTTCCATGCACCGCCGGTGAAATCGACCTTGACGCTCTTTTATAAGCGCCTAAAAATTTAAGTTACTCCTCGAATACAACGCCTGTGTTAGCCGGATACTTAATTTCGAATATTTCAGCGTTAAACACAGAGTCCGGGTAATCAAGCAATGCAGATTCTAAAAGAGCTTCTCTGCGGACAGCTTGATTCGCAGGCTGTGCCAAAGCGGTTTGCAGAAGAATCGAAGACTGAATATCAGAGTCTCTTCTGGAAAGTGTATTTAAACGCACAAAAGCAATACTTGGGTCAATATAGCGATCACGGCCGGGGTCAAAACCGCGTACTTCTACAAAGCCGTTACTTTCGGTTTCGGGATAATAAACCAGAACAGTTCTGCGGGTAATAATAGTGCCCGTAACATCGACAGTTCTGGCTGTTCTGTGCAGGTTAGCCCTGTCGTCAATAACAACCGCAAGCATTCCGCCTTCTGTAACTTGATTGGCAAGCGCATATCCTTCGGTACCGTTTTCACTGCGGATTTCTACAAAGTTTAATACACTTGCGACATTGTTGGAATTTATCCATGTCAGGCGCCTGGGTTCCCCAATAGTAATCTTTTCGCCCAGAGACATTTGCGCTCTCCATCTGGCTCTTGTCGCTTCGGTTCCGTCATCGGGTCCGTCAACAACGTAAAGTCCGGGGGATATAGGCAGAGCAAAACCCGGTTTAAAACCGGTTGATCTTGCAGATGTACCTGCGCCTTCTGAGATACTATCGCCGTCTCTGTTGTAAAGTTCTGTTCTTTCGTTACGCTGGCAGGATAATGCCAATAAAACGCTGATTATAAGCAGCAGCGGTAAAACGATTCTTTTCATAAAAAGCCTCCAATTGTTTACTATAATAATAAAGTACAAGAGATTATTAACATTGACAACCATTAAAAAAAGAATTAACATAAATTTATGGCTGGAAGTACAAATCATGGGGACATGGATCCCGAACTTGCCGCACTATTAGGTACTGCAGGCTCAGGCAGCGGTCCGCTCCCGGATTTTGCCGACATTTTCGGCGAAAAAAACAAAGAAGATTTCGCGGACATTTCGAGCGCCTCAGGCGGGGAAGTTGATCTTACGGCTTCCGGTTTTCCGCCGGTAACCAAGCGCCTTGAGGAAAAAGGGCATAACTTTTTTAATGACCCAAATTACTATAAAACAGCCCTTACCAACGAAGGCGATATTGCCCAAAGGGTACACAGTATTCTTCAGAAATTCCTTACCGCCAAAGACCCAAAAGACCGAAGCGTTTTTCGTATGCAGTTTATTTCGCCTTTCTGGGAATTCTTGTTAAATGTAGCCAGAAAAAGTACAGGAAGGCTTCCGCCGCCCAAAAAATACCTTTTACGTTTTGGACTGATACATCCTTCGTTTATTAACCCCGAAACAAGGGAATTTTTCAGCAAAGTAGTAGACGATAATGTATTGGATCAGCCGGTTTTATATATGGACGAATGGCTTAGCGCTGTTGGAACAGCCAAAATGCGCCCGTCAACCACTGACGAAGTTAGAGTTGTCAGAGGCAACGCTCAGTCAAAAATAAGCGCGCTGCTGGAAAAAGCGCAGGGAAAATTTGACGGTTCCAGATCTATTTTAAAAGCGAAAGACAGAGAAAGGCGAGAGATAGAAAAAATCATTCAGGATAGAATGAATTCGATCTATGAGCATATTCCGCTTCATGGATTTACCGATATAAGCGACTGCCTTACAGAAGGTCAAAAAATGGCAATCAATGAAATTATGAACCTTCTTAAACAGCTGTTAAAAAATGATCACGAACTAGGACTTAGTATCAGGGATTTTTCCAGCGCAGAAAATGATGTTCAGAATTTGCAGGAAAAGCTCGAAGCTGAGGGCGGAGCGCTCACAGTTGACATCGGTGCGATAGATACCGAATTTGACACAATTCGCCAGATGGCAAAAATGACAGTCGGGAGACAAGGAAACCACTTTCCGCTTTTATTAGCTGAATATTTTCATAGCGTACCAAACGAAGTAGGGTTACGCGAAAATATAATAACCATGCTCGCAAAGATTGAAAGTATTGATAAAGAAGCGTTTTGCCGCATTTATAAAAACAGATTAAACCGCATAGCGCCTTTTGTTTTAATGATACCCACTTACGGCGATATGGGTTTTTGCTGGGAACCGTTTGATCGGTATAACCGCGCGACATCACGCGGACGAATCGTTGTCCCAATGTACCCGAGAAATCTTTACCTTGCAGTACTTACTGCTGTTGCCGATTTACGCTGGCAGGTAGCAAAAGAAAAAGCTTCGTTTTATTGGATGGAAGAAGGACTCACAGGGCATTATTATCAGTGGTTCCAGGCAAACAAATTAAAAGGCGACATTAAAGAATATTTTATCCGCGACTACATCCTTTGGATGACAAAAGAAGCGGAAGGCATACAAAAACTTGATAAAGATGTCCGGGGCACTTTCTGGCGCCACATGCCGTTTACACAAGATGTAAAAGAAAGACTCAAAACCCGCAGCTTTGTTTATCAGGAACTTTATCAAAGAGATCAAAACAGGGCAATGTCAGACGGGTATTAAGCTTGTTAACGGTATTTCGCTCCGGCGAAACGCCGTAAACCGCCATTGTGGGAAGCTGAAAAACATATAACTGTAACTGTACTGTTGCAAAAATGAAGATAGGAGATTTATTATGAAAAATCTATTTATTATTTTGACAATTTCTGCAGTATTATTCTCAAGTTGTACAAGAAATAATAACTCCGGACGAAACAATGATTTATTATATAATAATTCGCATGATGAACAAGAAACTATTCGAACAGTTCGAACAGTTCGAAATGTTCGAACTGAAAGAAATGAATATATTAATGAAAATTATCTTACATTGCTGGAAATAAAGGAATATATATATAAACAATTAAATTTAAATTCCGAAGGTTCTTTTGGTAGATATAGTATAATGTTTAAAAGCGTGGAAGAGATATTGAGCACAATAAATGTTACGGATGATCATAAATTAACAAAATCTATAGTGGGTCCTGTTCAAGATGGATATTTTGAACAGTATACATTTGAATGGACATCACATGTGATGATTTTTAACAAATATGGTGATTCTGAGAACTTCGTTTATGAAGGTATTACAATAAGTCTAAATCAAAACAATTATTTGGATTTATTTCCGTATAGAAGTATAGAAATGTACAAGAATGATGAAAATTTTGGTGTAATTGATAATAGAGTTTTTGTTGGAAGTTTTTCTTTAGCATATGGATTTGATTGGGAGGAAGATTGGGGACCATCCGAAAGAGTTATATTAACATTTGCTGGTAATGGCAGTAGATTAAATTCTATAAATTTTTACTTTCCTATTTCATAAAATAAAAAATGTATTAATTAGGTTATTTGTCATATTGACAAGATAAATATAAATGTTATAATACTTTATAATTAATATATATGGAGTTTTTATGAAAAGGAATTTATTAGTATTGCTTGTTTCTTTATTTTTATTTTTGAGTTGTGCTTCTACAGCAGCAGTTTTATCCAAAACAAGAGAAATATTTGTTCCAGAACTTGACGGTCCGGTATATGTTTCGGCTATTCAATATGCTGGAAAATCAATGAAATTATCACAATCACATTATATTAATGTTAGAGATGAATCAAAAAGGCTTGCTATTTTATCTATTCAAGTTCAAAATATGGTAAGAGGAAAAGTATATAATTTTGCTCCAATTGTTCTATTAGATGGTGATATTAAAATAACACCAGATGCTCTTAAGTATTTTAAGGGGAATTCAGCCTTTGGATTTGATTGGGGTATTGAATCAAGGAATTTTTTAAATAATACATTAACGATGAGCGGAAGTGGTGGAAAATATACAGTGAATTTAATATACGCTGTTGGTGATGATAGCTCTATAACTAGAGCAGATATTTTTGGTCAAATAGTTGAATTTGACCCAGAACTAGTTAAATTAAATGTTATAGATACATTTCATTGAGTTGAGCATTAAATGCAAACTAGTGGATATGCATATCCCTCTTGCGGCTAGAATACTTATACATAGGCGGCGCAGGGGCTGATCCAGAAAAACATTTTTGCAGTTCTGAGACGGAGGAGACCGAGCTAAGTGAGAGGCTCCGTAGGCGTGTTCCTGCAAAGTTTTTCTGGGCAGCAGCATGCGTGCGTCTATGCAGGAATCATTGAATATGCAAATAGGTTACATCACTATGCCTGACACCAAAATCTATACCATAAAGTTCGTGTGGGGTACATTGCTCCAGCTAAAGCTGTCCATAATTCATCCTGTTACTTTCTTTACCAAATTAATTTTAACCCGTCTTTTTTATATGATTCTAATCTTGTATCCCTGCTTGCCAAGGTATAATCATTTTTTAAGCATTGGTATATAAGCATTCTGTCAAATGGATCTTTGTGGTTATTTTTTTTTGTGAGCTTTAAGCTGTTGAGCGCATCTATTGGATCCAATGGGATTAATTCAAAATTCATTTTCTCGCAATATTCTGGAATTTTTTCTATATTAAAACTTACTTCTAATTTTCCAATGCTGTGTTTAAGAGCAATTTCCCATAAAGAGACAGCGCTTACTAATACATTGTTTTTTGGATTTTTTATTTCTTGAATAACTGTTTTTGATAATTCTTTGGTTTTTCCAATTGTCCATAATAAGACATGGGTATCCATTAATAACTTTATAGGCTGCATAACTCTTCTGTTGTCATTTCAAAATTATCTTTAAATTTTATTGACACTTTTCCGTCTAAAATACCAATTTTTCGTTCTGTCTGTTTTTTCTCATTAAAAGGGACAATCATCGCTACAGGTTTTTTTCTTCTGCCATATAGAATACCCACTTTTTTCCCAAGTTTTACTTCTTCGAGAATTTCAGAAAAATGAGTTTTTACCTCTCCAACCGTCATTGCTTTCATAATATGAGTATACCATCATTTTGACAACTTGTCAAGTTATTTATACAGAATATGGAATTTTGCACCTTTAGAGCATTTCTTCCTCTGAGTTGCCCCGTGCCGCTGTGTGAGGCTTTATACCTATCATACATTTCCATAGCTCTTTTTATTTACCCTCTGTCGATTATGTAATAATAATTAATCTTTTTTGTGGTCATTTCATAAAAATATTGTTATTTTAAAGTAAATACTTTTTTATCTAATTTTTTAATTTTGGGGTAGAAAATATGATAAAGATCGGTAATAATAAAAATATCAATACTTTGGAAAAAGCTGTTGAAAAACTAGGCGATATAAACACAACCTTAGAAGGTATTCTGAGCATTTTACGTAAGCCGGATAATAAGGTTATGACTGTACTAAAGTTTGTTGGAGCAGTCGTAGGTGCACTTAGTTTTGTAGGCATTGTAGAAGTAGTCAGGCAATGGATAATTGGAGGTTAATATGCTGTTTCAACTTATAATTTTTGTATTAATTTTTATTCTTGGCTTAACCATCTTTTTCATAGCCCGAAAATATGAAAAGTACAACCCGGACTTAAAAAAGCCGGATTCTGTGTGAGCCTCTTTTCAAAAAATTCTCTTTTTTAATTAACTTGAATCTTCCTAAGATGTCTTCAAATATAGACTTTTTTATAGAAAAATAATACGCATATAGAGACTTTATTATTATGTTAAATAGTATAGATGATATTTATAATATACATAATTTTTTTATATCTTTTTACATATTGACAATAAATTAAATTTAACAACATAATTCAGTAAGAGGGTATTATGAAAAAATTAATCTTACTTGTATTTTTAGTTATTATCTGTACTAATATTTTTGCTCAAACAAAAAAGTCAGAAAATATATATAATTTTATTCTTCTTTATGAACCTTCAGAAATAATGAATAATATGGTAAACGAAGAGAAATTATATGAAGTAAAGATAGGTTCTCTTATTTATAGAGGCGATATTTTACCTGAAGGCACTATAATTTTAAAATATTTAATATTTAGAGAAATAATAAGTATAGGCTCTAATAGTAATATAGAATATGGTTCAAATGAGTTTGTATTTTCAGTAGGTATAGATAATGATTATAATTTTAGCAGGACTTCAATTGAACTTTACATATACACTACTTCACTTAGCGAAGAGGAGCTTGCATCAATAGAATATGAAAATATTGGATTTGCAAAATTATTTCCTGACAGGGGTATAGAATATTTTTTATTTTTTTGGGGGTTTAGGGGTCTAGGCCTGAGCAGTGATCCAGTTTGTTCTGTTTGGGGTGAGATAGAAACGTTAAACCAAACACAAAAAGATCTTTTTGACGAACTAATTGATGACTTTATATATTTTAGGTTTCCATAATTAATTGATGTAAGTAAAATATGAAGAGAAAAAACAACATAATTATTTTTTTATTCATAATTTGTTTAGTGTCATTAAAGGCGTGTAATTTTTTTGAGGTAATAAAAGAAGAATACGCTGACTGGGAATCATACATGGAAGCGCCGGAACTTAATCGAAAATGGCATTCTTCTTTGTTTGACGGCAGTGTTTCGTTTCGGGATAAAATCGTTAATATAGTTACATACTATGATATGGATTCAACAAAAGTATGGGGAAAATATAATTACACAAATAATTTTTTTAATGATTTACCGGTAGAATTAAACCAATATACGATAAACACAATAGAACATAACAAAGATAAAAAACGCCTTAAAAAAATAGGTTTTGATCATAACAATATAAAAAGTTATTTTTACGATGTTTCGGAGCGTTTTAGCGATAAAAGAGTTCTGTATTATTTTATTGATACAAAAGAAAACACTGTTTATTTTTATGAATTACGGCTTTAATTCGGATAATTAGCAGTTAAATGCATAATTGCCAAAAACTTCATTCTATAGTAAAATATTAGTGTGAATAAAAAACTTGCCAAAAATGAAACAAAAAAGGTAACTCCCGACGACTTGAGTCCCAGAGAAAAAGCGGTCTTTGATTTACTGCTAAAAGGGACAGCGCCCAAATCAATAGCTGCCGAATTAAATATAAGTTACACAACTGTTTTGACACACCAAAAGAATATATACCGTAAATTGGGGATTCAAAGTATTCATGAACTTTTTGCTAAATATTTGAGTACAGGCAGGAAAAATTACGATAAAGGAAACACGGCTGTCTTTATAAAATGGAATACCGTGGGAGACGATCTTGGTTCAGAAATAGAAGTTATCGAAGATATCGAAAAAATCAACGAGGAATTCTTTACAACTTATACTCTAACCGGCAAGATGTCACCTAAAGGAGACTCTTATATCGGAGCGCTCTTTTTTCCGGATTCGCCGACACTCGAAGCAATGAAACAAATGACTTCATTCTCTTTTAAATATATAAGTGACGGACAGCCTTATGAAGTAAAAATAACGACAGCCGAGGGCAGGTTAAATGAAGAATATAATTTTTACAGTAAAGTATTAATCACTAAAATCGGGGAAATATCTACGGTAAATATTAATATAAATGAGCTTGCCCAAAATCCATTTTTCGGACAATCTTTTCCATTTAATAAAGACAATATTGAGTGTTTTCTTTTTCAGCCTTTCTCTAATGGTAAATTTAACATAAAAATCTGGGACATCAGGTTTCAGAGTTAAAATACACCCAAATTAAATTAAGCAAAAACTACCCAAATTTTAGGATACTAAATCATAAGGTTTTATGATTTGTAAGATCTGTCCCTGCGTTATAAATTTAAGAAGCGTAAACGCTAAAATATTCGGAGGATGAAAATGAAAAACTTTTTAGTTTTAGGAATTATTTCTCTTACAATTGCAATTGGAAGCCAAAACCTGGTTTACGGCAATCCTGCTGTACCTGCCGCTCCCAGGCCGTTCAACGACATAACCGCCGCCCAGCTGGTAAGCAATATCAGAGTCGGCTGGAATTTAGGCAATTCACTTGAAGCCAACGATCATGGAGCCGGGTGGATGCCAAGAAACGCAGATATTACTCAAATGGAAACAGGCTGGCAAAACCCGGTTACAACAAGAGCTAACATAGACGCTATTAAAAATGCAGGTTTTAACGCGATAAGAATTCCTGTTACATGGACAAAAGCTGCCAGCCCTGCTCCGGATTACACCATTCGCGCGGACTGGATTGCAAGAGTTGTCGAAGTTGTTAATTATGCAGTCTCCAACGATATGTATATTATTCTCAACACTCACCATGACGAGGAATCTGTATTCGGATTTTTGAATTCAGACGCTGCGGCAGGACAAGCAGCATTTCGCAGAGTTTGGCAGCAAATTGCTGACACCTTTAAGAATTATGACGAAAAATTAATCTTTGAAGGATTAAACGAACCCAGAACCGTTGGAAGCGCCAATGAATGGACCGGCGGTACATCAGCAGAACGCAGAAACCTCAATACTTACTATCAAATATTTGTTGATACAGTACGGGCGAGCGGCGGAAACAACGACAAACGCATATTAATGGTAAATACTTATGCAGCGTGGCACACAGCAGCCGCAGTGAATGAATTAGCGCTTCCCAGAGATACTACGGCAAATAAACTTATAGTTTCCTTTCACCTGTATGTGCCTGTAGAATTCACTTATAATTTTAGCCATCTTAATAGTACTAACAGATGGAGTAACACCAATAGATCGGATACATCACCTATTACAACAATAATTGACCGCTTTTATAACAGATTTGTGCGTAACGGCGTTCCTGTTATCATCGGCGAATTTGGATCAATGAATAAAAATAACACCGCCGCAAGAGCCGCATGGACAGAATTCGTTGCAAGGACAGCATGGAACAGAGGTATTAAATGCTTTATTTGGGATAACGGTTTAATAGAAACTAGAGTTGACTTCGAAGGAGGAGAGGGACATGGATTGCTTAACCGCGCTAACAACACATTCCCATACCAAGAAATTATTAACGCTCTAATGAACGGTACAAGGTAGCAAACCCATCTTATATTGAATGAAAGGTGTTTGGAGTAATCCTGACACCTTTTTTTATCTATTGCAAAAACGAACTAACCATAGTAAACTATACGCAAGAGTAATTTTAAATATTTTTTAAGCGGGGAAAAATATGAAAAAGCCTGAAATCGTTAAAATTAAATTTATTAATATTATTTTAATATTTAGCTTAATTATTTTATCATGTTATAAAAATAATTATTTATCTAATAATATTAAAGAAAAAACTGACAATATAGAATTTATTCATTCTAATGATTTATTATGGGCAGAAATGAAAATTCTTGACGGCTCTATAAATATAGATTTTTCATTATACCCAACATTAAACATTTGGGATAAAAAAGAATGTATGCCTGTTCTTGATACAGAATTAAAATTAAGATATCAAACAGTAATAACAAATGCATCTAAATTAGAGCCGAATTTTGACGGAAAATATAGAATTACTTCTTTTGGATACGGCTCAAGCGCTCAGTATTTTTTTATCATTGATCTAAATAACGGCAATGTTTTTGAAGGAAGAGTATCATCATTTGGAATTAAATATAATGTAAATAGTTCTTTGATCATTATTAATCCAATAGAAAATATGTATTGGGAAGAAATTGTTCCGGAATGGTCAACAGTAGAGTACATTAGATGGAACGGTGATAGATTTATTGGATTAGTAAAATTAAATTATTCATTGGAATAATACTTGACAAAATATAATTTAGATATATAATAAAAAAATATGAAAATAAGTATTACTAATTAAAAAAGGAGAAATTATGTTTAAAGAGTATGATGAATTGATTGTAAAAATACCTTCTTGGAAAGCATTTGAAACTGTAAGAAAAATGATTAAAGAAAAAATACAAATCGTAATAACAATATTTGGAATTGAAAAAGAAGACCATAATACATACGGACGTGTATCCGGGAATAAGATTATTTATTATAATAGACCAATGTATACTCAGGGGATAAAATATAAAACAACATTAACATTTAATTCTTATGAAAATAATTCTTGTAAAATAATTGTAGAAAGAACAAGAATATTGTTTTTTGTAATATTGTGGTTGATTGTAACAGTACTGTCATTTGCTATATTTTCGATTAACATCTTTAGTACTGACAGTTATACAATAACAATTAATGACATATCAAGAGTTGCGGATGGCCGCCCTTATAACTTGTATGTTTTTCCTTTTATTATGGGATAATGGATAAATTAAAAAAAGAAGAAAAAACATTTAATGAAAGTAATGCAGTAAACGAAACTGTTGAGCTTTCTTAAGAAAGGCAGCAACAATTTAATTATGGATGAATTAGTTTTTAACGATAAAGAAAAAGAAATAATTGAATCAATATTAATAAATTCTAGAGAAAGTTGTGATAATTATAGATTGGCAAATAAGCATATTAAAAAATATACTAAAATGATTTGTAAAATTCTAGAAGATGACGATCAAATACTTTATAAATTTATACAACACAATGAACCGGCAGTAAGAAGTACAGGTGCGTATTATTTGCTGCCAATTAATAAGAAAATCGCAGAAAAAACTCTAAAATCTTTATTTAAAATTAATGAATATTCGATAGGATTTGATGCAAAAATGATAATGCGTGAATGGAAGGGTAAAAGATTAAAACATCCAAGAATAATAGACGGAAAAGTTGTTTATGAATTTCGTTATAATAAAAAATAAGATTAAAATAATTGACATTTTATAATAACTATTGTAAAATATTTGGTATGATAAAGAAAAATATTATTGTACTTTTATTTTTCGTACAGGGGTTTTATTTATTTGCCACAGCGCAAGCTCCTGATTTAATAATATATAACGGGAACGAATACCCTCTTTTTGTAAATCCAATGGAGATTTACTTTGAGAAATTTCCAGAAAAACGCCCGCGCTCATCTACACGTAGTACAGCTCTATGGCGCGGTTATATTGCGACTTTCGAAATAATTCAAAATGAATTATGGGTTGTTGACATAAAAATTGAAGTTATAACTTCTCCGGCAGGAAGCAGAAATTTTACTAAAGAATTAGTAAGCGTAATTAATGAAGTTTTTGACGGGAATGATAGAATAAAAGCTGACTGGTTTAGCGGGTTGTTAATTATTCCGCAAGGAAGAATTATCAGATATGAACATATGGGATATGCTTCGACTTATGAGGGTTATATAATTTTAGAAATTCATAATGGAAACTTTATTAAAGAATTAAATTTGAGCTATAATCAATTTGTAGAATTCAGGGAAAGGCAGTTTGAATTATACAGGCAAACCGAGGAATACAGAGAATTAGTAGAACAAATAAGAAATTATAGTAAAGAACACGGAATTATCCAATCAGATGAAGAAATAGAAGATTTTCTTAAAATATATCTAATCGATTTTATAGAAAGAATATATGAATAAATTACTTGGAAAATTGTGCAGCAAATATATATTTTCTATTGTCATTTTAGCTTTTTTATCAAATCTGATATGGATAATTGAATTACTTTATCATGGATGGGATGGACTTACTTGGTTATCTTATTTTCATTATGCTTTAATTATTATCCCGATTTTATTTTTCTTATGGCTGACATATATATGTTATAATTTAAATGTAAAAATTAATATATTGTTTTATGTTGTTATGTATATTATATTTTTTGTAGTATTTAGAATAATATTATTTTTTCAGACGATTAGCGGACCAAGTGCAATTCCAGTATCATTATATTTTTCTGATACTGATTTAGCAATTGCTATTATTGGAAAATTATTTTATATTGGCATTGTATTACAATGTGTTTTAATATACATTGTAAATATAATCATATGTTTGTACGAAAAGAAAAAAATTACTGTTAAAGATATAATCATTATATCTTCACATATAATTATCATACCTATTGTTTGCGTAATTGTATCATTTATAATATTATTTTTACTTAAATTGAATTATATGAGGTATACATTTGAGCCAATCCATTGGGTAAAAACAGGCAGCATTATATTTAGTTTTATTATTTATGAATGCTCGTTTATTTACTATATCAAAAAGGAAAAAAGCAAACAAAAAGATAACATGTAAAATAAAGTGAGATAAATTGCCTGAAAATATTATAAAAAAATGTTGTTTTTTTGCTGTTTCTGTGTTATATTGAGTAAAAGGGGTTAGGTATGCTAAAAAGACTCGTATTTTTACTCATATTTTCTCTGATTATTTGCGGATTTATTTTTGCAGAGGAAACCGATGCTTTCCCGAGAAATACAATAACTGCGTCTACCAGCTTTTTTGGGGTTGGGGCACAATATGAATTTCAACTAAATGACGCTTTTAGTATAGGCGGCAGATTTGAATATAAAGAAATTGGCAAATATTCTTCGTGGACTGTGCAAGGGTTTGGAAGATACTATCCGTTTACAGGAACATTTTTTATTGACGGAATGGCAGGGTATTCAAATTTAATTATATCTGACAATCCTATAACACATCATTTAAATTTATACGGCAGAGTAGGCTGGAGAATTGATTTTGGCAAACCGGGAGGGTTAACACTTGAGCCGACAATTGGCTTTTTCGGCTTAATTGGAGATAACCATATACCAAGTTTAAACTTACAGCCGTCATCGTGGAATTGGTTTACTAACTTGGCTCTATTAGGAGAAGCATTTACAAGAATGGTTTTTTCCGGAGGTCCTGTATTTACTATTGGACTGGGTTATAGATTCTAACGTTTAATTTATCACAAAATTTCTTTTAAGATTTTAAACACTTCTTCTTCGGAGACTGTCCACGGCGAGTTTGATGTCAAATCCAGACTGCGGGCAGCTTCTGATGCGGCTGTCAGGTGATCAAGCGAAATATTGTATTCCTTAAGACTGATCGGCACACTCAATGCGGATATTGTCCGCTTTATTGCTTCTACAGAAGCTGCCGCTGTATCAGCCACAGTCGCGGCTTTTCCCGCGCCGAGCATTGCGGCAAGGCGTGCCATTTTTTCGGGACGGGCGCTTACAAGCCGCTCTGCCAAACATGGAAACAGCGCTGCAGAACACAACGGTTTTGCAATCGGAGTGCGGGCGTTAATTGCAGCTGATAATGCGGCGCCCACTCCCGGACAGCTCGCAGAAGAGCCGACGGCAGAAAGAAAGCTTGCCTGAGCAAATACTTCAGCGTTTGCAGCTAACGCTCCGGAGCCGCTTCTTAATATTTTAACGTAAAAAGTTAACGCTCTTTCTATTAATGCGTCAGATAAAAAGTTACCTCTCGCGGAACAATACGCTTCTACCGCATAAAAGAAACTTTCTGTAACAAATGCAGCTGCGTTATTTTGTGATAAAAAAGAAAATAAATTGCTGTCTATAATTACTGCAGAATATAAATTTTTTGGAGATTGAATCGATTTAACCATTCTGCTGCGGGGATCTGACGCGATAAAGAAACCAGTCATAGAAAAAGCGCTCATTCCTTCTGTAGGAATCGCTATCAGCGGAAAGAATTTGGTATGATAGATTCTTCCGTCTAAAAGTTCAAACGCTGTAATTCTCATAGGCGCCATTATCGCTGCCATTCGGGCTATAATCTGGGTTTTTTCTCCGCCAAAACCGATGATTGCGTTGCAATGTGCGGCGCAGGCAAGTTCTACAATGTTATCTGCCATTTCTACTGACGAAGATTCTTCTATACCGTCAAAAACAATGGCTTCCAGCCCCGAGTCTATAAGGACATCTTTTAAACGATTTACAGTATTTGAGTCCAGATTGTGATCTGCCGCAATCATTATTCGTGAACCGTGGCGGCTGGCGATGGTTCCCGCCATACTTACAGTATCAGAGCCGATAAGAACTTCCGGATCAATTTTAAAAGAAATATCCATACAAATAAACTCCGAAAAAAAAACCTGACTACTTAAATTTTAAGCAGTCAGGCGCTTATTAATCTTATTAAATCCTATGCAAACCAAGCGTTGATAATATTCTCTGCTGTTGCATTGATGACTTTGTCATTGATATATGACGGGTCTTCAATTCTTTGTCTGAGTTCAACAATCCGGGCCTCATCCAGTTCCGGAGCGGATCTAATAAGTTCCAAAACCTGATACCTTTCAGCCTGTTCCATTGCGTTCTTGGAAAGATTGATTGTATCGGTCTTGTCGTTCCCCCCCACCTGTTCACTCTTTCCGGGTCTTTTACCGGAGAGAATGGGTTCTACATGACCTATCCTGTTTACTGTCATAATCTTACCCTACCTATACTCTATTATCGGCAACTTTACCCCATAAGTTTACCAGCTATTTTAAATAATTTCCAGATATATATATCGAAAATTCGCCGATTTGTTCCTTTTTTTGAGCCAAAATTTCCAATATTTCTGCCGATTTTCCGCGTAAATACTCCTCATGGAGCTTAGTCATTTCCCTTCCTATACAAATATAACGCTCTCTGTCAATTTCGGCAATGTCGCCCAGCAGCTTAAGAACTCTAAAAGGCGATTCATATAGAACGAATGCCGCCTCTAATGCCATAAGTTCGCGCAGACGGCTCTTTCTTCGCCCGGGTTTTGGGGACAAAAATCCTTCAAAAACCACAGTTTTGTCTCTTCCTCCGGCTACACTCAAAAGCGCAGCGAAGGCAGAAGGTCCCGGAATGGGGATTACATCATGCCCCGCTTCTGCGGCTGCTTTTGCTAACACTGCACCCGGGTCGCTCAGCGCCGGGGTTCCCGCATCGCTTGCATAAGCCACTGTCTGCCCGTCGTTTAGGGCTTTTATCACTTTTTCGGCGGCAAATTCTTCGTTTTGAGAACGGCAAGACAGCATTTTAACACGGATACCCAGATGAGAAAGCAGTTTTAGGGTACGACGGGTATCTTCGCAAGCAACAAGGTCTGCGTTTTTCAGCGTTTCTACCGCACGAAAACTTATATCTCCTAAATTGCCTATTGGTGTGCCAATGATATAAAGAACTGCCATTCTTTTATTATACACCTTTTTTACAGCTGATACTGGTTCATTTTTTGTTTTTCCCGTAAAATAACAAGTAATGGGAGATATAATTCAAATATTTTTATTTGTCATATGCGGCATTATCCTTGTTTGGATAGGGTTTTATATGTTCTTTGGTCCTATGTCGCCTGTGTATCCA
This sequence comes from Treponema sp., assembly GCA_009784935.1. Classification (GTDB taxonomy): domain Bacteria; phylum Spirochaetota; class Spirochaetia; order Treponematales; family Breznakiellaceae; genus WQXQ01. The sequence continues at coordinate 85,148 of WQXI01000002.1, forward strand.
TATCTTCCATGGAGTAAAACAAAAAAAGTAGGTTTATCAGATAAAGGAAGACCCGGCGATCCTATGATTTGTCCTGTGTGTTCCATTAGAATGTTAAGGGGAGAACTTGTAAAAACAATCGCTTTTGCGACAGGTGTGCGAAGCAAGGATCGCCTTGTTCATATTAAAGGATGCCGCAGCTGCCTGGAAAATAATGTTCCGCGCAGATGTCCTATCTGCAGGCATAAAATGACAACCAGAGATTATCTTGTTTCGCGTATGTTTGACCGCCCGGAACGCAAAAACCACATTCACGTTCTTGGATGTAATTACTGTAAAAAAGTATAATAGGTTAGACTTTTTCCAGCTCTTGCGCTGACTGCGCCTGCGATACTGCGTCTTTAATACTTGTAACTTTAAACCCGCCGTTTTCCATATGTGATGAATCTGTGTAAGCTGTTGTCGGCAGTACTGTACCTTGGCGCGGAGTTAGAGCGCCTGTCGGACATGTAGAAACGCAAAGACCGCAGCTTGTGCAGTTTTTTTCTTCGCCTAACGGAAGGCTAAACGGCGGCTCTACTGTTGTATCAAACCCTCTGCCGACAAAACCGAATATGCCGGCTCCAGCTTCTAAACAAATACGAACACAACGGGCGCACAGGATACACTTGTTTCTGTCCCGTACGATATACTGGTGGCTTTCATCGATGGGGTAAACTTTATTGGAACTGCCGCTGCAGCTTTCGCCGCTGTATTCAAACTGCTTTGCTTCGTAAGCTGTCGCGTACGAACGCAGTTTGCACTCTTTAGCGTCTGCACAGCCGCAGGAAAGACACCTTGCTGCTTCCCTCTTTGCTTGTTCTTTAGAAAAGCCGAGTTCTACTTCGTCAAAATTGTACCGGCGCTGTTCTTTGGAGAGCGTAGGCATTTTTACCTTTTCGCTGATAGCAATGTTTCCAAAACTTTTTGGGTCGATGTCCTTATAGTTCTTTGCTTTAATGTGGTTGTAGTCGCTTTCGAGAAACGAGGAGTGCCACTTTGTTGTTGGTGTGGATTTAACGATACACTCGCCGTTCATGTATTGAGTCATTTCGAATGCGGCTCTTTTTCCGCCGGCAATTGCGAGGATGGCAGTCCTTGGACCTGTTACTATGTCGCCTGCGCCGAATACGCCTTCGATATTGGTCATTGTGTTTTCTTTGTCGACAGCAAGGCAGTCACGGTTTGTGTTTACTCTGCAGTCGTCATTTATAAAACTCAAGTCCTGCGTCTGCCCGATTGCCGAGATTACATAGTCAACTTCTATGCTGTACTCAGAACCTGCGACAGGACGAGGCGATCTTCTGCCCGAGGCGTCGGGTTCGCCAAGTTCCATTTTGATTAGCTTTAGATTGATGGTGTCGCCTGTTTGCGTAACACTAATCGGGTTTGTTAAAATCGAAAATTCGATACCTTCGTACTCGGCTTCTTCTATTTCCATTTCGTCTGCCGGCATTTCTTTTAATGTTCTGCGGTAAATTATTTTTACGTTTTCCGCTCCAAGGCGCATTGCGGTTCTTGCGCAGTCCATCGCTGTATTGCCGCCGCCGACAACGGCGATTTTTTTGTCTTTAAAATCGGGAGGTCTGTCGTATGTCACATCGCCGAGGAAGTCTACGCCGATTAAAACATTATTGCAGTTTTCTTCGCCGTCGATTCCAAGCGGATAACCTCTTTGCGAACCCATCGCCAGAAGTATCGAATTAAAACCTGCGTCTTTTAAACTTTTTATAGTGATGTCTTTGCCAAATACAGTATTGTAAATAATTTCTACGCCCAGCTCTTTAATGATGTCAACTTCGGAGTCCAGGGCTTTTGGCGGCAGGCGGTATGATGGGATTCCGTAACGCAGCATTCCGCCCGGGTTTTCGTGTTTTTCGTAAATTGTTACGCTGTGACCTTCCTGCGCGAGAAACCATGCGGCGGATAAGCCGGCGGGACCTGCTCCTATAATTGCGGCTTTTTTGCCTGTCGCGGCTTTCTTTTTTGGAAGCGAATGGTAATGATAATCAAGATCAAAGTCCGCTACGTAACGTTTTAAATATGCAATGCCTATTTTGCCTTCGAATATATTTCTGCGGCATTTTGATTCGCACGGACGCGCGCAGATTCTTCCGCATACTATCGGCAAGGGGTTTGTTTCTTTAATTAAATCGAGAGCTTCTCTGAAACGGCCGTTTGCGATGTGGTCTATATAACCTTGAACATCCGTATGCGCAGGGCATTCTAAAACGCAGGGAGCTGTACAATCGCCGTAGTGCTGGGAGACTAAAAGTTCAAGGCAGGTCTTTCTTGCTTTTTTATTGCGTCAGATTCTGTTGTAATAACCATGCCGTCTCTTATCTGCGCGCCGCAGGAGAGGGGAACGCCGCGTTCGCCTTCGATCTCTACACGGCAGATCATACACGAGCCGAATGGTTTTAGTCTTGGGTCATTGCACAGATTAGGGATAGATACGCCGTTTTCGCGGCAAGCGTCGAGCACCGATTGATTCGGTTTTGCTGTGTGTGTTTTTCCGTTAATGGTTATGTTAATTTTATCACTCATAATTTTTATTCCTAACCTCTATAATTAATCCACAATGATTGCGTCAAACTTACATACGGATTTACAGATTCCGCATCTTGTACATTTATAATGATTTATCTTGTGCAATTCTTTTACTTTGCCGTGAATCGCCTTTACGGGGCATTTTTTTGTACATAATGTACAGCCTGTGCACTTGCCTGCAATGTTGTATTTGATTAGAGCCTTACATTGCCTTGTTGGGCATTTTTTGTCTTTTATGTGCGCGATGTATTCATCTTTAAAATAACGAATCGTTGTAAGAACGGGGTTCGGCGCTGTCTGCCCAAGTCCGCACAATGCGTTTGTTTTTATCTGCTGGGCAAGGGTTTCAAGTTTTTCGATGTCGCCTTCTTCGCCTTCGCCCTTTGTGATCCTTTGCAGTATCTCTAACATTCTTCTTGTGCCGATTTTGCAGAATGTACATTTGCCGCATGACTCGGACTGTGTAAAGTTTAAGAAGTAACGGGCAATGTCTACCATGCAGTTATCTTCGTCCATGACGATCATTCCGCCGGAGCCCATGATTGCGCCTGTTTCTGCAAGCGTTGCGTAGTCAATGACAGTGTCAACTTTATCAGCAGGGATACATCCGCCTGAGGGTCCGCCCATCTGTACTGCCTTGAAAGGCTTGCCGGATCTTGTGCCGCCGCCGATGTCAAAGACGACATCTTTTACAGTCATACCGATTGGTATTTCTACAAGACCGCCTCTTTTTACTTTTCCTGCAAGCGCAAATACTTTTGTGCCTTTGCTTTGCTCGGTTCCAAATGCGGTAAAAGCGTCGGCGCCTTTTCTGATTATCCAGCCGATGTTTGCAAGCGTTTCTACATTGTTTATATTTGACGGTTTGTCAAAGAGTCCGCGCGCCGCAGGAAAAGGCGGCCTTATTCTCGGCATACCTCTATGCCCTTCTATAGATTCGATGAGCGCGGTTTCTTCGCCGCAGACAAATGCGCCTGCGCCTTCTTTAATGTGCAGATGAAATTTTAAACTGGTGCCTAAAATGTTATCGCCGAGGTATCCGCGTTCTTCTGCCTGTTTAATCGCAATTTTTAAACGGCGAATAGCGATTGGGTATTCCGCCCTCGCATAAATGTATCCCTCTGTTGCGCCGATTGCGTAACCGCCGATTATAAGCCCTTCTATTACACTGTGCGGATCGCCTTCGAGGATACTCCTGTCCATGAATGCTCCCGGGTCTCCTTCGTCGGCGTTACAGATTATGTACTTTTGGTCTGCATTATTCGCTGCAGCAAACTTCCATTTCATGCCGGTTGGGAAGCCTGCGCCTCCTCTGCCTTTAACGCCGGATTTAAGTATTTCTTCTATTACTTGCTCGGGCTTCATGCTCTTAACAGCTTTTTCTAAACCTTTGTACGCGTCGGTTTTTAACGCGTCATCTATTGATTCTGGGTTTATATTTCCGCAGCGTTCCAGTACGATTCTCTTTTGGCGCGCTATGAAGTTTATTTCTGAGCCGCCTGTCCATTGGCCGTTTACCTGACCGCTTAACACGACAAAGTCCGTTAACGGGGTGCCGTTTATAATGTGGCTTTCAAAAATTTTCTGCGCTGTTTGCTCATCAACATCGCCGTAGATTGTGCGCCCATTATCGTCAGCTATTTCGATCATGGGTTTTTGTAACAAATGCCCATGCACCCTGTTTCGCCGAGGCTTACATCAATCTTATTTTCTTTTATTAGAGTCTCTAAAACTTCCTTTACTTTTGTTCCACCAGCAGCTATTCCACAAGACCCCAATCCAACTATAATTCTTTTCATAATCAGTCAAATTCCTTTTTTATTAACCACGGAGTATTGGCAACTGTAGTTGCCCGGAGGTTTTGATTTAATATCTTTCTTTCTCCGTGAAACTCTGTGTACTCTGTGGTAAAAATTCTTGATAATTTCTTACGCATGTTTTTTATCCTTAAATTCTCTTATGGCACTTCTGGCAGAATCCGGGGTAAGCCGTCCATGGGTTTCTTCATTTATCATTATTACTGGAGCAAGCGAACAGCACCCAAGGCAGGCGACAGATTCTACTGTGAACATTTTATCTTCTGTTGTGTCACCCAGTTTTACTTCTAGTTCGCGGCAGATAGCGTCGGCGACATTTTCTGCGCCGATAACATGGCAGGCTGTTCCAAAGCATACCCTTATAATGTTGTCCCCTACAGGCTGCAGCCTAAACTGCGAATAAAAGGTGACAACACCCATGATCTGAGACACAAATATTCCGGTTTTTTCCGAGAGTTTTTTAATTACTTCCTGCGGCAGATATCCAAACGCTTCCTGTAATTTTTGGAGAATAGGAATAAGCTGGGATTCTTGAAACGAAGATTCCTGATACTGAGCTGGATTAGTTTTTGTCTGCCCGGCAAAGTCCTTCATTACATTTTCGAACAATTCTGCGCAATTACACATTTTTTGACCTCATGCGTACATTTTACAGAAATTTGTAATGTTGGAAAAGAGGTGTGTGAAACAATAGAAACCGCCAAGGTTTCTATTGTTTCACTGAAGAAAACCGCTTTGCGGTTTTCTTCAAACTATAGGATGATTTTCTTTATCTGGTACTGTATCCGCCGAGAGTTACTGTAAACTCCTGCTCATAAACAACTCTTGAGGTTTCCATATCTGTCAGCACTAACCTGTTTTTGCCCGGAATCCCTGAATCTTTTAAGAAGGCAAGTGTATATGTTTTGCCGGCTTCCAGCCTGGGGCAGTTAAACGTAACTTGAGTATCCACATTTCTGCCGATTTCATTTACTGCGCCTGCTATATTGACTACATCCCCCAAAATGCCAAACCCGCCGACACGTACTCTTGCTTGTTCTTCATAATTAGCATAAAGAGTAATTCTGAAAGCATTGTTAGCCGGGAAAGCAATCGGTTCCCAATGAGTTCCCGATTTGGGTCTTGGGATATTTATTCCTTCATAAGAAATAAGCCTTAACCGCGGACTTCCATGGTGAAGATTTGATTGAATAATTATATAAGCAGAACTAACATTATCGCCTGTAAAAGAATAAGGTTCCGGTTTTGTAGTACATCCGGTAATAACCAATGCCGAAAAAAGAACAAAAACAATACAAAGCTTAAAAATTCGTAATTTCATATACCCTCCTAAGGTTATATGTCAGTATATATGGTATTTTTTCGATTTGCAAGATTTTTTCTTTAAAATTCAGGGGTATTATAAATATCATAGTCATTTATAAATAACATCTTGGATGTTGATTGGCACACAGATATGTTATATTGTGGTATAATACTGAGCAAGGAAAAAAATGAAGTTTTTTAATATATTTTCTTTATTTGCAATTTTTTCACTGTCATTCTGTTATGGTCAAAATATATTCAATGACGGCACTGCGCATAGAATGACGCGAGATTTAAAAGTCTCAGATTTCTTCTATGATATCGAGAATATTTATCAATATGACGGGAGAAATCAGGAATTTAGGGTTAAGATAAAGTCTTTTTTCTGGCAGGACGAAAACAATGAAAATTTTACGATAGAAAGCGCTTTTTTCATTGTAAAAAGTTTTGCAACAGGTGGAGGGTTTGATTATAGTTTTCAATATAGGCGATACATTATTCTTTCTAACGAGGAATCAAGATCAGATAATATAAGGAATATTTGGCTTAATAGCGGAACAGAAATAAATAGAGGCTCCACTTTATATTTATCGGATTCAAGTGATGATAGGATTCCGCTTGGATGGTGGCACACGACCGCATGGTCGTGTATAGACGGGTTATACGAAAGACACAATTATTCTATGTATTTTGAAAGAACCTATGGTCCAATAATTGATCAGTTATTAAACGAAGCAGTTTTATTTACGTTTTATTTTCCTTCCCAAAACTTGGAAACTAATGGTCTTAACCTAGAATTAAGTGAATTAGAAAGAATAAAGAAAAATGGAATTTTTCCAGAATTAACAAATAATAGTTTTTCTTTGTCCGCAGATGAGCTCGAAAATCTTAAGGATCAACTGGCTGTACTTATTAATCAAGAAAAAATGGATCCCAAAGAATATATCGAACGAATGAGGGGAGAAAGATTGTAGGTTAATGAAAAGAAAAACAATTGTTATTATATTTTTTATATTTATTGTAAATACAGCATATGCTACTCCTCAAATCCCGGATATGCTTCTATACAACGGTAAAAAACATTCGTTATTGCAGTTTCCTTTAGAAGGTTATTTTTATCAGAATCCGAATAAACGCCCTGAAGTCTGCCAATCAACAGCAGCGTGGCGCAGGTATATAGCGTTATATGAGATTAAAAATAATAAATTCTATGTAATTGATATAAATAATATTTATAATAATAGCAATGTTATTAAAAATACATTTAAAGGAAAGTCCGAAGTACATCTTAATTGGTGGAACGGGATGTTAATTATACCGGATGGTGAAGTATTAGAATCCTATAATATAAGAAGAAGAGATTTTAGATTAATGTATCATGAATATTATAAATTTCTTGAGATTAAAAACGGGATACTAATTAATGAGTATAGACTAAACAATGAACAATACAGATTGTATGAAAAAATAATTTATAATTTATTTTCTCAAACAGATGCTTATAACAAGGTTTACCCATGGATGGAAATAAATGATATTAATATTAATTATGAGTTAAACAATGGAATTCTGCCAAACGAAACAGCCGAATATATTAAAAATAATTATGAGAAAAATACAAATTTCTTTGACTATATCCCGATAATTTATTATAATAATTTATTATCTATCGAATTAATTGCAGAATATGTCGAAAGCCTATTACTGGAAAAACATGAAAATAAGCAAAAAGTTAAACAAAGAATTAAATCGATATTTTTAAAGATAATATTTATTTTATGCGGGTTGTGCGGAATTATTATTTTGATTGTAACTATTAACAAATTAAAAAAACGCAAAGGATAAAAATATGAATGATCAAAAAATCGCAGACTTAATTGTCCCGAGGTTTTTAAAATATGTATGTTTTGATACCGAGAGTAACCGGGACACTCCTGAGACCCCTTCGACGCTGGGGCAGTGGGAGCTTGCGAAAGTTTTATACGATGAGCTTTTGGCTCTCGGATTAACAGATATAAAACTTACAGAAAATTGCTATGTTATTGCCCGTTTACCTGCTTCTAAAGGCAAAGAAAATGAACGCTGTATCGGGTTTCTAGCTCATTTGGATACTGCAAGCGATGTTTGCGGCAGTAATGTAAAACCTCAGCTTGTTAAAAATTATAACGGCGAAAAGATCGAACTTATGTATGGTTTAAGCCTTGATCCGGCAAAGGAACCCGGTCTGGCAGAACAAAAAGGAAAGGCGATCATTCACAGTGACGGGACAACGCTTTTGGGAGCGGATAACAAAGCGGGAATTGCCGAAATTATCGCAGCCGTAGAATATTTTGTTTCTAACCCGCAAATTGAGCGAAGACCAATCGAAATTATTTTTACCCCCGACGAAGAAACAGGCAAGGGTCTGCCTTGTTTTCCTATCCAAGAAATAAAATCTACGTTTTGCTTTACAGTAGACGGCGGTCCGATTGGCGAGATCGAATGCGAGTGTTTTAACGCCTACAAGGCAAATATTGAATTTCTCGGTAAAGTGATACATGTTGGGCACGCAAGAGGCATTCTTGCTAACGCCGCGCTCATGGCTTCGGCATTTGCTGCTCTTCTTCCGCGCGCAGAAAGCCCAGAAGCTACCGACGGTTACTACGGTTATTACTGTCTTATGGAAATTGCCGGAGATTTAGAAAAGGCAAACATCGAAATATTCCTCCGTGATTTTGAAACAGAAGGCATGGAGCGCCGTTTGTCCGCGCTTGAAGCTTTTGCCAAAACAATAGAAGCGCAGTTTCCGGGCGGAAAGGTCATTGTTAAAACCCAGCCTCAATACTATAATATGAAAGCCAAGATAGATGAAAATCCTGATGTGCTGGAATGGCTGAAAAAAGCGGTACAAAAAACAGGAATAGAATGGCATTTAAAACCGATACGAGGCGGAACTGACGGAGCCAGATTGACGGAGTTGGGTATTCCCACGCCGAACATTTTTACAGGCGGCCGTAATTTTCACAGTCGTCTTGAGTGGGTCAGCGTGAGTGAAATGTGCGCTGCATGCAGAGTGATAATTGAATTAATTAAAACTGAAGGCTAAAAGTAAAAAACAAAAGCTGAAAGTTAGGAGACCATTTATGGAAGAAACAAAAATGTTAGGAACATTGACAGAATTATTCAGCGATCAAATTAGAAGGGTGTTAAAAACATCTAAGGTAACAACTGTAGTCAACGAAGATAATGTTTATCAGGAAGGAGACCCTGATGTTCTTGCCATTCTTGATGAAATGGTAGAGCCTTTACTTCTTCCCGGAAGCGGACTTGACGGGCTCGAAAATCTGGAAGAACTTTTCGAAAAAGCGCAGTCAGGAAAAGCCTGCCTTTTGCTTGTTGAACATTACAGCAATATGGATCTTTCGTTTGTTTCGCTGCTGACGCGAAAAGCCGGAGGGCGCGGCAAGGAGATAGCTGATTCTATTATCGCGATGGCAGGAATGAAACTAAACGAAGATAATCCTGTTGTTGCCGCTTTTACCGGCGCTTATTCTAAAATTGTTATTTATCCCAGCCGTTATCTGCAGGACGCCGATCCGGAAAAGGATAAAGCCGAAATAATGCGCAGTAACGCAATAAACCGCGCCGCAATGAAGTCGCTAATAAGGCACAAATACAAAGGTAAATTAATACTTGTTTTTCCTTCTGGTACACGTTTCCGCCCGTGGGAACCCGATTCTAAAAAGGGAGTACGCGAGATAGATTCATATATTCGGTCTTTTGATTATATCTGTTTTATTGCTCTAAACGGCGATGTTCTGCATGTGCAAAAAACTGATATGATGAATGACGCTGTAAGTAAAGATATTGTTATCGCCACAGTAAGCCCTGTAACGAACAGTAATGAATTCCGTGACAAAGCGCTTGCGGCAGCTTCTGATGACGAAGATAAAAAGCAGGCTGTTGCTGATGCGATAATGAACGAATTGGAAAAAATGCACATCGCTGCAGAAGAGAAAAGAAAAAAATTACTGACTGTATGACCTCCATAAGGAAGCCATACAGTCTCCGGTAATTGCTTACCAGTTTCCGCCGCCGGAGCGTTCACGGCGTGGTTTATCCATCGCTTCGTTTACGCGCAGTTGGCGTCCTTCAAGTTCGCGGCCATTAGTTCCTGCGATTGCCGCTGCTGCTTCTTCATCGCTGCTCATTTCGATAAATCCGAATCCTTTGGAATTGCCGGTTTCACGATCGAAAATGATCTTTGCGGATGCGACGGTGCCAAAACCTGAGAACAGGTTTTTTAGTCCATCTTCGGTAGTGTTGTAGGAGAGGTTACCGACATACAATTTCTTAGCCATTGAGAAAATTCCTTCACCCGGAACAAAAAACGCTAAAAGCATTTATTTGCGACTGCGTCCGGGCACGCCTGTATCACGCTCGCTCAAGCGAACGAATCAAATTCCCAGAACCGGACTTATTGCCCAAACTCGGAGAAAATAGATGCATAATTGTTAAGGGAAAAAAATGAAAGGCAATCGACAAAGACAGAACCCCTAAACTGCGCGGTTTCTTGTTAAATCCGCTAAAATAATCACTTCTCAAACTAAAATATCATCCAATTATTAAAAATATAAACTGTTATATATTTATTGTCAATAGTTAATTTAATAAATTTGTTAATAAATTAATTTTATTGCAGTTTTTATATTGGCTGCGGGGCGCAGTCCCGGCTCATTGGATACAGGACCAAGAAAAGCGGTAAACCCCAAATTTGCCGCTGTTTTGATTCTTCCGGATAACCGGCGAACAGGGTGAATTTCGCCTGTAAGGGATAATTCGCCCGCAATTGCCAGCTCAGCGGGCAAAACTAGCCCTGTGCGGGCAGAATAAATGGCGCAGGCAATAGCAAGGTCAGCTCCAACCTCGGTAATTCGGATTCCGCCTGCTGCGTTTACATATAAGTCCTGATCTGACAACTTAAGCCCCAAGTGCTTTTCCAGCGCGGCAGAAATCCGTGAGACCCTTCCGGAATCAATTTTATCAGAAAAAACACGGCTGATTGTTCCTTTTGCGGGAATGCAAAGCGCCTGGACTTCTACCAGCATAGTCCTTGAACCTTCTAATATTGCGGCTGCTGCCACCCCTGCCGGTATTTCTCCTTCGCGCCTGACTAAAAACATTCGGCCTGTGTCTTCGACAGGAGAGAGTCCTTTTTCGCCCATTGTAAAAATGCCTATTTCATCGATAGAACCAAATCGATTTTTTACTGCGCGTAAAAAACGGCAGTCGGCAGTTCCGCTTAACCCGGAAGTCTTATCGTTTTGTTCAAAATAAAGAACGGTGTCCACCATATGCTCAAGGGTTTTGGGCCCAGAGATTATGCCTTCTTTGGTTACATGCGCAGTCAATAAAAGCGCGCTGTCGTGTTCTTTTGCCCACGCGATTAGTTCAAAGGAGCAGTACTTCATTTGATTTACAGTACCAGAAACCGCGCCTGCGTTTTCGGAGTACAGTGTTTGAGCGGAGTCAATTAAAACTAAAACCGGTTTTATATTATTAAGCGTATTTTCTATTTCGTTTAAATTTCCAGAACAAAGGATTTCGATACGCTGCATTTTTTCTTTACTAATGCCGAGCCTGTCAGCGCGCAGCCTTAACTGCCCTGCGGATTCTTCGCCGGATACATACAATATACGTCCGTTTGTTAAGGCGGCTTCTGCCAATTGAAGCAGCAATGTAGATTTTCCGATACCCGGTTCGCCTCCTACAAGAATAGAGGAGCGTTTCATTATACCGCCGCCGAGCACGCGATCCAGTTCACTTATACCGCTTTCGATTCGTTTGCCCTCTGACGGATCTACCGCGGCAAGCGGCAGGGTTTTTGCTGTCCCCGGTTCTTTGCGGGAAGTTTTTGATTCGTTTGTTATTGTTTCTAAAAAGGTGTTCCATTCGCCGCACTCGGGACAGCGCCCGAGCCATTTTGGCTCTTCTTTGCCGCAGGAGGAACATTTGTAAATTACTGTTTTATGCTTCTTCATCTAGAGTTCTGCCGGGGCGTTATGCGCAAACTTACCCCAATGCGCCAGCCGTCTATGGCTGGAATATTCTCATTTGTTAATAATCTATATAAAGGAATCCATATACGAAGATCAAAACCTGCAAAATAATAATCATTTACCGGAAAATCCATGCCGCCGCCCACTACCGGCAGAAAAAATCTGCCGTTGCTCCAGAAATAACTAAAGATAGCGTCAGTCTGTGCCTGTGCCTCCGCAATATCTGCGGGGTGATTTAAGCCAAAAGCCCGGATAGCAAGGCGAATATCCAGAGCAAATCCGCCGTAAGCGCGCGCTAAAATACCGTTATCACCGATAGGAAAAACAGCCGTAAATTGTGCGGCTGTTAAAAATCCAATTACAAACGCGGCGCGGTTTTCGGGACCTGTAATCATTGGATAGCCAAGAGTTTTATTAAATTCATAATTTGTAAAATAAATATCTTCTGTTACTTCCAGCCTAAAAATATCGAACAAAGGCCATGACGCTGCAAAACCTACAGAAGGAACTATTGCGGCAGGACCTGCGCCGGGGTTGCTAGAGGCAAAATAGAAAAGGCTGCCCATGCCTGCCCACTGAAAACTGTCGGCAAAAACAGCGCTTGCTGAGACTAAAACAAGAATTATTATCAGCAATATTGCTTTTTTAAACATATTTATATTATAACGCAAGAATCACACCTGGGCAATTATCATGTATCCATAAACGGAAAGAATCATCTTCTTTTACATTGGGGTCTAAAACGATATTATCTGCCGGGTAGTTGCTATCTGTTATGAGCTGGTAAATACGTTTTGCGATTTCTGTTTTTCGTTCTGCGGTTTCGGCAAGACCTTTTTCGTCAATTAACTGAACAACAACGGCAGCGCCGTAATTTAAGATAAGACGGGCTTTTTGCAGGAATTCGGCATCTCCTTTTTTTAGGTGAACGGGACCGGCAAGGCTTTTTCCCTGCAAACGTTTAAGGGCTGTTTCTAAAATTGGCAAATGAGGACTGTTTATATAAAAAGGAGATTTTGCAATGTACGGATTTATTAATAAAAAATCCAGAAAAGAATTTAATTTTTCTTTGTTAATTGCTTTAGAGTCCAAAACTTCGATATTTAAAATCGAAGAGCCGGCTTCTACTATATCGCGGGCTATGTCTGCGGCTTCTTCATATTCGCCTTTTAAGAGAGCCGCCAAAAGTTCATCCTTGTCCGCAGAGGTCTCGTTGGTGCCGAGGCGAATTGTATTGTGCGGAATACGGTAAAGTTCGAGACCAGAAAAAACACCCCAAAAATTATAACCTTCATATTTTGTTATTTTGCGCGGAATATAAAGGGATACCTTTGAAGCAATCTCCGAAATATGAGCAGGGGTTGTTCCGCAGCAGCCTCCGATTATATTTACGAGGTTTTCTTCAAAAAAGGGTTCCATATGCGCTGACATTACATCCGGCATTTCATCATATCTGCCGAATTTATTGGGAATACCCGCATTGGGATACACGCTTACAAGACAAGGCGCAATGTCAGATAATTTACGAATATGGGGCAGCAGTTTTTGCGCATTAAAAGAACAATTTACGCCTACCGACCACGGTTTAGCATGCATAACAGAAACTAAAAAAGCATCGAGGGTTTGACCGGAAAGAAGCCGTCCTGTTTCGCCGGAAACAGCCGCAGAAATCATTATAGGTATATCGATCTGTCTTTCATTAATGAGGCGTTTAACAGCCGAAAGCGCTGCTTTTGCGTTAAGGGTGTCAAAAATTGTTTCTATAAGAAAAATGTCCGCGCCCCCGTCCAAAAGCCCTCTTGCGTTTTCATAATAGGCAGCTTCGAGCTCATCCCAATTAACTGCGCGTTTGCCGGGATCGTTTACATCCTGAAATAAACTTGCTCCTTTTGCGGTAGGTCCTATGCTTCCCGCTACAAAACGGGGTTTGTTGCCGCTGGAAAATTTATCCGCAGAACTTCTGGCAATTTTCGCTGCTGCTTCGCTTATTTCGTATGACAAATGCCCAAGCCCGTAATCAGAGAGTGAAATTGAAGTTGAATTAAAACTGCATGTTTCTATGATATCAGCGCCTGCTTCCAGATAGGTGTCGTGAATAGCGCCGATTGCGCCTGGTCTTGTTAGGCACAATAAATCGTTACAGCCTTCCAGCGGTACCGGATGATCCGCAAAAAGGCTTCCTCTATAGCTTTTTTCGTCTAAATTTAAAACTTGAATAACAGAACCCATTGCGCCGTCAAGAATTATAATCCGCTCTTCCGCGATAGAATTTAATTGTTCACGGGTTGTCATATTTATATATTATCAGATAATTAATTTTAATTAAAGGCTTAATTTCTGGTATTTTTAGGCGGTCTTTTTCTTGGTAATCCTTTTTCTATTAAAAAGCGGTCTACAGTTTTTCTACTAACGCCGTAAATTTTGGCAACTTCATTTTTGGATGTACGATTAGCCATAAGCGCTTCTATTTCAATTTCCCTGTTTAAGAGCTTATAACGGGGTGCTTTTCCCTTGGGTCTTCCCATTATTTTGCCTTCTGACTTTTTTCGCGCAAGGGCTTCCTTTGTTCTTTGGGAAATTAACTCTCTTTCGATTTCTGCCGATATTCCAAAGGCAAAAGCAAGTACTTTTGACTGTATATTGTCACCTAACCGGTAATTGTCTTTTATTGTCCAAACTCTAACATCATTCATCATAAGCTGATTTAAAATGGACATAATCATAAAAAGGCTTCTGCCAAGACGTGATAATTCTGAGCATATAATCATATCTCCAGCTTTTACTAATGCAAGCAGGGAGCCTAATTGTCTTTTTTCTGGTATTTTTGAACCGCTGTTTGTTTCTTCTATCCATCTTTCGATTGTTATGCTGTTTTTTGCACAAAATTTTTGAATTTCATACTTTTGGTTATCAACTGTTTGCTTATCTGTGCTGACTCTTATGTAGCCGTATACCATTATCACTCCTAAAAGTTATGTGTAATTACTTATCGTCTATTTATTCGAATTATCCAAAGAAAAAAGCAAAAAAACAGCTTGACGAAGAAGAGGCAATTTATTAAATTATTACATAAGTGAAGAAAAGCATTTTGGGTATATTTAACAGATTAATTGCAGTTGTCCCGCCGGAACTACAGGATCAATTTGATGATATTCAATTAAAAAACAGTATTCGCAGAATCAGGCTTTTAACAGTCATAGCTCTTGCGGCTAAGTTTATTAATGTCATTTTTAAGTACATTTCTAACGAAAATCTGCAGGCTGACGGATTATTCAGCTTATTTGATTACAGCGAACTTGCCGTTATTGCCTTATTTAATTTAAGCATTTTCTTTTTCCGCAGAAGCAGCAGAAAAAAATTATTATGGATTTTTTGTTATTTACTTATAGCAAGCTTCTTTATTTTGTATGAATTTGTTATTAATTCTGCCGGAACAATCGAGCAAATACCATTTATATTCTTTGTAACGATATTTTTATTTTCGCTATTGCCGGACTTTAAACCGCAGATTTTTATTCCGTATGCGATACTGTATTTTATTGTTACAGCGTATATATTAATGAGTAAAAACCAGAATATTAACGAATATTTTGGAGTACAGTCGCATGTATTAAATATATTTTTAATTCTTTTGGTGACAAAAATCCTTCTTTATAACAGCAAAGTAAGAACGTTTGTTAATACGTACCAGATTAATAGGCTAAACGAAAATCTGGTTTTGGCAAATAAAGAAATAGAAAATAAAAAAGAAGAGCTTCGTAAATATAATAAAGATCTCGAAAAAATGGTTGTTATAAAAACCCAGCGAATCGTAGTATTGCAGAAAACAGTCTTAGAAACTGTAGCGGAACTTGTCGAAAGCAGAGATGACGCGACAGGCTGTCATGTAGCCCGTACGAGCGGATATCTAAAAATTCTAATTGACGCAGTTGTAGAAAGCGGACTTTATAAAAGCGAAACTTTTTCATGGGATATTGAACAGATGGTTTTATCCGCACAGCTACATGACGTAGGAAAGATAGCAATAGATGACAGCATTTTAAGAAAGCCGGGAAAACTAAGCGAAGAAGAATTTGAAAAAATGAAAATGCATACTGTTCTTGGCGGAGATATAATCAAGAATATTCAGAAAAAAACAGAAGAACAGGAGTTTTTGGACTTTGCGTTTATTTTTGCGGTTTATCATCACGAAAAATGGGACGGCTCGGGTTATCCGGAAAAAAGAAAGGGAAACGATATTCCGCTTGCGGCGCGTATTATCGCAATTATTGACGTGTATGATGCTCTAATCTCCGAAAGACCGTACAAAAAAGCGTTTTCTCATGATGAAGCGGTTAATATTATAAGAGAAGGAAAAGGCACTCACTTTGATCCTGATCTGACGGAACTATTCTTATCGATATCGGATAAATTTATTAAGATAAATTAATCAAATAGATAATCCGGTAACCTGCACTAAATAAATGAATCGTGGTATACTCAACAAATGAAAAAAAATGAAAATGAAACAGAAACCGTTATTGCTCTGTGCGCTGTAGGCGCCGAAAAAGCTGTATCCAATGAACTAAGAAAATTAAATCTTAAAGTTGAAGATTCACTATACGGCAGGGTGCGGTTTAAAGCGGATATAAAAGGTATTTATCAGGCGCTTATTGGTCTTCGTGCGGCGGATCGTGTGCTTTTAGAAACTGCCAGTTTTAAAGCCGCAGATTTTGACGCTTTGTTCGAAGGCGCTTCTGCTGTAAATTGGGAACGAATTGTTCCAAAAGGCATGGGATTAAAAGTTGCAAAAGTCCGTACCAACCGCTCTTTGTTAAAAGCAGAAACCACGATACAGGCAATGGTTCATAAAGCAGCGGCGCAGCGCCTTTGCGGTAAATATAACATGAACAGGCTCCCTGAACCTGTAATTACTCCAAAGGGCGAGAATACTGTTAAAACCGCAGAAGTGCGTGTGTACATAGAAAAAGATATTGTTTCGCTGTTAGTTGATTTGAGCGGAGAGCCGTTGTTTAAACGCGGTTACAGGAGCGAAGGCGGCGCTGCGCCGCTGAGAGAGACGACGGCAGCTTCTATGCTGTTATTGTCCGGCTGGAAGCGGAAGTTTCCCATTTATGATCCGTTTTGCGGCTCCGGTACAATTCTTATAGAAGCTGCGATGTACGCATGGGATATTGCGCCTGGGATAGGCAGACGTTTTGCAATAGATCAAATGCTCATCGCTGACGAAAAAATTGAAAATGCAGTAAGAGAAGAGTTTCGCGGTAAAATAAATATTAATTCTGACGGCTCAAGGCTTATAAGGATTGCCGGAAGCGACGGCGATCTTCGTTCTGTGTCGATCGCTTCATCCAATATCGCGCGTCTTAGGGATATTGCCGAAGGAAAAGAGCCTCAGCGTGGGATTCGTCATCCTGACACAAAAAGCCTTGGAATCGATTTAAAGGTATGTTCTATGAAGGAAGCCATATCGCCGTACACTGATGAAGGGTATCTTGTTACAAATCCGCCTTACGGGAAGCGGCTAGGGGATCAGTCCATGGCAGAAGAAATTTACAAGGAGATGGCGGGTTTGCAGCAGCGTTTTCCCGGGTGGAAAATTGCCGTTATTACCGACCACAGCGGGTTTGAAAGTTTTTACGGTAAAAAGGCGGATTCTTGCCGGGAAATAAGCAATGGCGCTATTCCTTCCTATTTTTATCAATATGAGTTACAATAGAGTTACGATAAATAAAAGTTTTTTAATTGGAGAGAAAAAATGGCTCTGGCAGTCGAGCACGATAAAAGACGAAAAAAGATTTTAGAAAAAGCACTTGTTGTTTTTATGGATGACGGCTTTGAAAACGCCACCTTCCAGAAAATTGCCGACAAGTGCGGGATAACAAGAACCATATTATATCTCTATTTTAAGAATAAAAGAGAAATCTTTTCTTTTAGCATAAAACAGCTTTTATCGAATGTCGAAGATAAAATTAATGACATTCGTTCTAATGATTCATTAAACAGCGTAGATAAAATCACCAAAGTGCTTTTGGCGGTTATTAAACAGCTGGAGCAAAACAGGCAGCTTCTTTCTATCGTTCTCGATTATCTTCTGCATATTTCCAAGAGCGACCTTGATCCAGAAGAAAAGGTCCGCCGCAAAACAGTAAGGATTCATCGTATTCTGTCTTCTATGGTTATAGAGGGCATTAAATCGGGCGAATTAAAAAAAACCAATGTAAAAGTTACCCACGACTACCTCTTTAGTTTTTTAGAATCCGCTATTTTTCAGCTGATAGTTTTAAAGCGCAAAAACCTTGACGAATTAAGGCAGGTCATTACTTTTGCGGTTAATCAACTTGCTATTTAAGGTAAAAATTCAGCTTTTCCATAATAATTTCCAGATCCAGCGGTTTTCCGAGGTGGTCGTCCATGCCTGCTTTTAGGCAGTGTTCGATGTCTTCTTTGAACACGTTTGCGGTCATTGCAATAATTGGAATCCGCCTATGCGGATTCCAATTATTGCTGCGAGTTTCACCGTAGGTGAAACTCGTGCTGTCTTCTACTTGCTTCGCAAACTCCATACTGTCATTGGTTAAATCTGGGTTAGGGTTATCCTTCAATCTAAGTGGATTTTGGCGGATTTTGTCTTCGTACATTCTTATTCTGCGCGTTGCTTCGTAGCCGTCCATGCCGGGCATATGAATATCCATAAAAATTATATTGTATCTATATGGTTCATCTATAAACATTTCTACAGCCAGCAGTCCGTTTTCGGCACAGTCGATATTTATTTTGGTCGATTCTAAAAGCATTAGTACAATCTCACGGTTTATTTCCATATCTTCTACAAGCAAAATTCTGAATTCAGAATAATCTTCTATTGCCGGCACGGGTTTTATTTGCTTCTTTTCTTCGTTTATAGATATATCTTGTTGTTGATCATTCTTTTGACTGCGGCGGGTTTGCATTGTAAACGAAAAAGCAGAACCCTTATTGTTTTCCGATTCCACCCAGATTTTTCCCCCCATCATTTCTACAAAGCTTTTTGAAATAGAAAGTCCAAGCCCTGTGCCGCCGTATTTACGCGAAGTACTGGATTCTGCCTGATGAAAAGACTGAAACAAATGCGTTTGATGTTCTTTACTTATTCCAATTCCTGTATCTGTTACAGAAATTTTTATTGTGCAAACGCCGTTTTCTTCGCCGAGGAATTGTGTATTCAAATTGATAGAACCCTTCTCAGGGGTAAATTTTACCGCATTGCCGAGAAGATTTGTTATAACCTGCGAAATACGCTGGTCATCGCCTATCATTATTTTTGGAATATTTTTATCGATTTGTACTGTTAGTTTCTGATGTTTTTCTGTCACACGAAAGTTAACTACATTTACCGCTTTATTGATTGTTTTTTCAAAGTTAAACTCTACAGGCACAAGTTCAAACTTTTTGGCTTCTATTTTTGACATATCCAATATATCGTTTATTACCCCAAGCAAGTGTGTCGAAGCATCTCCTATTTTATCCAATGCATAATTTTTTCGCTTTACATCATGGGTTTTTTTTGCAATTGCAGTCATGTTAATTATCGCATTCATTGGGGTGCGCATTTCGTGGCTCATGTTAGAAAGAAACTCACTCTTTGCCTTGCTGGCTGCTGTAAGCTCTGTGACAGCGTTTTTTAATTTTGTATTGTATGTATCAAGCATAATCGCGCCTGCTATCGTGCTTGCCGCAACCGCAATAAAGCTCTTTTGGTTATCTGTCCATTCGCGCGGCGTTTTGCATTGTTCTATTATTAACACACCCCACAATTTACCTTCTACATAAAGCGGAGCGCAGATAAAGGCAGAAACATTATCGTCTACAAATCTGCAAAAACTGCTTGTTTTGCTTGCCGCTGTATCAACACAGGAAATTACCGGCAGTGTGGAGTTGTCGTATAGTCTTTCGGGAAAACATGTTTTTATGAGTTCGTGTACATTCAGCTTTATTCTATCCGGCGTTTTAATGTCTTCAGAGTTACAGTCTTTAGAACTTTGGTCTGCAGACCAATGGTATGTTAAATCAGTATCCTTGTTTTGATCATCTAAACAGTAAATCGCAACGCTGGAAACATTAAAATAGTTCCCCAGTTTGGCAATTGCTTTGTTTACCAGCATTTGCGTATTGTCAGAAGAAATAAAACTTCTTGAGATTTCGGATATTAGTTCCTGCTGTCCAAGACGCTCCTTTAATTCTTCATTCATGGCTTGATTTTTCCCTCTATATAAAAGATAATATATTTATGGACACAGGACAAATGATATTTGTTTCTAGTCAGCTCATTCTTGGTGCAATTGGCGCATTTTTGGCTATTTTGTTGTGGCCTAAGATAAGAGATGCAGCATGGATGTTGGTTATTTTTGGAGTTATTGTAGCATATATCGAAACAGTTTATTCTGTTCTTAAGGATTTTGGCATAGTGGGCGACGGATTTTTATCGTTTATTCTGCCTGTAGTACGCATGACCTTTTTTATAAGCGCATTTGCGATAATGGTTTACAAACAATCAAGGAGAGATTTATGAAATCAGCAGTCATAGGAATTATTGTCATTGCAGCCGCAGTTTATGCGATCCTGCCGCAGGGGATTTGCGGTATCGAATATTCCGGGCTTGGATGGGGACAACATGTATTAAACTTTCTTAAAGGCGGCGTTCCTGTAGTGGCGATTCTGCTTGGTATTGTTGCTGTATTTATCGGTATTGCTGACATCAAAGACCGCGCAGAAGCAAAAAGAGAAAGTCAGGATAGCGACGCATAGCGGCGCACCGCCCAAGAAAGCTAGCGCACCTGTTCCAGCAAAGAGTTATCCGAGAAAAACTGTTCCCTTTTGAGCGCCGGAGACGAGCGCTTCTATACAGCGGGGTTTTCCGCCGTTTGTAAGAATTGCAGGAATGCCGTAAGATAAAGATAATTTTGCCGCATCCAATTTTGTCGCTATGCCGCCTGTGCCAAAACTATTTGCCGCGCCTATCGTAATATTCTTTTCTATCAAACTTATGTCTTTTACTTCTTCGACGAGCGCAGCGTTAGTAAACTCTTTTGGGTTTTTATCAAATAGTCCGTCAATGTCGCTTAAAAGAATTAATAAGTCTGCGCTCCAGAGAATTGCAGAGCGCGCGGCTAGAGTGTCATTATCGCCGATTTTTATTTCTTCTACAGAGACTGTATCGTTCTCGTTTATGATAGGGACTATTCCTTCGTCAACAAGCGTAAAGAGAGTATTGCGCATATTTAATGTTCTGTTTGCGTCGTTAAAATCTTCGCGCGTTAAAAGTATCTGCGCAATATGAAGACTGTGCGGTTCAAACGCGCGCCGCCATGCCTTCATAAGCTGTACCTGTCCCACTGCGCATAATGCCTGCCTGTAGTGAATGTCTTTTTTGCGCGCCCATTTGTCCATTGCAGAAAGACCGGCTACCTGCGCGCCGGAAGAAACAACAACAATTTGCTTGCCTTTTTTTATAAGAGCTGCAGCCTGTTCTGCAAACTCATCAAGAAACGAAAAGTTGAATTTTCCGTCTATGTCTGCGAGTGTATTGGAGCCGATTTTTATAACTATTTTTCTTGCGTCTGCTATTAAATTTGTGATCATTTTGTTTCCTAAACGCGTATTTGACCGCTTCCTGTTACAAGGTACTTTATTGTTGTAAGCGCTTCAAGCCCCATTGGTCCTCTTGCATGAAACTTTTGAGTGCTTATCCCAAGCTCCGCGCCAAAACCAAACTCTCCGCCGTCTGTAAACCTTGTCGAAGCGTTTACATACACACAGGCTGCGTCGACTTGCGCGCGGAATAATTCTGCGGCTTTTAAATTGTTTGTTAAAATAGCCTCTGAATGTTTTGTTCCGTACCTGTTGATATGAGTTATTGCTTCTTCGCATGAGGCAGCAGTTTTTACAGCGAGGATATTGTCAAGGAACTCTGTTCCCCAGTCTTCTTCTGCCGCGTCTTTTAACGCAAGTCCCGCAGGTATAGCGCCAGGCGCTGCGCCGATTGCCGATTTTGATTCACTGTCGCATCGCAGTTCGCATTTGCCTGTTAGAGCAGCCGCTATTTTTGGCATGAGCGTATTTAATGCGTCTCTGTGTACAAGCAGAGTCTCTACTGCATTGCATACGCCGGGTTTTTGCAGTTTTGCGTTTAAGATAATCTCAATTGCGGTATTAATGCCTGCCCCGGTTTCTAAAAACGAAGGTTCAATATAAATGTGGCAGTTGCCTTCGCCTGTTTCGATTACAGGAACGCGCGCGTTTTCTACGACACGGCGGATCAGGTCATGTCCTCCGCGCGGGAGCACAGCGTCGATATATTCGCGCGCTTTGAGTATTACGTCAACTTCGTCTCTGCTGCCTGACTGCGCAAGAGCGACAGCGTCGGCTAATCCGCCGCCTGCGGTTAGTCCCGCTTTGATAGCTTTGACCAGTTCTTTGTTGGATTCCAGCGCAGACGAAGAGCCGCGTAAAAGAATCGAACAGCCGGCTTTGTAGGCAAGAGCGGCGCAGTCTGCTGTAACATTGGGGCGTGATTCATAAATTATTGCCGCCACTCCCATGGGTACTGTAACTTTTTCTATCTGTAAACCGTTAGGAATGGTCCAGCCTGTCTGCACCTTGCCTATTGGGTCTTCTTGTCTTATTACTATGTTGATTCCTTCGATTATACCGTCTATTCGTTTGTCGTTTAGGAGCAGGCGATCCACAAGACTTTCTTTCATTCCGCTGTTGCGAGCTTTTTCGACATCACGGGCGTTCGCTTCTAGAATGGCTTTTCTGTTTTTATCTATTTGATCAGCGGCGGCGGCAAGCGCTTTATCCTTTTCCGCGCGGTTTTGTACCGCAAGTTTCGCCTGCGCTTGTTTTAGAGAAATAAAGATGGAATCCAGTGAATCTGACATTGTTTTATTATGCCAAAATTAAATGTATTGAACAAGTGGCGTTTTTATACAATCAATGCTATAATTTTATTTGGAATTTTATATGAATATTAGAAATAAAATATTAATCCCAATGGTTGCCCTTACAATTGGCTGCTGTATTATTGTTCTTGTCTCTTCTATTCTCCTTTATAACAGGGAATTAAACGACGCGATATATAATAAAATAAATGTCGCCGCGATGGTTGCAGAGAACGAAATTGATAATTTAAAAGCAAACGCGCATATTGCCGCTCTTGGTATCGCTATTAATCCCGACCTGATAGAAGCTATGAGTTTTAATGATCGGGAAAAAATTCTTAGTACATCTAGAGCTCTTCAGGTTTTGGCTAAAATTGATTACTGTACGATTCTTGATTATGACGGAACTGTTTTAATAAGAACCCATGAACCGTATATTTACGGCGACAGTCTTGTTCATCTGCCTCATGTAGAACAGGCATTGCGGGGAAACAGCGAATCTTATGTAGCGCAGGGCGTAACTGTGCGTCTTGGCGCATATGCGGGCGCGCCGATTTATGATGCCGATAATAATTTGCTCGGCGTTGTATCTCTTGGGTACAGGCTGGATGATCCGGAGTTTACCCATAGAATAAAAAGGCTTACAGAGTGTGATATAGGAGTTTTCCTTAACGACGAGCGTATTGCTACAACACTTTTAAACGATGATGGATCATACGCGTTAGGCACAAAAGCGCCGGAAGAAATCAGCAATATAGTGCTTTCAGGGGAGCAGTATGTCGGAGAAATGCAGCTTTTGGATAAAAACGCAATCGCTGTCTTTCTCCCTGTGTTCGGCGCATATGACGAAGTAGTAGGAATGCTCTCCAAGGCTTATTTTACAATAGAAGAAACCAATAAAATATGGTTTTTTATTGTCAGCGGTATATTAATAACGCTTGTGGTATTAACTGCCTGTATATTAATTGCAAGATTTATTTCCAAAGTTGTCGAACGCCAGCTGGAAGGCATGATGAAAGAAATTCAGGATGCCGACGAAATAGCTCATAAAGCAATAACAGAAAAGAATACGCTTGCCAACATTGGCAATATTATGAACGGGCTGGATACGATGATTTATGTTACAGATCCGGCTACGAGCGAAATTCTTTTTATGAATAATACAATGAAGGAACATTACGGAATCGAAGGTGATTGCGTTGGAAAATTGTGCTACAAGGTTTTACAAAAAGATTTGGATAAAAGATGTGATTTTTGCCCTTGTTATCAATTGGATAATGATCCGGAAAAAGCAGTTGTGTGGGAAGAGCATAGCTCTTTGACAAATCATATTTACCGGAACACGGACAGGTATATAAGCTGGTCAAATAATAAAACAGTTCATATTCAGCACTCTGTTGATATGACAGAACTTATTGCCGCAAAAGATTTTGCCGAACACAGCAGCCGCTATAAGAGCGCGTTTCTTGCGATTATGAGCCATGAGATACGCACTCCTATGAACGCAATTTTGGGTATTGCCGAAATTCAACTGCGTGACGAAGTGCTCTCGGCAGATACAGAAGAGGCTTTTCAGAAAATCTATGAATCCGGAGATCTGCTGTTAAATATTATCAATGACATTCTTGACCTCTCTAAAATTGAAGCAGGCAAATTGGAATTGGCTCCTATAAAATATGATATTCCAAGCCTTGTAAATGATACCGCTCAGTTGATCCGCCTGCGCTACGAAAGCAAACCAATCGAATTGTTTATTGACGTAGATAAAAAAACGCCGATAGAATTGTTCGGCGATGAACTTCGTATTAAACAGGTGTTAAACAATATTCTTTCTAATGCATTTAAGTATACAAACGAAGGCAATGTCAAATTTTCTGTCTATTCCGAAAACATTGATGATGACGATTTGACAATCGTTTTTCGTATCAGCGATACCGGACAGGGTATGACAGCCGAACAGGTAGAAAAACTTTTTGACGAGTACACGAGATTTAATATTGAAGCGAACCGCACTACTGTCGGGACTGGTCTTGGTATGAGTATTACACAGCGCCTTGTCAATTTAATGAACGGCAGAATAACTGTAGAAAGCGAAGTAGGCAAAGGTTCGGTGTTTAGCGTATACATTCCGCAGAAGCGTATAGGTACTGCCGTATGCGGAGCTGAGCTGTCCGAAAACTTAAGAAAGTTTAATTTTCAGAGCACTGCGATTACAAAGAAAACACAGTTTCTGCGCGAATACATGCCTTACGGCAGCGTTCTTATTGTTGATGATGTCGAATCGAATATTTATGTCGCAAAAGGCATGCTTGCGCCGTATGGATTAAAAATTGATGCGGTTACAAGCGGTTACGAAGCTATTGATTTTGTAAAGAGCGGTAATGTATACGATATAATTTTTATGGATCATATGATGCCTAAAATGGACGGAATAGAAGCTGTAAAAATTATCCGCGAATTTGGATATAAAAACAACATTATCGCGTTGACTGCCAATGCTCTGATCGGACGGGAAGAAATGTTTTTACAGCACGGTTTTGACGCGTTTATTTCCAAACCCATCGATTCGCGCCAGTTAAACCTTATATTAAATGAATACATACGAAACAAAAAGCCAAAAGAAGTTGTAGATGCCGCACGGAGCGAACAGAGAGAAAGAAAACAAAAAGATGACGGACAAGGCAAAGTGAGCTCGGTTGATATTATTAAGTCTTTTGTAAGAGACGCAGCAAGCGCTATAAGTGTTTTGGAAGGTTTAAATGCAAAAATTGATAAACTTACCGATGATGAAATCTATATATACATTATTACTGTCCACGGCATTAAAAGCGCTCTTGCCAATGTGGGCGAGAGAAAATTGTCCGAGATTGCGTTTAAACTGGAACTTGCCGGCAAAGATCGAAACTTTGCTCTGTTAACGGACAAAACCCATTCATTTATAGACTCATTAAAGTCTTTAGTTATAAAGTACAAACCAGAAGGCGAAGGGATGGATGTTACGCTTACAAGCGAAGATTTGGCATACTTGAGCGAAAAACTTGCAAATATAAAATCATCCTGCGATGTGCTTGATAAGCAGTCAGCAAAAGCTGCCTTAAAAGACATTAAACAGAAAGTATGGCCGCACCATATCGATACTGCGCTGGATCACATTGCGGTTCATCTTTTGCACAGCGAGTTTGACGAAGCCGCGAGCATGGCAGTTAAAACTGCTGAGTTTAACGAATAACTAAGAGTCTGTTCTTTACCCTTAAAATGAGTATTTTACTAAAAATATGCCGAAAATTAACTGGGAGTGAAATTTTCTATACATACTGATTGTTTTATTTTCAAATTTGTTATAAACTGACAGCAAGGAGTCAATTTAATGCCATTTGCCGTAATTGAGAAAAATGCAGAAAAATCAGTTGGCTTAACGGTTGAAGAAATACGAAAAAGTTCGCCGGGCGAATTGAGGAATTTTTTGGAAGAAAAAAACAAGAAAAAATTCTCTTTTACAACTGAGTTTCCGGTGATAGGCCGGGGAAATGTATTGCGTGATAATATTATCACTACGGAACAAATTAACAAGGAGATCGACAAGATACTTGCGCATTCAAAATGACAGAAAAAGATGTTTATAACTTTTACAATGAAAAAGTAAAAATACTATATAGTGAAATAGAAGCACGAGAAAACACCTTACCGGTGGAGCTATTGTTTGAGATACACTCAGCTTTTGACCATTTAAAAAGATTTCACATTGACGGTGAACAAGAGAGCCAATGCGCCGATAGGGCGTTTTCACATCTCAAACGCGGAATGTTGGATGCGTTTAAACTAAAATTAAAATATCATAATAAAGACTATGAAAAATTACTAAAAATGAAAGCCGATTTGCATTTAATAGACAATGGGATGTTTTGGCCTTCATTATTAAGCAAAAGGACAGAAATTATTATACTTGCGAAAGAAGCCAGATTATATGAGGGGAAAAAAGAAATTGACGGTGCGTTTGATAATTGGTATAAAACATCTGAGCTTATAGACCAGTTTGAAAACGATTATTTTAAATCTCCAAAGATACAATGGGCAAAAAAGCAATATTTATTCCGCCGTTTTACAAACGTTATTATTGGTCTTATTGTCGGTGTAATTGGCGGTATTATAGTGCAGTATTTTTTTCCATATTTTGGTAATTTTTTGTCCAAACTTAAATAAATCATTTTTAATATTCCTAAACTCAAATGGCAGGGACAGCAATAATGCAGTTATGCAGAAATAAACATAAGAAGGAATTATCAGCCAAACTATAGGCCAGTAATAAGGCGTTCCCGCGTTTGGACCTATTGGTACTGTTAAAAATAATTTGGGTGTCAGGGCTGTAAAGAGCTTGCCTATAAACTCAACTTCTACTAATGGTCCAAATATCATCGAACTGTTGCGAACCTCATTGCTGTATAAATGTCTTATATGTATAAACCCTGCGCCGGTCAAAATTACTTCGTTTACAAGGATTATACATAAAGTTAGATACAGCAAAAAAGGAAATTTAAAGATTCGCTTGTAATCAAGGGTATGCAGTTTTAGCATTACCATGAGCAGAGGAACCACCCATAAGAGCACATGGCTAAAATAAAACCTTATTGTTTCGAACTCAAAGGGACTACAGTCTATTACATCAATGGGAATAAAGGTTGCGCCAAGACCGCTTATTATACCCAGATAAAACATATAGTCTTTTAAAATATTTTTTTTAGAAAGATAAAACCAGGGAAAAACCAAAACACTTACCGCGCAGATATTCTCGGGTGTTACTGTTCTTATTGCGTAAGGCATCCATTCCTGATAATAATTAAAAACGAGTTTTAAAAAGTGCAGAATAAAGTTGGAAAGAAAAAGGATGAATATTACAATGGTAGCGGTTCTTTTGCTTTTATTTCGCAGTAAAAAATAAAGCCCTGTTAAAAGCCCAATAGCAAATGTTATATATAAAAAATAATAAAAATTAAAGTATTCAATCATATATATTATGCCTCACATTATAACCCCAGGTCTTAGAAGAGCTGCGTTCAGCGCGCCGCAGCGGATACCTTCGTTTATTGCTGTGTTAATGTCCGCTTTGCTCTCCAATGCAGCCGCAAGTCCTGCTGTAAAAGCGTCTCCGCAGCCGGTGGTGTTAACGGCTCTTGCGGCGCAGGCGGTCGGGTCGATTTCATTGTAGTTGTTCTTGTCCGCAGTCAGTATTTTCTTACTGCCATTGGTTAGAATTATGCGGCATCTGTGTTTTTGCGCAAGTTCTAACATTAGTCCGCGGACGAAGCCCGAAGGGATTTTCGCGGATTTGCGCGGACATTCCTTACCAAGTCCAAATGTCTCAATAAACTCATCGATATTTGGCTTTATAACATCCGGTTCGTATTTTAAGCTCTCAATTAAATCCTTGCCTTTTATGTCGAGAATTATTCGCAGTCCTTTCTCTTTTGCTTTGTGTACTATATCGGGTATTACAGTGTCAGAGTAGCCTGCCGCCTTTGTGCCGGAGATGATGACGCAAGAAAGATTTCTCGCAAAGCCGCCAAGGCGCAGAGAACGCAGAGAAGAAGAATTAAGAGGTGAAGCGTCTTCTAGTAGGCTATCGAATTTCTCAAGAAGGTGTGTTTCAGTTTGAGGGCTTACTAGTTCTGCTTCCTCCACGAGCTCTGTGACTTCGCCGCTGCTTTCATCGATGACTGTATAGCAAAAACGGATTTGACTATTACTTTCTACCCAGTTTACCGCAAGTCCGTCTTGCTCACACAGCGATAAAAACAGCGTACGCATTTCACAACCAAGGTGGGTAAGGTGCACTGCTTTTTTTCCTAATTGAGTTAGAACACGGGTAACATTGATACCTTTACCGCTAACATCAAGGTAGTGAACTCCAGTGCGGTTAACTGCGTTGGGAGTAATTGACGGGAAGCAGAGAGTTTTTTGAAGAGTGGGGTTTAGGCAAACGGTTAAGAAAGACATAATTAAGAATTTTTACCACGAACCAAACGAACTATAATGTAGATATCAAACAGCAAGTTCGTGTGGTTGGTGGTTAGATCCTCCAAACTATTTTATTCTTTTATAGTTCTTTATTTCTTGCCTTAGCCGTGCGGCAAGCTCTGCTTTTGGCACACGTATCTGCTCCATAGAATCCCTAAAGCGCAGTGTAACAGTTCCGTCTTCCTTGGACTGATAATCAACCGTAACGCAGAATGGAGTACCTGCTTCGTCTTGTCTGCGGTAGCGTCTTCCAATTGCGCCTGCCTGATCATAATCGGTAGCGTAATCTTCCTGCAGTTCTTTGCGAATGTCCTGCGCCATTTCTGCAAGCCCGTCTTTTTTCATTAACGGCAGTACTGCAACAGTAATCGGCGCAAGGTTAGGATGAAAACGAAGAACTGTTCTGATATCGTCTGCGTCACCCTTGTCAGCGACTTTTTCTTCGTCGTAGGCGTCGCAGAGAATCATTAACACATTACGGGTAAGCCCTGCGGAAGTTTCGATAATGTACGGTGTGTAGCGTTCGTTGTTGTTGTCCTGATCGATGTACTGCATATCTTTGCCCGAGTACTCGGAGTGACGGCCAAGATCGTAATCGGTGCGGTTGTGCACGCCTTCGAGTTCTCGCCAGCCCATCGGGAACAAGTACTGAATGTCGTAAGCGTCTTTTGCGTAATGCGCAAGTTCATCGGGTCCGTGCTGGTGCCAGCGCAGGTGATCCATTTTTACGCCGAGTTTTTCGTAGTACGCCCAGCGCTGTTTTTTCCATTCGTTAAACTCAGCTTCGTCAGTGCCGGGTTTAACAAAGTACTGCATTTCCATTTGCTCGAATTCGCATGTGCGGAAAATAAAGTTTTTGGTAACGATTTCGTTTCGGAAAGCTTTTCCAATTTGCGCAATGCCAAACGGAATTTTCATTCTGTTGGACTGAATAATATTTTTATAATTTACATATATACCCTGCGCGGTTTCCGGGCGAAGATAAATAATACTAGCGGTATCTTCCGCAGGTCCAATATTTGATTTAAACATTAGGTTGAACTTGCGAGTGTCGGTAAGTTCACCGCCGCAATCGGGGCATTTTTTTTCTTTTATATTTTCTTCAGGGATCATGTCCGCGCGAAAACGTGATTTGCATTTTTTACAATCGACTAATGGGTCGGTAAAATTTTCAACGTGACCCGAAGCTTCCCAGGTGCGCGGATGCATCAATATAGCTGCATCTAACCCCACGATATTATCATGAAGCTGGGTCATTTCTTTCCACCATGCGCCTGCTATGCGATTTTTAAGTTCTATGCCAAGCGGGCCGTAATCCCACGCGCCGTTTTGGCCTCCGTAAATTTCCGATGACTGAAAAACAAATCCCCTGCGCTTTGCCAGCGAGGTAATTTTTTCCATCGTTGCTTTGCCTGTGTATTCTGTTAGTTCTGACATACGGGTATTGTACACAAGAACAGCAATTTAGGGAATATCAAGAGAAATTACCGTTACAAGCTCTTGCCAATACGTAAGTTACGTGTTATTATTTAATAAAGACAGGATAAATATGACAGGTGTAGAAATGATAAAAAAGCTCAAGAAAAATGGTTTTACCATTCTAAAGGTAAGCAGAGGCAGTCATTACCATATGGTTAAAGGTGATAAATATACTATTGTCCCGCACCACCACAAAGAACTTGGCAAAGGTTTATATCATCAAATATTAACTGACGCAGGATTGAAATAAGGAGATATGATATGAAAACGAAATACACATATCCGGCAATATTTGTAAAAGAAGATGACAGCTATTTTGTTAATTTTCCAGATATTCAACCTTGCTATACAGGCGGTTCTACATTGGAAGAAGCGGTTGTTATGGCTAAAGATGTTTTAGAGAGCAGGATTGAAGTAGCATTACAAAAAGGAGAGAGCCTTCCCAGCCCGTCTAATATAGACACATTAAAAGGCGATAAAGTGATGTTAATTGTAGCAGATATTGAAAATATAAAAAGTCAAACCCGTTTTGTAAAAAAAACATTGTCAATTCCTTATTGGTTGAATGCCGCCGCAGAAAAAGAACGTATTAATTTTTCCGGAGTTCTCCAAGACGCATTAAAAGAACGTCTTGCTTGATAATAGCCAAAAACTATGCAATTAATTTAAATGCTATACTACATTGCTGGGGTATTCGAGGTTTTCTTTTTTAGCGTTTTTTAGAAGAGCCGCATATCTGCCGCATTCCCATTTTGCCATGTCGATATTCTGTTCGCGCCAGTTGCCGCATTCTTCGGCAGAAGCGCCGGGGATGGGACCTTCGAACTTTGCGATCCAGTCAAGCATTTCTTTCATTAAGGGGAGGATATCTGCAGATTTGTATTCACCCTCTAAAATTGTATAAAAACCGGTACGGCAGCCCATTGGACCAAAGTAAACAATTTTTTGGCTCCATTCATTGTGAGAACGCAGAAAAGTGGCGCAGAGGTGTTCGATAGTGTGCATTGCTGGCGGATCCATAACAGGTTCTTTATTTGGTTCTTTAAAACGAAGATCAAAAGTTGTTATTGTCAGTGAGCCGTAATCATCGGTTCGTGAAACATAAAGACCGGGTTTTAGCCTTAGATGGTCTACTTCGAAACTTTTTATTTTTTCCATATAGTATCCTACCAGTATAATGACGAAAAAAAAAGCCCTCGTAAGAGGGCTTTATAAACTCAAAAATAGGAACTAGAGTTCGAATCTCACTCCGAGAATAAGACCGATACTTGTACCAATATAATCATTTGTGCCTATTCCAGAAATAGGAAGCTTACCAAAGAATGACAGACCGGAATCAAGACCAAATCTTACTTCCGGTGTGATTTCCATACCAATCCACTCCATACCACCGTCTACAAGCGGGATAGAAACATTCAGACCGATATAAACCGGATCAAGTTCTAAATGTCCGAAAATATCAAGCCATCGAAAGAAATCTGCGTTTGGAGAAATTGCGTTATTAACAGTCACACCAAAACCAAAAGAATCCATGTCTAAACCGGCAGTAAGGAAAAGTAATATGCGTGTTGTACCAGGAGTTACAAGTAAACTTGGAAGTGTAGCTTCAAAATAAAGATCGCCAAAATCCATATCCATTGTAAATTTTGCGCCAGGAATAAGCCATAATGTCAATGCAGTACTATAGCCAAAATTTTCATTAAAGAAATTTGTAGACATTGTCCAATTATTCATAAAAGGAATTAATGTATGACTATCTACAAATAACGCGAGTTTAGAACCGGATAAATCCATGTTATAGGTAAACTTTACCTGTGCATCGAGACCAAGCCATACTTCTGGCGACATCCAGAAAGGAAGACCGGCTTCTACATAAAGCTCAAAGTCATCAAAGGATGTTTCGTAAATAAAAACAGGCCTGATAACTCCACTATCACTTGCATAATCAAGATCCATGATACCAAAGTCGACGCCAACTTTCATACCGTCTTGCGCCATAACGGTTGTTCCTGCTAATGCAAAAACTAAAAACAAAATCGCAATTCTCTTCATTTTTTATACTCCTAATAAAATTTCTGCCTAAAATAATTAAGCTGGTTAAAAAGTATGCAAAATCCGGCTTTTTGTCAATAGGCTTTTTTGCACTTGTCAAAAGGCTTAAAAAACTCTACACTTTCTATATTCCGGCAGTTTTCCCGGAACAGGAGGATTATATGAGCGCAACAATCAGGCTCAAGAGATTTGGAACAAAAAAACGCCCTTACTACCGTATCGTAGTTATGGACAAGATGGCGCCCAGAGACGGAAAAACCATCGAAGAAATCGGCTATTATCATCCCATAGAAGCGGAAGACAAGCAGATTGTTTTTGACGAAGCAAAAGCCAAGGCATGGCTTGCAAAAGGCGCAATTGTCAGTGATACAGTTCGCAGAATTTTTAACAAAAAGAATGTCACGGTAAAATAGGCTGCAAAATGGAAAAAGATTTGATTGAGTACTTGGCAAAGTCTCTGGTTGACGACCCATCCCAAGTGCAGGTTAATATTGTTGAAGGCGAAAAATCAACTATTCTGGAACTTCGCGTTGCAGAAGGCGATATAGGCAAGGTGATCGGCAAACAGGGCAGGATAGCCAAGGCTATTAGGACAGTGCTTCAGGCTGCCAGCGCCAGATCCGGCAAACATACAGTTCTGGAAATTCTTGACTGATAAATTTATTATAGGGCTTGTTGGAGCTCCTTTTGGGGTTAAAGGCTTTTTAAAGGTACGCTCCGGTTCGGGCGAAATTGAACATCTCTTAAAACTGCAATCTGTAATAGTAAAAAAGGATGATAAGGAATCTCTCTTTAATATTGAAGAAATCAGCCCTGTAAACCCTGCAGGGACTGTTTTGGTAAAATTTAAGGGAATTGATTCTCCCGAAAAGGCAAAAACCCTTAACGGCGCGCAATTGCTGGGCGGGCGCGACGAGGCTGCTCCATTGGGTGAGGGCGAGTTTTATATAGAAGATTTAAAGGGTTTGCAGGTTTATGGGAAAGAGGAAATTATTGGTGTTATCACCGATATTATCGAGGGTGGGGGCGGAGAGCTTGTAGAAATAAAGCTGACAAACGGCGAAAAACGGCTCGTTCCATTCAGAAAAGAGTTTTTTCCCGAAATAAACCCGGAGAAAGGTCGAGTATTGCTTCAGAATATTTGGATATTAGAATGAAATATACAGTTTTAACGTTATTTCCTGAGATCACTGACGCTTTTTTTGCCACTTCTATTATGGCAAAGGCTATAAAACGCGGCATAATCGAGTATAATGCGATAAATATCCGTGATTTTGCGTTTGATAAGCATAAAACATGCGATGACGCACCTTACGGCGGGGGTCCCGGGATGTTAATGCTCCCCGAACCGCTGGGACGGGCGATAAAAGCAGTATTAGGAGAAGAGTTCACACAACGAACCGCAGGTTCGAAGGGCACAGACACAGAGGGCACGGAGGAGAATAAAGGAGAAGAAGGAAGAAGAGTTATATATTTGTCACCTTCCGGGAAACCCTTCAATCAGGAGCTGGCTAAAGAGCTGGCGGGCGAAAAAGAGCTTATTCTCATCTGCGGGCGGTATGAAGGTATCGACCAGCGGATTATCGACCGCTATGTAGATGACGAAATCTCTGTCGGGGACTATGTGCTTTCTTCCGGCGAAGTGGCAGCTCTTGCAGTAATTGACGCAACATACCGCCTTGTGGACAGCGTAATTTGCTCTGAGTCCCTTGACGAAGAGAGCTTTTCCGGCGGACTTTTGGAGTATCCCCAGTTTACACGCCCCGAAGTTTTTGATACAATGAAGGTTCCAGAAGTTTTGCTGTCCGGACATCACGAACAGATACGTCTTTGGCGTCTTGAAAAAAGGGTAGAAAAGACCCTACGGCTTAGGCCAGATCTGATACAGCGAGGTAGGGAACTTGGGCTTTTTAATAAAGAAATTAACGGCATTATTGACCGTATTATAGGAGAGAAAGATGAACGAAATTCAGGCCATTGAAGCCGAACAAATGAAGTCAGAATTAGACCAGTTTAAGGTTGGAGATTCGGTTAAGGTTCACTTTAAAATCGTAGAAGGAAAAACCGAGCGCGTACAGATCTACGAAGGTCTTGTAATTGCCATGAAAAATTCAAAGGTAGGAAAAACCTTTACTGTAAGAAAGATTTCTTACGGCGTAGGCGTAGAAAGGGTCTTTCCCCTTCATTCGCCCCGTATTGTTAAAGTAGAAGTAGTCCGCCCGGGTAAAGTAAGACGCGCAAAGCTCTATTATATCCGTGAAAAAATCGGAAAAGGCGCCAAAATCAAGGAACTTATTATCAAAAAGGGTTCCAAGGGCGCGCATGTTCCTACCACCGGAACAGCTGCGGCTGATAACGAATAATTTAATATCTCTTTAATTACCGCCGATACTCTAATGGGGAACTCTATTCCCTGAGGGTATTAAAAGATGAATGTAGTATATACCAGTGATCTTAGACCTGGTCAGATGTTTTCTGAACCTGTGTTTACAGAAGGGACTAATTTACTCGTAACAGCAATGGTTCCATTGCGTCAGAGAGACATTAATGTATTAACTACTTGGGGAATTGAATATGTCAAGACTCAAGGCGAGCTTATAGAAGAAGCTGACGATATAAATGACGCCGACGAAGCTGTAAAAGCTCTGGAAGCGGAGCTTGCAAGGGCAATAGAAGAAGCCGATAGTATCGAAGACCTAGAAGAAATTGCCGGCAATGACAACAGCGATGCAATATCTTCAAAAAAGACAGCTCTGATGTTTTCTATAAGTGATGTAAGACAGAACTCAGGTCCGTACCGCGCATATAAGAATTTAATAGAAAAACTTAATAAGGTGCTTCATAATTTAAAATCGGGCGCAAATGTAGAAATGCGTGATTTTGATGAAATTTGCATAAAACTGCTTAAGGATTTAAGCGAAAACCCGGACAGCTTTGTCGGCTTTATTCTTGGCGGCGAGGTAACCGGCAATGAACTGGCAAAAAGTTCTGTAAATACTGCAATATTGTCGGCTATGATGGCGCAGGCTCTTTCATTACCTCCTCAAAAAATTAATAACATTGTTTCCGGGGCGCTTCTCCATGATGTTGGTATGTTAAGGCTTTCTAAAGGT
The DNA here is from genome assembly GCA_009784935.1 of Treponema sp. Classification (GTDB taxonomy): domain Bacteria; phylum Spirochaetota; class Spirochaetia; order Treponematales; family Breznakiellaceae; genus WQXQ01. Next base: position 120,454 of record WQXI01000002.1, read on the forward strand.
ATTACAGAAAAAAAAGGCGGGCTCTCAGAAGCCGAACTTGAACAAATAAAAAGCCATACCGTTCATACTTCTAGTATCGTAACAAAGGAATTGTACGGTCCGCGCGAAGTAAATTTGATAGCGCTTCATCATCATGAACGCTGGGACGGTCAAGGTTATCCTGATAAACTTTCGGGGAACGCAATAGAAATCGGCGCGCGTATCGTGTCAGTAGCTGACGCGTTCGAAGCTATGGTAAGCAAAAAATCTTACAGAAACTCTATGATTGGGTATCAGGCAATTAAGAATCTGCTCGCTGATAATGGCCGACGTTTTGATCCGGAAGTAATTCTTGTTTTTACAAAAATAATGGGTATTTATCCTATAGGTTCTATTGTTAAATTAAATGACAAATCAATTGCGAGGGTTGTGAGCCTTCATCCTGAAGCTCCTATGAGGCCGGTTATTCAGTTGTTAACAGATAAAGAGGGGAATATTCTTGGGTCACGGGATATTCAGACTTTTGATCTTTTGACAGAAAGAACCTTGTTCATCAAAGAAGCGATAGATCCTGCTGTGTATGAAGGGTAAACTAGGAGAGGATCAAGCTGTTAATACCCTTACGGCTGCCGGAATGACAGTTATCGAGAGGAATTTTAGATCAAAATCCGGTGAGGTTGATATAATTGCCAAAGACGGCGAAACCATTGTTTTTGTCGAAGTTAAGGCATGGTCAGCGTTTGGCATAGAAAACCTTCAGTATGGACTTGATATAAGAAAACAGCAGAAAATCATCAAAACCGCTAAGTATTTTCTGTCTAAAAATCGAGAATATAGTAATACAGCAGTTCGTTTTGACGTTGTATTTATTCAGGGGGAACCCCCAAAATGCCGGGTTACCCATCTTGCGTCAGCCTTTACGGAGAGTGTATGATAGAACAAGCTTTGAATTCTAAAAAGCTAGAATCTCTTCAGCGGCGCATAAATGACGAAAAGTATCTTCATGCCGCTATTCAAAGAATTGCTCTTATTTTGAGCAACGAAATGATGGAAATTACAACCGAAGGCGGACGTAATGAGCGGCAGCGGAAAAAGCGGAAATAACCGTAAAAACAAACAGCGTTTCTCCGGCAGGAGAGACGATTCTCAGAAACATGCAAAGAAGCATGGAGAGAGCATATACCAAGAAGAAAAGTTCGAAAAAAGCCGCGCAAGTATTCATGACAGGCCGCAATGGACTGCCCCTGAACAACCCGTAAATCCTATTACTTCTCCTGACTGCCCATGGTGCGGAAAGGAAATAAAAGATATTACCACCGCAATCTGCGATAAAGATACGGGACGTCCTGTTCACTTTGACTGTGTGCTTGAGCGTATCTCCGGAACAGAAAATCTGGAAACTAACGACAGTATTTGTTATATCGGAGGCGGTCGTTTTGGGATAGTGCATTATAATAACCCTCCGGACACAAGAGATTTTACTATTAAAAAAATATTTGAGTGGGAAGCTAAAGATAATGTAAACGAATGGCGACGTTCTATCAGTGAGTATTTTTCGGTAACATAACATGGAAGAAGTATTAAGAGGCGTTCACAAAAACGATGATGATGATAACTTTCTTGCCAAGCCTGTAATAAAAGATAATTGGGCTTTACTCAAGGAAATCGGCGTTGTAAATCATATAGAAACTCTTAAAAGCGACATCCATAACTTTAAATCTCTTCTTGCAAGAGGATTGGATATTTTTAACCGGACCAACATAGACGAAATAATGAACGCAACTGTTTACCAAATATCAGATCAGTTCTTACCGTCGTTTATCGCGTTTTTATGGAAGCCTATTCAAACAAGAGAGGATATTACAATCAAGGCTTATAAAAATTATAAACCTGCCGAGATTGATTTGCATGTAGACTGTATTACGCCGTTCGAAGCGTTTTTTATGGAATATCCCAAACCGATAAATTTTGAACTTTTGGCTTTTCAATTAAATAACGAAGAAGCGGTAAGACCGTATTTAAAAATAAACACAGAAATCGCAGTACCCATTCTTGGTCCTTTTGGCTTGTACGGAATTATTCTTATCGGCAATAAAATACTGGAAGGCGGATATACCCGTGACGAACTGTTTTTTTTACAGCAGCTTATGTGCTTTGTTTCGCAGGCAATTAAAAATCTTTTGCATTACGAACATTCGCTGCGGGATGTAAAAACGGGACTTTATAATCATGGGTTTTTTCTTACCCGTCTTAGCGAAGAAATCTATCGCACAAGGCGCGGCGCGTATCAGTCATCTATAATAGTTATTGATGTGGACAAGTTTAAGGATTTTAATGATGTTTACGGACATCTCGCCGGAGACAAGGTTCTTGAGACCCTTGCGCAGGTTATTAAACACGGTGTCCGCGAAGACGATATTCCTTCACGTTTTGGCGGCGAAGAATTTACGATACTTTTGCCTAACACTGACAGCGAGACTGTCTGGAATATTTCCGAGCGTCTAAGAATAAATGTAGAAGGAATGATGGTACCGTGGAGCGATCCTCTGCCTAAAGTTACAATCAGCGTGGGGATATATACATTTGATCAAAATACTCCTACAGATGTAAGCAGTATAATAAGACGCGCTGACGAAGCGCTTTATATGTCCAAAAAACGCGGGCGCAACCGCTGTACGATATGGAGCAGTGATTTAAACGATTCGATTGATTAGTATAAAATGGAGAACTTATGATTGGAATTATCGGAGCGATGGAACAGGAGTTGAAACTCCTTAATGAAAAAATGGAAAAACCTGTGTCAGCAAAAATTGCCGGGTTTGAATTTATTACCGGTAAAATCGAAAATACCGATGTTACTCTTTTGCAATGCGGTATCGGCAAGGTAAACGCCGCAGTTGGCTGCGCTCTTTTAATTGAGAATTTCAAACCAGATTTCGTAATAAACACCGGTTCTGCCGGAGGCATTAATCCTAAGTTAAAAGTTGGAGACGCAATTGTTTCTACCGGGCTTATTTATCATGATGTTGATGTTACCGCTTTTAATTATGCGCCGGGTCAGCTTCCCGGAGGACTGCCGCAGATATTTCCAGTTAATGAAAAATATATAAAATTTGCAGAAAATGCAATTGATGAGCTCAAAAAAGAAAAGATTTTGCCGGATAATTTTAATCATTGCCGCGGTATAATCGGTTCTGGTGACGTTTTTATGTGTGAAAATGAACGTATTGCGAATTGCCGCAGGGTTTTTCCCGATATTGACGCTGTAGAAATGGAAGGCGCCGCTATTGCCCACTGCTGTCATCTTTTTTCTATTCCTGTGCTTGTTATCCGCGCGATTTCTGATGTCGCAGGGACAGAGTCCCCAGTTAGCTTTAACGATTTTTTAACAATTGCTTCAAAAAATTCTGCACAAATTGTGACAAGGATCATTAAAATTATTTAAAATCAATTAAAATGCCCAAATTTCAGATAATTGTGTTATATTAGAGGTTGGGGTAATTTTATGAAAAAAACCAGTTCCTTAATAGGCGAATTATTATTTCTCATTATGGTAGGTATTTTTTCTGCCTGTGTTCTCATGTGGCTCGGATTTAATATTGGAATGAGAATAAATGCAGATCGTCAAATCAGGCAAATTACATACGAAACTACCGGCCATTTGCGCGATGGTGTCAGCTCACGGCTTTCGGAATGTTCCATGCTTCTTGATTTTACTGCTATGAGCGCGCTTCCCCTTATGAGCGAGGATACTGTCGATACAAGACAGCTTCGCGATCTCTATGCCGGCATTAAAAATCTTCACGATGATGTGTCGCTGGTTTTTGGAGCGAGCAGCGGTAAGTTTAACGAACCCGGAGAATTTATGGTATTCAGCGACGGCTGGTATCCGACAGATCCAACTTATGATAACACAACACGATCATGGCATGCAGATGCGATTGCAGGCAGAGGGCGGACAGTTTTTACTGATCCTTATATCGATATGATTACAAAAGAACTTGTTGTTTCTATAGTTAAAGGAATAAACAAAGACGGTTTAACAATAGGAATGACAGGAATAGATCTCTCTATGAATTCATTAAATAATATGCTTAACAAAGCAGCCATTGTAGATAATTTAAAAAGTTATATTATTCATCCTTCCGGCGTATATATCACTAACTCGGATCTTTCTAAGATAGAAGCAAAAACAGATTTTTTTACAGACAATAATCTAGAAATGTACCGTAATCAGATTTTTTCTATGGATAGTTTCTATGACGGCAGCGGCAAGACAATTGTTTGTTCCATGACTATTCCTCTGACAGGCTGGAAAATAGTTTCTTTTTTACCAAGAAACGAAATCTATAAAGCCGGAAACCGCACCAGCATGATATCTGTAGCTATGGTAGGCGGCGGAATTATAGTATTTGTTTTTGTATTCCTGCCGATTGTCAGAAAAAAAGTCAGGCCAATCAAAGAAATGGCAAAGGAACTTAAAGATATCTCCGAAGGCGAAGGCGATTTAACGCAGGTTGTTAAAGTTGCTTCCAATAACGAGGTCGGCGAACTTGGTTATTATATTAACAAAACAATCGAAAAAATAAGAATGCTTGTTGTTAATATCAGGGAAGAAGCGCACGTTTTAACTGATATAGGAAGCGATTTGTCTTCTAACATGAATGAAACTGCAGCTGCAATTAATGAGATAACTGCTAATATTCAGAGCATTAAAGGCAGAATCATAAATCAGAGCGCAAGCGTAAGCGAAACTCACGCCACTATGGATCAGGTTGCAACAAACATTAATAAATTAAATGATCAGGTAGAAGCTCAAAGCTCCCACGTATCACAGGCTTCTGCCGCAATAGAAGAAATGGTAGCTAATATTCAATCTGTTACCGACACATTGATTAAAAACTCTGCCAATGTAAAGAACTTAAAAGAAGCTTCCGAAGTCGGACGCCATGGATTACAGGATGTAGCGTCGGATATTCAGGAGATTGCCAGGGAGTCAGAAGGTCTTTTGGAAATTAACGCTGTAATGGAAAATATTGCGAGCCAGACAAACCTGCTTTCCATGAATGCCGCGATAGAAGCGGCTCATGCCGGAGAAGCGGGAAAAGGTTTTGCTGTTGTAGCCGACGAAATCCGTAAACTCGCAGAAAGTTCAAGCGAACAATCCAAAACAATCGGGCAAGTGCTTCACAAAATTGCAGAATCAATCGGTAATATAACAAGGTCTACGGATAATGTTTTGAGCAAATTCGAAGCGATCGAAGCAAATATAAAGATTGTTTCGGAGCAGGAAGAATTAATCCGTAATGCGATGGAAGAACAGGGCGAAGGAAGTAAACAGCTTTTGGACGGCGTTACAAATGTAAACGACATTACGCGGCAGGTAAAGAGCGGTTCCAACGAAATGTTAGAAGGCGCGATAGAAGTTATTCAGGAAAGTACAAATCTTGAAAAAGTAACGCAGGAAATAACGTCGGGCATTAACGAAATGGCTGCCGGCGCTGACGAAATTAATGTGGCAGTACATCATGTTAATGAGATTTCGGGTAAAAACCGCGATGCAATTGATTTGTTAATTAAGGAAGTTTCTAGATTCAAAGTGGAGTAAGAAGATAAGAATTTCTACCACGGAGTTCACGGAGTTTCACAGAGGAAGGAAGACTTTCATCTGAAAATCTCTCCGTGTCCCTCCGTGTCCTCTGTGGTTAACTATTCTTTAAACAGTTCTGCGATTTCTTTCTTGTACAGGTCTGTAATGTAATGGCGTTTGTAGTCCTGTTTGCCCGAAAGTTCTTTGCCGACTTCAAATGGTTTAGAAATCAATGCAGAACGGAAAATCATCTCAAAGCCGCGGAAACCTGTTTTGCGGTTTACACGTTCTGTGATTTCGGTCTGGATAAGTTCTCTGATTTCCGGAGTCTTAACAAGGCTTTCAAAATCCATTGATGTAATGTTGTTTTCTTTTGCGTATGTTTCAATGTTTTCCTGATTAGGAAGAACAAGAGCCGCAAGATATTTTTGATCCTGTCCAAGTACCAGAGCATGATCGATATAAATTGAATCGCGGATTTTATCTTCGATTGGAGTAGGTTCGACGTTTTCGCCGCCTAATAATACGATCGTATCTTTTGCGCGGCCTGTAAGTTTAATTTCGCCCCTGAATGTTCTAAGACCAATGTCGCCTGTGTTAAACCAGCCATTATCATCGATAACTTTTTTTGTTTCATCCGGTTTTTTATAGTAACCCTGCATGACCTGAACGCCTTTCGCAAAGAGTACGCCTTTTTGCCCCGGCTTTACTTCCTTGCCGGTATCTGGATCGCGGATTTCTACCTGCATGTTTGGGAACTGAGGACCGATTGTTTCCGGAACAGGATGTTTAAATAAACGTACTGCTAATACAGGCGCAGTTTCGGTAAGACCGTAGCCTTCCATGATAACGATACCTGCCGCTCCGTAAAAAGCGTCTACAGCCTGCGGAAGCGCCGCGCCGCCGGAAATACCTGCTCTTAAACGGCCGCCCAGCATTGCTTTTATTTTTTTAAAAACAAGAGCGTTTCCAAGTCCGCGAAGCGGAGTTAAAAGTATAAACGGAAGGAATGCTAAAATTGCGTCAATAAAAACAATGCGGCGCTTAAATTGCGGTATTCTTCCTAATATCAGGTTTTTCATTCTTTGATGAGTCGCTGCTATTTTAACAAAAAGACCTAATGCGCCTGCTTTTCCGCTTGCTGCCGCATTGCGGTATACGCCTGCGCGTAACGCTTCCCAAATACGGGGAACTGCGGCGATATAAGTTGGACGTACTTTTTGCAAGTCCGCAAGCATGATTTTTCCTATCGGTTTTGAGTATGCCAAAGCGCCGACACCATAGAGAGTGATGTATTGAACAGCGCGTTCAAATGAATGCCAGACAGGCAATACTGCAAGCCAGATATCGCCGGGTTTGTTTCCTAAAACACTGGGAGCGCAAATGGCTTGGTTAGCTATATTTTTATGAGTCAGCATAACGCCCTTGGGTTCGCCAGTAGTACCGGAAGTAAAAATGATAGTAGCAAGATCATCAGCTTTGCCTAGGTCTATTTCCGCTTCGATGAACCTTGCGCCGTCTTTTGCGATAATGCCTTTTCCTTTTTCCATTACCTCGTTGTAGCCGAGAACACGAATGCCGGAAAGAGCGGATGAATATTTGCCTTTGTCAAAATCGTTATCAATAATGATAAAAGTTGTAATTAAAGGCATTTTGCTTTTGAGCGGCAATAGTTTTTCCAGCTGTGCTTCATTTTCGAGTACTGCAGTTTTACAGTCTGCAAAGGATAGAATATACGCAAGTTCCTCTGCCATAGAATCGCAGCCTCTGGGCACATCCGCCGCTCCAAGACAATGGAGTCCAAAGCTTGTGATTAACCATTCTTTTCGGTTGTCCGAAATGAATCCGACATGATCTCCGCGTTTAATGCCTTCTTCTTTTAATCCAGCTGCATAGCAGAGAATTTCGTTGTACATTTCTGCAAAGGTAGTAGGGTGAAAAACCTCTTCCTTGTCCTTGCTATACTGTGCAACATGGTTGGGGTAGTCCCGTACGTTCTTTTGAACGATCCTGGGTAATGTTGTGATTTCCATAAGGACATTATGACATAATTTAAAGAAATGTCAAGTATTTTTTCTAAATTTTGATCTTTTTTTATACTATGACAATGGTAATTTGATTATTTTATGTATATGACAATTTTTAATTATATTTTTATATCTATTGCATATCTGGCTGGTCTTGCCGTGGCATCTGTATTTTTTACAGTTTCCGCCAAATTATCTAAAAAAGACACAAATAATGCCAAAAAACAATTAGTCCAGCAAATGCTTATGGCGGACATATCCAGGAGCTTTCTTAATGATAAGGATACCGACTCATTAATTACCAAAACCTTGGAGATGGTTGGTGAATTTATGGATATTTCTCAAATGCTTTTCTTTCAATTAAGTGATGATAATGTTACTTTGGCTTGTAAGAATGAATGGATTAACCCCAAATTAGGGTTTTCATCACGAATAAGCAGCATTTTACCCCTAAAAGAGCCAATGCTTTCTATCATTAAAAATCTTAAGCCCAACAACGGCTATGACTCCTGTCTTTCATCCAATGATCCAATTATTAGAAAGGCTATGGCTCCCTATAGGGTAAATTTTGAGAATTATATCACAACGCCTGTTTTTGTCAGGGACGAAATGATAGGCGTTATCGACTTTTCTAAGCAGGGCTCTGCCCGCCAATGGAGTGACAGCGAAATAAGTCTTGCGACCCTTTTTGCCAATACACTTTCCGGCGTTTATGAACGTCAAGCGATGGGAAGACGCACTTCTATTGTAGAAAACTCGCCCTTTATAATTTTTTATTCTGACAGTAAAGGAAACATGGCATACTCCAATCCAGCCGTTTCGGCTGTCACCGGTTATTCGCTTGCAGAACTCTATAAAGGCGGGTTTGGGCTGATTTTTTCGGAAGATGATGTACGCCGGATTAAAGAAGAATATGTTCCGAATACGCAGAATAAAGAGGTGTTTAATCACGAAATAAATTTGATTTGTAAAAATAAAAAAATACGTCTTTTAGAAGTTACAAGTTTTAAATTAAACGACGGAATGACAGCGGCTATCTGTATTGATTTAACAGAAAAACATACGCTGGAAGCTGAGCTTATTAAAGAAAAAGATAATGCCGAACGCGCAAGCCGCGCAAAGAGCGAATTTTTATCCAACATGAGCCACGAAATGCGCACGCCAATGAACGCAATTATCGGCATGATAGAAATAGCAATGAAATCCGCTGACAGTGACAGAAAAAAATATGCGTTAGAAAAAGTCAGCGAATCTTCTAAACATTTATTAAGAATAATCAATGATATACTCGATATGTCTAAGATAGAAGCGAATAAACTTGAACTTGCAGAAGTTAAGTTTAATCTCGGGAATCTGCTGCAAAAGTCTATATCATTTCTTAGAATACGAATGGACGAAAAAAAGCAGGAATTTATTCTTGATATAGAAGACGATATTTATAACCATTACATTGGTGATGATCAGAGGCTGACGCAGGTGCTTACAAACTTATTGTCAAATGCTGCCAAGTTTACGCCGGAAGACGGCAGAATAAGCTTAAAGGTTTCATTGCAGGCAAAAGATGAAGAATGCAATGTTCTGCGCTTCGAAGTAGAAGACAACGGAATCGGAATTTCTTTCGAACAGCAGGAAAAATTGTTCTGTGCGTTTGAACAAGCAGACAGCGGCACTACCCGTAAGTACGGAGGCACAGGTCTCGGGCTTGCAATCACAAAGCGCATAATAGAATTAATGGGCGGCTCTATCTGGATAGAATCTGATATAGATAAAGGCACAAAGTTCATTTTTACCGTAAAATTATTGCGGGATAAAGTTAACGAAAATGACAAGCGTCTTAATGACAAAATTACGGCTCCTGTTATAGATAATGAGTTTGCCGGCAGGAGACTCTTGCTTGCAGAAGATATAGAAATTAACCGCGAAATTTTAATTTCTTTGCTTGATAATACAGGAATTACAATTGATATAGCGGAAAACGGCAGGGAAGCGCTGGAAAAAATAACTGAATGTTCTGCCGACAAACCTTACGGCTACGACATGGTATTTATGGATGTGCAAATGCCGGAGATGGACGGAATCGAAGCAACAAAACGTATCCGCGAGTTCGAAAAAGACTGTAAAATTTTTGCTGATGATTGTATGGAATTTGCGGAACAAACTCCTAAACAATTATTGGAATTCCCCAAGGGAATTCCAATAATTGCAATGACTGCGAATGTGTTTAAAGAAGACATTGATAAATGTCTCGCTGCAGGCATGAACGACCACATCGGAAAACCATTAGAGATGGATGTGGTCATAGAGAAATTAAGAACATATTTGCATGCAGCGGCATAGCGCTTTAACGCCGTTTACTAGCACACTGCGTTTTAGCGCCGTTTACTAACGCCGCTTACCAGCGCACGCGCTTTAGCGCGCATATTCGGTAATTCGTGTTTCCCGAATCATTGTTACTTTTATGCGGCCCGGATATCTAAGATCATTTTCGATCTTTTTGGCAATTTCTTTTGCCAGCTCCCGTGTCTGATCATCGTTTACAGACTCATTATTAACAAGGATACGCAGCTCACGGCCTGCCTGTATAGCAAAGGATTTATCTACGCCGTTAAAACCTGTGGCGATTGCTTCGAGGTTTTCGAGACGCTTCATGTAATTGTCCAATGTTTCCTTGCGCGCGCCGGGTCGTGCCGCAGAAATTGCGTCGGCTATCTGTACAATAACAGCTTCTAAACATGTCGGTTCTATATCATTGTGATGACTGCCTATAGCGTTAATAATTCTTGGGTCTTCTCCCATTTTGCGCGCCATATCCATGCCAATTTCTGCATGGTTAAGGTCAGAGTCAGAGTCTGTGCCTTTGCCGATGTCGTGCAATAAAGCTGCGCGCTTGGCAAGGTCGCGGTTACAACCTACTTCTGCAGCGAGCATACCTGCTATCACGGCAACTTCTCTTGAATGGTGAAGAACATTCTGACCGTAACTTGTACGGAAATAAAGTCTGCCAAGCGCGCGGATAGCCTCTTGTTTAATATTATGGATACCCATATCAAAGAGGATTTTTTCGCCTTCTTCAAAGATTTTCTGCGAAATATCCTTGCTGACCTTGATGACGATTTCTTCTATACGGGCAGGATGTATTCGCCCGTCAAGAATGAGCCGTTCCAGAGCAATCTTTGCTATTTCTCTGCGAACAGGATCAAAACAGGAGATAACGACAGCTTCCGGCGTATCATCGATGATGATGTCTGCGCCAGTTAATGTTTCTAAGGTGCGGATATTACGGCCTTCGCGCCCGATTATCCTGCCCTTCATTTCGTCGTTGGGAAGCGTTACAGTAGTTACTGTAACATCACCTGTTACTTCTGTTGCCAGCCGCTGAATTGTGGTTACAAGGATATCACGGGCTCTTTTTTCTGCCGCGACATTGGCTTCCTGCTCGATTTTATTAACAAGCGATTGAGCGTCAAATTTTGCTTCGTTTTCCAGATCTTGAATAATCAAAGCCTTGGCTTCTTCGGAACTTAATCCCGAGATTCGCTCAAGTTCTGCTCTGTAACGCTGTTCTTCTTTGGACAGCGCTTCTTCCCGTACCTGAAAAGCTTTTTCTTTTTCTGCAAAAACCTGTTCTGTACGCTCAATTTGAGCGGTTTTTTTATCTATCGCTTCTTCTTTTACTACAACGCGGCGTTCATACCGCTGCAACTCAGCCCTGCGTTCCCGAGTCTCCCTTTCCTGCTGGTTCCTTTCACGGATTACCTGTTCTTTTGCTTCAAGAAGAATCTCTTTCTTCTTTGCTTCCGCTTCTTTTATCGCATCATGCTTTATTCTTTCAGCAAACTGCTCCGATGCCGTAAGTTGAAATCTGGCATAAAGCCATCTAATTATCCAGCCTAAGGTTAACCCGGCAAGAGGCAGGATTATATACCATATGAAAGGCATAATTCACCCCTTACCGAAGAAAATTCAAATTCTCTTTAAGAATAGACCAAATTTGCGGAATTGTCAAGGAAAAACATTAAAAAAGGAATAATAAAATATTATTACATCCTAAACTCGCTGCCAAGATACACCTTTCGGACCATCTCATTCCCAAGAATCGCCTCTCTGCCGCCTTTTGCAAAGATACTGCCGTCGGCGATGATAAACGCTTCGTTTGTTATCTCCAAAGTGTCGCGTACATTGTGGTCTGTTATAAGAACGCCGATACCTTTTTCGGCTAATCTGCGTATAATTTGCTTAATTTCGAAGACGGCGATAGGATCGATCCCCGCAAAAGGTTCGTCTAACAGCAGGAATTTGGGTTCTGCAGCTAATGCTCTGGCTATTTCTGTGCGCCGTCTTTCTCCGCCGGAGAGAGTATAGCCAAATTGAGACCTAATTTTGCTAATGCCGAATTCGCTTAATAAACCTTCTAATTTATCCTTTTTTTGGTTGAGGTCAATGTCTTCACGGCTCTCTAAAATTGCCCAGATGTTTTGTTCTACTGTAAGTTTACGAAAGATTGAAGCTTCCTGCGGAAGATATGTAATGCCCATTCTAGCGCGGCGGTACATAGGAAGCGAAGTTATATCCTCGCCGTTTAATGTTACTATTCCGCTTGTTGGCGAATAAAAACCGACAATCATATAAAAAATTGTAGTTTTGCCTGCGCCGTTTGGACCCAAAAGCCCCGCTACTTCGCCGTTTTTCATAGAAAAATTTACGCCCTTTACGACTTCTTTTTTTCCGAAACTTTTATGCAAATCTGATATGCCAAGAGTGTATTCTTCCGGGATATATTCATAATCGAGCAGAGGACCTTCTATAGGCCATTCAGGTTCGTAACTTAATTTAATATTGCCCCCGAAACAGAGCCTTCCATTATGACATCATCTGTGCTTAAATCTACGCGTATTCTGTCTGCGCGAAACTCATCATCATTTTTGAATACTACAGGAAAGCCCGAAAGATCCAATAGTTCTTCTTTACGCCTGTAAATTGCGTATTCGGAACGGCAGACCATGTCATCTTTAAAAAGACGGACAGAAATCTGAAAAACCGCGATTTCGTTTTGATCGTCGTATTCTATAAAACGGCCTCTCGCTACAATTTCGTTTTGCCTGTCTTCCAATGTTGAGTTTCCTTCGAGTCTTGCTATTTTCAGCCGCCGGTCATAGCGCAGCCTGTCTGTAAAAAACAAAATATTTTTATCTTGTTCATGCCCCCATACATTGCCTATACATTCTATAAAACGGTTGTCGCTTCCTTGTATTTCTATTCTGTCTGCGCGCAGGATTAAATTATCAGAACGGACTTCGGCGTTTCCTATTAAAATTGTTGTTTCTCTTCCCAGCGCTCTAGAACCGGACATTCTGTCTGCTTTAAAAGTAAATGTGTTTGCGTAAAGAGAATGCATGCCAATTATTAAAAATAAGATTAACAATAAAAAATGCGGTTTACGAAACATATTTTATTCCTCCTCATCTATATCTTCTAATTCTATAGCGCCGGAGACACCGCCGGAAAATTCCCACGTTCTGTTTCTCGTGTCTACGCGAAGCCCAAGACCTGTAAAATTAGTGCTGTTTTTTTGAAGAACATTAACTTCGTTTTCTGTACCGGAGAACAAGAGCCGCTGGCTGTCTATCCAGTTAAGCTGAACTGTTTCTAAAATAATATCATCGGATTCTACTTCGATCCTTACGCCGTTATCTATTAAGATGTCTCTTGACTTCATATCTATAGAAGCAAAACCGGCTGATCCCGATGTGTTAATTTCTTCGCTGCGTCCGCTGAACTGTTCAAACGAAAAATGTTCAAGGTTCATTATTCCCTGTTTTTCGTATCTTTCTGCACGTTCTGCTCTAAACCGTAAAATCGGGTCTGCGGATTTAACGCGCACATATTCGACATTTTCCATTATTAAATCGGGCATTGTTCTTTCGGAAGCGTCAAATTCGCCGTAATCGAATGTGCAGGATATTAAAAATAAAATCGGCGCTAACGCTGCAATTCTTTTCATAATTTTTTAATCCGTTTTTATTTTGCCGCAAGACATGCAGAAATAAATCCTTTAAAAAGTGGAGATGCCGCCATTGGTTTGGATTTATATTCGGGGTGAAATTGAACAGCTGCGCTCCATGGGTGGTTTTCTGAATCAGGCCATTCAACACATTCTATTGATTTACCGTCAGGCGAAAAACCTGCCGCCTTTAATCCGGATTTAATAATATCGTCACGGTATTGGTCGGTAAATTTATAACGGCAGCGGCGGCGTTCTGATATTTTTTTCTTGCCGTATGCAGATAAGACAAACGTTCCGTCTTCCAGTACTGTCTCGCCCGCGCCAAGACGCATGGTTTCGTTTAGGGTAAATCCGGCACAGATGTCATCACTCTTGTTTAAGATATTTTTTGTCCATTCATTCAGCATTACATACATGCCAAGGCAAATGCCGAAAAATGGTTTTTTATTTATTCTTGCCCATTGCGCAGCCTTTATCATGCCATCGATACCGTTTTCGTTTTTATCTTCGTTAGATACTGTCATAACGCCCGGTATTAAAATACCGTCTATATTGTTTAGAATAGAATCAATGTTTTCTGTTTTTTCCAGCAAAGAAGAATCTATTTTTACAAGTTCCGCTTCTGTGCCGCATTCCAGACTTGCATGAAAAAGAGCTTCATAAAGAGAAGTATAAGTGTCATGGCTGTCCATGTATTTTCCGACAATGCCGATTCTAACTTTTCCTTTTCTTGAGTTGTATTGTTCCATCAGAGCTTTCCAGAGACGCATGTCTGCGTGACGCAGTTCTACTCCCATCTTTCGCATAAGAACCAAATCCATTTTCTGTTCAAAAAAGACAAGGGGTATCTGATAAATGGTCGTATCAATGTTGGGAGAAATAAGCACTGCGTCATAATCGACATTTGTAAACTGCGCGATCTTATTGCGAGTCGGCTCATCAAGCATTACAGGAGAGCGGCAAATTAATATATCCGGTTGTATTCCCATTTCCTGCATTGATTTTACCGAGTGCTGAGTGGGTTTTGTCTTTAACTCTCCGCCTGCGACTTCCGGGATTAAGGTTAAGTGAACAGACAGCGCGTTTTTTTTGCCGTATTCATGAATCATTTGCCGAGCGACTTCGAGAAAGGGAACAGATTCGATATCTCCGACTGTTCCGCCTATTTCTATTATAACTACATCTGTGTCGTTTTCTTCTTTTGATACTGCAAGGATTCGTCTTTTAATTTCGTCTGTTATGTGGGGAATTACCTGTACGCACTTGCCGTCGTATTTACCTTCGCGTTCTTTTCGGATTACCGCTTCGTAAACTTGTCCTGTGGTTATTGAGTTTGCCTGACTTAAGTTTCCTTTGGTAAAACGGGCATAATTGCCGAGATCAAGGTCGGTTTGGGCTCCGTCATCGGTTACATAAACTTCGCCGTGCTGATACGGGCTCATTGTACCTGCGTCTACGTTGATGTATGGGTCGCATTTTACCATACGGACATTGAGACCCCTGCTTTCCAGCAGCGCGCCGATAGAAGAAGCGGCAACACCTTTGCCTAAACTGGAACAAACACCGCCGGAGACGAAAATAAACTTGTTCATGTAGTACAAGTATGGTGGGTTTTAAAAGGAAATTCAAGTAACTAAAGGGGCAATCTATCCCTGTACTTGGTATATAATTAAGGATAATATATTTTAAAAAGGGGAGGGGAAATGAAACACAAAACTGTCTTTTTGGCGCTTATTGTTTTACAATACTTTGCTTTTGCAAATGATACCGAATTATTAAATGAATATAAGCTGCTTTATTTAGATTTATCGAATGTTGATACAATGGGTTATAAATCGCATTTTAATAATCTGAACAATAGAGCCGGAGAGGATATTAATTTTTCTCAAGGTGCGCTGATTCATACAGGAATACTTACTGATTTAGCAATTATCGGCGAAGGCTTCTTAAAAATAAGGCTTGATAATGACATTGCAGGTTATACAAGAGCAGGTGACTTTCGTATTGACGCTAATGGTAATTTTGTAACACCGCAGGGTTATTTTTTATACGATAATATTAATTTGCCGGGGTTATTTTTACTGGAAACGCTCCGAATTACACGTTATGGCCGTGTTTTTATAAGAATTGCCGAAGGAAGCAGGAGAGAAGAAATAAGAGAAATAGAAGCTGGGCAAATAAAAATACATAGAGTTCCCAGTGATTTATTGATTCGTTATAGTGATACTATATTTATTATAAAACCGGGCGCAGAATATACCGAAGAAAGAGAAGAAAAAATAGAATTTACCAGCCTTGTTGACGAAATCAGCTATGAACTTAATTCTCCAAGAATATTTCCCCAATGTTTGGAACATAGTAATGTTCATTACTTACCTGTAGTTTTGCGGATGTACTATATCTTATCTGTAATAGGTGACGGCTATATCTCAAATATAGAATTTAAAAAAGAAATATTAAAAGTAATTTTTGACAACATTGTAAACAGCACACGGCAGGAAGACATTCTGTTGTATACCAAGACCATTTTACCGTATTTAAGATTTGATTATTAGCCTATCAACACAGCTACTAGTTTAGCTTCTTCGCCGTCGGACATTTCTGCCGGAAGGATAAGCGGGTGTGCTTGGGTTGGAGGCAATAAAAAGCCTGCTTCGAGAAATTTATTAAATAATGTTTCCCATTCTTCTGTAGTTGTCTCTTCTTTTAAAGTGAGATAAATGCCTTGTTTTTTCCATTTTGATGTACCGGTTTTTAAAGCCTTATTAATGCGAGGCAGATTGAGTTTGGCTCTTTGCGGCGAAGCAAGAATGTCATGAATCCCGCGTGCTGCAAGAGCAAGAAGAATAGGAGAGAGAGCATCGCTTGGCGGAAGCTTTGTTAGATTCTCTTCTAATTTTGCCGCAACGATACACAGACCAAACGGAAGTCCATCGCGCCAAGTTTGGATTCCGGGTAAAATTGGGATAAATAAAGATTGCGTATTATCGGCAGCGAAAGGTTCTTCTGGATTTGTGTATGGTCGCCAGAATTTAACTCCTCTTGACTCATTCTTCGCTGCAGAACTGTGTGAGATCTTTGACAATAATTCTATTGGAGGCGCGGCATAATAACAAAAACTACACTCAGGAAAAAGTTTTGATAGAGCTTTTAAAAATCGTTTTTCTGTAAAATGCGGGAAGGGAGCGTATAAACCCCGTGACGCTGTGTTTTTTAATTCGCGTAATAAATTCGGCGGAGTGTGACCAAGGACAGCTGCGCCGCCATTCAGCCAAAGATCGATTAAGCGTTTTCCGCCTTCTGTGTAAAGGCGGTAATTTCTTGCACGTTGTACTTTCGGAATACTTGCCATAATATTCATTATATTAGTTGTCTTCGATTTTTTCATAGGCTCTGCCTTGTATTTCGCTTAAAAAACGTTTTTCGTACCCCGAATCAAAACGTACGCGCACGATTGGACCGTCATCGCTGTCTTTTACTTCTATTACTGAACCATGACCATGATTGTCGTTAAAGAGCCGCTGTCCCCTTTTCCAGCCTGCACGCTCTTCGAGTTCTTTATTTTTCTCACTGACTGGTGTAACAAGGTTCTGTAAACTTAGCGGGTTAAAGCTTGGTTTTGAATGCTGTCTATAACCTAAATGAACTCCGTGTCCTTTGTGAATTTCTTCGGTAACAACCTGCAGGCAGCTTTTATCAATCTCGTTTAGAAACAGCGACGGCTGCGACTGCGTGATCTTGCCGTACAAACGCCGTTCTTTACAGCTTGTAAAATAAAGTTCGTCCATGGCTCGGGTAGCTCCCACATAAAACAGGCGGCGTTCTTCTTCGAGATCATCGTCTTTTTTATCTTCTCTAGGAAAGATACCCTGTTCCAAACCTGTCATTATTACCTTTTTAAATTCGAGGCCTTTGGTGTTATGAAAAGTTATCAATGTAACAGAGTTGTGAATATCACTGCGCTTGTCCGCCTCGTCATATAAAGAGCGATCCAGTTCGATATCTTCCAGAAACATTAATAGACCTTCGTCGGTATTTTCGTATATGCCGGCTCCATTTAAAAATTCCTGCAGATTATTCATTTTAGAATTACCGGAAATTTCATCCTGCGCTTTATGATATCCAGCAATTCCGGAATCAATTAAAAGTTTCTCAATAAATTCAGAAAGCCCTTTGCCCGGTGAATTTAGCAGAGTCTTTGCGTTTTTTAAGGCGCTGTAAAATTCATTAAGTCCTTTCCGCGCTTTTTTTGAAATTTCCAGTTCCGGTTTGCAGCCTGCTTTGATTAAATTATTATTGTCCGCTATTGCGGCGTCAACTATTTTATCGATTGAAATATCGCCTATGCCTCTTGTCGGCTTGTTTACAATTCTGCGAAAAGCAACTTCGTCACAAGGGTTTACCAAAAAAGATAAAAGAGCGAGAGAGTCTTTGATCTCTTCTCTTTCGTAAAATTTTAGAGAGCCAACAACACGGTAAGGAATACCGCCTCGCAGAAAAGCGGTTTCGAACCCGGCAGACTGCGCATTGGTGCGGTAAAGAATTGCCCAGTCAGACCATAACCCTTTTTTCTTTTTTACAGAAGTTTTAATTAGATCTGCGCAGTAAGATACTTCTGCCTGCTGATCGCTTAGATAATTTAGCAATGGCAAAACGCCGTCTCCCTTTTCTGCACAAAGGGTTTTTCCTAGGCGATCGTTGTTGCAGTCTACAACCGAAGATGCGGCTTTTAGAATCGGAGCGGTGGAGCGGTAGTTTTGTTCAAGGCGGATAATATCGGCGCCGGAAAATCGTTCCGGAAACTCTAAAATGTTTTTTACCTCTGCTCCGCGAAAACGGTAAATTGATTGATCGTCATCGCCGACAACGCAGACATAAGTTTCTGCGCCGGACAGTTCTTTAAGAAGCTGAAACTGCGCAATATTTGCGTCTTGATATTCGTCTACCATAATTACAGAAAACCGATCGCGGAAACGCTGCGCAACTTCGGGATGGTTTCGGAGGATTTCTACAGGCTTTTTTATCAAGTCGCCGAAATCGGCGTTTCCTGTCTGCGATAGTCTTTCTTCGTAACGTTTGTAAATACTACGAAATTTTTTATGATGATTAATTATTGAAAGCTGCGGATCATCAGGACCAAGAAAATAATCCTTTGCCCGCGAAATGCTGTATGCCCACTGTTTAGCTTCTGACTTGGGAGAGTTTTCCAGCAAGGTGCAAAGCAGAGAAACAGTATCGTCTTCATCATAAATTGTAAAGTTAGAACCGAGACCTGCAAGATTACAGTTTCGCCTTAAAAACCACGCGCCGAATGAATGGAAAGTTCTGAGCATAGCTTCGCCTGCGCGTTCTTCGATTTGCCGTGCGCGTTCTGCCATCTCTTTTGCCGCTTTGTTCGTAAACGTAACCGCAAGAATTGAACGCGGGTCTATTCCTTTTTCTCTTATAAGATACGCAATTTTTGTAGTGATTACCCTTGTCTTGCCCGAACCTGCGCCCGCCAGAATTAAAAGCGGTTTTCCTGTGTGAAGAACAGCGCGTCTCTGTTCGCTGTTGAGAGGTTCAAGGTAAGAAGGATAATTTTCACTGTTCATTGGATTAGTGTAACAGAATGAGCGCAAAACGTCAGGATGAGATTACTTTATTTTTAATTTAATATATAATTAATCATGCCTAGAGAAAAAGCGCAGACAGAAAATATTAATTTAAAATACCCCATTGTGCTGGTTCACGGAATTGTCGCGCATGACAGGAAAAGTTTGATTAATTTTTGGGGTAATATTCCCGAAGCTCTGTCTGACAGTGGTGTAAAAGTATTTTTTGGCAATACAGACGCATGGGGCGATTATGAATCGAATGCGCTGATACTAAAGAAAACTATAGAAAATATTCTGGCGGAGCTTAATACCGAAAAAGTAAATATTATCGCTCATTCAAAAGGCGGAATCGATTCCCGTTATCTTATTTGGAAGCATGATTTTGGCGGCAAGATTGCAAGTCTGACAACAATATGCACGCCTCATAACGGAGCGGAAATCGCAGATCTTATATACAGTCAAAAAATTATTCATACTAAACAAACAAAAAAAGTATTATCAATATTTGGAAAACTGTACGGAGATACAAATCCTGATTTATATAATGTCAATTATCATTTGACAACTGCAAAAATGAAAGAATTTAACGAAAAAGTTATACCGGATAAAAAAGTATTTTATCAGAGTTTATACACAACAATGAAGAACGCCTTTGACGATTTAATGTTTTTTTATTCGTATTTATATCTATATAAAGTAAGCGGAGGCAGCGACGGAGTAGTCAGCGCAAGTTCTGCAGAATGGGGAAACTCATCAAGAATAGAAGGCGGTATATCGCACGCAGAAATCGTTGATTATAAAAAGAAAAAAATATCCGGCATATATATCCCCGGAATATTTATTAATATTGCAAAAGAACTAGGCAAAATGGGGTTTTAGATATTCTATTTATATAATATTAAGGGAAGTTTATATAATAAATATGCATCCTAGATTAACAGGTTGAATTTATTCATTATGAGAGTTTTCTTTTTATGATACTTTCATCCACAAATTATTTGCTTCTTCTATGCTGTTAAATATTTCTGTTTTTTCTGTTTCTAGTGACCCTGTGTGAGGTTTTAAATATATTATTCCATTAGTATTATAACCCAGTTTGTCATTTATTGTTTTTTCTAAGAATTTATATTTTAAATATTGTATATTATGATTATATACTAGATTTTCCATTTTATCATAGATTAATAATTTTGCTATGTTTTGGGTATTAATTTCACCGTGTATTTTTATTCGGCTAAAGTTGTTTGAGTGAACATAAACTGGTAAATCATTTATTATTAAAATATTTATATTTTTTATTTCGGATATATTGAATGTTTTTAATTTAAAAAAGGCATTAGAAATAATTAAGCTATTATTATATAATTTTATTTTTTTATATATAAAAAATGTTGATATATACGGTATAGAACATAAAAATAACGGGGACAATAAGAGTAAAATAGATTTTACAGAATCTATTCCTATTTGTATAATACAGAGACTAATAAACAACCCAAATAAAGCAAAAATTATACTAGGATTTATTAATCTTATATCATTTAATACATATCTACCCATTGCCAAATATACCGAATTCCTCGATTTGCGAAAATGCTCCTCCTGACATTTTGTTTCCAAAAAATATTACTAAAATACCTATAATGGAAATAAATGTATAAAATATTTTAACCATTTTTTTATTCGGCGAAAAATTAGATCCAAACACTTTTTCATACTTAACCATAACTTCTGCGCCGTTTTTAAAAAGAATTAAATATAATATAGGCAGATGAAGCAGAAGAAAAGAGATAAATCCAAGAATATAAAATACATTATTAAAATCTAATAAAAAGATATAAAAAACAGTTTTATAATTACCTAATAGCTGAAATATCTGCACCAACAGATACGGAAAAGTAGAATAAATTATATAAAAATTAACAAACCTTTTTTCTTCACTATCATCAATAACCTGATAATATTTCTTTATTCTTCTTTTGAGAAAAAGAATGTTTAATAAACTGAATATAAAACCAATACCTGCAAAATATTTTGATATAAATAACATTATACTTCCTCCATCATTTACTCTTAAAAACAATCTCGCCTGATGACACATCTGCAGTAACAGTATCGCCTTCTTTAATGACGCCGCCGATTACTTGTTTTGCGAGAGGGTTTTCGAGGCTGCTTTGAATCGTGCGCTTTAAAGGACGCGCTCCAAACAATGGATCGTATCCGCGCTCTGCAAGCAGTGATTTTGCAGCGTCTGTAAGAGTGAGCGTTATCTTGCGTTCCAGTAATCGTTCTGTTAAACGCGCCAATTGAATATCTACTATTTTGCCGATTTCGCTTTTGCCAAGTCTGTTAAAAATAACAATTTCGTCTATGCGGTTTATAAACTCAGGCCTAAAACTCTGCTTAAGCAGTTCCATAAGCGAAGCGCGGAGCGCTTTTTGGTCAGTTTCTTCGTTTATTAAATCTGAACCAAGATTGCTGGTCATTATGATAATTACATTTTTAAAATCGACAATTCGTCCCTGCCCGTCTGTCAGGCGTCCGTCATCTAGTATTTGCAAAAAGACATTAAAAACTTCTGGGTGCGCTTTTTCTATTTCATCAAAAAGAATAACGCTGTAAGGACGGCGCCTGACTGCCTCGGTAAGCTGACCGCCCTGTTCGTATCCAACATATCCCGGCGGCGCGCCGATTAAACGGCTGACAGAGTGTTTTTCTCCGTACTCACTCATATCAATCCGCGTTAATGATTTTTCGTCATTAAAGAGAAAATCCGCAAGTGTTTTTGCAAGTTCTGTTTTGCCGACACCTGTTGGACCCAAAAACAGGAATGAACCCAACGGACGCGCCGCGTCAGACAGCCCCGCCTTGTTGCGTCTGATTGCGTCAGAAACCGCGGCTAATGCTTCGCTCTGCCCGACAACGCGCTTTTCCAGAACATTTTCCAAGTCCAGATATTTTTGCAGTTCGCCGCTTAACATTTTGGAAACAGGAATGCCTGTCCATGCCGAAACTACTTCTGCGATGTCTTCTTCGCAGACTTCTTCGCGCAAAAGTGTCGGAGTTCCTCCGCCTTCAGAACCGCTGCTGCCGGCAGCATTCTCGTTCTTTTTTTCTATCTGATCTGTTAGCAGCGCAAGCTGTTTTTGCGCTTCTGGAATTTTTCCATGTTTAACTTCTGCCGCCAGCGCAAGATCGCCTTCGCGCTCGTAGCGTGTTTCTTCGATCTTTAGCTCTTCTATCTGTTGTTTAATTTTTCGTATTTTTTGAATATCCAGTTTTTCGCTTTCCCAGCGCGCCTTCATTGCGTCGCGATCTGCTGTAATGTCCGCGATTTCTTTTTCCAGTTTTGTTATGCGTTCTTTAGAAGCAGAATCTTCTTCGCGCGAAAGAGCCTGTCTTTCTATAGAAAGCTGTAAAAGTTTGCGTTCCAGTTTATCAAGTTCTGTAGGGCGGCTGTCAAGTTCCATCTTAAGGCGGGATGCGGCTTCGTCTACAAGATCGATTGCCTTGTCCGGCAGAAAGCGGCTTGTAATGTAACGGCTGGACAGGCTCGCCGCCGCGACAAGCGCCTCATCTTTAATGCGTACGCCATGATGAACTTCGTAGCGCTCTTTAAGCCCGCGCAGAATTGCAACCGTATCTGTTACAGACGGCTCTGCAGTATAAATCTGCTGAAAACGCCTTTCTAAAGCAGCGTCTTTTTCGATATGTTTTCTGTATTCGTCTAATGTAGTTGCGCCGATACATCGGAGTTCTCCGCGTGCCAGCGCGGGCTTGAGTAAGTTAGAAGCGTCGGTTGCGCCCTCTGCGGCTCCCGCTCCGACAAGCGTATGAAGCTCGTCAATAAAGAGTATTATTTTTCCGTCTTCTGCCTGCACATCATGAATAACAGCTTTTAGCCGTTCTTCAAACTCGCCGCGGAATTTTGCGCCTGCGACAAGAGCGCCTAAATCCAGCGCAAGAAGTTTTTTTCCTTTTAGCCCCTCAGGAACATCGCCTGCGACAATACGCCGCGCAAGACCTTCTGCAATTGCGGTTTTTCCGACACCGGGCTCTCCGATAAGAACAGGATTGTTCTTTGTACGGCGGGAAAGCACCTGCATACATCTTCGGATTTCTTCGTCACGCCCGATTACAGGGTCAAGTTTTTCCTGACGCGCAAGAGCCGTTAAATCGCGGCAGTATCGATCCAGTACTTGGTATTTTTCTTCCGGGTTTTGATCTGTAACGCGGGCGTTTCCTCTAACTTGTTTTAATGCTCCGAGAATTGCGTCTTTTGTGACGCCCGCTTTTTTTAATAATCCTGCCGCCTTGCCTTCGCTTACAGCAATTGCGATTAATAAATGTTCTGCGGATACATATTCATCTTTTAGAGAAGACGCTTCGACTTCTGCTTTAGCGATAACTTTTGATAATGCCGGAGAATAAAAAACCTGTGCCGCTTCTCCAAATACCTTAGAAGCGCTTTTTACAAGAGCTTCTGTTTCCGCAGTGAGAGCGGCGGCATTGCTTCCGATTCTTTCTATAATCGGGGTAACAATGCCGTTCTCCTGCCGCAGTAAAGCCAGCAAAAGATGTTCGCTTTCTATTTGAGAATGATCGTTTTTTTGGGCAATCCCCAGCGCTTCGTTAAGTGCTTCCTGCGCTTTTATTGTAAATTTATCTAAGTTAATTTTATTCGCTCCAGCTGCTTATGCCGTCTCTGAGAATCTGCCTTGCCATTTCTATAGTTATGTCGTATAACGCAGAATCTTTGCTTACAGTTGTTTCCAGCGCTTGCGCTACCTGCTGATTCAACTGCAATTTTGGAATCGTGTACAATACATAAGCTGTGTATTCATCTGTGTAAACGTCTTTTTGATCCGGATCATAACGGCGTCTAAGACTCCACCAGTCATCTTCGCGCTGTGCGCCCGAATAACTAACGTTTACTACCGCGCTGATAATATTATTTATTTCCTGTTCGTATGTGTTCCCTGTCGCCTGCACTCTTGCCTGATAGCTGGAAACAATTGTTGTACGAAGCATTGCGCCGATACGCTGCTGTGCAGAAAAGTGATCTGCCCAAGCGACAACAAACTGCCTGTTTACGCCTGTTTCTTCGCCGACGACGCAGTATTTATCTCTGAATTCTGACTGGGACTGCAGTCTGTTAATGCCATATGCTGCATAAGTTGTAATCCATCTGGGAGTAGAAATCCCCATTATGGTTCCCTTGTTTTCGAGTTCGACAATTCTTACTTTTGGTTTAGAAGCGCATGCAGAAAGTGATACAAGTAAAACGGTAACAAGCGCGGCAAGCGCTAATTTGTTAACTTTCATTTTCTTCTCCTTAGTTGCCTGTCAAAATAATTTATCATAATTATGATAAGATTGAATGTAATTTTTCACCTAACAAAGCAGCTTCTTCGCTTGTCGGCATAGATGTCTGAATAAATACTCCCTTGCGTCCAAAAAAATCTATAAGTTTTTTTGAATAATCAGCAAGAGCGTCAACGCCTGACACTCCGTCATCGATGTGATCCCAATAAAAATGACGTAATGCAAGAGCGGTTTTTCCCGAAACAGCGTCACGGACTTTTTCCCAATTTTGAACCTGCGGAATCGTAAAATCCAAACCCTTGAGCCCGGGAATTTCCATCATTGCTTCCGCTACATTGGAAACATCGCCGCAGGAATGTACGACAATACCGCCGAATTCTTTTGCTATCATTGCGTTATATTTTACGCCGAATTCCCTGTAGAGATTGGGGGAGAGAAGAGCCGCAGTGTCATCGCTTACGCGGATACCCATTTCTTTCGGCACATACCAAAACTCGTGGCTTACCCCATAGAGATTTGTAATGCGTTTAAACATTTCTTTTACATAGCCGATTGTTGCCTCAGTTATTTTCTCCATAAGAGCGTGAACTTCGTCGGGGTAAACGAGCGTAGCTTCGATAAAGCCTGTGTATTCCCAAATAAGCGAAGCTGTTACAAGCGGAGAAGGAACATTTATGACCCTAAGCGGAATTTTTGATTTAGATTGAAGGGCTTCGATATGTTTCCATGCCTGTTCAAAATATGGATTATTAACAGGATCGGGAACCTTTAGACTAAAAACATCTTCGACATTTTCTTCGCGGATAAGCGGCTCTACCCAAGGGTCAGCTTCGTCATTGGGTTTGCATGCGCAGCCAAATGCGCCCGCTACGATATTTATGCCCTGATTCGGCTTGATATTGGGAAAACCGTAATCATATAAACCTTCTCTTTTTTTTGCATGGTCTTCTGCCCATTTAATTTCTGCGTCGGGGTTATTGTAGAATTTATTGGTAGCCATATGCATATGACCCACTTCTACAATGAACGGGACTTCTTTAAGAGGTTCCAGCCGCCAGTTTGCTTCTATCAGTTTCTTTTTAGTTTCTATATCAAGTATCTCTGCCATTTTTCCGCTCCTGTCAGTTTCTATATGCATTATACCACAGAAGAAGAAAGCTGGCAGGCTTTGGCAATAATTTCGTTAAAATATTCTCCTTCGCTTTGTGATAATCCGGCTCTCGAAAAAATATCCCTAAAAAAGCGCATTTGCCTGTCTTTATTAGTTTTTTTATAAAAACCCAAACCGGCAAGATTATTTGTCACAGAATCCGCAAGTTCGTTATTTTTGGCTTGATCCATTGCAGCCCATTCACCCTTAACAGGAAGCTGTTTTTCCATAGCAAGAAAGAACTCGTACGCATAAATTAATACCGCATGGGAGAGGTTGATAGAGGGCTGCGCCTCCGAGACCGGAATATGAGAGGCAAAATTGCAAAGTTCCAGCTCTTCATCTTCCAGACCTGTGCGTTCATTGCCAAAAACGATGGCGGCGGGTCCCGGGCGTTTTGCAAGCCATTTGGCAAGATCAAAGGGGGTCATGGATATATTTTTACGATTATGCCCTCGGCGGCGTGTAGTGCCTATTACAATGGAACAATCGGCAGTCGCGTCAGCTAAATTGTCATAAATTCGTGCGTTTTCCCATATATCTGCCGAATTTACCGCTCTTTTGCATATTTCTTCGGTTATAAGGGGCTGGGGGGAGGCTAATCTGAGCTCAGAGAGTCCCATATTTTTGATAGCTCGGCAGATTGCCCCTACATTGCCGCTCTCCGACACTCTGCTTAAGACTATCTTGATATCATTTAAATTCATTTAGTAACTAAAATACCAAAAATATTGTTTTATTTCAAGTTTTGAGTTATTTTTTGATGCGTTGGCGGGTTGACAATCCTTTTTATAATTTCTATAATTAAAGTGTATATTCTCTTTGCGACTCGCGGGGGAATAATTTTAAAGGAAGTGACATGGCTAACAATGATATCGTATCCGGGTTCGATGACGAGAAGGACGATAGCCTCAAAATTAAACTCGAAAAGATAGATGATGCGCCTAGGTGTCTTATGTTGACATTGACAGGGTACATTGATACTTATAATTCAAATTTTTTCCAGAAGCGGGTACAAAAAGCTATAGAAGGCGGTTTTGTCAGATTAATATTCCAGTGCGGCAGTTTAAATTATGTATCATCCACAGGTATTGGTTCTTTTACTACATTCTTAAAAGCGGTAAAACCGCAGGGCGGCGATCTCGTACTATTGGATATTCAGCCTAAAGTTTACGAAGTTTTTCAGCTTTTAGGGTTTTCTCAGTTTTTTAATATCAAGGACAGCCTTGATGATTCGATACATTTTTTTAATACAGACCAGACCAAGGAAAAACCGTCTATTTTCCCAAAGGTTGTTTCCTGCCCGATTTGCTACAAAAAGCTAAAGGCTGTAAAAGCCGGCCGTTTTAGGTGTTCGGAATGTAAGAGTATTCTTGCAATAGACGAATCCGGTCAAGTCTTGCTGGGTTAAGATTGAAAAAACTATTTTTCCTTGTTTTCTTTTCTTTTATATTTACCCCTTTTTTGGCATTTGGACAGCAGTCTGTTCAGTATGAAAGCTTCGATTCAATCAGATGTGTATTTGTTACTGCGGCAAACGGTCTAAGAATGAGAGCAACTCCGGCTTTGGACAGCGAAGTATATGCGGTAATACCATTCGGCACATTAGTAAATACTTTTAGAAGGACAACACAAAGAATAACGATAGACGGAATAACTGAGCACTGGTATGAAGTTGATTATTATGATGATGGTTTTGTTATAGGATGGGTATTCGGCGGATATCTAGCGCCTCATATCGAATCTAAACCTTTTGCCGGCCGCTGGGTTGCCGAAGGAAACAGTAATTACGATTATGTTTTTCATTACGATAATACATTTTCTGAAGGATGGAATTCAGCGCAAACCATGGGAGAGAGAAGAATCGATAGATGGGGAACTTATGTATTAACCAATCATTATGATGTAAGGTTTACCGTTAACACCCGTGCGCCGAATTCTGAAAGAGTAGTAACAACCACCGAGACTGCAAGAGTAAGATATATGAACATAAACAGAATAATTCTTGTTTACGGCTCCCGTCAGGTAGTATTAGTTCGTGACAATAATCTTTCTCGTTAAGTTAAACTGAATTAAGCGAAAAGACGCGGAGAAGATCTCACGGAGACACAGAGGGACACGGAGATTCGGTTAAGACTTCACGCAGTGACACAGAGTTTACAGAGAACGCAGAGTTGTGATTCGAAATCTTCCCTGCGGGCTCTGCGAGAAAATTTTGGGATGGTTTTTGAGTTTTTCTGAATCTTGACGAAATTATATTCTTTGCTATACAATAAAGTAGTATGCGGGTTTTGCTTCACAAAATACCAAGAAAGTACCTTGACCGTCTTAATGAGCCTGACAAGGGACATATAAATACTGCATTAAAGGGGCTTGAAAAAGAACCGCCGGAAGGTGATATTAAGCCAATGGTAGGGCAACCTGGAAATTTTAGGATAACGATAGGAAGCTATCGTGCATTATTTAGGTATAGAGATAACCATATATTTGTTACACATCTTGATCCGAGAGGTCAAGTATACAACAAAAAAAATAAGGGGAATAAAAGATGACAACTGCAGTATTAAGAAATGAGTTGCACACTATGATTGACACTTTACCAGATCGATCGTTGCCTGCAATAAAACCGCTTTTGTTTTTTTTGACAAATGATTACTGGAAACCTGTAATTGAAGCGGCAAGCCCTGAAGAAGTTGAAATGATTAACGAAAGAATGAAAGACTACGAAACCGATCCCTCAAGTTTTACTCCATTATAAAAATAAAACCCAATATTTCCTTCCTCTTTTTGACCTTATTCTTTAATTTATCTACAAATTCCTCACACAGAGAAAAAAAAGCCTGACACTTCGAACCGTCGGTTCGGGCAATGTCAGGCTGAATGTTAAATCGTAGAAACGAATTAAAGTCTAGTAAAACTTTTACCAGTCTCCAGAATTAAATGTTACGCTTGCATTTGGCATTACTGAAACATCGCGTTTAATAAACGTATCGCCGTCAGTATATACAATTCTGATATCGTAAACACCTTCTTCTGAAATTCTAATCCTCTATGAAATTGCCGTTTATATAACCTTGTACTCCTTCGTGTTCTACAAGAACATACCCTCTTCTTCTGCCTTCTACAGTTACTGTTATTGATTTACTCAAAACAATAACCTCATCTCCTTTGTTTAGGGTTTTTACTCGTTCTGCAGACAGATCCTCTAGAGTGGAATTCATTTTGACATTGTCAAATTTAATTACACCAACTTTACCTACACCAACACTATCAGCAGAACTAGGCATTGCTAATGCTGATAACGGCAGAAAAAGTGCAAGAGCTAAAGCGATTGGCAGTCCGATAATCTGGTTTTTTGTCTGCCTTTTGAGCATGCCCACAAATCTTTGCGCTTTTAATACCTTAATAGTATAATAAGCAGCGCCGGCACCAACAGGAATCAAATATGCAATACTTGGAATCGAAATTATATCAAAGGTATTAAGAATTACAAAAACAAGCGATCCGTAAAAGGCAAACGCGACAGTAAAGGCGAATAACATGATAGTATTTATTGTTATTCCTTTAAATCTATCAATTATATTTCCTTTGTCGTCTAAGTCAACTTCATACAATCCATTGAGACCTACCGCATTCAATGAAAAATAATGCGAACAATAATACCACAGAGTCGGCAATCCAAAGAATACTGCGACAACTAATATTCTTAGGAATGCATTATTTAACATAGGTTCTATTAA
>WQXI01000003.1 GCA_009784935.1 Treponema sp.
CGAAATGCACTGCGAAGAAAGAATAGAAACAGGAGTATTAAGGGTTAATTTTATTAACAAATACACTTATTACCTTACTGACCTTCATTCTTCTCAAAAGTCAAAAAGCGTAAAGTACAGAAATCTTGTAAGGACTTATCAAGTAACGTTTTCGTTACACACAGTGTTTCCTGATCATTCTGACTTTATACACAGGTTCTCGTTACGCACAACAGACGGAGAGCAGCTTACAGACCAGATAAATATGGTCATTGTTGAGCTAAGTAAACTAAATGAGATTTTATCCAAGCCTGTGGAACAACTGACATCTTTTGAGAAGTGGTCATTATTCTTTAAATACGCCGATGACCCTGTGTACAGGAGCAACATTAATGCTATAATTAAGGAGAAGGGAGAAATAGGTATGGCAGCAGAATTATTACAGACAATAAGCCAAGACGAGCACGAGAAAGCACGAATACGAAGCCGCAGAATGTACGAGATGGACAAATACTCTGACTATCATACCGCGATAGAGATAGGCGAAATACGTGAACGAGAAAAGTGGCAGGTAGTAGTAACTGAGAAAGATGCTTTACTTGCTGTCAAGGATGCAGAAATCGCAAACGGTAAGAATGCTGTATCTGACAATAAAAAGGCTATCGCTCGTAAAATGCTTGCCGAAGGTTCAACAGCTGATTTCATACACAAAACCACCGGGCTTGATCTGGAAACTATAAAAGGACTTTCTTCTGCTTCCTAACCATATGTAATTAATTGTAATTTTAAGAGCCTGCGTTTGCAGGCTCTTTTTTTGCGTTTATTTTTTATTGTTTAGATCAAAGCTGCGCTTTTAGCAAATCTAAAAAACCGGGGTATGTTACAGACGCGCTTTCTGCTGTTGTAATTTCGATTGGAATTGAACTGCCAAGCGCGGCAGCGGCAAAAGCCATTACAATGCGATGGTCACCGCTGCCATCAATAACTGGGATATTATTGGTCGGCGGCGCTTCGCCGCCTGCAAACAACCCGCCTTTTCCATGCACAATAAGTCCATCAGGCAGCTCTGTGCAACTAACGCCCAGTTTTTTAAGTTCCTTTGCCATAACAGCGATTCTATCGGTCTCTTTAATACGGGCGTTTGCGACATTTACAAGCGCTGTGTCTCCATGAGCAAAAGCCGCTGTAACCGCCGCCGCAGGAAGCAGGTCAGGCGTCTCATTAAGATCAAATGTTCCGCCGGTAAGACCGCCGTCTCGGCTGCGCGAGACTGTCACAGTGTATTCGCTGTCTTTGTTATTACCATTACTTTTAGATTTAACATTACATCCCATTTTTTCTAATATCTCAAAAAAGTATTTATCGCCTTGAGTATCATTTGGGTCAAGACCGCAAATCTGCGCTTCTCCGCCTGAGATCACTGCGGCGGCGGCAGGGAAAGCAGCTGACGAAAAGTCCGCAGGCACAGCGCGCGAAAACGCTTTGTAAGACGCGCCTCCGGGGATTTCAAAATAAGAAAAGTCTGGTTTTGAGCTGTATAAAATACCGTGCGCCTTTAAATAAGAAAGCGTCATTTCGATATACGGCTTTTCGTTTAACAGCGGAACTTCGATTTTTGTAACAGTTCCGGCAGGAGCTAAAGGAGAGGCAATAAGCAGCGCCGAAAGATACTGCGATGTCGGGCACGGAAGAATTGCTTTTCCGCCTTTCCATGTTCCGCTTACAGTAATCGGAGCGCAGCCGTTATTACTTTCGCATTTGATTCCAAGAGATGTTAATGCGTCTAAGAGCGGCATTGCGCTGCGTTTTTTTATTTGTTCATCACCTGTAAACCGCACAGGCTGCGATTGGAGAGCGGCAACAGCGAGCGCAAGATAGAGGGTTGTTCCTGAGTTGCCGACATCAATATCGGTAAGAAGCTGTTCGCCAAAAGGTTCACATAGGGACACAGATTTAAAGCCATTATTGCCGTGAACTGTCAAACCGACAAGTTCGCTGCCGTCAAAGTGTTCTGTGATTTGAGCGCCGAATACTTTGCACGCAGTAATGCAGGATTGTGTGTCCAAAGAATCAAGCGGATGTTTAATTTCTGATATACCGTCAGCAAGAGAGGCTGTCAATAATTGCCTTATGGTATGTGATTTAGAAGCGGGTATTGTAACAGTACCGCAAAACTTGTGCGGAACAATGCGGACATTCATCAGTCTATAGCATCCCATCTCTGCTGAATAGCAGTTACTGTCTGCTGAGGCGTACGGGCGCTTTCAAAAAAGACCAAAAGCTCTTCCATAAAAATATCTTCGTACCTTTGGGCGTTTGCTCTGCCGGAAAAACTTTCTGCAATTATTGCAGATTCAAATATATCCCACGCTTTAGAATAAAAAATATCATCCCTTACATAGTCGCCGGGAATTATATTGGACACTACGCCGGGGACTGCGTTTAATTCTGCGCACAGAAAAGAACTCTTCTCTGCTAAAAACTCCATAAAGCGCCACGCTTCTTCGGTATTAGAGCTGTTGGCATTTATTCCTGCGTAAATTGCGGTAATGTTTATATTGTATCTTCCTCCCGCGCCGGAATCCGGAACAGTGGTTATGCCGAATCTTTCATCTCCCATTTTTGATCTTATAAACGGAATTGCCCGGGTAGACGCTATCATCAGCGCGATCTTTCCCTGCGCAAATTGTTCAATACGCAGATCACCTGTTGTCTCAAAGACACCGGGTGTTATAATATTTTCACGAAAAAGCGTTCCAAGAAAAGTTAAATCTGCTGTTATAGCTCTGGCATTTAGAGAAGGTTTGCCTCCCCCCGGCCAAAAGCTTCCGCCGCTTGCCCAAATCCATGTAAAAATATCCCTTGATAAAGCTTGGCGGTCGGCGGAGTTTAAACTCATTGCGGCGCCTGACGGGTTTGGCTCTTTTAATCCGTCAAACTCTCCGCGCGTAACTGTCCTTGCATAATTTAAATACTCGTCTCTTGTTTTTGGCGGCGAACCAAAACCGGCGGCAGTTAATATGTCTTTGTTATAAAAAGGCATGTCCATAAAGGAGACAAGGGGAACAGCCAATTGGCGGGTGCCGGAATCAAAATTAGTAAAGTCGTTTAATTCTAAAAGCATTTGCGCAGCGGCAAGCGGGCTAAAATCACCTTCTTCAAAAATTAAAATATCTATTTCTCCGGCTGCAGCCGCGGCGCTGTTTGCCGTGCGGACTCTTATATCCGGATTTTTATCGATGAACTCCTGAAAAAGCGATTCTGTCATTTTTTTTCCAAACAGTTCTTCAAGCTTAGGCGAAACATAGATATTTACCTGATTGGCTGCCGCTTCTATTCTATAACCTGCGTAAAAAATTAACGGGGTAATAATAAAAACAAGCAAAGCAATAACGAGAAACGCTTCGGTACGATACGACTGAAGTATCGACTTTTTTAGTTCTTTAAGGCTATTATAAATAATGCTGGCTTTCTCTAAAAGGCTCATTTATACAATCTCCAATAAAATCTTACAAAGAAGTGAGGACTCTGGCAAATGGGCTATAGACTTTGCTAAAATAAAAAACTCCCCTTTTGACATTAAACCAGAATCTTCGTATAATGCCTACCTCTCCAACGGCGCTCTTGAGATGGGGCTAAAAAGACAAAACTGTATCGCTTGGGTTGATATTACGGATCCCGCAAGACCGGAACAAGAATATCAAGACCATATTATAGAAGCAAGATTAAAGCTGGACAGTAAGGGAGGGTACGCCGCGACCGGAATTATTTTCCGTATCATGGACGAGGGTTCCTACTATATCGCTCTCATTTCCAGCAAGGGCTACTTTCGCTTGGATGTTGTTAAAGACAGCGCGCCCCGGACTTTGATCGCATGGACAGAGTTTTCGGGATTTGACGGCGAGAATATAAGTCTCAATATAGTAACGCATGGTACTTCGCTTGTTTTCATTGTAAACGGTAAATGGCTTGGAGAAGTAAACGATAATACTGTCACAAGCGGCAGGCTGGGGTTTGCCCTTGCGTCATATACAGAAGGCAATGAGCCCATTAATAATGAAGAAGAAAGCAAGAACGAAATTGAAAGTGAGGGCGAAACCGAAAGCGGCGAGTATATCTGCAGGGCAATGCTTTGTTATTTTTCTGTAGATACAAGAATCAAACAAATAGAAGAGTTTTTTAATAAATGCACAAACGATTCCAACATAAACGCAGAAGGCCGCTTAAGGCTTGCAGAGACTTTTGCAGTTATGGGCGAATCCTTAAAAGCGCTCGAACAGATCAATAGAGCATGGAAACGCAGAGACGAAGTTATCCGGGAAGTTGCTTCGTCAGAAGTCAGAACAAAAAGGGAACTTTTATTGGCTGCGCGGATGTCCTTCAATCTTGGGCACTACGATGAAGCAAACGAATACATTAATTCGATATTAGACCAGTGGCAGGATTCACAGGAAGGCAAGTTTGCATATACAGAAAAAATAAAAATATTAAACGAACTTAACAAGTTTGAAGAACTAAGAACATTTATGAATAATAATCCTTTTAAAATTACAAAGGATATTGATTATTATACTATAGCCGCCCGATGTCACTGGGAACTAAAAAATTATCTGGATTCTGCAGAAGCGTGGAACATGGCTTTTGACTTAAACAAAAACGGAATATATGCAGTAAACGCCGCAAACGCGTACGAATACGCCGGAAAGAAAAAACAAGCGATAACGCGTTATATCGAAGCCGGAAAAATTTTCCTTAACGAAGACAACATGCCCGAGCTCGCTGTTGTAATGCAAAAGCTCGCTGTCATCGGAACAAAAAACTGGGAAGCCCGTGCGCTTGCCGGAAAGTGGGCATTTAGTATAGAAGACTACAATAAATGCGCAATAGAGTTTGAAGCTTCGCATAAAATACGAAGCGCGCTTAAACCCCGGCCAAAGGCAGACCCTGCTGTTTATTATTTGTGGGGGCTCACATACTACATAAACGGAAAAAATAAAACCGCAATCAACATGTTAAAAAAAGCTGTAAAGCTTGCGCCGGACTATGAACTTTTCAGTACCAAGCTGGAAGAGCTCATGGCTGCTGTGGGTGATCAGGCAGCTGATTCGGCAGACGATTAGAAATACGGGGTCTCTATGCAAATCATCGAATGGACACAGTTTTTAAAAGACGGACTGCCGTTACAAGGAAAGCTTTCTTCTATGACTGTCGGGGTATTTGACGGCGTACATCTGGGACACAGGGCATTACTAAATAGAATAGTTTCCTATGACAGCCAATATATACCTGTGGTATTTACCTTTAGGCAAAACCATAAAACAGGTAATACAGATAGCGGGATTCAAAGTTTTGACATCAAACTATCAATGTTTAAAGAACTGGGAATTCAAATAACTGTCGCAATCGACTTTATAAATGAGTTTAAACTTCTGCCCGGGCTTGAGTTTTTAAACATTCTTTTAAAACATGGCGGTATTGGTTTTTTTGCTGTCGGCAGTGACTTTCGCTGCGGCTATCAATTGGACACAGACGCGGAAGCGATAAAAAAATTTTTTGCTTCCAACAGAATACCTGCCGAGATAGTCTCGGATATAATAGAAGGATCTTTGCCGATTAGCTCAAGCCGTATCCGAGCCGCAATTGCAAACGGGGATACTGCGCTGGCAGAAAAAATGCTGGGCTACCCAATTTAATAAAAGCAGGTTATAATAAAGCAAACAAGGAGTTATCATGGAACTTTGTTCCATGTTCGATTATAATGTATCTGACCGCTTACAAGCGTTCAGATACTAAAAAGGAGTTATCATGGACAAAGATACCGAAAACAATCTAAAAGCCAAAGCAAAAGAAATCCGAATAATGACAATCGAAGAAATGGCGACTCTGGGAACAGGGCATATCGGCGGAGCCATGTCTATTGTAGATTTATTGGCGCTTTTATACTTTCACCGTATGAAAGTTGACCCAAAAAACCCGCGTTGGGAAGACAGGGATCAGCTTGTTGTGTCTAAGGGACACTCGGGTCCTGCAGTTTATGCGACACTGGCATTAAAGGGATTTTTCCCAAAAGACTGGCTTCTCACTCTTAACAAAGGCGGAACAAGTCTTCCTAGCCATTGCGACCGCAATAAAACACCCGGTATCGACATGACCACAGGTTCTTTGGGGCAGGGTTTTTCTGCCGCTATCGGAATTGCGCTTGGTTTAAAAATGGATAAAAAATCGTCAACAGTTTATACAATTATCGGAGACGGCGAATCCAACGAAGGACAGATTTGGGAAGGAGCGGCATTTGCAGCTTTTCAGAAGCTTCCTAATTTAATCGCTTTTACCGATTACAACAAACAGCAGCTCGATGGCTTTACAAAAGATATTCTTGACATGGGCGACCTCAGAGCAAAGTGGGAACAGTTCGGCTGGTTTGCTCAGGAAGTTGACGGACACGACATTGCAGCTTTGGATGCGGCAATCGAAAAAGCTCTTGCAGAAAAAGAAAAGCCTTCGATGATAGTAATGAACACAATCAAAGGTAAAGGCTGTAACTTTGCAGAAGGTGTCGAAAAAAATCACAGCATGGTCTTTGACATGGAAAAAGCCAAAGAAGCCATAGCGGCGATGAATTAAGGAGATAACAATGTCAGAACAACAAAAAGAAATGAGAATGGCTTACGTTGACACCATCATGGCGTTGGCTGAAAAAAATAAAAATATCGTAGTGCTCGAAGCTGACTTAATGAGCTGCACAAACACAGGCATTTTTAAAAAGGCATACCCTGACAGGTTTTTTAACTGCGGTATCGCAGAAGCAAATATGATCGGCGTAGCCGCCGGTCTTAGCACATTGGGAAAAATTCCTTTTGCGTCAGGCTTTGGCTGTTTTTCATCAAGGCGTGTATACGACCAGTTTTTTCTTTCTGCAAATTATGCAAAGTTAAACGTTAAACTAATCGGCACAGACCCCGGCGTTACGGCTGCCTTTAACGGCGGCACTCACATGCCGTTTGAAGAACTTGCATTAATGCGCGTTATTCCAAAACTCACGATGATAGAACCTTCTGATCCGGTCTCATGCGCCGCCTTTGTGCGTTTAATGGCAGAAGAATACGGCTGCCACTATTTACGCATACCTCGCAAACCTGTGCCAAACCTTTACCCGGAAAACGAAACATTTAAATTTGGGCAGGCAAAAGTTTTAAAAGAAGGTAAAGATGTTTGCTTTATCGCGCTTGGCAGTCTTATGGTTAACCAGTCTTTAAAGGCAGCCGAAAAACTTGCCGAAGCGGGAATAAGTGCAGGCGTGCTTGATGTGCTCACTTTAAAACCAATTGACCGTGACGCAATTTTAAATCAAGCCGGCAAAGTACGCGCGATAATCAGCGCAGAAAACGCACAAATGATGAGCGGACTTGGCAGCGCGGTAGCGGAAATTATTGCCGAAGAAGGCTGCAATGCCAAAAATGGCTGCAAGTTTGCGCGTATCGGCATCAATGACGAGTTCGGCGAAGTCGGCACACAGGATTATCTTGTAGACCGCTTTGGACTCGACGTCGGCAGCTTGGTAAAAAAAGCGCAGGAATTGTTAAAGTAAGTTTTAAGGTAAGCAAGAGGCTAAAATGAAAAAATTATTTTCCCTTACAGTAATATTAGTACTGGTTGCAGGCGTAGTGTCAGCGCAAACCGGAAGAATATCTGTTTGGTCTTTCACCGATGAATTAGATCAAATGATTAAAGATTATTTTAGGTCTGCGCGGCCGAGAATACAAGTTAATTTTTCCATTGTTCCGTACGAACAATTTTCGTATAGATTAGATAGGGTTTTTACATCAGGCAATGGAGTGCCGGATGTTTTTGCTCTAGAATCCGCATCTGTACGCAAGTATGTCGAATCAGGACAATTACTGGATCTTACCGATATTTATGAAACAAACAAAAACAGGCTTCTTAGATACCCTGTAGAAGTAGGTACCCACAACGGCAGGGTTTATGCATTATCGTGGCATGCAGCGCCGAGCGCAATGTTCTATCGCCGAAGCCTTGCAAGAATGTATCTTGGTACTGATGATCCTGCAATAGTACAGGAATATTTTTCCAGCATGCCAAAGTTTCTGGAAACAGCGCGTCTATTACGGGAAAGATCTAATGGGACATGCGCAGCGGTTACCGGTTTGGATGAACTGCGTAATGCATTCCTTAGCACAAGATCCAGATCTTGGGTAGATAACGGGAGACTTGTGATCGATCCCGCTGTAGAACAATACATGGATATTGCAAAAGAACTGCGCGATAGCAATTTAACAGGCGATATTGGTCAATGGTCGGAAACTTGGTTCGAAGGCATGAATAGAAGTGTTAGAGGCAGAAACGGACAGTGGATAGAAATATTTGCATATTTTCTTCCTACTTGGGGACTCGATTATGTTCTTAAACCAAACTCTTACGATACATCAGGCGATTGGGCTGTGATACAAGGTCCGTCGCCGTATTACTGGGGAGGTACATGGCTTGCGGCGTGGAGAAATACCCCAAATGCAGAAGCGGCAAAAGAGTTTATTCGTTATTTTATTTCTGATGTCGATTTTTCGGCAGGATATGCAATGTCCTCAAGAGAGCTTGTCAGTAATACAGAAGCTATCGAACAGGTAAGCCATAATTTTAACGAGCCTTTCCTTGGCGGACAAAATCATTATACAGTGTTTGCAGATATTGCGCAAAGAGTAAACGGCAGATTAGGTCATGGAACCGGCGAAATAGACCTGATAATTAATGACATTTTCTTTACCTCTCTAGAAACCTACGTAACAGGGCAAAGAACAAAACAACAGGCTCTTTCTGATTTTAGAGCAGAGGTCACAAGAAGAACCGGAATCAGGTAATGTAAGTATTAACAACGGCTTTGACTTCTTCCATAATGCCTTCTGCTTTACGGAGGTCAAGTCCGGCTTTTTTTGCAACTGACACTATGTGCTTTTCTGACGGATTACGCCCTTCGCCGTCAATTGCAGTTGCGTGCTCTCCGCTCATTCCTTCCGAATAAACTAAATCATACACAGGCGAAACCTGCCATTTTTCTTCATCGTAAATAAAAGAAAAGTTTTTTGAATGGTCATCCCTATTATGAGAAAAAACATTAAAACACATAAGACGAAACATTTTTTCCAGTTCACGAAAATCGCGGGTTAATTCCAATGTTAAAGTCATAAGGCTATTATAATCCAGCGCCGGTAACCTATGGCTTGTATCAAGTAATCCGCTTGCAGAGATCATAAAAACTTTTTTGCCCCTTGATTTTCTGTCGAATCGTTTTATACCAAAATATTTATCTTCGAATAACTTTATTTCCGGTACAATAAGCCCTGCAGCTTTTGCGGCAGTCATATAATTAAATTCTATTTTTCCAATGTCTTTTGGATCCATGCTGGCGCGGAATTTTACAATCCAGTCTTCTTTACTCTTGCCGTTGTCAATCTTAATTAAAACTTTTGGGCGTGCGCCGCCGGAACTTCCGCCGAGTTTTACCAGTTCTTCGAGTTTACGTACAGTCTTTGCGTCGTTTAAAATCGCTTCGGCATCTTTTGCCAATGTATCCAAATCATGCTTTTTTACATCATTAATAACAAAATGTTCTTCGGGCTTATATTCCAGTGCGCCCATACCGCTTGATCCGACTATTGCAAGGCGATCTAGCGCAGAAACAGAAACGGGGTCAATGCGTCTCTTTATAAGCATTCGGTCTATTAATAAACGACCCCACCCGTCAGGAAGACTGTCATTAAATACGCCAAAGTTGCCGTCAAACGGATCACGCGGAGCGATAAATACACGTTTTTCCAGCGGTAGTTTAAACGGAGAAATAGAAAAACCATCCCGCAGCCATTCGGAATCATACTCAAACGCCAAAAGCCTTTCTTGCGTTTCTGCAATTCGCCCTACCCTGCGTTTATCACAAAAAACATTTAAAAAATTATTTTTCATTTATTTTTCATTCCTATAATCTCATCAATCGACTGATAATTTTTACGTTCAAAAAGCCTGTCAAAATCATTTTCATAACCCAGCACAACAGCGATACGAAGAAGACTTGTAAGTGAAATCTCGCCGGAGTTTTCAAAGCGTTTAATCGAACCAAGCGAAACCCCAGAACGGCCAGCCAATTCAGCTTGAGAAATCTTGCCTTCACGCCTTCTGGAGCGGATTTTTTGCGATAAACCTTGTTTTATATCTAATATATTAGCCATTTTCCCTCAATTATTCGTGTTATAGCTAATATATTAGCCTATATTTGAGTAAATGTCAAGTTATCTGAGGTCGCAAGAAGAACCGGAATTAGGTAATGTAAGCTTAGTTTTTATTTTCCTTTGCACCCGGTATAAAAAGGACATCTCCAACATTTAATCTGCCTGTTAAGCCGTTGGCAGAAACAATAACTTCCTGTGGTACATTAAATTTAGCAGAGAGCCCCGATATCGAATCACCGGCTAAAACGGTATAATAAAATCCGGCTTCTTTACTAACCTCTGAATTTGAAGCATTACCAGAAACACAGGCAGCCGCCAGAAAAGCAATTGTACATAAACAAACAATTAATATAATTTTCATTCTTGGATCGTCTTTTTTTGACATCATTTTGCTCCTATATTTAACGACTAGCCGTATATTACCTCTTTTTTGAGAAAAAGTCAATTTTATGTATAAATTCACAAAAATTATCAAGAATAATTTGCATATGTGTTATATCACACCGGTAAAAGGAGAAAGATATGGACTCAAATTTAAGTTTCTATAAAGAAAACAAAAGGTATAACGATGCTATCACGTATCTAAAAAAAGAGCAAGGAAAAAATCCGAATAATGCTCAAATTAAAGCAGATTTAGGCTATTTTTATGATATTAACGGCTGCAAAAAAGCAGCTATTAAAGTTTATTCTGAAGCAATAAAATTAGATCCAAATTTACCCATAGTTCGCCATAATCGAGGATGGGTAAATTTAAGATTTGGACGTATGAATGATGCATTAGCAGATTTTAATGCTGCAATTTCATTAGGTCTTAAAGATTACCGCACATTTGAGGGGCGAGGTCTCTGCCATAAGTCTTTGGGCTTATTGGATTTAGCAGTCAATGATTTTGACAAAGCAATCGAGTTAAATAAAGCAAGTGTAGAATTAATTATAAACCGTGCCCACTTATATTTTAGGCTTAAAAAATATGAACAAGCCAAGGAAGATCTTTATATGAGCTTGGGATTAAAATATTCAAATTTCGATCCAACAGATTATGTTTCTATTTTTCATAGAAGTAACCTTGAAGAAGGAAAAGAGACAGGAAACATGATTATCAAAGCAGGATTTAATATAGAAATAGAAAAGAATGATGATATGTTTGTAATAATGCCTTGTACAAGTACAATCAACAGAACTATTTTGCCATTGATTAATTTTGATATCAAAAAAGATGTGCTTTTGCATTTACAAAAATATAAAGATTGTTATGCTTTTAAAGCAGAACCTGATATTGAAAATACAATAAATAAAACCGATTCTCAGTATTTGGATAGTATTAATATAGATAAAGACAAACTTCGTTTCTATTTGTCTTTAGATAATGTAAAATGCTTTGCGTTATATAAAGACAAAAAACTCGTCGCATGGGAAATTGGAATAATAAACGATGGAGGAAAAATATATTCTTCAATTATCAGGTTCTATGATCCTGCAGAACAGTTAACCGGAAAAATTCGTATTAATTTCCTAGTCGAGCATTTAAAAAGTATTGGGGTAACTTTAATTGACTTTGGATCAAGTAAAGATAAATGGAATAATCTCTTTAGTTTTGGAGCAGAAAATATTGATGCGCACACTTATTTACAATTGTTTAAAGAACTAAGTTCCTCCCCAAAACCTATTTTTTACATAGGGAGCGGAAAAATTAAAGAAAATATCACAGGGAGATATTTTATGGTTCTCTTAAATAATGATAATACAACACAAGATTTTGTTGTAGACCTTCTAATGGAATTATTTAATTTTGATCTGCATAAGGCAACAATGCTTATGCTCGAAACGCATCGTAATGGTAAAGGTGTGATAGGAACAACTGATGCAAAAATGGCAGTTCCATTAGTTCAATATATTCAAAAAACAGCAAAAGATAATGGACATACATTAATTTGCTTATTAGAGGAGGTTTAATATGAAGTTTTTACAAAATGATGTTATCGAATATTTAGAAGCAGACAAGAAGCGTAACAGTAAAAATGGCAAATGGACTGAATTTGAAGAAACTTTACTGCAAACTTTTAAGATGAACGCTCCCATTTCAAAATATGCTCTTGAATGTGCTGTAAACAGATTAGAAAATGAGCCGTCAACTGATTCAGAAATATATACGTTAAAACTGATCAATTATTTAATTGATTATTTTATTCAGTTTGAACAATTAGCGAATACATTGGATACTATTAAAACGGTGTAGGAATATTCTCATTTTCTCTGGCAATATCGAATATAGTTTTCCCTTGCTATTTTTTATCCAATACTTCTGGAATATATTTAAAGAGAAAATTAAGCGTTTCAGAGCAATCCATCAATCAACACAAAAGCAGCCCAGTTGTAAGGATCAGGGTAAAGTTTGCGTATTTTTTTTTGGGCTTCTCTAAAAGCATCTTGTTTGCTTTTTCCAGACAGCCAGTTACGGTAAAAATCGGTCATCATCATTTGAGAAGACTTATCCTCAACCTGCCAAAGACTCATAATAATTGTTTGTGCTCCCGCAAGCTTAAACGCTCTTTGCAACCCAAATACCCCTTCGCTGTTGTCTACCTCACCTAATCCGGTTTCGCAGGCTGACAATGCCACAAGTACCGCTCCTGTTAGGTTCATCTGTGCGACTTCGTTTGCAAGAAGAATACTGTCCACTTGCTCCCCTTTTTTGCAATTATTGCCTCCGGCAAACACAAGCCCGGATCTTAAAAGCGGATTTAAGTACACCCTTTTACCGCCTCCAAGACGTTCCAGCCATTCGTAATCTTTATTATTTCTTCTATCATCCTGTATGAAGAACCCATGCGTCGCAAGGTGTATCACATTGGTTTGTTTATCTGTACTCTTGAATGATTCTTTGTTACCTTCAGCACGCATGTACAATTCTGACACTATATCTTTTTCTTTTAGCCTTTTGTGAATCTCTTCACTTTCTTTCGCCGAATAAGCCAAGTGCTCCCATTCTCCGCTGCGTTTTTTAAGTTCATCATGCAGTTCAAGTTTTTCTAAATCATCTTGATTTTCCGGAACTTTATTCTTTATACTTTCGGAACTCAGATTATAATAAATTCCGCCGTAAACGACAGCTGACTTCGGCTTGCATTCCCTCTTTGTGTTGCGGCGTACCACTTCACGTGTGCTGGAAACAAGATTTAAGTCGTATATATCTGTAAGATGTTTTCCCTTTTCTACAGGAATTGCGCTAAAACTGATTTTGTGTAATAACCCCGATGGCGAATAGTAAATGGTTTTAACGCCTTCTAAAACTTCCTTTAAAGGTTTCCAAACTGTGTTATACAGGTCATAGTTATTTTCATTGTAGAGAATGTTAGTAATTCTTTGTGAATCTTTTTCGCCTTCTGATTTTTTAAAGATTGAAGCAAGCTGACTTTCTTCACACAGGGGAACCCATTCGGGTGCATCCATGCCTGTTCGTAAAATTAGAGCCGCATACTGCGTAACTGTTACTTGTTCATCATATTTGTCACAAAGTATAAAAGAGACAAACTCGATAGCGGCTTCATTTGCTTGTAAATGATCCCGAACATTCTGCCATCCAAGGTTAAAGTCCTCATAAAATTCTTTGAAAGCTCGAGAGGTTTGGGTGAGATATTCATCCAGCGTATTTGCCTTTAATTCCAGATCATGTATGTACGATTCATTGCCATCGTTCCTCTGTAA
This sequence comes from Treponema sp., assembly GCA_009784935.1. Taxonomy (GTDB): domain Bacteria; phylum Spirochaetota; class Spirochaetia; order Treponematales; family Breznakiellaceae; genus WQXQ01. Next base: position 13,920 of record WQXI01000003.1, read on the forward strand.
TAATACTTCGATCTTTTGTTTAAGGCGATCAAGCTCTTCAAATTGTGAGATAAGTTTCTTGTCATTTGTATTGTAGATAGAATCCCGTACTGCATTAGCTGTTCGAAGCAGAAGACCTTTTATAAATAGAGTGTTGTCATAGCTGAGGGAATTACTTTCAGGAGTGGTGTAGAACCAAGAAAGAAAATAGCTTGCTTCAAGCGTATTTGTCATTTCATTCCCGTAATGATTCCGTTGACGTGTTGAGAGTAAAGAAAAATTTTTAATTACCAGAGTTTTAATAAGAATATCCGCTTCTAGTTTATACTTGATGGCTTGTGCATAATTACCCATGTCACAATATAACAAATTTAGATTGTTTAATGATATGGCATAAACCTGATTTTTCACCCCCAGTCTTATTTCTCTAATTTTTTTTGCTTCAAGGAAATATTCCTTTGCTTTCTCATAATCTACCATGTATCTATACAAGTGTCCCAAATCATCTAATAATATAGCATAATTTGGGTGTTCTTTGCTCTGTATCATCTTCCCATTGTGCAGCAATTCCCAGTAATGTTTAGCTTCAAGAAGATGCTCTTCTGCTCTAAAATCGTCTTTCTTGGACAAATATAGCTTGCCCATTCTTTTTTCCATACCTGCATTAATTAAAAGATTTTTATTTGGTGTTTTTACGCAGATATGATACGCCTTAAGAAGATATATTTCCGCTAAGTCAAAGTCTCCTTTGGATAGATAAAGTTCACTTAGGTCGACTAATGAGTCCATATAATCCATAGGTTCTCTTTCCTGCGCACTTTTTATTATGTCATTCGCCTTAAGATAGTTTTCCTCTGCCAATTTAAAATTCCCCATGGATAGGTACTTTTCACCCAAATTTCTTAATGAGTCTGCATCATTCAAAACATCCTTTTCTTGTGTGTCATCTTTTATGTCTTTCGCTTCAAGAGAACATTCTTTCGCTGAGGAATAGTCTCCCATGAATTGGTATAATTGACTCAGATCATTTAATAAATTCACATATATTAAACTTTTTTTGCTTGGCGTTTTTTTTAATATGTTTTTTGCCTCAAGATAATTCTTTATTGCTGAATTATAATCTCCCATACTACTATATAGGTGAGCTAAATAAATTAATGAATCAGAATAGCTCAGAGGATCCTTTCTCCATGTCCTTTTTTCTATGTTTTTAAATTTAAGCAAGTATTTTTTTGCAGAGAGAAAATTTCCAAAAATTATATATAGTTTACCCATGTTGCGTAACAGTTTAGTATAAAATGGATGTTTCTTTACTTGTACATTTTTTGTGATTTTTTCTGCTTTACGATAGTAATCCCATGCTTTATTATTTTCTTTAAAATAATAGTACGCACTACCTAGTTTGAATAAGAACATAAAATATTCTAATGTGTCTTTTTTCCGAATGCTTTCTTCAATATTTTTTAGCTTAATTTCATATTTTATCCATGAAACATCGTCTTCAAGCAGGCGATATACTATGCCTAAAGCCATAATTGCATCATAATAATCCGGTTTCAGCTGTAATGCCCGCTCTAATTTCTCAATGGCTTTAGAATAATCACCATTTTTAATAAATTTTTCGCTTTGTTCATAGAAAGACTCAGCGGTTTCATTATCACTTAACATTAGAATTTTTCCATATATTTTTTACTCTTCGTTATCAAAAAAATCTCTTAATATTTGATCAACATCAGCAAAGTTAGGATCAATTGCTTTTACCTTATCAAAAGCATTTTTGGCTTCTTCTTTTCTGCCTTCTCTTAAATGAATTGAACCAATAAAATAATAGACTATGACTTCTAAATTATATTTATTAATATTAGTTATCTCTTCAAAATCTTTTAAAGCATTATAGTGGTCAAATATTTCATAATACGCAAGTCCTCTTACAAGTAGTGCAGGTAGAGAAGTTTCATTCTTTATTTCTAAAACTTTACTTGCAAATTTAATTGCATTATCAATATCTTCACTTTTTAAATATAATACTGCAAGATTCATTAAAGCTTTGTAATCATCAGGGTTATTTTTAATTTTACTAATATTTTCATTTATCTGAATATTTAGATTGGGCTTTTGTTTGTTAGAAACATTTCCTTTTCTTGTTCGACCTGTATAAAAAGGAAAATCAATTTTTATTTCACAAATAGTAATATAATAATATCCCAAATTTTTTTTATTTTCTTTTATTTTTTCTTTTATTCTTTTACATAGATCAAGTGTATAATAATAAAACATTGGATTACACATGCATGCTGTAAGAAGTAACTTAATATTTTTATCTTTTTTTTGAATATTATATTTATTTTTAACATCATTTGATATATAATAATTTTTACAATAATAGTCAACAACCTCACTAACATCATTTTGTGCAAGAAGACCCACTATTTCTAAAGATAACATTTCATCTTCCATATTATTCTTTTTAAAAATACTTAACATTTTCTTTATTTTTTCTTTGTTTTCCTCAGCACAATAATATATATCATCAAAAGTTACATGGTTTTCTAACATAAGAGTATTTAATAATCTGCTTGCTTTTTGTTTCATTAAAGTACTTGTCATTTCTTTCCTCTTAAATTATTAATTTCTTCTATCTTTATTATTATAGTATGCAAAATATTTCTTATTTTTTTACGAAATTCAACTATTATTACTATACTTATTAGCTTTCCTTTTGAACCTTTAATATCTATATATAATTCAACCATTTTTTTAACAAAATGTGTAATATTATGTTTTTGAATACTCATTTTATATAAGTATTTATTTCTTGAGAACATAACACTAATATTATATTTTAATTCATTAATAAATTGTACGTCTTCTTTAGTATTGTAATCATCACTTGGAAATTCTTTATCGACCACTAGATTAATAATATTATTTATTTTATTATGTTCAAATTCTCCAAAAAATATGTTTTCTGGAGAATGATTTACCTCGCTAATAAATAACCCCCTTTCAGTAGATATAATATCGCTAATTTTAATTTCTTTACCATCTTTACCATAAATAGGATTATCAATAGATACTATTTTGTTTTTTTCTATTTCATCCAATAATTTTAAAAATATTTTGGAAAATATAAATCTTATATATTTATTATTAATAAAATCTTTATTTTTAGGATCATTTTTTATCATATTTAATGTATCTAATTTATTTTTATAATTATTTTTACATTTATGAATACTTCCACTTATAACATCTTTTATATTTTTTATATTTTCAATTAATAAATTATCAGATAAAACAACACCTAAAATATTAATTTTTTCTATTATCTTGTTTTTTTCTTTTTGTGTAAGTATTGATACATAAGACACTCCTTTAGAATAAAGTTCATAAATATATTTACAATAATCATCCATTAATATTTTTGCAACATAAGTTTCCATTAAAAATTTGTTATTTTTTTTATTATTTATTATTTCATATAATGCTTTTATCATATTGAAAATATCATTATCATCAATTTTAACATATGCTTCCTTTAATATTTTCTCTGATTTTTCACTGATAAATTCAGAAGGTAATAATCGGATCACTTTGTTATATCCCTTTTTTATATATTCGATATCTTCAGCATTCAATACTCTTTTATTTTCTATAAAATCATTTAATAATATTTTCATTCTTTTTGTAAATATTTTATTATCAGGCTGAACTAAAAATGAATTGCTACTTTCGTCTTTTAATAAGAAATACATTGCCTTAATAATATCATAAACCTCATCTTCATTTTTTGCTATGAACGCATTTGCTAATATTTCTTTTGATTCTGGCATTAAATAATCAGATGATAATATTATAGCTATTTGATTAAACTTATTACGAATAGTTGTTTTGTTTCCGTCTGTTATATTAATATCAATGTTCTTATACTTTTTTAATACTTTTGACTTTTTATCATAGTATTGAATATTTCTAATTAATGTTTCTGGTTTAGTTGGAATATGTATGTCGAAACCTTCTGCACATCCTTCTAAAATATAATTAATAATGTTATTATATATATCCATTAGTTTTTCATCTTTTCTAACTCTACTTAAAAATTTATTATCTATCTTTACATTTATTGGTGATTTAATATCTTCAAGATTATAAATTAACATATTTTTATGTCTTTCTTCTATATTTAATTTATTTATTAATACTTTATTTAACGAGCTGATAGAATGATCATTATTTATTTTTTCCATAATTTCTTTTTTAATATGTTCTTTAACTATTTCATCATTCAATGTGCCTAGTAATATTTTCATAGTTGAATATATTGGATTTTCTAATTTATATAATATCTTATAATTTTCTTCGTATCTATTAAGAAGATCTCTATAAAAAGGTATCGTTTCTTTAAGATGAGAAAAAAATTGTTTTTTATAATGTTTATAAACCATTTATTTCTCTCTATTTTGAAGATTATCTGCAGTAAAACCTAAAATTGTATACACACTATGAGCAAAACGCCGATATCCTGCATAAATATTTTTTGGTTTATGAAAACTTATACTCGATAAATCCCATTCAAAACATTTTTCTTCTATATTATACTCTCCATATATTTTTTCACTATCTACAATATTAAAAAACAATTCTGGAACAGATTCATTAAAATTAAATCTTTGATATTTTTTTTCAAACTCATCAGAAAATACTTCTTCATCAATATTAATTAAGTATTCTTGAATATTAAAACATTCTTTTTTTGCTTTTTCTATTAAATTTTCAAGTGTCTGCAATTTTGCCTGCTTTCTTAATTCTTTTTTTAAATTATCTTCTTGTATTTTATTTAAACTAATAAATTTATCTTTGTTTTGACCAAGCAATTTATTAAAATATAATTCTACCAAATAATTACCCTTAATTAAACTAAGAAATAGATTGTCTCTAAGCATACTAAGAATATCAAACCCCATTATTGGTAAGGGGTTAGGTTTCAAAAAATATTGCATATGTGAAGGTAGTTTATGAATTTCATCTTTATCAAATCGAAAATATTTTTTTAATATTTCAAATGGAGGGTAAAAAACATAAGGAAAATACTCTAAAAATAACTGTATAGTCCAATCATTTTGAGCATCAGTTATATAATCATCTATCATTAAAAGCAATCTCTCCTTATATGTCAAAATATAATTATGCCTTATCTGAGGAAAATTGTCAATCATACGCAAAAAACCTGTGATTCAATACCTATTACCTCCATCTTATGCTTCTTGAACAAAAAATCTGGATAAAACAAAGGGATATTCATCATTCAATCTCCTTATATTGTTTTATGAAAAAAACTAAGTAAAATTTATTATTTTTCTTCATTAATTTCAAAAAAATCTCTGTTTTTTTTACATAGTATTGCATGAAAGCCTTAGTTAAAGGCGGAAAAACCAAACCAATAGAAGGAGACCTGTATGAAAAAGAAAGTAATTATCGCTATCCTGGTAGGCTTTACCTTAGCTGGTGCATTTGCACAGCAGGAGCCGCGTATTAGGCAGTTGGATGAGCTCATTAGATCGGGCGAGGTTTCGATAAGCGCAACAGGCAACGGAGCCAGCTCGGGTCTTGCGTTAACTGGTACCATCAAAAACAACACATCGGGAGCTGTATATATCAATTCTAACACTAACGGTTTGTTTATGCGCAATAATAACGGGCAGGCCCAAAATATGCTAGTCACGAGTGTATATTTTCGGAACACCGGGTACTATGCCGCATACAACAGTAGATTTATCTTAGTCAAACCGAATGAATTGATAGAGGTGATCTATCAGGCATATTGCCTCAATATGGATAGAGACTCACCGCAGGCAAATGAAACATTAACTTTCGAAAGTATGCCTAGAGAGTTGTCTGACATAGCAGCCAAGATCACCCGGTTTATTGCTGCTTATCCAAATCAAGACAATAGAAAAGCAGTCCAGGTATTCTTGTGGTTACAGCAAGGCCACAATGACCAGGATATAGCTAGATATTTTGTCTTTAGCCCCATTGACCGGGAAAAAGCAGACTTAATCGCGATGTACTAGTAACGGTTGCTTTAAGCGGAGGATTTACCTCCGCTTAAAGTTTTTTTTAAATTACATGAATTTTATAGAAAATTTCACTCTTTATTTCGCATATCTATAATGCGGGCAGGTTTAGTGTCTGTAAAAAATTTTAAGGAGACCTATATGAATAAGAACAAGAGACTGTTTTCTAAAGTTACAAAAGCTACAAAAAGTGAGCTTTTCCGTTTCACTCGCACCGAGGATAATACAATTACAATTACCGGTTATACAGGAAAAAATCGACGGGTTGTAATCCCCTCCGAGATAGATGGCCTTCCAGTGACAGCGATAGACTCCTGGGCATTCAAGGATATCCCAATAAAGCAACTTACGCTCCCAGAGACACTTTCTTGGATAGGCGGCGAGGCTTTCATAGGAAATCACATAAAGGCATTAATAATTCCTGATAGCGTAACAATCAAAAGCGATGCATTTACTTCAGATGTTCGGCCAAGAATTTATAGCTCATGGGACAATTTAGATTTCATTTCGTACAAATGCTTTGATTCCAGGCTGCTCAGTATCACTATCAGATCTGGGGTTACTTTTCATGAGGACGCATTTGGCCATGAAAATGGGTTTCCAGCAGCGTATGAATCCAATGGCCCAGGGACTTACACGCGCAAAAATTTTAACAGTGTTAGCTGGACAAAGGTAAAGGAGTAAAACTATGAGAGTATGGGTTATTGCTTTTGCTAACGAAAAACCTGTTTTCTTAAAAGAATGTTTCCAAAAAAAATTGGAGTTCCTAAAGCAAAATGATGACATTGGCATTTTTGTGAATGACAAAGGTTATCTCGATAATACAAGGAATGAAATTTTTAAGGAAGTCTTTGAGGACTCTCCCAACGCAATTCTTTTACAGAACGAAAATAAAGAGTCCCTCAAAGGCGGGAGCATTTACTTAGGTCTGTCCTATGCTCTAACAAATTTTCCTGATGCAGAACTTATTTTGTACAGCGATATTGACGATTCTATGGACTTGCAAGATGGTATTTCTAAACTGAATGCGCTTGACTGCTCAAAAACAGATATTATCGATGTATTCGCAGGTATTCGATCCAAGCGAGCCTTACGTGATATGGTCTGCTCAAAAGCATATTCCCTGTTTGTAAAGCTTCTATATCCTAAACTATTTAAAATTTCTGACCTACATGCTTGTTTTAAGGCTTTCCGTCCTTATGTATTAAGGGATTTCTTTAATAGCTGCAAGATTACGGACATTGGCTTTTCGTTCGAATACGATATTTTACTCTTTTCTTTACAGAAATACACAATTAAGCAGTTTAAAGTCGGATGGGAGGAGAGCAAGTTTACATCAGGCAGAACTATAAAGAATATTTTTAAAACAATTTTAAGAGTTATAAAGAAACGATTCTTTATAAAAAACTCAACTGTTTATAAATTTTATAGGGGGTAAATCATGACTAAGAAAAACAAAATTAGCCGGTTAAAAAGAGCCGCAGAGATTAAATCCAAAAGGTTTTTAAACAAATGCGAAATCTGGAAGTACTTTAAGAGCGCAGATGAGTACAACAACTATGTAAAACATGGCTCCGCTATCTTAAATCAAATTGCAACAACAATAAAGCTTCCTCGATTCATGCTTTCTGCTGTATTCTTGTTTGCAAGTTTAACCAATAAAACGAGCGCTTTTCTGCGTGTAATATCAAGATTGATGGGATATGTTTTTTACTATCCCGCAAAAATCGTATTCCCATTGGTTAAAATAACAGGAAAAATCATAAACTATTTGATCTATAACCAATTCACATGGTTGTTAAGCGATTTCCTAAAAAAATTTGCAGGTAAATCTTACCATATCACTTGTGAGATTATCTTTGCGATCATATCTAAGCTAATATCAATACCTTTTATAGTATGGTTTGCTTCACGGTTTTTAAATCTTGTAAAGAATATTTTTTTTAAGCCCATAAAATATTCTTTTGCTTTGATTGCTGCATGGGCTTCGCTATTTTTTGCAGGACAACCTTCTGTCTCTTCTTTATTTGCATTGTATATTAAAGCTTTAAACTTAAAAATTGATCAATCCGGTGACAGTACTTATTGTAATGTAGTTAAAGCTTTTTTGGGTGATTATCCAAATACAAACAAAGTAGAAAGCCAAGAGAGATTTATAAACGAGTACCCTCTTTTTAAAGAAGGATTTGAAAACAATGTTAGCAAATTCATTGAGAAGCTCCATGACTATCAGGAGCTTTCTGAACAAGATTACAAAACCCTATTAGAACAGCCGTTTTCTAATAACGCAGTAATAGAGGTAATAGAGGCATATAAAAATTTTATTTCGTTTCCTAATCCTATTGCATTAACGGCAATAAAGTATTTACTCAATAATCTGCCAAAAAATGTAAAAATTCCAAAAAACAAATATTTTCCTGAGATTTCTGAGCTAAAAAAGGAAGCAAAATTCTTTACAGGAAAAAAATGCACACCATTAGCGGCAGATCATGTCTTAGCTATACCTGTCAGCTCCTCCTTTGATATGAAAAGAATTGAAGCAGGCAAATTAGCCGCACGGATTTTAGAGGCACACTTAGCATTAAAAGAGAATAAATTACACATTAAGATTGTCCTTCCATTAAAGCCGGACCACGATGTTGATTTAATCCATTCTATCTTAAATAGCCTTTCTAAATGTTACTTTCCAAAAACAGTAACATGGACCATTGAAGAAAATCATAGTGACCTAAATGTTGCACCAGTTCGTGGCGCGATGATGGTGTGTGCAATTAATAATATCGTTAAGGATAAGAACATTGCAGATGATACTATCATAGTGCTCTCCGAAATAGGAGCCTTTGTTAGCTATAGCGTAATTCCATTTCTTTCAAATGCAATAAAAGAAAATAGCATTATTACGGGCAGTCGTCACATGCTCGGATCAATAGTACTAAATAAGAGAATACCAGATAAACTTAGTTCTCTTATATATAACACCTACTCAAGGCTCTTGATTCCTTCTTCTTCGAATCTGAATGACAGCTCAGGTCCTATCAAACTTTTAAGGAAAAACACTTTAGAGAAATTGTTACCATATTTTAATCTAGTTTCTGCCGGAGCACTCGATTTTTCATTTGATGAAGCGCTTATAGCAGTTGCACATTGCCTGTCTATAAAGAACATACACAAACCTATTTTTTGGAATAATATCAAAGGCAACGCTAAACGTTCCAAAAAATCAATTAAAGCCCAATTATTTACAACACGTGTTGTTTTGAGAAAAAAGATTAGAATCCTTCACCGTTTGTTAAAGTTAAAAGACGGAGAAAAAATATTTTTAACCGCAGGGATGGATTATGAAGCATATATCGATAAGAACATGGTATTAACTAAAAAACCTGTAAAACCATTAAATTCTTTAGAGCTGCTGTTTGCCGTCTTATTAAGAAAAGATAAACAGGTTGTTGACCATACGAAATTCGGTTTGCTTGGCAGGCTGGCTATTAATATTCTCCCAAGTTCTATTGCTAAGAGGCTTGGTGTAATCATCGAAGGCCGTTATAGGAGCCCTGCTTCACGTTTTGAAACATTACTCCCAACTATTAGTAAGTGCAGCTGCATAGAAGAAACAAAAATCTCTAATTCTAATGATGATTTTATTATAGAACAAAAAATGCTTCCTTTATTACTAAGGGATATTTTTTATTTGAATATTCGCTATGAAAATATCGAAGGTATAGAATCTGTTTTACAGGGAATCGTCAAGTTAAACGAAAAAATGCTCTCATCTGGCTTAATGGATGCATATCTTAGATCCCTTCATGATACAGGAATGTCTACAGTAAATAACCGATGGCTCCTCAAGCTATTCGACTTCGCAGATCTTGTTACAACAGACAAAAACCAAGCCCTGAAAGCTTGTGAAGCTCTTCCCCATTCCTTGCAGTTCAGACGGGATTTTCTCGAAATAAAAAGTATTTGCTTATCTAGAAAAGATTTAGCACAGATTTTCTTTGATTTTTATAAAGATTTAGAGCGTCTGTATAGCAAAGAAACTATAAACAGACTCTGGAAAAAAAATGAAAATCAAATTTACGACTCCCCGATAGTCCGGTTACATCAAAAAAAAGACAAACGGTTTTTAAATAATTTAACTCTGCTGCCGGAAGGTATCGGACATATGAACGATCCTGATGTCTTTAAAGCGCAAATAGCCTTAATTCCTTTAATAGACAGTGATTACAATATCCCTTCTATATCTTTGCTTCCTGAGCCAGGTGTTTTAAATAACTCAATAACTGAAAATTTAACAGTAGTTTTTCTGTGCTCCAATAAAGCGATTAGGTCTTCCACAGAATCACTCATGACACAAAATTTTCCTCAACTTCGTTACAAGTTTTTACCAGACACAGATTCTGATGTAAACAAAGATGATATAAGGGCCCTTAGGCTAAAAACCATTTGTTCGAATCTTGAAAATGTATCAGGGGATATTATCTTAGTTGCAATCGACGGAGAATCTTGCAGAATGCGCACGGTAATGAAAGATAATATGCCTCATAAGGCATTCCTCCTCATTGATAATTATCCAATCTTATATTGGGTACTTCAATCTGTAATTACTTTCCTTGCCAAGAAGACTGATCCTGATGAGTTAATTTTGTTTACTCACGGTGATACTCTTGTGTCTTGTAACGGTCTGCCTGGACCAGCTCTATACGCTCCCAAGCTGATCTGTGAGATAGCGCGCGCATTGCCGGATAAAACGAATAATGCAAATCAAAATAGGGGGCTAGGAAAACTGCTGCAAGCGCGAAAAGGCGGTACTGAGTTCCCGGGATTATTTATCTTAAAAAGAAAGAGCATTCCATCTATCAGTAATATTTCTCTCGATCTGGAAAATTCCTTTTGGTTGAATGTATCAAAAATGACACGTAAAACCAAAGGATTAGTGTATAAAACCGCAGACTTCTTCTTTGATTTCGATTCCCCAGCTGTTCTTTGGAAATTTTATCTGCTTAATTTCCTAAAAAAAGCAAAAGAAAAAGTAAATAATAACGAATTTTTTTGCATATGTAATGCATGCAAGGTAGTTACTAATCGTGTATACATCAGCGCTGATTCCGGCTTGGAGATCATTAATGAAGGAGGAAAGCAAATAGAAGTGGAATTGAGTAATGTCGTTGTAACTGATGGAAGCCAAATTAAGATCATCGTTCCGGAAGGATTAAAAAGCGTTAGGATTGCAAACGCTGTTTTTTCTAATGCCTCTGGAGTCTTTAGTTTTGCATATCAATCGACAACAGGGATATTGGCTTGTAATTTAAACAGTAAAAAAAGAACTATTTTGCAGCCATTATCTTGTTACGGAGTTAGCGGGAATAGAACCCCGCTTTTCCCGGAAATAACCGGTTAATAACAAAGGAGAAATTATATGATCAACGAGAAAAATGAAAAGAATCAAAAGACATTCGCGATAGCGTTAGCCTCCTATGGCTCCCCAAACCATTCGGACGTTTGGCAAGACCTTACCCTCAATACATTGAAAGGTCATATTATGGGAGTTTTTGGTGATAAGGTTAGCGTTGATACATATCGTATTCACAGTAATAACGATATTGATAAGCTTATACAAAATTTTTCAGAAAAGAACTATGGTCTTATTGGATTTTCACTTGATAATGCTTCTAAAGAATTTTTCTTTAAAACTTTGTCATGTATAAATAAAAGTAATATTACTACTCCTCCAATTATTGTGGGCGGAGTTTTAGCTACTTCGGCTCATGATGTTTTAATTGAAAATAATGAAGATTTTATTAAATTAAAACCATTGATTGTAACCGGGAGGGGAGAAGTGGCTCTCCAAGAGTATGTTCATTCATTATTGAATGATATTCCATTAGATAAGCCTTTGGATAACACATATTTGTATAACCCAATTACTGGTAATTATGAAAAAGGAAAAACAAAAAGAGTCGATCTTAGCAAATTAAAATATCCTCCAGCTGCAAATTCGAATACTGATAATAAAAATCAAGTTCAAGCTGTTCAGAACTCATGTAGCTGCTATGGCAAATGCTCTTACTGCAGTCAGCATGGTACAGCAAATACATGGCAATCTTTTCCCATAGAAAGGATCAAGATGGACCTCGAATCTGCTATTTTGCAAGAAAAGTATGAATTGGAATTTGTAGACGAGGACTACTTCGGATGGCCCACGACCAAGCATTTAGAGAGAGCATATAAGTTAGGTGACATTATAAACGAACTTAGACTTAAGTATCATGTCAATATCCAGTTTAGAATCTTCACTAATCCAGTCGTAATCGCAAATAAGAATGTAAGCTCGGATGGAAGAACTTTCCGTGATTTACTTAAGTATTATCAAAATTTGGGTCTTTCTCGTGTATACCTTGGCATAGAGAGTTTCTCTGCTGATCAACGCCTCCGCTACCATCGCCGAGATTCTCTGGATGATTGCTTTTCTGCAATTCAGCTTTTAGATGAACTCGGAATTGAGTGCGATGCCGGCTTTATAGCATTCGACGCAGAATCTAGTTTGCAAGACTTGATCAACAATTGTGCGGGCATAAGAAAGTCCAATCTTCTAAAGTATAATACATGGCCTATGAGAGCAATGATTTTAACATACGGGACCGCCATGTATCACCGTATAAAAAGTCTTGGATTGTTAGGTGTAAGATCAGAAGAAAATCCTGCCTCATTCACGTATAAGTTTTTAAACCCTGATGTTGAGCAAATATATAATGGAATAAAATTCATAGCAGACTTAAGTTCTTCGCTGTTTATAATATTAAAGTATTTCTTTAAGCAGTTCTGCATGAGCGAAAAACACAAAGATAAGGTACAAACAATTTTTTGTTTTATTAAAAAAAACGGAGAACTCAATCTTGAGTACATGGAAGACATGATAGCTGAATTAAAAAATCATAACAGTATTGCCAAAAGCACCGCTGTAATCCGGCAAAAGTTATTAAATTTAGTGAATGAAATTAATAACAATATCGGTATATTAGATGTTTTTGATTATGATACTACTCATTTACAAAAAAGCATTAATAATACATTACAAGCTCTTGCATCAGGAGATAATAATGTTCAGTAAAAATATTGAATATGAAAATGATTGGGAAAAACTCTTTGATATTGGCAATGATTTTTATTTTAAAAAAGACTTTTTAAACGCTAAAAAGTTTTATTCTAAAGCAATAAATATTTTAGAATCTAAAGATCATTTATCACCTATGTTAAAACGCAATTTGACAAATATAAAGCATAATGCAATTTCTATTCTTGATGATTTAGGCGACAGAGCGCTTGCAATAAACGGCATGCTTGATCTAGTGGAGGAAAATCCTGATTATTACCTTGCGTATAACTCATTAGGATGGCTGTACAAGGAAGAAGCTAGAAAAATTGACAGGCAGATTAATAAGCTATCGCAAAAAGGATTTACTAACTTAAATACACAGCATGAGCAAAATAATATAAAATCCTTATATAAAAAAGCGATTCACTATTATGACTTGTCAATATCTACAGAAAGACCCTATTGGTTACATACATCCTATGGATCAAAAGGGTATTGCCTTAGTGAAATAAAACAATACGAGAAAAGTCTAGAATGCTATATTACAGCTGACAAGCTAAAAAGATTTAACCATGACTATGTATATTCCATCGGATTAATGTATTTTAAATTATTAAATTATAATTCTGCGCTGCATTACATCCGTGAAGCAACCAAGATTAGATATAAAAAAATATACTCGGATAACATGGTTTCTTTTTTTTCTCCGCCTCAAGCAGATGATTTTTTTAATGCATATAAAAATCTGTTTATTACAGGATACAATCCCAGTTACTTAGGAAATATCTTTAAAGAAGACTCTATAATTTTTCCTTCCAGAAATGACAGAGTCTGCTTATCACCGATTAGTAATATTTTTAAAGGAAAAACATATTTAAAAGAGTCAAAAAAACGCATCGAAAAAATCGGAGAGCGTTACAAATTAATATTTGAATATGACGATCATGCAGAAGTTCTAAAACGATTAAGCGAATGTTATAAAAATAATAATTTTTTTAAAATCGTAAAGAAGTTATCATTAATTAGTTCTGATGACTTTAAAATAGTCACTGTTATATTATTGCTGGATGGAGATTTTGCATCTTGTGATTTGGCTGCCATTATTAAAAACAGAATATATATTAGTTTTTCCGGTATCACTATTGTCAATAACTCCGGCAAAGATCTATTTATATTAATTGCTAAACACTTAATAAAAATGGGAATCCGGGTATGGGACGTTGGATCCACAAGTTTTGGCGATCCTTTTTTAAAATATAAACTAGATCATGGCTTTGAACAGGTTACAACAGAAAAATATCTGGAAATATTTAATTGTGCCGTTTCGTGCACAGAATATAAAGGAGTAAGCGATGGACAGCGAAATGAAAGCTTTTTTTAATGACTATATGATAGATGCAAATAAATATTATTTTCAAAGAGATTTTATAAAAGCGTCAGATTACTATAAAAAGGCATTAAAAATAAATCCAAATGATCCGGATGCTCAATTAAATGACGCATGCTGTGACGATGAAATAGGTCAAACTGACTTAGCAATCGAAAAATTAGAAAATATTGTTAAAAACCATGACTATTTTACATTAGGGTTTTATAATCTTGGCTTTCTTTATAAGAAAAAAAAGTTATATTCAAATGCCATTAAAGTTTATACTAAAGCAATTAATCTAATACTGGATAAATATTTGTTTATAAATAAACCATCATCAAATAAACTCTTATTAGACAGCTATTGCGGAAGAGGATCGTGTTTCGAAGATCTTTTATTATATGATGAGGCAGAGAGAGATTACATTGAATCAATAGATATAAATCCAAAATGTTCATATATTTATAAAAATCTCCTGCGTATCAATTTAAAAAGGAATGAAATTGAATTGGCGGAATATAATGCAAAAAAAGCATTTAAATTAATATACCCAGAATGCAGGGATCCTGGTAAATTTGTTACAGTTGTAACATTTGATTCGCTTCACGAAAAAGTAGAAACAGTAAGTAATACGATTAAAGCTGGATTTTATCCCGGATATATCGGAGAATTCGGAAAAACAATGGTTCTAATGCCGTTATTATGCGGTAGAATCATTTTACATCTTGATAAAATTAGAATAAACAAATTTATGACTAGGCATTTAAAAAATACAAAATATTATTTAGAAGAATCAAAAAATGTCACATTTATGGCTGATAAATTAATTGAGTATTATAATGCGTATAAAAAAACCGTGGTTGACCCTTCTTATTTATTATTTTTACGGTATTACCTTGAGGCTCTTAATCAAACAGATGATCATTTAATAGGAACCAGCGTCTCATTATTTGATGAAAACAATGAATATTGTGCCGGAGATTTGGGCGTGCTAAATGGAAGAATATATACTTCTTTTTCTGGTCATAAATTAAAAAACAATGCAGGCACATCTCAATTAATTTTATACGCAAAAGTTTTAGAAGAAGATAAAAAATGTCTTATCAAAGACTTTGGACCTGACAATTTCAATTTTAACCAATATAAGCTAAGACTTAAGGCTCAATTATATACAGCAAACGATTATCTTAACCTGGCAAGAAAAATAAATCCTTATGCAAATAAATATTTTTATTAATTATAGCCAAATAACAGGAGTAAACTTATGGTAAATTTATTAAAAGAAAAATTATCAAAAAAGACAAAAACTAAAAACAGTCAAAAACAAAAAAAGGAGAAGGACTGCAGTATTATTCTTTTAAATGATCCGTATACAACCATGGATTTTGTGGAAAACGAAATACTGTCAGGTATTTTTAATTTAAGAAAAAAAGACGCAAAAAGAATAACTCTTGCTGTCCATAATAATGGCAGCGGAATAATCGGTGTATTTCCCAGAGATACAGCAATAAGAAAAATAGAACAAGTACATTTAAAGGCTGCGGCGTATGAATTCCCGCTTAAATGTATATTACAAGAATGTTAATAGGAGGTTTTTATGAATTATTCAAACGAATTACAGAATATTATTGACGAGTCTTTTAAACTGACTCAAAAAGAGGGCTATGAATTTATAACCGCAGAACACGTTCTATATTACGCTCTTTTAAATAAGACGTTTTTAGATATAATTCGCAAAATGAAAAACGTAGCTTTATATATTATCGGTAATCGGCTTCAGGAATATTTTAAAAAAGAAATACCTAAATCAAAGAATTACGCTCCGCCGCTAAAAACCCAGAGTTTCATTGAATTACAAGAAAAAATGCAGGAAGAAAGCAAGATACGTCATACAGCTACAAACCCTCCGCCAAAAAATTGGCATGAAATGCTGGAAGCAGAAAAGCAAATCATTATTGATATTCCCGACCTTTTTATAGCTCTTATGGAAATAAAATCCGTTTGCAGCATTTTAAAAGAAGCTGGAGTAACTAAACTAAAATTAAGAAGTGTTCTCTCTCATACCGGTAATTTTTGCGAGCTAAGTAATATGAGTAGATTAAATGTTTCTAATAAAGATTGGGGAATACCTTTTACAACCGATCTAACCGCTCTCGCGCAAAATAACCTATTAGAAGACTGTATCGGCAGAGACCAAGAGATTGCTTTAACTATCGAAATTCTTAACCGCCGAATTAAGAATAATCCCATACATGTAGGAGATGCAGGGGTAGGAAAAACAGCTATAACAGAAGGCCTTGCGATAAAAATTGCAGCTAACGATGTCCCAGAAAGATTCAAGGGCTCAAAAATTTTAGCGCTTGATTGCGGCGCTCTCGTTGGGGGGACAAAATACCGTGGTAGCTTAGAGAAAAGAATTAACCAAGTGCTTCATGAACTAAAGAGAAAAGATAAGGCGATCTTATATATAGACGAGATGCAAACATTAATCAGTACTGCAAACACAAAAATGGACTTTATGAATTTACTAAAACCCGCCATTGCCCGCGGCAATCTATCCGTAATAGGCGCTATGACAACCGAAGACTATAATTTATTTGAAAAGGACCGTGGGCTTTCCCGCAGATTCCAGAAAATATTAATCGACCAGCCTAGTATAGAAGAAACAATAGAAATTCTTACCAAAGTTAAAAACAAGTACGAGGAATTTCATGATGTAAATTTTGGTAATACGATCGAACATATTGTAAATCTTTCAGCGTATATTCCGGGAAAGCGCCCTGATGTATCAATTAGCCTAATGGACACCATTGGCTCTCATGCCCGAATAAACGCAAAAGATAACAGCACAATAGATATCCAACTTTCTCATGTAGAAAAAATGGTTTCTAAACTAGGTCATATCCCGGTTAATACAATTTGCGATGATGAAAGGATCCAATTACAGGACTTGGAAACCAAGCTTAAGCAGCGTATATTCGGGCAGGATGACGCAATTGCGGCAGTTGTTAAAGCCGTAAAACGATCGAGAGCGGGATTTAGAGCCGAAAGTAAGCCGATTGCGAATTTACTTTTTGTTGGCGCAACCGGCACGGGTAAAACAGAGCTTGCGCGTCAATTAAGTGAGCTTCTCGGAATAAAAATTATTCGCTTTGACATGAGCGAATACGGAGAAAAACATTCTGTCAGCCGGTTGATTGGCGCGCCGCCAGGATATGTTGGTTATGAAGAAGGAGGACAGTTAATAAACGCAATTCGCAGCCACCCACACGCATTATTACTGCTTGACGAAATCGAGAAAGCACATAGCGATATCTTTAATATCCTGCTTCAGGTGATGGATTACGCAACGCTTGATAACCAAAATAAACAAACTGATTTTCGTAATATCATATTGATCATGACTAGCAACGCAGGCGCAAGAGATATTGGTAATGGGCGGCTTATTGGTTTTGGCGACAGAGTCCAGGACGACAGCGCCATCAATGATGAAGTACGAAAAATATTTACACCCGAGTTCCGCAACAGACTGGACGCAGTTGTCAGCTTTGGACCTCTGTCGCGCAATATTATGAAAAATATCGTACGTAAAGAATTGGATGCTTTTTCGTCACAGCTTGCAGAAAAAAATGTGACGCTGATTGTTACCGACTCTTGTATCAACAAACTTGCCGAAGACGGTTATAGCAAAGAGTTCGGCGCGCGAAATGTGAGCCGACTTATCGATGAAAAAATTAAAGATAATTTTTTGGACGAAATTCTTTTTGGAGAATTACGCGAAGGCGGCAGCGCTGTTGTTGATTGGCGCGGTGAATACTGCATGGACATCCAAGAAAAACAACATGCAAAAAAGAACTTAAAAAAGTTAATATCTGCTGTTTAACAGCGGACTTGACTTTATAATAAAAAAACCCCGGAAAGCCGGGGTTTTTTTATTTGCAGTTTAACCTGTCTAATCTGTCTAACCTGTCTAATTTTAGCCTTTCTTATTTCAACCTATCTTCTGCTGTTTTACTCTTAGTCTTTCGGCTTCATGGTATTTGTAATTATCCCAGAACTTGCCGTACTCTGCGACCATTAACGGCAGCAGCGAAATGCCGATACAAATCAGCCAATGAGTTATGTCCATTGCAACAAGTTTTAAAGCTGACGCTATAGGCGGTATTGCCGCCATACCTGCCAGCATAAGGAACATACAAATCGCGCTGACAACAAGCTGCGGATTATCTTTTAATGTTCGTTTAAAGATTGAAGCTCTGCTTCTTACAACAAAGATATGAAGTACCGATGTCCAGCCTAGTACTAAGAATGCCATTGTTTGTCCAAGCAAGTGGTTTTCCTCATGCGCTCCCGTAATTATCCCAAACTTTCCAATATAGAAAGCTGCAAGAACTACTATACTGCACATTACTGTCTGCTGAATAATAACTTCCATAAGCCCGCCTGCAAAGAAACTTTCTTCGCGGTCGATTGGCTTACGTGCCATAATTCGCGTATCGGACTGTTCTTTTGCAAGCGCCATTCCGGGAATACCGTCGGCGATTACGTTTACAATTAATAACATTATGGGAGTTACAGGAACGCCCCAGCCGGAGACCTGCCCAAAGATCATAATTACAATCTCAGAAATATTACATACGATAAGGAAGTAAACAAGTTTTTTGATATTCGCAAAAACTTTGCGCCCTTCGCTGACAGCTTCTACAATCGTAGAAAAATTATCGTCTGTTAAGATCATATCAGAAGCGCTCTTTGCAACTTCTGTTCCGTTAATGCCCATCGCAACGCCGACATCCGCCGCCTTAAGAGCAGGCGCGTCGTTAACACCGTCTCCAGTCATTGAAACAACTGCGCCTTTCTGCTGCCACGCCTGCACAATGCGGATTTTATCCGACGGCGAAACACGCGCATAAACAGAATAAAACTCTATGCTGTCGTTTAACTCATCGTCAGAAAGCTTACCCAGCTCTTCGCCTGTGATAATGCCTTCCTTTGCTGCGATAATGCCAAGCTCACGCGCAATGGCAGCAGCTGTAATTGCATGGTCGCCTGTTATCATGATCGTACGCACGCCTGCTTTTTTGGCGCGGTTTATTGCGGCGGCAGCTTCGGGTCTCGGCGGATCGATAAGACCGATAAAACCTTCAAAGTTTAGATCCTTTTCCAGAGACTCAAGGTTGTCTTTTGCAGGCAGTGCGTCAATTTCTTTTGACGCAAGAGTTATAACACGAAGCGCGTCCTGCGCGAAAGAATCGTGAATATCGTTCAGCTCTTTTACAAAATGCAAATCATCTTTTTTGGCGTAGGGTATTTTATCAAAAGCGCCTTTTGTGAGCACCAAAAATTTGCCGTCAGCGGAACCTGTTCCGCATTTTTTATAAATAGATGTCATCATCTTTCGCGCTGACGAGAACGGAATCTCCGCTACCTTTTCGTATTCTGTGTTTAAGTCTTCCCTCTTTATCTTTTTGTCGATAGAAAGGCGCATAATGGCCGACTCTGTCGGGTCGCCGATAATTCTTTCTTCGCCCTTGTCAGTTTTTTCTATTGTTACATTACTTGCGAGCAGGAACCTTTTAATAAATTCGATATGTTCGCCGGAACTCGCGTCTGTATCGCTGATTGGCTTACCTTCGTTCAGAACGCTGCCATAAGTCCAGAGCCTTTTAATCGTCATCTTGTTTTGAGTCAGCGTTCCTGTTTTGTCAGAGCAAATAACCGAGGTGCTTCCCAATGTTTCGACAGCCTGCAGTTTTCTTATCAGCGCGTTTTTGCTGACCATCTTTTTGACGCCATGCGTCAACATCAGCGTTACGATAAGCGAAAGCGTCTCGGGGACTGCCGCAACCGAAAGCGTTACAGCCAGCATTATAAGATGCCATATTTCCTGCCCCTGAATCATTCCAATCATAAAAATTGTAAAGGCGGCAATAATAGCTATGGTACTTATTAATTTGCCAAGTTTATCGAGCCGGAGCTGGAGAGGCGTTTTATTTTTCTTTGTATAGTTTAAGTAACCTGCGATTTTTCCAATCTGAGTATTCATTCCGGTTGCGATAACAACAGCGGTCGCATAGCCAGAAACAACAAGACAGCCGGAAAAAACCATGTTAAGGCGATCGCCAAGCGGAGCGTTTTCTTTGGTAAGAGTATCCGGTGATTTTTCTGACGGCTCGCTTTCGCCGGTAAGCGAAGCTTCGTCTACAGCAAAACTTTCGCATTCAAGAATACGCGCGTCGGCGGGAACTAAATCACCCGTCTTTAAAACAATAATATCACCCGGGACCACAAGAGTTGTATCGATCTCCTGCTTGCTTCCGTCTCTCATTACAAAGCAGCTGGGACTGTTTAAGACCGCAAGAGCGTCAAGCGCTTTTTCGGCGCCGCGCTCCTGTGTTACAGCCAAAATCACATTCATTATAACGATCGATATAATTACAATCGGTTCGATAAAACTTACGCTATGACCTTCGAAAAGTTCACGCAGTTCCAATACAAAGGAAAGAACCGCCGCAATAAGAAGAATGATAACAGCGACATCCTTTAGGTGGCGCATTATTTGAACAAAGAGACCTTCTTTCTTTTTTTCTGCGAATTTATTTAAACCAAACTTTGCTTGCCTAACCTGTATTTCACCTGCGGTCAAACCGTTACGAGCGTCAGATTTCTGCTCCTTTAGAACTATTTCTTTATCCAGATTATACCAATTGTCCGCCATGATCTCTCCTTTAACTAATACATGCTATTGCTGTATTCTAATATCCCATACCTTCAAATTAAAATTGCCCGCGCTTTCGGCCTGAAACTGTATTCCTCTAACTGTGCTTAAATCAAAAGGCCTTACAGCTCCCCAGCCGCCTTGAGTCAGCTCGCTGACATTTACAGTTATAACAGCGGTCTGCCCTCTTGTTGTGTAAAATGTATAACCGTAATGATCTTCAACATTAGGTATCGGCAGCGAGACTCTATAATTGTTTCCGTCACCTAAAATAGTAAACGAAAAAGATTTCATTGTTCTAAGTAATTGCAAGGTGTCATTATTTGGAACGCCAAAAGCTCCGGCATAACCTCCGGCAGCAAGGTTTCCTGTCAGTGTGGACACAGAATATCTTATTCTATTAATTGTCTCATTTGCGATCCCTGCTCTTACGGTAGACGCATTGTTATTAAAAGTCTGCCAGCTCGAAACTGTACCTTGAACACCAACAGGTTGAACGGCTGCGCCGGAAGCTCCTCCGGAAGAAACAGGGCGCGCGGTATTAACAGCGTTTACCATAGCGCGGATAACTTCTGCGTTTTCGGGAGAATTTGGCTGACCTGTACTACGATTAATAATTCCAAAGTCGGCAAAATCACCGCTGACAGTATAAGTGCTGGGACCCATTTCCCAATAGAAAAGAACTATTTCGTTTTCTCTGGCTTTTGTATAAAGATAATCAACATAAGCGAGCCTGTTTGTATGCGCAACGCGCGCGTTAGAAGCTCTGTACCCTCTGTTGTTTCTGTAATTTGAATACCGCGCAGGACCGTTTTCGCCGACAATTACAGGAATACCATTATCAATAAACTTTGTTTTAAAACTTCTTAAAACATTATCGATTGCGGCTCTGCTTCCATGATGAGAGTTATTAGGCCAAACATGAGTTGTCGTATCATGTGCAAAGTCGAAAGGATCGTACCAGTGAAAACCAACAATTTGCCTGCCGGCAGCGGTATCATTCGGCAGCCTAAAAGGCGAAGCCGGCTGTGCAATCTGATAGCTTGTTAAATAGCCATAATATAGAAGATAACGCTGCGCGTTGTTTCCGCCGGATCTTCTAACTGCATTTGTAAATCGCTGATTCCAGTCATTAATAATAACGTATTCTGCGGGAGTGCCGCTTGCGTTCCATTTGCCGTCGTGTATCTCGTTAAAACCCTGAAACATAAGCCAGTCGCCGTAATTCCTAAAGTACGCGGCAATTTGTTCCCACAGTTTTTCAAACTTATTGCTAATTTCCCTATCGCCTGCAACGACAGAATTTATATTAAGCCAGCCGCCAAGACCGTGACCGCCGGCATCAATGTTTCCGTCATGGTGCACATTAATAAAAGCTTTTAATCCGGCATTGTTTGCCATATTAACTACTTCGGCTATACGTCTTAGCCATGCTTCCGAGACTGTATAGTTAGGCGCAGGACCGATATGCCCTGTCCAAGTTACAGGAATACGGACAATCTTAATGCCATTTTGAGCTAACCCGTTAAAATAAGCCTGAGTAATAACCGGGTTTCCCCATGCCGTTTCTACTGCTATGGGTCTGTTTGGGTTAGTAAAGTTATCAATAGCTTCGAGCGAATTACCCAAATTTATACCGAGCGTGAGTCCTTCGTCTCTAAAATACTGCATTGCTGTTTTATTGGACATTGGCTGAGGGCTCCTTGGACGTGGGTCAGTCTGCGCGCCCAGCATTACACCCTGCGTTATGCCTTGCGTTACAAATAACACCAAGAAAAGTAAAAATATCCCTGATTTCTTATTCATAATAAACCCCTTTAAATGGGATTATACATTATTATTTACTTTATTTACATTAATTTGCAGAGTTTTATCGGAGGGGAACCTTCACCCTTCGACAAGCTCAGGGTTCGGTTATGGAGTTTTCCGCAGGCTGCTTTCTGAAGTTTCGCGCAGACTATTCATGGAGTTTTGCCGCAAGCTACATCCTGAAGTTTCGCGCAGCGAAACTTCAAGCAAAAAAGCCTTTGGCTTTTTTGCATTGATCCAGGGCTGACTCGAACAGCCGACCTGCCGCTTAGGAGGCGGCCGCTCTATCCCCTGAGCTACTGGACCGGATTCAGCTACGCTCAGGGTACCACCCCGCTAATTTCTTGTCAACGCACGGCATAGTACTTGCAATAAACCCAAAATTTAACTACTATTATAGAATATTAATGTATAGGGGTTTAGTTGTGACAAAACGAGGGTTTTCCCTGTTTTTATTATTAATAATTAGCTGTGCTTTTCTCCATGGTCAAGAAATAATAACTGCAGCAAGATATCTGGAAATGGTAGGAAACCATTATGCTTCGCTCAGAGATTATGAAGCAAATATCGAAATTCGCACCGGTACTTCTACAATGACCGGAAACGTTAGTCATAGAGCGCCTAACCTTTTGCGTATAGATTTTTCCCGACCTGCAGATCAGGTTATCGTTTTTAACGGCGAAGCGCTTACCGTTTATCTTCCGGAATTTCGGGCTGTTCTAAACCAGCCTCTCGCAAGAGCAGGAGGGGGAAGCACACTGGGGCTTTCTATGCTCAGACGCAATTATACAGCCGCTTACCTTACCGGTCCCAATCCGGAACCTCTAGATCCGGGCTCTTCGGTTAGAGTAATAAAACTGCGCCTTACAAGAAACACAACTGCAGAAGGCTTTAGAGAAATAATATTAAGCATCGATCCAAACACAAGATTAATCCGCCGTATGGAAGGACGAACTATCGCGGACAATGAAGTACGCTTTGACCTTACAAACATCAGAACAAACGTAGGTATTCCTGACGCCAGATTTGTCTATGATACACCGTCTTTAGCAACCATGTATAATAACTTTCTATTCAGGGATAATGATTAGGACGGGGGAAAAATGGAATCTCTGGGAGAGAAATTAAAGGCTGCCCGTTTCGAAAAAGGGCTCAATTTTGATCAGATAAGCCGCGAAACAAATATATCTATTCGTTATCTGGAGGCCTTGGAAACAGAAAATTTCTCCGTCTTCCCCGGCGAGCCCTATGTAGTCGGCTTTCTCAGAAACTACGGCTCATATTTAGACCTTGATGTTCAAAAAGTAATTTCGTTATACAGGGCTCTTCGTATACAAGAACAGCCAATCCCTGTCGAACAACTGTTAAAAAATCCGCCAAAGCTCCCCGGTTTTATTATTCCTGCCGCAGTAATAATTTTAGTGTTGGGTTTAGGAAGCTGGGGCGTGCTTTCTATAATAAGGAACAGCAGGAATAATTCTTCTCAGAATGCAACATCTGTCCGCTCTCCGATAGAATACATAATGGAAGGCAATTCGCTGGACAGGCGATTGTACCGCGGCGACTCAGTTTTAGTCACTGTAGATAACGAAACATACAAACTAGAACTTTATAACCTCGGCGAAGCTGTTTCGATTAGAACCCCCGGAGGAGTCCGCAATTTAGATCTAGGCCAGGAAATCACTGTCGATCTCAGCAGCAGCGGAGTTCCCGACTTACGAATAATTGTAGCGGACTTTGCAAAGAACAGAGCGGAGATGGGAGCTCAGCTTCATTTTATAGTAATTGATTCCGCCGTTTTTACGGGAGCAGACATAGAGCAAAATACAACTGTTGCAATAAATACAGCGGTAAGCACAGCGAGCAGTACAACAATTATTCCGGGTACTGTAAGCGCTTATCCATTTACTCTGCAGGTTAGTTTCCAGGGGTACTGCATGTTCCGCTGGGAGATTTTGAACGAACGCGATCGCAGAGGAACCAATCAACGGTATTTTCAGCGCGCAGAACAGCTTGATATTCCGGCACAGAACGGCATTCGCATTTGGGTGTCTAACGCTCAAGCCGCAAGGTTCCAGATTATTGGCGCAGGACGAACCTTCCCTGTAGATCTTGGATCTCCCGGCGAAGTTGTCGTAGCGGATTTCCGCTGGGTCAGAGATGACGAAAACCGATTCCGCCTTATTCTAATGCGTCTGGAAACAGGAAGTTGACACGAAACAAGCGATACTTTATTGATCCATTCGGCTGTGTAAAAAATCAGGTAGATGCCGAGAACATGATGTCCCGCCTAAATAATTCCGGCTGGGAACATACGGCAGATTCCGAACTAGCGGACACAATTATCGTTAACTCATGCGGGTTTATAGAAAGCGCAAAACAGGAATCTATTAACGCTGTATTGGAATGGCGAAAACTCTATCCTAATAAAAAGATAATTCTTGCAGGGTGTTTATCTCAGCGGTATGCAGAAGAGCTCCCAAAGATTTTACCGGAAGCCGATGAGTTTATCGGCGTTGGGAATATTCCGGAAAAGACAAATGGATTTGGAATTTTAACAGGTGAGAGACCATTGTTGTCTTTGCCCGGTTCGGCGTATGTAAAAATCAGCGAAGGCTGCAATAACAACTGTTCTTACTGCGCGATTCCGCTGATTCGAGGCAGTCTTGTTTGCCGGACAATACCGGACATTGTAGAAGAATGCCGTACTTTGTTAGCGCGGGGAATAAAGGAATTGTGCATTATCGGGCAGGACATCGGGGCGTATATTTCAGAAGAAGGCACAGAGGAGAAGAAAGAAAGCGGACTGCCGGAACTGCTAAATGCGCTCTCAAAACTAAAAGGTGATTTTTGGGTGCGGTTATTGTATATTCACCCGGATCACTTTCCTTTAGAGATTCTGGATTTAATGGAACGCGACTCCCGCTTCCTTCCTTACTTTGATATTCCGTTTCAGCAAGCATCGCAGAATATCCTAACTGCAATGAACCGTCATGACATGCGCCAAAATAGCGAGTGCCAAAATGACATGCGTCAAAACACAGCGGCAGAAAAATACCTTAAACTATTGGATACAATCCGCGCGCGTCTTCCGAATGCGGTAATCCGTTCTACATTTTTACTCGGCTTCCCCGGCGAAACAGACAAAGACTTTGAGGAGCTTTTGGGTTTTCAGCATGACGCAGGAATCGATTGGCTT
Source organism: Treponema sp. (assembly GCA_009784935.1). Taxonomy (GTDB): domain Bacteria; phylum Spirochaetota; class Spirochaetia; order Treponematales; family Breznakiellaceae; genus WQXQ01. The sequence continues at coordinate 40,161 of WQXI01000003.1, forward strand.
GGTTGTTTTGCGTATTCGCGCGAAGAAGAAACCGCCGCTTATGCAATGAAAAAACAAGTTAAGACTAAAATTGCAGAGGAACGAAAAAAAACTATAGAAGAAATGCAGGTTCCGATTATGGAACAAAACATGGAACGCTTTGTTGGTCAAACACTGGATGTTATAATAGAAGAATTAATCGAACCTGCCGCCGGTTCAAACGATAAACCAATCTGGCTGGGACGGCTCTACTGCCATGCCCCGGAAATTGACGGCTCTGCTGTAATTACCAGCTGCAGCAAAAACTTAGAACTGGGGACATTGGTTCCCTGCAAAGTTATAGCGCGCCGCGGGTTTGATCTGGAAGTACAAATAGCGCTCTAGTATAAAAGCCCTGGTTTAAAATCCCCGCTCAGATAATCCCTTAACAATATCAAGATAGAACTGAGGTATCTTAATTCCTTTGTAATTTATCCTATACAGATCAATTACGCCGCAGTGCGAAATACCAAATATACCCTTGGTCGTTATAACACCCTTAAAATCTCCCCATCTGGCGGAATCTACAGGACACAAACCGTCATTGTCTCCGTCAGAAGCAGTAATAAACGGATGCAGTAAAATAAAAATCAAATCGCTAAAAAAATATTTCATCATAGAAGCATAACTCTGATAATAAACTTCATTATTGTCAGGGTTGCTTAAATTAAACCCGGTACAAAATTTTTCTGAGAGCTGCCTCGAGCTTGTAAAAAAGTCCGGGTTTTTATCGCCCAAAATCCTAAACCATAAATCTACAAAGAACGAACAAAACTTGTATAATCCATCAGGGACAAATACAGCCAAGTTCATCGCCTTAACTCCAAAATGAGGCGTAGAGATTGTTGTAAGTGAAGCCACTGCGCTGCCCATGTTCATTGTGCTGATTAAGTACCGCGCTTCCAGCCCTCCTCTGGAATGAGCGATAATATTTACTTTTTGGGTTTTTTCTTTTTCTAGAATAAATTCGATTTTTTGCTTTGCTGTACTGGCGTTCTTTTCTATAGAACCCCAAGCGTCGGTTCCGGCGTAATATACAGCCGCTCCGTTTTTGGACAGCAGTTTTGGAATACGCCCCCAATAGTTTATGAACCCCAGAGTCTTATCCCTAAAGCCGGAACCGTGAATAAATAAAACAGGATACTTTAACATGCCTTTATAAAGAGCTAAGTATCTGGATAAAATTGTTTATGAGTTCCATTATATCGCTTCTGTGTTTAACAAGGTAATTGATAATCAAAATAGTATTTGTTATAACAAGCACAAGCCAGATAATACCGGTAGGCGCTAAAATCTTAAAGCACTTCTTTTGCTGTTCACTGTTCTTTTTAATGCCGTTATAGATAACCCCGCCCAGCGAAATTGCCGCAGCCAGAAAAAAGATACCGATTAATAAAGCGATAATAATAATTAATACAAGCATACATGTCTCCTTAAAAAATAAAAAAATTAATTGTCAATTCTTCTCAAAACCGAAAGCAGTTCTGCGCCGCGCATTGGCAGAGCCGGGCGGAAGTTACGCCCGTCAGGAAGCGACATAAACTCTGTTTCTACACACCCCAGAATCGAATCAAAGAACGGCGATAAAGGCGGAACGTCAGCAATCGGACTCCTCGGGTTAGCGCCTGTCGCAAAACGCGCTGAATACCGCGAAAGCATGCCGTGATCTGCGCGGGCTTCGGCATAGAGGTGCCAGATAAACCACGCCGCGCCGGCACGGGTTACAACTTCGTCAGCTCTTGGCCTTGCGGCAGTCCACTGCAAAATTGTAATATCCTGAATATACGGAATAAACGAACGTTCTACAAGGCGGTTAAACAATTCTGTATCAGAAATATTTCTGCCTGCCGTTAAAAAACGTAAAAGCTGCGTTTCGTTTTTTGTAAGGACAATACAGTCGTTCCAAGAAATTGTTTCACGTCCAAGCAAACCAATGCTCCCTGATGTTACCCCTGTTGTATTCCTAAGTTCCCACGCCCGGTTTCTGAATGTTAAATAACTGTCACGGTAAACAGGATTAATCCCTGACGCAAAAGCAACATCAAAAGCTCCCGCGGATTCTGCAAAACGATTTGTTTCAAAAAGCGATCTGCCTCTTTCTATATTTAACTCGCCGATACCGGAAGATCTTGGACCAAGCAAAGCTAATTCTCTTTCTATTATTTCGAGTCTTTTTGCAGGATCACCTTCCAGACGAATAGATAAAATTACCGAAGGAATATTAGCCGGCGAAACAGAAATTGACTGGCGATAAAGCCGCTGGGCTTCGCTGTATCTGCCTTCCATTATTGCGAGCCTTCCCGACCAAGCAATCAGCTTGCCGGAATAATCGGCGTCAGCAGATGATTCTCTTTCCAGCTGAGTAACCAATTGCCTTGCCGCTGTCAAATCATTTTGGCGGCTGCGCGCTTCGTTCGCGCCAAGAGCTTCCAAAGGGACTATAACTCTTTCCAGTTCTGCGATATTTCTGTCCGCTTGAGTTCTTTGGCCGCTGACAAATATATCTCCCGTCGAAGTACATGCGGATAATACAACCGCCGCCAAGAAAATAAAAACTAAACGGTTTTTCAAATGATTATTCATATACAACCTCATTATCTAAATTGCCAGCGGTAAAGCCGCGTGCTCATTCCGATGCCGAATACTTCTGCCTTCCTTCCGCTTTGCGCAGGAATAAAGTACGGTCTTCCCCATACTGGTAAGGGGAAACCTTCCAGCGAACGGAAATTTCTTGTAAAGCCGTAAAGCGCGTTGCCTTCGCCTGTAATAAATATTTCGGGAACTTTATCTCCGTTACTGTCAAACAAAATTATATGCCCTTCTTCCATTACAGAAAAACCGGGGATTTGCTGATATAAAACTTCCCCTTCCATATCAACCTGAAAGAACTTTCCTTCTGCGGAAGCAAGCCATAAATATTCACCGTCAAAAACCGGCTGAATATAAAATATTCCGTCTAAGTTTACAGGAAACGGAGGAACAAGCGCGGCGGTTTCGTCATAGACCAAAAGCTGCCCCGACTGATTAACAAAAGCTACACGAATACTATTGCCCTGTGTAAAAAGGAGCGGAGAGCCAAAACCTATACCGGGCGTATAACTGTATTCATCACTATCACCGCTGACTGCAATCGGCGCAGGCCAGTTTGGAAGCGCCTTTCCTTCGGAATCTAAAAGCCAGATTTCACCTAAAAAACTTTTTGGATACACAGCGGCATAAGTTACAGAACTATTACGGGAAGAAATAGTTAAAAACGAAGGCGGAGAACGCAAAGCCGCGCTAAAAGAAGTTTCCCAAAGCTGTTGTCTGCCTTGAGCGTTAACAACATGAACTTTTCCGTCTTCGTCACAGACATAAAGTCTGCCGTTAAACGCAACAGGAGGAGAAGATACCCTTAATCCCATCAACATCGGAAACCCGGATTGAACTTCCATATTTCCGTCAACAAGAGATACGCGCCCTCGATCTGTAACAACCCAAGCGTTAACAGCGTCTCTCTCCCAAGTTCCAAAAGCGGGAATAACCCAGTGATTACCTTGACCTGTAAGTTCGTCAAAACTGTTATCTGCAATTTTCAAGGACAATGATGTATTGCCCGAAGTAAAAAACACCCTTCCCTCTGCGCCGGATAAGCGGTTAGAAGGTCTTCCGCCGATTGCAAGCGGGTAACCGTGAACAGGTGTAACGCCTCTTCCGGAACCCGGAACCAGCGAAAGCGAAACTTCTACAATGCCTTTGTTAATACTCATCCTCGCAAGCCCCTGACGGTAAAGCGACAGGAAGCCGCTCAAAGCTGTGTTCTTTCGCAGAAAGAACGGCACAGATAGATCAAGCGAATAATACAGACTGAACGAAGTCGCAGTTGATCTTCCGCCGGCGATGTTGCGCCAGTCGGCAGTCCGCGGGAGCACGTCATTTCTCTGCATAGCGCGTACTGCGGACAATAAAGCGTCAGCCGATTCACTGACAAAAAAGTAATCCCTGTAAACAATATAATAGGGAGAAGGTACAAAAATATTCCATTTTCTAAGCAAAGCCTGAAGAAACTCAGGTATCTCTATCCGCGGAATACGCGTTCCGTCAAGATTCAATCTTATGTTTTCGTTAAGTACAATTGATCTAAAAGCTTTATCGAAAACTTCGCTTCGTTTGCGCTCATCAGCTATTTGAACAGCATAAACAGGGTGCGGTCTTCCTTCTAAGCCAAAAACAGCAAACTCATCTCCGGACCACGAAAATAAAAGATCGTTCAATGTAAGACCCAAAAGAAAACGCGAAGATGTTTCTGCCACTCTTAATGTGTCATCAAGATCGGGTGTAAAAACTTTTGCTGTTTCATAAAGTTCTTCCAGCGTTGCTGCAGAAAGAATTGTCGCGTACTGAGCGTCGGCAGGGATTCGTTCCGCCATTCCCGGCACACGCGAACGCTGTCCGAGGATTCGGCTTAAACTCGGCTCGCGCGACGAAAGAGGAGCTGCAAGATGAAGTTCGATTTTTCTTGGATGTATCGAAAGACCTGCTTCTACCCTCGAATCGAATTCGATATTATTGATAATTGCGGCAATTGCCGGATCCTGATCCGCCAAAAGCGAAGCGATAAAATCATTAGAAAGCATAAGAGCAGCGTCATAAGACGACGGCTTAATTGTGCTAAAAGCCGCAGTATGTCCGGAATGCATTGCCGATCTAGATTCGAATATTTTTGAACTGTCTGTAATAAAAAGAAGGTTTCTGTACGGACCGATAAACAATACCATGTCGTCAGTGCGGAATTCAAAACGCGAATTGCTTCCTGCCTGCACATAATAAAGATTTGGAACATTCACAAAACCTGCGATAGAAGGAAGAATACGAAGCAAGGGCGAAAAAAAGCCCATATCCCATGCGGCGATAAAATTACCGTCACCGTCTTCCTGCGGCAGTAAGGCAAGTTCCATGTTTCCGCCCGCAATAACGCGCAAAAATCCATGTTTTAAAATATCAATATCATATAACAGAGTTATAATCGAAGTTAAAGGAGACAGCGCAGGGACTGTGTAAATTTCGTTCAATGTTTCGTGAGTTAGGATATTTTCTAAAAGCTCGATGGGATTAGAAATACTGATACGAAGCGATGATGAGTCGGGAATTACATAAGCGGTATTAACCCTTCCTATCATAGAAAAAGCTGTCCAAGCCAAAGCGAGCACAATTAAAATGATAAGGAATGCTTTGAGACCTTTGGGGAATTTTTTCTTTTTTTTGGGAGCAGGTTTTTTGTCCGCGCCGTTGTTTTCTATATTGTCGTTTTGATTTTCCATATTGAATTGTAGAATATTACAGGAAAAAAATGAAGAACCTCTATATCAAAAACCGCCTGTTACTTACCGTCTTTAGGCTGGTTTTCTGAGTCATTCTGACTGCCGGAAGTTTTTGCAAAAACAAGCGCCTGCATAATTCCAAGAACGTAATCCTGCTGTTCATCATTGAGTTTAGAGAAATCGTCGCATGCTTTTTTTAGCTTCTCTTCCTGAATCATCATTACCCCCGAAAGAATACTCTATATGTGAGAATATTATACTATTTTGTGAGTGTTGTAAACACTCAAATTGCGAATAATAACATTGCATAGTGAGTATTTTTGCTATATGATATGAATATGACCGTCAGCAAACGCATAAGGCATATAAGACAAACGCTCAATATGTCACAAGTGGAATTTGCAAAAGCAATATATATAAGCAACGGGTATATTGCCGAACTTGAATGCGAACATAGAAGGGTCAATGACCGTATAATTCACTTAATTTCGCTGACTTTCGGCGTAAACGAGAATTGGCTTAAAACTGGCGAAGGCGATATGTTCTATAAGACTCCAAGCGAAAAATTGCAAAGAATGATCAGCCTTTTTAACGAGCTGCCGCCTAAGTTTCAGGACTATGTTATGCTTCAGATTGAACAGCTAAAAAACGTAACCAATAATTAATTATGATCCCTTTATATAAACTGGAAAAACTTCCCCGCACACAAAAACTGCGAAAGATTGCCAAGGTACTTACAATGGCAGAAAGGCGGCTTTCTTTGACTGCGCAAAAAGGTCTTGAGATTTTTACAAATGCCGAAATTTCATTTTTTACGGACGCCGCTAAACTACTCGCGGCAGACGGACTTTTTGAAAAAGACGCGCAAAAAGTTTTTTTAGAGGCGGCGGATATTTTTAAAAATGCGGATGATACAGCGCTTTTTAGGCGGGCTTTAAATAACTTTAGGCATATTCTTTTAAAAGAAACAGGCTGCGAGCAGGCGGATTGGGATTTTATCTGCGATGACGGAAAACTGGACTCGCAAAAACGTCATGTTTTTAAAGGTATGCATGTTTATATGGAAGATATACGCTCTCCGTTTAATGTCGGAGCGATGTTTAGAACTGCAGAAAGTTTTGGCGTAGAAAAGATAATACTGTCTCCATTTTGCGCTGACCCACGCCACAAGCGCGCGGAAAGAACAGCAATGGGTTGTATCGATATTGTTCCATGGGAACGGTGCGGCTTGTTCTCTGACGAGAACAAGCAACTCGAGTTTTCTTCTAACGAAAAAAACTCGTGCAAACCATTTGCAAGCGAGAATAAGTCACAGCCGCTGCCGGTTTTTGCGTTGGAAACGGGCGGGACTCCTTTATCAAAGTTTAAGTTTCCCCGTCATGGCATTTTAATCACAGGTTCAGAAGAGCTCGGAGTAAGTCCTGATGCGCTTGCAGCGGCAGACGCTTCTTTGGGAAGAGTTTCTATTTCATGCTATGGTACAAAAGCGTCGCTTAATGTATCTGTCGCGTTTGGAATTGCGATTCAGGCGTGGTCAGAATCACTTTCTGTATAAATCGGTATAATCAACAATCTCGTAATGAATAAAAAAATTATTTTTCCTGCCGCTTGTCTATCTCTGCAAGAACATCTTCCATTTTATATAGCCGTAAATATTCCGCTCTCTTATTGCTGAGTATATCAGCTCCTTTTTGCGCCAAACACCAGCCGTATATAGGATGGTTAACAAATGCGTTGTATAAAAAACCGTTATCATATTCTTCGTAATCATCGCCGTAGATCGCTTCGCTAATGCCGTTAGGGTATTTTTCGTCAATATGAAAAAACGCTCTTTTGTACATAGATTTGCCATTAATACGAAGAGATCCGTAAATTTGGGTTGTTGCCCAGGAACCGCAGGAAGAAAATATAAAACTACCTGCAAAACGTTGACCGGCTGGAATGAGATAAGAAAGATTGGTTATTTTAACATTAGAAAAGTTTTCGTCCCAGTCAATTTTAAAATGTTCCCGTTCTGCGCCGCCGATTGACCCGATTAAAATGCGTTTATTAGCATTAAAATTTATAAACGGATCGATAGATATAGAAACATCGCTTTTGTTAATTGCGTTTGTTAAATCGTTTCGTATTATCTCGCGTGTTCTCCAGTTATAAAGGAAATTGTCACGGCTTCTTCTATCGTCATAAAAAACTCTGTGATAAGCCAGTACAAGCTCATTATTAATTGCGGCATTTATACCTAAAGTAAAAGTTTTTTCATCTTTTTCATTGCGCGAATGCAATTCTGGAGATTCGAATATCATCGTATCATTTTTATAATCATAAATATAAAGACTGGTAGCTGTTATACTTCTTTGGCTACGATCCCAACCATTATTGCCATGGTTATAAACATAGGCTATTATTCCTTGTTCTGCATCAAGCAGAACAGGATCTCCCTCCTTATTTGCCCAATAAAAAGAAAACATACCCATAGGACTTTGTGTCTTAGTTATATTATTATTGATATCCGCAAGAAAATGCGTACCAATGACTTTGCTTACCATTAGCCCGGCTTCCGGCCATGTCAAAAATCCCCAATTATCCTGCTGAGAACGGGGGTATTCCATAAGTGTCCTTAGCGTAACTCTTGTTTCGCTCTCAAATGATATTTCTGCAAAACGCCCCCAGCCGTCAACGGTAGCCAGTTTCCCGTCTTTCCATTGACGTATTACCCAAAAAAAGCCGTTTATTAATATGTCTGTAGTAGCGATAACCCCTTCTTCGCTCGGCTCATTAACAATCAGCGGACCTCTGCTTAGAACTCTCACTCCGCCAATCGAAATTGACGCACAATTAAAAATAAAAAGAAGCATAAAACCGCTTATTAAGGGGATAATAATATTTTTTACAGCCGCTGCCTTTTTTCTCATATTATTTTTTTATTTTAGTGCAGACGGTATGTATTGTCAATATTTTTTATGCATTTGACTGCATTGTTTCTTTATTATAGCTATTAACTTCATTAATTTAAATTTAGTCAAGTTTATTTATGTATTTATAAAATTAAAATTACCAATTATAACTAAAATAATCATTAATAAGTCTAACCATTCTGCCTTCTTCTTCATTTGTCGTAAAATAATCTATATCTTGATCCGCAAAATAAAGATAGGCTATACTTTTTCTTTCATCAGATACTGCAATAATTCCCATATATTTAGGAAAATCAAAATAATTTTCTTTGCTTTTTGCTAATACCCTAAAATAAAAACTATTGATCCAAAATTCGTGCTCAGGTAAAAGAACCCACTTACTTCCATCTTGAAGCACAGCACCTTCTGCATATTCAAAATTATCAATTTTTTCTTTTTCTTCATTATATGTTTCTTCATTATACGTAACGACTAAAAGCATTGTTTCTGCCATAAAGAATAAATAAATCTTTCTCCTGTATTGATAGTATTTTTCCTTATATTCGGGTAAATCTTCAAGCGCAGGCATAACTTGTCTCGCAATATACGAATGATACATAGAATCTATTCTTCTTTTTGAATAATCATCAAAATTATCTGTTATTACTTTTGTACATCCGGTAATAAAAATACAGAAAATAAAAACTGCTAGATATTGACAGAATAAAGGCTTGGGGGAGGTTTTATATAAAATATTTTTTCCTGCAAACACAAACTACCTCTGTCTTATATTACATATATTACAATATATTGTCAATATTTTTTATGTATTTAACTGCATTGTTTATTATTTCTAATTCTTTTTTACTTGGTTTTATTTTATTAATGTATTTTAAGTTTTCGTTAATAATTAGATCTTCCAATCGGCTGTCGTCTGATACTCCATTTAATCCAATAATAGGGTAGTTTCTGTTTAGATAAGAGCCGGTTTTTGCTTCATCTTCTGTTTCCCATTTATGCATTTCTTTTTTGCCGTTAACAATCTCAATAGTCCCGTATTCAGAATTATAAATATAAATTTTTATATATTCTTTATTTGATTCGTTATATTTAATCTCAAGATAATTTCTGGTATAATCCGGCGTTAATAGTTCTTTGTATTCTAAATGTAATATATTATTCATTGTTTTTATTTGTTATTTTTAATACTCCAATTAAATCAGTAATAAACAATAATTGAAGAATAATGTTTTTAATATATTTATCAAAACTGATTAAATCACCTTTTTTTAGGAGATTTAAGTATAATATACTATAACTTGATGTTGACAATAAAATAATATAAGAAATTATTACAGGAAATGGTATATAAAATATTTCCGAGTTATAGTATTTATAAAATATGAAAAATAAACTAAAATGCAGAGCAGCACTAATAACCCAATACGGAATAGCTAAAATCTTTATTATTAAACAGTATTTTCTTATTTTTTTTATATCAATATCTTTAATCTTAATTTTTAAATATATTAAATTGCATATATTAAGAATAATAAATATTAATAACCACACACAAAATGAATAATAATAGCTAATTACTGTCCCGTCATATAAAATTTTAAAATCCCATGATCCATCCGTCGGCATATTATTCGCAAGAAATGCTCCAATTACTGGTAATGATATAATAATTAATAAAAAATTATTAATGTATAAAAAAATAATTATTAGAATAAGAAAAGCCATGTCTTAATACCTCAATTGAATTTTAATATAGACACTAATAATTGTCAATATTTTTTATGTATTTGACTGCATTGTTTATTATTTCTCCAGTAGATATAAATATTCGGTAACGTGGATATCTCTTGAGCCTTTTTCGGCAAGACTGGATAAATTACGGCATCCGCGAAAAGTATTATATTTTGTTTCTAAAATTTCTAGTTTTCCAAATTTTTTTAACATTTTTTTCATTTCATTATTAGAAATAAATCCGTCAGAATTAAATGATATTAAAGCATATTTGGCTTTAATATTCATTACAAGTTCGGTCAACGACGAATATACAAGTTGCTTTTTATTATATGCGGAACGATTCCAATCTTCCGGAATACCGGATACTTTGCTGATATTTTTGGGTAACTTATTCTCCAATATTAAATTCAACATAAAATAGTTTGAGCCGTACGGATGTTGATTATAAGGCGGATCTAAATACGCAAGATCTGCTTCGGGGGCTTCATTTATTATTAAATTTGAATCACCGTTATATACTTTATAATCACAGTTAAAATTACTAAATATAGGAAACGGTAAATTAATATCTCCAGTAATTCTAAATAATGCGTCTTGATTTTTTCCGCCAAATTGACCGATACCTGTCTCTTTGTTTTTATAAAAACCTTTAAATACACCTGATGTATTTGCATGTATTGACGCTTCTGATAATAAAGGTGCCAAAAAATATTTTTGATATTTAAGGGGAACATCCTCAATAAGAGTGCGTACAGTGTCAATATACATCGCATTCCTGCGTGTATAAAACACACGTTCATCTACATTAATATTATTATCATTTTTAGGAGAATAAAAATTAGAAATAATTCCTTCTTTTAATGGTTTGTTATTAATATTTTCCAGCAAACTATTGTATAATTCCTGCAAAGCAGGCATTTCAATTTCATTTTTATTTGATAAATAACAGTCTGCAGTAACAGCTGCGTATTTTTCTAAATCGTTAACAATTAGTAAATCAGAAAACTGCTTACAGTGACGTGCAACAATACCAGAACCGGTAAAGACATCAAAAATACTTAATTTCTTTTTATTAAGACGTTTTTGGACAATTTGAATCCCTTTTGTTATAAAATCCAAAAGAGAACGTTTGTTACCGATATATGTAATAATTTGTTTAGTTAAATAATCAGTATTTTCTGATATATCTTCTAATGTCTCCATGTCTTATTATACATAAGTTTTTAATTAATGCAAAGATTGAATCGTAATTTTATATTCACTCCTCGGCAACTTTTGTCCCTGCTATTTTTTCTCCTATTCTTTCTTTTGCTATAGAATAAAAAATTATGTCTATAATACCCAAGTACCAAGAAATGTTTCTTATAAATCTTTTAAGTGTGTTTGAATCTTTTCCGTCGCTTTTATTAACAATTTTTAATTTCATTATTATTTTCCCAATGCTTCTTTTACCGATTATGTCCCTTATAACCAAGAATGAGCAAGAACAGTATGTTAAAATTAATTGTCTCATAATTATATTAATCTCAGGCTCATCGAGCCCAGGAAATAATAACGGTCTAAATACAAATATTATCATTAAAGTTAACTGAATAAAGCAGGTTATAGCAAGATCAATGCCAAATGCAATTATCCTTTTTAGTTCCATGGTTTACTCCTAACCGGTAATATATAAAGACCTTAATACTGCCACAATTTAGTTATTTCTCCGCGTACGAACAATACGAGACAGCTTTGACCAGAATTAGGTACTCTTGTAATCATTACACAAAAATCAGAACCAAGTGTCACTATCATTGACATATTAGGAATTAAATTCTCCATCGCTGCTGCAAAAATACGGCGCTGTAAAGCTGGAGCTTCCCGTTGAGACATAAAATCATCCTGTGTTTCGATCCATAACATAGCGTTAGCCTCACTGTCAAAAAAGACAGTTGTAGATTCACTGTATGACACAATGCCTTGTATTTTTTCTAATGGATTTGCAAAAATTGACGCAAACCCAAACAACATTATAACAACAATAAAAAGATATTTTTTCATTTTTTTCTCCTTAAGAAATACTAACATATTTATTACATTATTACAATCATTTTAAAAATATTCAATTATTTCAAAAACCATTAAAGGGGTATCGTAATACGGTAAATTCACCATATTAATATATTTTAATTTGAATACTCTATTCCCTGTCGTAGAATAATTAAAGAATTTATTAATAAATTCTTTAGAAACACTGTTTTCTATTATACCTATTATTTTATTATTATCTGTTATCATTCTTATATTCGGCTCCCAGCCGTTAAATAATATTATCTGTCCTTCTAGTAATATTTCTTCATTGTAGTTTAAATCTATTAATAATGGAATTAATTCAGTATTTTCATTGTCAATATTTCTATTATCCTCATTAATAATTTCATTATTTTTTTGACAGTTGATAAAATTAAAAAGTACAATTAAAAAAAATGCAAAAATAAGGCATTTATCGTTTTTCATATCTCTCCATTGTTGTTATAGTAATTATTTTATTATATATTGTCAAGCAATATCAATCCCTAATTACTCTCCAGTCGCTCAAGTTTTCCAGAGCTCTTAAGTGATTTTCACTTGGATTTAAGTGCCTTTCCAGCGAATTTCGAATTCTTGGCAGTTCAATATTAAGATATCGCTCTCTTAAGCGTTGAATACTTTCAGGATATTCCGGTAATTCAAAAATTAATTTTTCAAATATGCTAATATTTTCTTCTGTTAAGTAATTCCTATTATTGGCTAACAATAAACCATTAGCAAACTCAATTTGTAATTTATATTCAATTTCCAAAACCAATAATACAATCGGAGAAACATTATGTAAATCGCTTGAGCTGATAACAGTTTGAAACGAATAAAACACTCCGTCAGGCAATCGCTCATATTCAATCTCAGAAAAAGGTCTTGCGGGCATAGGCAAAAAACCAAAAGTAATTCCTCTTGTTACCATGTGCAATACAGACAAAGTCTTTTCTGCTCCATCGGTTCTGCGGAATCTAGTATTTCCTAAAGGTCTAAATCCGGCATTTCCAAGTACGACATTTCTTATAAATTGAACCCTCTCAGATAACGAGCCGTTTAATATTGATAAAATACTTCCTTCGATTGATTCTGGCGCAAACTCTTGCAGACGTTCTCCGAACACTGTAATTCCTGTTGTTGTTTCAAACTCATAAAATTCATTATCCCAATCGTAATTTTCTATTACATCCTCAGAAAAAATAACAGAATTTAAAAATATAATACATACGAACAGAAATATCTTTTTTAAAATGGTCTCTACCTCTAAAATATTTACATAGCCAAAAGCGTATATACATTATAAGGAAGATATTAATAAATAGTTACGGTTTTTCTATATCAATATCTTTAATTTTTATTTTCAGATAAATTAAATCTACAATATCCCAGAAAAAACATAATTGCAGTAAGATATGAATTATCATTTGAGTTTTTGTTAATTTTTTATTTTTAAATAAAATCCTGCAGAAAAAATAAAGAAAGACCTATTGCATTAAAGCAGTATAATAAAATTAACAACACATTAGCCATGTATTTTTAACACCTTAAAACAATTTAAACTTTCCAAACTTGTGCATTTTTCCGTTTGACTTTGCTGTTATTTCGTCGAGAGACTTAAACAAAAACGATGCAAAGGCTGCTTCGTTTCCGGTGTCTGACGTAGAAAACCCTGCGGTAATGTACGGCTCATTGTGCGCTGCCGACAGTAACCCTTGGGTCATCGCGCGGAATGAAGCAAGCGCAGACGGTCCAAGAACATCCGCAGAATCGTCTTTTCCGGAACTTGGAATGTCAGGATAAACAAGCGCCAGCACTCCGCGTTTTCTCGCTGAAAAAATTGCCGCAAGTTCTTTAACAAGATAAAACCATCCTTTTACATGATCGTTTATCATAATATCAACATCAGAAATAGGAAGCTCTGCCGCACTGCTTCTGATCGAAGGCGGAGAACATAGCAAAATTGCTTCATCGATACGCTCAAGACGATTTTCTGCGGCAATCGCAAGGGTTCGGGCAGATATCGGACTGGAAGGATTCCATTCCAGAGGAATGCGCTGGCTGATGTCCTGCGGAGAATTTTTAGGCGCGCCGGAGAGTCTGTTTGGTATTAATGCGGCGGCAAACTGTTCTACCTTGTTGACCGCTTCGGCTTCTATAGCGCGGCTAAGAGCAGATTCATTTCCAGCTAAAAAAATGCCTCTAGTCATTGATTATCCTAGTCATATATACAGTTTACAGATTGCGGGCAATTATGGCAATATCAAATAATGAAAGTAGTTAAAGCTGCAATGATAGGAGATGTAGTAGGCGCCTTTGGACTCGAAACGCTCGAAGCCCAGCTTCCCGCCCTAATCAAAGAACAGCAAATCGACTTTGTCACTGTTAACGGAGAAAACGCCGCAGAAGGTTTTGGCATAACCGAAGCGGATTTTAGGCGGATAATAGCGGCAGGCGCAGACATAGTTACGTCAGGAAACCATGTATGGGAAAAGCGCGAATTCTGGCAAATTTTAGAAACAGAAAGAAATATGCTTCGTCCTGCAAATTACCCGTCAGGCTCACAGATCATTCAAACTATTCCCGGCAATGGATTTACATGTATCGAAAAAAAAGGTATCAGCTGGATTGTAATTAACCTTCAGGGGCGTGAACTAATGACTCCAATCGACTGCCCTTTTCAGAGTTTAGATAAAATAATATACATGATAGAAGGCAAAGCGGCAGAAAACCATCCGCTCGTTTCGGCTGACGGCTCCTCTGTTCCATTTGCGTTTCCTATTATATTGATAGATTTTCATGCCGAATCCAGCCGTGAAAAAGAATCCCTTGGTTACTATGCCGACGGCCGTGTTTCATTAATTGCCGGAACTCATACGCATGTTCAAACAGCTGACGAAAAAATTCTTCCGCGCGGCAGCGCATATATAACAGACCTTGGCATGACCGGCAATACAGACAGCGTAATCGGAATGGATCCGCAAATCTGTTTGGAACGCGCTCACAAACAGGTTCTTTACCATATGGAAACTGCCGCAGGAGAAAGCCCCGGAAAAATTCATGGAGTTATAGCCGAAATAGACGCAGAAACAGGAAAGGCTGTGTCGGTAAAGCGGATTTAATTTTAATTCAATATAAAACTAAAATGACTGCCGGCTTATCGGGCTTCCGATCCAGATTCCTTCGCCGAGATAATCAAGCCTTCTTCCTTCTATTAAAAACTGAACATCCCTGACATTCTGAAACTCAGTAACAGTCCAGACAATTTGACGCAGTTGTGCGACATATCCTTCTACCCCGAATGTATTGAATAAAAAATCTTCGCTAAAACTAAGATAGGCGGTGTTTCCGCGCACAGTCGCGGACAATAGGCGTGTATTCCGCGGAATCAGATTCAATATCCCGCGTCCGATCTCATCTGAAGAAGGACCTGCAAGCAGTGCATTTATCGAATCCTGCATAGGCGATTCCGAAACAGGTATTCTCCGCGTTACTCTTGAATGTAAAATCTGTCCGTCACTGCCGACTTGGGTAAAATAAACAGCTCTTTCTCTCATCTGCACAGGCTGAACGGCAGGCGGTTGTGACGGAGCCGGCGTAGTAACCGGCGGCGCTGACGGCGGAGGCGCTGGAGGCGTAGTTGTCTGCGTTGGCGCCGCAGGCTGTTCAGCAGGCTGCGTCGTTGTTTCGAGCGGAGGCGGTGTTGGCAGAGGGTCACGTGAAGGCGGCTGTTCAATATTAACTGTAAGAAGCGGATCTTCTTCGATATCGAGCGTGTCTCCTTCTGAGCCGGGACCGGCAATTAAACGGGTTTTAAAAAGATCAAAGTTCTTTTGAATGACAGGCGCGTTAAGCATAAAGATAGCGATAATGACAATCACAAAAATAAGCCAAAAAATGACTACTGCCTGAGATCCTTTTGAATTAGCTCTTTTTGCTGTTCTTCGTCTTGCCACAAAAACATGATACCAAGTATTGTATTTATTGTATACTATTAACTACCATGCGTAACAAACTAACTGACGAACTCGCCGTCTGCGGTATAAATGCAGTAATGGCAGTCGGAGAATATCATCCTCAGACAATAAACAGGCTCTTTCTGCGCGAAGACCGTTTTTATTCTTTTACAGCTGTCTGCAAGCAGCTCGCAGAACGCAAACGCCCATATAAAATCTGCGAAGACGAAGAGCTCGAACGAATCTGCAAAAGCGTACATCATCAGGGCGTAGTCGCAATGATCGAAGAGCCTGTAATCGAACCCCTTGGATTAGAAGACCTTGATACATGGGACAGCGAAGGAAAAACCGGCATACTTCTTTATTCTGTAGGGAACGATCACAATCTTGGAGCTATCGCAAGAGCCGCCGCTTTTTTTGATGTGAGTTATATTATATTGAACGAAAAAGATACATCGATGAATACACCGGTAATAAACACACCGAATAATAACGAGAATGCCGACACTGCCGAAAACGCCAAGACCGCCGAACAAACAATACGGCTTACAACCAGTGCGTACCGTGTAGCAGAAGGCGGTTTTGAACATCTAACAGTACGAAAAATTTCCAATACAGCCGCTTTTCTAAAAGACGCTTCTAAGCGGTTGATTACAATAGGCACTGACATAAGAGCAAGAATGCGAATCAGCGATCTCGGCAGTATTGTAAAAGACGCAAAAGGCAAAAATAAAAACCGCCCCGGAATCGTTCTTGTATTCGGCAACGAAGAAACAGGACTGCCAAAAGAAATAAAAGAAAAGTGTACACATTTACTGCGTATCCCGGGAACAGGAAACATCGACAGCCTGAATGTATCTCAAGCCGCCGCGCTTTTCCTGCATGCAATTTACGAGTTGTAAGTATTCCCGTAAGGTTCACACAGGTCTTGCAGCGAAGCTTCTAGCAGACACAGAGTAACACAGAGAATGTCCATGAGAGCGCTGAGCTGAACCCTGAGCACTGAGCTAGCTACGTGCTGAGCTTGTCGAAGCATCGAAGTGTCGAAGTGTCGAAGGGTGTCGAAGCGCCGAAGTATAAACAATTATTAAGTGCAGCACTATTTTTTATATCTAATATTTTACTCTCTAATTATTTTAGCACCAGCAAATGGGTTTCTACCCATATTCATATATTTCACAGTATTAGGAACAACAACTTCAGTTAAACGATTATTTATAAACGCATTCCCTCCAATTTAAAACCATTTTCCTGAAAATCGTTTGTTTTTAGCCAACAAGTTGAAAATAAAAAACAAGAAATTAATAATAAAGTAATCCAAAATCTCATAATATTTACCTTTCCCTGTTCATAATATTTTATATGTATGCTTTTTTATACATTTATTCTCCATATTCTGATCTACTTAGCCTGTATTTCACATAACGTTATTTAGGCGCAGTATTTTCATCTTATTATTTCTGTTATTTTAATATCATCTGACTCTGGAAATAATCTCCATTCTAATATTTCTATTGGAATTTCTCCTGTAATATTATTCGTAAAATATTTATAATCCCATTGATTATTTCTTGTATCTCCTAATAAAATATAAATATATTCATTTTCTATTTTTATCTGTTCAAATATTTCAAGAAAATATCTTATATTAAGACCTAACATATTTTTTATAATTTTCATGTCATAATAATTAGAAAATATACTATTTAATTTTTCTTCTTCTTCAATATTTAATGGTTCATTTTTAATATAAAGCCCCTGATAACTAAAGCCATTTGTATTTACATCATCACCAAAAACACTTACAAATATTTGATCATTTATTTCTGTGAAAATCATAATACTGTCTTCTTTTCTACTGTCATATATTCCTGAATGATCCTTAAAAATAATATAATAGTAATTGACACTGGGTTTTGATCTAGAATTAATTTTATTTAATTTTCCTTCAACTTTACCATATATTCCGTCATAAACATGACTATATATTTCTATTGAGAATTGCAATTTTTCATCTATTATTAAAGTAAAAGTACCTTCCTCATATTCACTGTTTTGCTTTATCCATTCGGTACTTGAATAATTTGTTTTATAGCAGGAAAAAAGAGTAAAAATGAAAGAACAAGTAAATAAAAGAATAATTTTCTTCATAATGTATATGTTATAATTCATATTATTTTATTTGTCAATAATCTAAATTTAGAATGAGTACAGGATCCATAGTACCGCAAGAACCAATAAAAAACATACAAACAAATACAGACAGGGTGATAAAAACATTCTTCTTAATATTCATAGAATACTCCCTTCAAAATGTTACAAAAAAACGACCGTTTAAATGTCGCATTTTGTACCCCCTCTCAGCGAGAATCCCAAGTGAATTCAATCCTCAAATCCTTTGTGCGAGCCTCTTTTTTGATGATGTTTGTAATGTTTTAAAAAATTTTAGCAAAAATTTCCTCTTTTTTTAATGCGCCGTGCAGGCTCGCGCCATGTATATGTATTACTTTTTTTAAGGAGTTGCTTATGAAAACTTATTTTTATTTTTCAGTTTTTGCTTCTTTTGTGCTGGCTCTTTCTGCCTGCGCAGGAGAAAATGCTCTGTTTGGGGGAAAAGCCCCGGAAAGAACTGCAAGAACACTTCAAACTGCAGAAGCTGGTGAATTGACTTCGCTTTTGCAGACATTAGACGAGCTCGCCGAGCTTGAAAGAGCGGGATCGTGGTTTAGAGGGATCGGGCTTACAGAATCCAGTCTCCGCGAAAGAACCGGCGATTATGCAGGCTCGGTGGCAGCAGCTTTTAAAGAGCTGTCATGGGCTTACGGCATGGGACTTCTCAATAGAGCTGATCTTGTGCAGGGTGTCGAAAACATCAAAACCATTCAGGGTGATGAATCGATCACAATCACAGTTGACGCGATCCTTGCGTTTCTAAAAAACCAATGGGAAGCTGCCGCCGCCGATCTTTCGCAGCAATTCTGCGAAGCGGATGAGCCGGATGGGTTCGGCAGATGGATGATTCTTGTTTGCGCAATCGAGTTATCTCCCGATGACAGACAGGCTGCCGCAGCTTACAGAGCAATGCGCGCGCGTTACTCGCAATTCCCTGAGTACTGGTACAGGGGAGCAAGGGCATTTTCGGGAATTATATCCGCAGAGTTTGCAGAAAATTGCATAAACTCTTCACCGCAGGGTCCATACGCGGAAGAATGCAGAAAAATTCTCGCGTTGTTTACAGGATTAAGATCCGATGACGGCTTATCGATTAAAACTAAAAGAGAAATAGAAACAATTATTACTCTATCGGTAAACACAGGCAATCCGCAGATTTTGGAATCGCTTTTACCGTTAATAGGTCTTCCTGACAATCCGTACACAATTTACGCAGTTAACGCAATGCGGACATTGTCAAACCTTCCCGGCTTTAACGATTACTTTTCAAGGCAAGCGGGCTTTTCAAGAGGACGCCTTGCAGAACGGCTTTCTTACATTGCCCGCGGTTAAAGGCAGAACAATATGAAAGCACAGAATATTTATTCGGCAGCTGCGTTTTTTTGCGCAGTTGTATTAACTTCAATCTCAGGCGTTTCCTGCGCTAAATCAACAGACGCAGAGACTATGCGTCTCTATGTCCGCGCTTCTGACGCGTATTCGCAGGGAAACTTTTTAGAAGTAATCGAAATTCTAAAAAAACAAAATAATTTTCCTCCGGCATTAATTTTACGCGCAAAAGCCGAATATTTTTTCGGCGATCTGCAAAGCGCAAAAAAAACATGCCGCAGGGTATTAAAACTTAGGCCCTCGTCAATAGAAGCGCAGTTGTATCTTGCGCGTATCTTACGCGAAGAAAGAGATTTGGCAGGCGCGCAGGAAATTACAGAGTCAATGCTTGCAGATAGTCCTCAGGATATCCGTATACTGCGTTTTGCCGCAGAACTTGCAGCTGACTCCGGGAAATACGATGAAGCTTCTGCGCTGCTGGATAGAGCCTCAGAATATACCGCAGAAGGAGCCATGGTTTTACTGGACAGGGCAAGACTGCGCTGGGTATCAGGCAGAGCGGAAGAAGCGCTGGAAGACATAACCCGCGCCAAAGCCATGCTGCCTTGGGATACTCCGCTTATGCGTTCTATGACAAGTCTTGAAAAGCTCATAAGCGAGGCAAAGTAATGCAAAAGCTGTTTTTTACATTAATTATATTCTGCGTTTTTTTATTTTCGTTATATTCAAACGAAAGAGAGACGCTGACATTTTCTGACGCGGCAGAACTTGCTGTTTCGGCTTCTGCACAGCTTAGATACATGCATGCCTCTCAGATCTTATACGAAGGAGCATGGAAATGGGGGCTGCGGGCGTACTTCCCAAGGATAAATATAAATGCTTCTGAGAACGACAGGCTTCAGCAGATTGGCGCTGATTCATTTGCAAAGAATTATAGTATCGGCGTTGACCAGTTATTATGGGACGGCGGCAGAACATCAACAATGAGAAGGCTAGAACGTTTGGAGCTTGATATTTCTTCCGCTAGGTTAATACGGTCTGCTTCTGACATTGCAGAATCTGCGATAGCCGCCTACCGCAATTTGCTTTCTTCCAGAACTATTTATGAAATAAGAAACACTGCTATTACTGTTTTGGAAGAACAGCGGAGAATCTTAAACGAAGAAGTACTGCTCGGCCTTGCGCTTCCTGTAGATCTTGCAAGCGCGGACATAAGCCTTGCCAATGCAAAGCTCGAAATCTTTTCTCTCAAATTAGATTTGGAAGAAATGGAAAAACAGTTTTTAGAACTTCTTGGGCTGGAAACAATGCCTGTTTTAACAGAAAGAGTAGACGTTAACCGTTCGGTTTCTCTTCCTTCTGCGGCAATGGCGGCGGCTCTTGCGAGAGAACAGAATCCTGATCTTACAGAGGCGCGTTTTTCCATAACAAAAAAACAAGCGGAACTAAAATACATAACAAATTCATGGATACCTACTCTGCGGCTTAACTGTAACTTTGGGCTTAACGGACCACGTTATCCGCTGACAAGGTACAACTGGTCTGTCGGAATTACTTTGGACTTTTCGAGCCCTTGGTTTCAGAACCGAATCGGCGCAAGCACTGGATGGGAACCTGTCTCTTTTGGAAGGTACGACAGAACAGCGATGCTTCAAAACAGTTTTACTCCCCTGCCCGATCCTGCCGCGTCTTACGGAGCAAGACATGCAAGGCTTGCGCTAGAACTGGAACAGGAAAATTACAACATCATTCTCGAAAGGATCGGGCGGCTGGCGGCAAGCGCTGTAGAAAAATGCGCATTTATCGAACAAAGGCGGGTGCTTGCGCTGGAAGCCGCGGCTCTCGGAAACGAACGCTGCCGCATAGAAGAAATAAGGCTTGGGCTCGGACATATAACAAGATTGAGATTAATGGAGTCTCTAATCGAACAAACACAAAGAGAAGTAAACGCAATAGAAGCGGCTACCGCTCTCTTGGAAGCAGAACATCAGCTGGAAAAGCTATTGGATCTGCCGCCGGGCGGACTCGCCGAACTATTCGGTTTATAGGAGGAATATATGAAAGTTATAAAAATAATAATACCTGTGCTCATAACGGGTTTATTAATTTTTTCCTGCGCTAATAACACAGCGTTAATTAACAGCGAAACAAGAAGGGTAAGAGCAGCGGCAGTCACTGCGCGCGAAATACCGGATGAGGCTTCGGGTTTTGGAAGCCTATCGTTTTTAAGCAAAGTTGATGTTACAGCTCCGCAGGAAGCAGTAATAAAAAGACTTTATTACCGTGAGGGTGATTTTGTAAACAGCGGAGCGCTGATTATCCAGCTGGAAAACCCTCAGATAAATCTTGCGGTTGAGCGCGCGGAAAATAATTATTCGCAGGCTCTTGCCGCCCGCAATTTAGCAGACTCAAGATTGCTGGAGGGTATTTTTCAGGCAGAAGCCCAATTGAGAGCGCTGGAAAAAGCTGACGCAGAGCTTGCTCTTGCAAAACGCAGATGGGAAGAAAACAACCGCAAACATTTAAATCAGGAGACTCTTTACAGCGCGGGCGGCATTCATACAGAGGCAATTCTCGTAAGCCGCTTTGGTCTTGATACCGAATGGGAACAGATACTATTGATGGAAAGAGAACTCGAAATAAGAAAAATCGGCAGCCGTGATCAGGATCTTATCAGAGCGGGGATAGCTGTTCCCGTAAATGAAACAGAACGGCAAAACGCTCTTATACATTTGATGACGTCAAGTTTAAGAGCGGAACTCGAAGCGGCGCACGCAAGACTGGAAGCGGCGGAAAAGGAACTGACATCTGCAAGAATTGCTCTTGCGGAACTTACAATGCGAAGCCCTTCTTCCGGGATTGTTGGAGCGCGCTATCTGGAAGAAGGAGAACGTGTACGTCCTCAGGATAAAATTTTAAGTTTAATCGACATTGCCTCGTTGTATGCAATTTTTCCTGTGCGCGAAAAAGACGCGCTGCGGATAGAAAAGGGAATGACTGCTTCTGTTCTGATAGACGGAACAGGCGAAACAAGAGACGGTATTGTCGACCTTGTTTATCCGCAGGCTGACAGCCAGAGCTTGAGTTTTCTTGTTAGGGTGCTGCTTCTAAATGTAAATGTTTCTGACGCGAACAAGTTAAAACCCGGGATGTTTGCCCGCGTAACTGTAAATCTTGGACAGCCGGAAACAGCCTTGTTTATTCCAGAATCTTCTATATATAACCAAAAAAATAACGAAGGCAGCGTTTTTGTAATTAACGGCAGGGTCCTTGCAGAAAGAAAAGTAACTCTCGGATCTTCTTACGGCGATGAGCGGGAAATAATTTCCGGTTTAA
This sequence comes from Treponema sp., assembly GCA_009784935.1. Taxonomy (GTDB): domain Bacteria; phylum Spirochaetota; class Spirochaetia; order Treponematales; family Breznakiellaceae; genus WQXQ01. Next base: position 62,973 of record WQXI01000003.1, read on the forward strand.
ACGCCGGAGAGGTTGTTGTACTAAGGCCGAATATGGACTTAAGGGAGGGAACCAGTGTTACGGTTACTGAGTAAAAAATCTTTTTGGCTTGGTATTCTGCCGGGAGTTTTACTAAATATTTTTATATACACCTCGTGCGATTTTATTGATCTGCGTCAAATTGGTTTAACAATTGAGCCGAACACCGCAAATTCAATCTTGCCGGAACCGGACAGTCCTGTAGTTATAAGGTTTGACACAGAAGTTATAAAGAACGAAGCCGAAGGTGTTTTTCAAATTAATTCTGATTATGGTTCTGTAAAGGGGGACAAGATATGGCATGGGAACGATTTATATTTTATACCGGTCCAAGGATGGACAGCAGGGATTCGGTATACATTAAATTTAACTGGCACAATAAGGTCAACAGACGGAAGGGAACTTCGCATAGAACACTATGTTCCTTTTTATGCAATAAACAGAGAAAGTCCGCCGATTCTCCGATGGCATTCACCTACGGACGGCGAATCTGTCGGAACAAATAATATTGTTTATGAATTTCATTTTTCTGCGGCAATGGACAGGCTTTCTGTAGAATCTGCATTAACAACAGAAGGTATCGGCAGCAAAACATTTGAATGGTCAGATGACAATCTGGTTTTAAGAATAATTCCGCAAAACGCTCTTTCTCCCTGGGTTTCTTACCGCTGGAATATAAAAGATTCCGCTAAGAGCGCTGGTGGGATTCCTTTGCCCAAAACGTATTCCGGTTATTTTTTAACTGACCTTGATCAAACGCTTCCCGCTGTTGCAAATGTTTACCCTGTCCTGTTTGCTGACGGCAGTTGGTTTCCGACAGCAGTAAATATGGAAAACGGTTTGAACCAAAGCTTTGGTCATCCTCAGGGAATCGCAGTTTCTTTTAATAAACCGGTTAGCGATAATGCGCTGCGCTCTCTTCGCTTTGAGCCCTATCTTACAGGAAGAACAGAGTTTTTATCTAATGACTGCGTCATTTTTATTTTAACGAGAGATCCGGAGCCGGAAACAATTTATACATTAATTTTATCAGGAGAGACAAGAGACACCGAAGGTTTAAAACTCGGCTCCGATTACAGGATCAGCTTTGCTTCTGATATTCCTTACTTGGATATTTTGTCTTTAACGGCAAATAACACAAGTGAACATCAGGTTCAGGTAGATCCCGCAGCAGGCGAAGTAAATATATCGATCAGATTCTCTTTGCCGTTTAACAATGAAGAAAAATTATTAATGCCGCAAAGAATAACGCTCACTCCGTTTTTTCCTAAAACACTCGCGCCTGTTGCTCTCCAGTACATTAGCTGGATTTCTGACGACCGCTTATTTCTTCGCTGGGAAGGACTGACACCCGGCGGCGCCGGCGGTTATTTTAACGACAGCCATTTCTACAAACTTGTTATCCCCGGAGGGAAAGGCGGAATCAGCTCAGGACAGGGCGTTTATATGAAAGAAGATTTTGTCCTTTATTTGGAGGCAGTTAGATGAGATCAAAATATATTTTTGTTTTACTTGCTTTTATTTTTTCATTGTTTTCTATTGTTTCATGCGATCTCTTAAGATATTCGCTGTTCGAAGTTATTTCGTGGTCTCCGGGAAGCGGTTATTTTGCCGACCCGCAGCAAATCGTAGTATCTTTGAATTTTTCCAACGAACCAAACAGAGCAAGCGTAGAACGAAACTTTTCTCTCACAAGCGACGGCAATCGTATAAGGGGAAATTTTTATTGGGAAGGAAGAAAATTAATTTTTTCTCCATTAGTTCAGCTCGAAGAAAACAAAGATTACATTATAAGTCTTTCTGCAGAAGCATACGATTCTGACGGGCTTAACATGGATTATCCTTTTTACAATAGTTTTACGACAAGACCGGATAATATACGCCCGGAATTACTTTCCTTTTTGCCCGAAATGTACGCTCAAGTCAGCGAACAAAGAACAGAGGTTCAGCTTTTATTTTCTGCGCCTGTAACTTTGCAGACATTATATGACAATGTTTCATTTACTCCTTCTATGACAGGTTTTTGGCGTTTAGAAGATAACGGCAGACTTGCGATTCTAACGCCGTCAGAACCATGGAGACAGAACAGCCGCTACGAAATACGGGTTTCTTCATCATTAACAGGTACTAGCGGAATTAATACAGGGCAGGATTTTTTAAGCATTTTTACAACGCAGACAGATTATGAAGTTCCTATTTTATTATCCGCAAGCCGCATAACAGCAGACGGCAGTTTAATTTTATTATTGGGTGCCGAAGAAAACAGAGATTGGGAAAAACAAGATAAGTTTTTACTTGTCTTTTCTAAACCGATAGACAGCATTACATTAAAGAATTATTTATCGATAGAAGACGGTCCAAATATCGCAATGGAATCTGTGCCGGGAATAAACACAGAGTTTATTTTTAGGCTCGAAGGTATTCCCGCATATGAAAGCAGATTTACATTACGCATAAGAGCAGGTATAAAAGATGTTTCCGGCAACGAAAGTAAAGAAGAACACATATTTAAAATTTTTGCTAACGGCAGATTTTCTAAACCGCCGGCGCTTGCAGGTTTAAGAATGCCGATGTCCCCCGGCAATGGAAACGATTTAAACTTGGTATCATTTGGAGCAGACTCACTCTTTAATATCATTCCAATATCTGACGAAAACTATCCATCAGGCGAAAGTATCAGAACATGGATAGAACTGTATTTTAATACTGCCGAAGACTCAGCAATCGAGCCGTTTTCTTTAATGGAACTCTTTAGAGTCGAAACTTCTAATAATGTAATTTCATTTTCTCCACGCCAGATAAAGACCGGTGATTTTACAGTAACCGAACCTCAGATCGGCTGGGAGAATTATCAAAGAATCGAAATCGCGGGTTTTTTAATTAACCAAACTAACTTTGGAATTATTAATTTTCTTGTTTCTCCTGGACTGCGGGACAGTCTGGGGAATGTGCAGGATAAACAGCTCAGAATATCACTAATTAAGTAGGGAATATTGAAATGAAGGGAATAATAAATCTTTTTGTCCGCCGTCCGGTAACTGTAATTATGATTCTGGCGGCGCTTATAATAGCGGCTCTTTTCTCGGGCGTTTCGATGCCGGTAAATAAACTGCCGGAGCTGTCGGTTCCAAGGGTCACTGTAGAAACACTGTATCCGGGAATGGCAGCTAACGAAATAAGAAGTTTAGTTACAATTCCGCTGGAAGACGGCTTTTCGGCAATTAAGGGGTTAGAAAGAATACAAAGCGTCTCCCGCGATAACCGCTCAATTATTAGTCTCGATTTCCGCTGGGGAACAGATCCAATGACTGCCTCTGTTCTTGTCCGCGAAGCAGTTGACTCTATATACCCGGGTCTTCCGGAAGGAGTAAAAAAACCTGCAGTAACATCGGGTGACTCAGCTAATGAGCCAAGCGCGGTTATCGCGGTAAGTTCTCATAACGGAAACGGAGAGTTTGCGCGTAAATTTGCAGAATACGAATTGCAGGCGCGCCTTAGACGAATAGACGGAGTTGGTTCTATCATTCTTGCCGGCGGAGAAATAAACGAAGAGCGTTTAGAAATTGACGTACTTAGGCTTGCGGCGCTTGGGTTTACTCCGTCAGAATTTACAAACCTCATCGCGCGGGAAACATCTGACATTCCGGCAGGAAACGCTCAGGAAGGAAACACAGAACTCGTTATTGTAAGTTCCGGCAGACCGGATTCGGTTCATTCGCTGTCACAGATAATTTTGCCTGCGGGCAGAGGTTCATTTAAAATAGAAGATTCCGGCGGACTTTACACAGCCTCTGCAAAGCGGGAGAGCATTTTTTTCTTTAACGGTATCGAAGCTGCCGCTTTAGAAGTTTACCGCAGGCCGGGAGCAGATCCTCTTAAGTTATCGAGAGATATTAAAAAGATTCTAAACGAAGCGGATTCAATATTTTCACGCGATGTAAAAATTGAACTTGCGGCAGATTCATCATTGTCGCTTGTAAGCGGCATAACGGGTCTTATAGTTTCTTCTGCTCTTGCAGCGATTGCAGTGGCAGTTGTTCTGTTAATTTTTATACGCAGATTAAAGTACAGTCTTCTTGCGGCGCTGTCAATTCCTGTTTCTGCAGCGGCAGGTATTTGCGTTTTATATGCATGCGGAAAATCACTGAACGGTATGAGTCTCGGCGGACTTGCAATGGGTATCGGTCTTGTTTCTGACATCAGCGTGTTAGTACTCGATCTCCTTCACAGGTCGTTCGGAGAAAATAAATCCGCGCCAACACCGCCAACACCGGAAGAAATCGGGAACAGAGTTTTTTCGATATCCGGTTCCAGCGCAGCTTCTACTATTACAACAGCGCTTGTTTTTATTCCGATCATAATGCTTCCCGGTCCTATAGGAAGCCTTTTCGGTGACATTGCAATCGCTCTTGTAACATCAGTTTCCGCAGGATGGCTATACGCTCAGTTCTTTCTTCCTTCACTTTATCTACTATTATTTAAAGGTAAAAATAAAAAGCCAAGGACCGTTGTTACAGACGGCAGTCTTGAAAAAAAATACGCTGTTTTACTTTCTTCTCTTATAAAGCGTCCGGCAAAAGTTTTTGCCATTGCGATCGTTTTAAGCGCTGTTGGATTTTTCACGCTTTTAATGAGACCAATGGTTTTTATTAATCCTGACGATGCGGAAGAAGTTTGGGTTTCCGGGTATTTTCCTCCGGGAGCTCTCTTAGAAAGTATGTCAGAAACAGGTATAAAAGCCTCCATACTTTTATCAGGACTGCCGTCTGTAAAAACTGTTTACGGAAGAGCCGGCGCAGAAGAACACGATACCGCAAGAAGAGCGCACATCGATTACAGAAAAGAAGAATTGATTCTTCGCTGTATTTTAAATAAAGAAATAAAACCGCAAAAAGCCCTTGCAGAAATTACATCCGCAATGAACCATTACGGCGAACTGCCGTTTTCGGCATACTTTCCCAGAGACAGGGCAGAAGTTCTTTTGGGATTATCTTCTGAGCGCACTTTTGTAATAAAAGGAAAAGACAGAAGCGAACTTTTTGAGCTGTATGAAACAGCGAATGAAGCGGCAATGAATGCTTCTTTATCTGTTAGTTTTCGTCCGCTCGGACAAAGACCGGAACTGCGTCTTTTTCCCAACAGAGAAGCGTCTGCACACTTATCTCTTCCGGCTATGCAGATTGCAGAAACGCTTTTTATTTTAAACGAAGGCGCTGTCGCGGCAAAGCTCGAAATTGAAGGAAGACCTCTTGATATCCGCGTAATAGGAAAGAGCTTAAACAACACAGACACAATAAAATATCTAGAACAAATTCCAATAAGAACTGCCGAAGGTAAGTCTGCATATCTTGGTTCCCTCAGCAGAATAGAACGAAGAGAAGCGGAAGCGTCTCTTGCAAGGCTTGATAGATCCGATGTTCTCTATGCGGATATTAATGCAGGCAGTTCTGCAAAAAATATTCCGTCTGCTTTTAAAAGAATCGCAGAACGGGCAGATGAATCAGTTTTTGAACGCTATAAAAATTCTCTTCTTATTTATTTGTGCCTTATATTAGTTCTCCTTTACATGACCATGGGAGCGCAGTTTGAATCCTTTTTGCTTCCGTTAATTTTAATGATGAGCATTCCCTTCTCTCTTGCCGGAGCAGGTCCTGCTCTTTTAATTACAGGCGCAAAAATTGATTCCGGCGCTATTCTCGGACTTGCAGCGCTTTTTGGACTTGTAATAAATAACAGCCTTATCTTATTCGAAATCAGCGATGAAAAAATAAAAGCGGGTCTCTCTCCCGCTGCGGCTGTTTACAGCGGAGCGCGCGAGCGCCTTAAAGCAATCTTAATCACAATGATAACAACAATTTTTGCGCTGATACCTTTGATACTGAGTCCTCTCGGCAATTCACAAAAATCTATGGCTTCTGCAATGCTTGGAGGTTTAACAGCTTCTACACTGCTCAGTCTTTTTGCGATCCCTCCGGTTTTAATCAGTTATTTTAAATGGAAAATCAAAACGGAGGAAAAATGAAAACGCTGACATCATTGCTGCAGAGAAAAAAAGCAAGCCTTTGCATACTGGCAGGTCTCTGCGCAGTATCGTTGTTTGTAATAATAAATTCCAGCGAAAGAATAAAACAAAATACAGGAGGTTCATATGTTGTAAGAATAAAACACTACGGAATTAACGCGGCTGATATAGAAAAAAGCATTACTATACCGTTAGAAGATTCTTTGTTTTCGATTCCGGGTGTTGTCTCAGTAAAAAGTTCCAGCGAAAACAGTCTGTCAAATGTATTTGTTCAGTTTAGACCTGCGCGGAAATATCAAAGTACGCAAGGCAGATACGAAGCGGTACAGGACTCCGCCCAGAGAGTATACGAAACGCTTCCTTCTTCTGCGCAGAGACCGGAAATTTTAAGTTCTAATAATTCGAGAATTCCTGTATGGTCTGCCGCTGTTGTTACAGATGACCTTAATAATACAGCGCAAATACTGGAAAAAATCGTAAAGCCAAAACTGGAAAGTTTAGAAGGCGCGGGAGAAGTCATTGTCTCCGGTGCGGGTTTAAAAGAAATAAACATTATTTTTGATCAAGAAAAATTAAGTATCTTAAATCTGGAACCATCCGCCGCTGCCGCTTTTCTTGGGATGAACGATTCGATTTTTTCCGGCGGAACAATTACATATGCAAACAGAGAAATAATCGTAACTGTGGACAGCCGTTATCCTTCGCTTGATAACGCGCTTATACCGGTCAGCGAGGGAAGATTTATTGAACTTTCTGATATTGCGCTTATTACGGAACAGGAAAGAGAGCCGGATATTTATTCACGGTTAAATAGCAAGAAAACAGCCGGCATTGCGGTTATGGGAAGCGACGGAGCGGATCTGCGCAGACTTTCTTCTGATATTAAAAAAGAGTTGTCAAACATCTTGTTAAATATTTTCCCGGATCAACCGTCAGATATGCCGCTGGAATTTACAGTTTTAACTGACCATGGAGCGGAAGAAAACGCGGCATTTAAATCTGTCTTTTACGCGGCTTTGTCAGGTGCAGTTTTGGCTGCATTAGTAAGCTTTTTATTAAATAGAAAAAAAGGATTTAATTATTCGGGTTTATTCTGCGCATTGGCGATCCCGTTAATCTGCATGTTTTCTATTGCTATTCTTTCTTTCGGCGGCTTAACGCTTAACCGCCTTTTATTAGCAGGAATCGCCGCAGGAACAGGAACGGCTATTGACGCTGTCATTCTCTGTTCCGAAAAACTGCGCAAATGCATTGATTATTCTTCCGCTTCTTTGTCACTATCTTCGATAACCGGAGCATTAATTGCCGGAGGAGCGACGACTGTCGCAGCTCTTATACCTCTGTTTGCGGTTCAAGACAGCGAAGTAAGAATAATCGCATATTCAATCGCGGTTGTAACAATCGTATCGCTTTTTTTAAGCCTTACCCTTTTGCCGCCGCTTTTACTGTGGGGAATAAAATCCTGCAAAATAAACATCTCAGCAAATAAAAATCAATATTTTTACCGCAATTTTTCCCGAAACGTTAACAGAGCCTTAGCAAAAATTATTAGTATCTGCACACGCAGCTCTGCAATAATCATAACAGCTTGTATCGCGATTACTGCTTCCGCGGTACTTCTATTATTTATTAAAGGAACAGATACATCGGTTTACAGTTCTCAGGATTCAATATACGCACAGGTTGAATTTGACGGAGGACTTCTTTCAACAGAAGTTGATCGTATTCTCGCAGAATACAGTACGCAAGTTATGAGTCTAGAAGGCGTAAAGAACATTGAAACAAGCGCAAAAACAGGATCTGGTTCTCTTCTTGTTTCCTTTGACCCGGCGCAGACAAAAACACATTTAGTAAGGGAACAGATAAAACAAATATATATCCCGGGCGGCTTTGTTTTCTTTCATGAAAACTCTGCAAAAGACCGCTATTGGGAAGTTTTTGTTTACGGCGACGATGATAAAAAATGCAGAGAACTCGCAGAAGAACTTGCATACTTATGCGCAAGCCATCCATTAATAACAGAAAGGGTGCTTAACTTTAAACAAGGCAGCAAAAAATTGGTATTTCTGCCTGACAGAGAAATTTTGGCAGAGTCAAATACAGATTTTTATACTGCAGCTTCGCGCGCAAGGCTTGGAGTATACGGTCCTGTCGCCTACAAAAGAATTGACTCAAACGGCGAAACAGATGTAAGAATTAAAACCGGCGCCGGTACAGAACGCCAAACTAAAGAAGTCGTTACAGGGCTTCTTGTTTCGTCAATGCGTCTTGATACTCTTATGCACACGAGAGAAGAAACAGAACCGTCAAGTATAAGGAGGGACAACAGACGAAGATATGCTTCTATTACAATCGCAACAAAGCCGATGGATCCGCGCCGTGTTAAAGACGAACTCGATCATGTAATAAAAAAAATGGACTTGCCGCCGGGTTATTCAATCGAGTTTGATCCGGAAGCGGTAAAACAAAGCGAAAGATTATCAGCAACCGTTCTTTCGTTTTTACTTGCAATTATTTTCTGCTATATAATTATCGCTTCTATTAATGAATCATTTTTGGTTCCTTTGGTTGTTTTGTCAGCAGTACCGCCCTCTCTGGCAATTCCGGCAATTTTCCTTACGCTGTCAGGCAGCGCATATAACTCCGCGATTGCGTGCGCTTTTATCGCAGTAAGCGGAATTACAGTAAACGCTACTATCCTGTGCGTTGACAGTATTCGTTTACGGGGAAAAACAACTTTATCGATTTATTGCGCGCTAAGAAGCAAGTTACCGGCGCTTTTATCCACAACCGGTACAACTATAATAGCGGCAATCCCTTTTCTTTTTCTTGCAGAAAATGCCAACACATTGATTAGAACATTGTCACTTATGGGCGCGCTTGGAGTGGCAGGTTCATTTATTTGTTCAATTACATTAATACCGTCACTTGTATCTATTACTAAAAAAAACCCGCTTGTGCGGGTTAAAAATTAAATTAGGAGAAAAATATGACAAACAATTTTTTAACCAAAGTAATTTCAATTTTTTTAACATTGATTCTGATTCTTGGAACTTTTCCCGCCAGTATTCTTGCGCAGTCTAGCCCGGCTTCGTTCAGCGAAGTTAAAGGTTTTAACAAGACTGTGTTTGACAACAGCTTTAGCAGAGCAGACAGGGAAATAACCCCGGAACAATGGCTTTTAGAAGCCAGATTTGGCTTAACGCAGTCACTCGCTGCATGGGAGTTAATTGCTTTCAATATATATGAAGATATATCGCAATTTAACGAAGCAAAAGACCTATTGGAAAAATTAGGCAACGAAGAACTGGAAAAAAGATTTTCGCAGTGGCTTTTGGGCAGGTTTTTCGGAGCAGCCGCAGAAAAAGCAATGATGGAGATTTCGTCAAAATTCGGCGAAACCCAAAAATATTATTCGTGGCATCTTGATGAAAGCGGAAACATAATTTTTGATGATAAAACAGGCGACCCGCTTGTTATTCGTCCCGGCGAAGAAAACAGGGAGTTCTCAAGAGATCTGCAAATGTGGCGCGCAGAAGCGCAGAACCATATAGAAAGTTCTGTTCTTCATTTATATCCGGAATTATTAGCTTATATTCCCGCAGAACTGCGCAAAACCATGAACTCTCTAATACAAAATACTGCCGCAGAAAAAAGCAGTTCTATAAAAAGAGAATTTGAAAACATTGCGGCAAGAGAGGAAAGAATTTTTTCCAGCCGCAGAACAAGGGATATCTGGAGTCTTCGCAGTAAAAGCGAAAACGAAGCTGCCCGTTTATTCACAGAAAGACTAATCGCAGAAACAGAAGCCGCTTGCAAAATCGGCATTGACGAACTCAACACGCGAATCGAACAGGCCGAAGCCGGCACAGGCGACATTGCAATAATGGGCGAAGAATGGCTCAGACTTTACAGGGAACAATTTGAGAGAGGTCTAAAAGCGTGGGAAGAAGCGGAAGAAAGATTTTTTATCAGACGCATTGAATGGGAGCAGGATTCTTTTAGGCTGTTTGCCGAAGGAGAAGAAATGTGGCTTGCCGCGTTTAATCAGATGGAAGAAGAACGCCAAAGATGGGAGTTAAACGCAAAAGAACTATTCCAAAACGGCGAGGCTTTATTCAAAAATATTTCGGAAGATTTTGAAAGAAATATAAACGAAGCAAGAAAAGAATTCGAACTTAACATGGCTATGCGCATAGGCGAAGGAACAACAAGAGTTAAAGCTCTGATAGACATGTATTTAATCAGCGCTTCTGCCGCGATCTCTGCAAGGGACAGCGCGCAATTTTGGAAAGACCAAAATAATACAATAGAAATGCAAAAATCAAATGATTTGCATGACATGTACATGAGAAACGCATTAGACGCGCGGGATAGAATCCTTTTGGACTATGCCGAACTTCTTGGAGCAGGAGCATTAAAAGATATTTTATCTCCTGACGCGTCAAGCGAAGATTTCTTTTTGGATGAATACCAGATTGCGCTTATCAGAGCAAAAGCGCTTGTTCTTTACTGGGAACGAAAAACTTCTATAGCAGAAACAGTAATGGGTTATGCTGCCGAACTAAGCGCAGGCAGAATTACTGAAGCCGAAGGAATCAGAAACTGGGAAGCGGCAAAAACTGCATACAATGATTCTCTCGCAGCTTATGAGATTGAATTAAAAAAACTAAACGAAGCTGGCGGGAATATTCAACAACATCAAGAAGCGCTGCAAAACCTTGCCGCGGCAATGCAGAGAGAAGAAGAAAAATTATTTAAATTAAACGCTGAATATACTTCTCTTCTTTCGGCTTCTGCAGTAAACCGTGAAAATTATCATCTAATGGATTTTAATGCAAGGTATAATTATCTTGCAGACGGTTTTAGGTATTTTGGGCAGACAGGAAATAATTCCGTTTATTATAACACTTTAGAATTAGGCTTATACTGGGGAATCGCAGAACAAAGAGAAACAAGAGAGTTTATTTTAGAACTGCTGGAAAGCGGAAATATTCTATTAGAAGAAGACAAGAACGCACTAACCGAAATTTACAGATCTCTTGAAACATCAGAGCAGGAAAAAAATTGGCAGAATTCTCTTGATTCATTATCTTTATTATTTAATGATTACGGTTTAATTTACAAAACAGGATTTTTTCCTGATATCGATGATATTTTTCTTTCAATAATAGCACAGCCCGGAGATATTTCTCAAAACGCAGTGCAGTTTATAACAGAATTCGAAAACTGTTTCTATAATATTCCATTATGGCTGGAATTAGAAATCTATTATTGGGAAAATTCATTTTTAGATTATATAGCGGTATATACACAGGATTTTTCTGAACATGATACCCATTGGCGCCAGTACCTAATCGATGAATATATATTGGAAATAGATTCTAACTTGGCAAAAGCTACGTCTTTTAAAGAAGGCTTATTAACAGATGCGATGTTTAATGTATCATATTACCAAAACAGGGTTAATGATGCTTTTGTATTGTATTCTCAAAGAGACAATTATAATGCGTCTGCAGATTCTTCGATTTATTACATGTTGTATGCAAATGAAGCATCAAGGACCGCTGCTCAGTTAAACGCGCTGCAATCACAATACAGCGAAATATTAAAAACTGCCGGGATGTTTGAGTTTTCCAGACAAGATCCGATTGAAGTAAGAGAACAGTTATTAGCTAAAGAAAGAGAATTAAAAGCTCAGGAAGAAGCGTATAACACCGCAAGAAACTTGTATCAGATCGAAGCAGGCAAATTTTTTGAAATCGGCAGCCTTTATGACACACAATACAGCGTTCTAAAAAAAGCGTACGAAACAACAGATTTTAAACGTTATGAATACGAAAAACAGGATGCTATACAAAGATGGGCAGGTACATCATATTTAGGAACTGATAATATTGACCTGGAAAACTGTAAAACAAAATTATCAAGAGCGCAGACTGTATTAACAGTACTTTCTGATCTTTATGGTAATAGCGAAACAGCACGCACTTACAACAACCCCGAATATGACGCATTATACTCTGCTTATGAACAGAGTTTTAGCAGAAAAATTAAAATACTTCATGCCGCAGAAACTGTTATGGCAGCAACTGCACAGGAGTATATAACAAACCAAAACTTATTTAACGGATGGCAGGATTCTTTGTACCATCTTGGAGAAATTGATCAAAATTATATAATGCTTAGAGACGGGCGCCTTGCTTTTTCTTTAGACCCAAATATTAATGAATTAGAAGAATTTTTTACAACGACATTTATCCCGGAAGGCGAACGATTCGAGATTACTCTTTATGACGAATCATTAAGAGCATTAAGCCAAAGAATGGCAGAATATTTTGCTGACGAAAGCAAGTTCCTGCAATGGTCTTATGCGAGAAATTATTTGATTTCCTCTTTGGCAAATTCAAATGATGATTTAGAATTTTTAACAGAATATTTAGCCGGCACAGAAGAGATGAATGCTCTTTTTGAACTGCAAGTAGGAACCCAGGTTGATTGGTTTATTACAACAATGAAATCTATCGGTGAAGTAATCGGAGGCAATCCTCTTTTTACCGATACAGAAAATTTATTTAAAGAAGCATGGGAAGGATTAAGCACCGACGAAAAAGCGGATTTAGAATTTTATATTATCCTCACACTGTCTGGCAATAATTACAATACGGGTTTTTCGCAAATGTATTTATATGAAGCGTACAAATGCGCAATGGATTTTGTTACCGATCGCTATTGGTACGGAAGAAGAAGCAAGCATTTTCTTGATTTTGGAGCGTTTAATCAAATTACCGATTCAAACTATATCGCAATGGAACGTATCGGCAGCCCAATGAGTGAAACAGAAAACAAAATAAATCTTTGGATCAACGGTCTTACACAGAATCTTTTTATAGCAAATAAATTTGCTCTGGATTATTTAAATTCCTGCCAAAAACTTGACGCGCTGGAAGGCGACTTAACAGGAAATATAAAAACAGGCTGGGCAGAAGTACACCAAGCGCTTTTAGCGTCAGAAAAGTTTACAGAAGCAGAAATAACAGAACTTAGATCATTCTGGGATTTAATGCAGGAAGATTCCATCCTTGAGTTTAATAGTATTGCAGAAGCGTTAATATCTTTCTTTAACTGGTCTGCAAATACAGAAGAAATTGCAAAGTTATCTTTTAATGAATATTGGATAAATGCAGTAGAAAATCAGCAAATAGATGATTTTCTTTTTACGACTGCTATAGATTTGTACATTGACGGAACTATAGATATTTCTGTATTAAGAACAGCGGCAAACACCGCTTACGGTTCAAACGCAATTTCTCAAAAAAATCATTTAAATAACATGCATTCTGTTCTTAAAAATAATCTTTCGTTATATATGGAACAAAATCATGATTTCTTTTTTGAATTTGATAAAGCAGGAAACGATCTATTAAGACTAACATCATATGCTATAGAAAGCAGATACCTTGCCGAACTTTCTGCTAGAGAAGTTGAATGGCGCCAGATGATAAAAGATGTAACAGATAAATTTTATGAATGGCAGAATTCTGCAGCGCTAATTCTAGAACGAGGCAGACTAGACTGGATAACAGGGTTTGAGAAGATGGAAACATCTTACAGAGAATGGAGTGTAAATTTTACAAATGAGTACGAACGCGTAAACAATGAATGGGCAGAAATTTACCTCGCAGGACTTGAGGATAAAGAAAGATGGCTTAAGCAAGCTGCCGAAGCTGCGGATAACGCGTCATCAGAATCATTCTTGTCTCTTGTAGGCGCAGAAGCAGAACGAATGTCCCGCTTTATAGACACAAGAGAGCCTTTAGGAATTCGTAATGCGCTTCCGCAGGCACAGTCATTAATAATAGAACTTTTACAATCATCCGGTATCGCAAACTTAACAAGCGCCTTTGGTTCAATAAATAATATAGCGAACACAGCCGGCACTACAGCAGGACGAGGACTTGGCGGAATCCAAATTTGGAATGCAGCAATAGACAAGGCTGCTGCTTCTGATCTTGCAAGAAAAACAAACGCAGAAATCGCGGCAAGCGAATCAAGAAAACTCGCATACAGCGCGCGCTTATCAGCAGACGAAGCTGTCAAAGAACTGGAAAGAAATGTAGAAGCTGCAAACCAAAATTTTAGAGAAAGCATGGATCATGCCTTTATATTCAACGGACTTTGGAGCAGAAGCGGAGATAATTATAAAAAAGAAGTTGTAAAAGGTTCAACTCTTTTTATAGCGGTAATATCAGAAATAGTTACAGTTATTGGGTATCAAGACTATATATTAGAACCAATATCACTGCAGACAAACTTGGATGAATATTACCTTGCAACGCTTGACTCCATAGCTGTATGGGGTTTGGTAGAAAACGTATATATGGAAGTACACACTATCGCTGCAGAAGTATTCGGCATAAACGAAAACCCAACGCCCATAGAAGGAGGCAGACAATTATCACCGGGTAAATTCGGCGCACATATCGGATACGCACCGAATAAAGATGATGGATACGGTGAGCTTGGCAGATTGATTTCTCAATTTATTCACTGGGAAAATATTGACCAAAAAGGATACGCCGAACTTGCATTACCCCCATGGGAAAAAAGAATGTGGAATGATGAAGGCAGCTGGTTCAAAGCTCCTTCTCTTAAAGATGTTGGTTCGATAGCTTGCTCAGTCGCAGCAGGTTTTGCTTCGGCAGGTTTATCGCTTATACCTACAATCGCAGTATCAACACTGATAGGTTCTGCCAGCGATATATTATTCGGTACTCTTGATGTAGCTTACGGATATAAATCATTTGATGAAGCAGCTTTATCCGTAGGTAAATCCATTTTTTCAAATGCTGTAAACGCTGCCTCTGCTGGAATTTTTGACGGACTTACAACCAGCCTTACAACAACATTTAACGGCTCAATAAGCAAAGTAATGATAGAAACAGGAATGAAAGGAGTTCAAACATTCACAACATCATTTGCGACAAGCGCTATCAGCGGAATAACATATGAAAATGGAAGCTGGGGTTTTAACAAAGATGCAATTAATTATACTAACATCCTAAATAGTTCACTTGTGTCTATGGCAGGCACCTTTACAACATCCAGCTTAAGGGCTGTAAACACAGGTACTAATTCATCTTATCTGAAAGGTTTTAATAAAGGGAATAAACAAGACCTGCAAAACTTAAATGGACTAATAGGCTCTCTAGCAGGACAAGGCGTAAACTATGCGCTTGGGAACGACTTTACATTGAATGTACTTAACTTGGGACTCCTTAGCAACAACAAAATAAACAGCGGCATACTAGAGCTAAACTTAGGCAGAGATGGTGTAACTATGAATGTAGGCACAGGAGGCGCAAATGTTAGTATGGATAATCTGCTTTCTTCTATGAGGGGACTTCAGGTCTGGAATGTAAATTCGCAAATAACCAATTACGGCAAGAAAAATGACTTTGACGCATTAATCGCATTAAGAGCTCAATACGGTTACGGAGACAATGTACAAAAAGACCAATTATGGGATATACTTAAGGACAGAACTGTAATAAACACTAATGCAGAAGGCGACTATTACGCACAGACTATAATTGGAGAAGATGGAAGAAGAATGATAAACCTTAAAGGCTATTCAAAAGATATGAGCGCAGAAGATCAATTCCTTCTTGCAGTAGTACTCGGACATGAGGCTTATAGGGACGGCATTGTAACTGATGACAACTATCTGGAAACAAGAGCAGCAACAGAAGCGCATACAGCGATGGCATTAAAAATGATATTAAGCGGTGAAAAAGTTTCGTATGATGAAAACTTGGCAAATGACATAGCCGCATATATGATGTCTGTCATGACAGGTGACAAAGATTACTTTAATAACTATGTTGACAGTAATTATGATTCAAGTGCGGATTATTGGAAACTGATAATGCAAGATGGTGTAGCACGTTTTGAATGGGATGGTAAATATACATTTGATTTATTTGAAGAGCTCGGAGTAGAAGGTGAGATAAATCAGTTGGATAATCAGACCATGTGGCTTATATACAATATGGGTCATACCAATATGTGCTTTGATGATTTTAGAACCGCAATTAGTATGTTCGATACTTTAAACTCAACAGCACTTAGTTTAGAAAACGCTTTAAAGGCAGATGATGCTACTAAACATGCAGCAGATACTATTGCGGTTAGAGGTCTAATTACCAATTTTACAAATGCGTTAAAAGGCGTAGATTCAACTGATTTACTTATTAGAAATACTGCTAATATGGCAACCCATGGGAAAAGCGGTCCGCAAGTTTTTGCAAATGGTGGAGGAGAAATCACAACAAATTCCGGTATTAGAGCCGTTTATTGGGACGGAAAAGCTATATTTGAGCCGCATATAGGATGGGATTTAGGAGCAAGAGGAAGTAATATACTTGTTGCTCCAATGGACGGTACTTTAAGCCTTAGTTTTACAAGAACAGGCGGTTTGGAAATAATAACCTCTAACGGAAATAGGAGCATATCTTACGGTCATGCAAGCAGTTCTTCCATAAAAGATTATATTAGCACATTCGCTACAGAGAATGTCCGAATTAATGACAATGGCAGTTTAAGCGGCGTTACGCAAAATATGATTATCGGAACAATGGGAAATACAGGAACATATACCACAGCATCGCATGTACATTTAGTATATAAAGAAGGCGGTACTGCCAAAGATCCTGGAATCTTTTTCTATGATTATGGCAATAGATCGGCATTTCCAGTTTCAACTGGCGCTATTGCAATGAGCGGCTTTAATAACGCACCCAATACAAATAAAGCTCTTCTTTCTCAAGATCAAATTATCAACATGTATTTTTTTCTTTATAACAATTATAATCCAGATACGGCTAGACAGAAATTCTTAAGTTTTGGAGCACAAAGTAATAATACGACGGCATTTATTAATTATTATGCTGAACAACAAAGAAGACCAACGGGATCAGGGAGGTAGGTTTATGAAAGAAGAAAAAATAGCGATAACACTGAGGTTTTATCTGCATTTGGCATGTTTGTTTCTGTGCACGGCATGTTTTCTTTTGTGTACAACAAATGCTTCGCAATTTGATAGTGACTTTATTTATGATATGAATGGCTCTATTGCCTATTATGTAGGTCAAGAAACTTCTGTCGTCATTCCGTCACACATTAATGGTAGACCTGTACTAACAATCGGAAATAATTCGTTTAGGAACAAGGAGCTAACAAGTGTTATCATACCTAATGGCGTTGTTAAAATTGGGCAAAATGCTTTCTCCGGTAATCAATTAACTTCTATTGATATACCTAATAGTGTCGTTACAATTGAACAAAGCGCATTTTCGTTTAATCAATTGACTAGTATTAACATACCTGATAGTGTGACTTTAATTGACGGAAGCGCATTTTCTAATAACCAACTGACTTCTGTTACAATACCCAATAGTGTCGTTACAATTGGTTCTAATGCATTTTTAAACAATCAACTGACTAACATTAAAATACCTGATAGTGTTACTACAATTGGTTCTAATGCATTTGGCAGCAATCAATTATCTTCTGTTACTATACCTGCTGGTATAACACGTTTAAGCAACATCTTTATTAATAACCCACTAACTTCAATAATTATACCCAATAATATTACTACAATTGGCTCTGATGCATTTTTAGGCAATCAATTGGTGTCTATTATTATACCTAATAGTGTTACGACTATTGGTTCTAATGCATTCAGAAACAATAAGCTCACTTCTCTTGTCATACCTAACAGTGTTACGACTATTGGAGAAAGAGCATTTGCAGACAATCATCTAACTTCTCTTATCATTCCTGATAGTGTTACATCCATTGGCAAAGAAGCATTTGCCCGTAATCAGCTTAGAAATATTTCGATTCCAGACAGTGTTACTGTTATTGAAGAAGGCGCTTTTATTAGTAATCAATTGAGGTCTGTTCGTTTATCTTCAAGCATTACAATCATAAGTGATGGCATGTTTAGATTTAATCAGTTAACATCAGTTACAATACCTAATAGTGTTACATCTATTGGTGAGTATGCCTTTTCTGACAATCAACTAATAAACATTGTTATGCCAGCCAGGGGAAATTCTATTGGGATGGGTGCTTTTTTTAATAATCAACTTACTTCTGTTGTCATACCTGTTGGAGTTACTTTAATTTCTACAGAGACTTTCCACCGAAATCGATTGACTTCTATTGTAATTCCAAACACCGTTACAGAAATACACGACAGCGCGTTTCGCGAAAATCAATTAACCTCTATATCGATTCCTGACAGTGTTACTTACATAGGGGGATTTTCTTTTTTTGATAATCCAACAACTAGCATAACTATTGGCAAGAATGTAACACTGGGAAGATTACGTTTTGTAGCATTTCACAATGATTTTGATTCTTTCTACAACAATAACAGAAGAGTTGCAGGCACATACGTTATAAGAAACGGGCGATGGAGTCCAAATTAAAAGAGCTTAAACAAACTGCAATAAAAACGCACAAAGACACTTGCCTTTGTGCGTTTTTTTTAATACACTAAATTATAACGTAGGAGAAAATGAAAAAAATGTTTTTGTTATTATTTTGTATTACACTTTTTCTCTCATGCGATAGAAATACAAAAGATGAAAAAGAAGAAATAATCGTTTTAAGCGAAAATACAACGGGCAATGATTCTACAACCGTTTCACTTTCACTTTTGATCGGAGAGAATCACGACTTGCTTACTGATCATTATTGGCTTCTTACAGACGCCAGACATCTTGTAGATAGATCTATTTCCACTATAGATTGGATGGGACCTATGACGCCGCGTATAATATTTTACAAATTAGAAATACCATCTGGAAGTATTTTATATCAAGAAAGACTAAGAAAAGAACGGTTTTCATTTATGTATCAAACAGAAGAGCTAAATAAACTTCGTGTCCTAGAAAATACATTTTTTTCCGGTATTTATAATTTTGAGTTTAATACTAATCTCACTAATTTTGCGCTTAAAGGGAATAATATTCCTTATGGAACACATGAAAGGGTTGGACAACAAGCAAGTTTTGAATATCCTCTTGTAGGTATTTGGGGGAGACTTCCTGCATTAACAGAATATCGCTTAGTTGATCTTACAGGATGTCTTTATTACATGGAAATTGATAAAGAAATTCTCTATTTTGCTATAAGAGAAGGCACATATCTATTAAAACAGATAGATGATAGAACATTTGAAACAGTATCTGCTTTTCCTGACGGCAATTTAAGATTGGAAGTAACAAGTGACAGAAGAATGTTATTAACTCCCCTATTCACGCTGCCTGATGATGAAGAAGGTATTTTAGGACAATTAGAATTGTTTCGTAATCCTTTTAGAATAAGTGATTTTGATGAACATGATGGTCCTTTCTAACTCACAGTAAGATTGTATTAATAAAGTAACGTACGAGGGCTTACACCCCTTGTACGTTTTTTTATAAGCAGTAATTCAAATTTTAAACTTTTCTTTTGTCTTATCTATAATCAAAATGCAATCAATTAAATTTGCTTTATCTGTGATATTTATCATATATAAAATTACATGACATTTATAATTATTTTTTATATTCAAAGCATTCAGATTTATATTTAATACCTCACATTTCATTGACATCAATCTTTATTTTTGATAAATTACCAGTACTAGGAGTGTACATGTATATGCAAAATAAAAAATCGTTATTTTTCCTAATTTTGTTTGCGATGTTGTTAATTTCTTGTATAAAAGAAAATAATGATAATTATTTTCACGTAACAATCGATCCTAATTTTACTGCAAAAATCATTGATTTAAATGGTGTTTGGCAGCCAAATTGGTCATACATAGCAAGCAAAAAAATGACTAAGGAAGAAATCGAAGAAGAAAATGCTAGATCATCATATCAAAAGGAATATTCGTGGGGTATTGGAGAATATATTCTTCATACTACTACTAATATCGATGTAACAGCTCCTAAGCCTTTTCTTGAAATAGGGGGAGATGGTCGTTTTTTTATAACAGATATAGCTTTAAGCGACATTAATACAATTAATATTAATGCATATAACGGAGATATAACCTCTCCAGAAACCTGTTGGTTCATCGAAGCAACATTTCATTTTGTAAACAAAGATACATTATGGATTGAAAGTAAACAGCTAGATGAGGGAGGAATCAAATACGGTAAAGGTGCTTATTGGCATCGTTTTTCAGGAACAAAACAACAAGAATAATTAATCTATTACCTAAAGTAAAACATTTGTGTTTTGCTTTGGGTACAATCCTTAGGAGGAAAAAATGAGAAAAATAATTTTTATAATGATTATCTTTTGTGTATCAATGCATTTAATTAATGCTCAATCAAGAGATTCAACTGCATTTCATTCATGCGAAGCAACTGTAATATGTGCTATTCCGCAATTACTGACAGGAACAAATATTTCGTCTTCCGAAATGACAAGTATTATAATGCAAGCTAGAAACGATAATATTATACTTACTAATGGAAAAGTAGCTAATCGAGAAATGCTGGCAGAGCGTGTATTATTATCACTAAGACGAACAGAAATTGTTGTTACTTTTGGTTCAGATCAATTAATCAGAGGAGCGCTTATAGGTTACATAATTGAAATATCAAGTAATAATGAAAGTCACTTTGTTCTAGCTGGAACAGATAGAAGGCCTATATTTAATCCATGTAACGTAAATGGCTCTATCGTTTCTACCCAAGAAGTATATGTAAACGCACGTTGATATTTTCTAGATTCTCAAGCGCACGAGGGCTTGCCCTTGTGCGTTTTTTTGATAAAATATGGGCAGAGGAGTTTATATGAAAAAGAATATTTTTTATTCCTTAATCTTCTTTTTATTCTTATCCTTGTTTTCTTCTTGTACAAAATCGACGAGTAGTGCTGAGTTGATTCAAGATGTAAATATGCAAAATACACCTCAATTTTTTAGATATGATGGTATTGGTCTTCACCTTCACACAATGATTCAATGGACAGAAGATACTCATAGTCTATGGCGCCGCGTTTACTTTGGCAATTACAATGACATAATAATTGAAATAGAAGACAAAGCAGCTACTAACACAAACGGACAATATCAATACATATTATTTGACTATGTTCAACAGCGGGTAATAGATACCATTACCGTAAACGGATCATCTAGTCCGTTATTATTTTATAAGTCTCGCTTAGCTAATACACTGCTTTTGGAAAGTTATGAAGGGACACAACGTTATAAGTATGTCTACGATCAAGGTATAACATTAATAAATAATTCTGAATTTTTATCATTGTTCAATGGGAAATATATATCAGAAAATCCTCATGGAAATTCTTATATCGTTTCTTACGTAAGACACGCAAGTATCGATGCGCCTCATTTACCGGCTTTCGGTATAGATTCGTCTAATCTGCCAAATGCATGGCCCGAAGGTTTATATAGAGACGATAATTTACTTAATAAACTAAACGCAAGAGTATTTAATTCAGGTCCGGGAGGAGATTTCACAAGACCAACTGACTGGAAAATATGGGATAATAAATACATATTTATGCTGAGTTCAGATGAAAACAGCAATCCAAGCGGTTATAGAAATTATTATGCGGTAAGAACTTTAGATAATCAATTGGTTTTTACCGTACCTCAAATTATAACCCCTGCATTAAAATATGAGGCTGATCCGTTAAAGGCCAATCATGATACTCTTATAGATTTTAGCGCTGATCAAAAACGTGTGTTATTAAGAGGTATGTACAATAATAAATTATGTATTATGATTTATGATATTGTTACCTATGAAGAGTGGATCGGGAACAATAATTTCAAGGCTAGAAGATTGGTACTTGGCACAAACACAACATCTCTGATACGAACTAATAGTCAGATAAATTCTATCCCTTATAGTATTGAACCTGGAACTACCACACTGCGTGGAGTTATGGGAACAATAGACACTAGCGGTGCTTCATTATACGAAAGACCGGATATAAATTCGAATGTCATAATGCAGCTAAGTTTTGAAGTTATGGATAAGTATAAACATTATGACAAAGATGGTATCAATACGTGGGAAATGCAGTGTTTTGAGATTATTGATC
Source organism: Treponema sp. (assembly GCA_009784935.1). Taxonomy (GTDB): domain Bacteria; phylum Spirochaetota; class Spirochaetia; order Treponematales; family Breznakiellaceae; genus WQXQ01. The sequence continues at coordinate 85,162 of WQXI01000003.1, forward strand.
GCTCAGAAACAAAAACTACAGTAAATAATGTTGAAGATTATTGGTATCAAATCCAATTTGATTCAGCGGCTAATTGGGTATGGCCAGATAGCGGAGGCGGACAAAAATGGTATGATTTTAGTATGCGTGGTGTTTTTCCAGAGATGTTCGCAGAATATACTGGCTGGGTTTTTGGAAGTCATATAAGAATACAAGATAATATTCCTGGAAATATTATTATTCAGAATCCATCATTTTGAAATACGTGTAAAATAGGCTTTATTCTAAATTAATTTTGTTTAACGCACAAAGGCACTTGTCTTTGTGCGCTTTTTCAGCTAAAATATGGTAGAAGGGACAGGATTATAAATGTTTACACAAAATAGACATTCATTATTAATTATATTTCTCGCGTTAGCGTGTTTTAGCTGCATAAATAAAGAAATAACAGCAGAAAATAAAAACGAAGATCTCATTAATATGCTGTCAATATCCAATTTTGAATTACGCAAAGAGCCGTTAATTAATCCAATCAACGGATATATTAAATATAGAAATAGAGATACTATTTTGATGTATAAAGAAAATACAAAAGAAAGTGAGTGTTTCTTAATTGACCATAAATACGTTTATATATCACAAACAGAAAAATCACCGGGCTGGCATTTGATAATTTCTCAAGATTATGAAGCAGAAGGGTATATTTTTTTAAACGATATTTCTCAAAAATCATTTTATGGCGACTTAGAAGAAAATGAGAATAGCGGTAATTACTATCAGTATTTGCAAAACACGGAATACAAAGTAATAGAACAACACAGCAATATTAATAGGCGCGGGCCATTACTAGCCATTAATCATAATGGAAAAACTGCAAATTTTTGGGATACCCATAATGGGGATATAGATGGTATAAAGTACCTGCTTTTGGATTATTATCCGGACAACAATGAATTGCTGGTATTACAGCAATATTGGGAAGGTTCATCCATGTTTATATACAACCTCAATTTTAATGAATACAGGTGCAGAGATATTGATTTCCCATACTTTAATGATTCAAGAACATATATGCTTTCATTTGTTTTTATTGAAGATATTGGTTTATTCTCTCAATATTCCTTAAAATTATTTGAGGTAACTAATAGTTATTATAATGAAATACTAAATCTGTCTGTTAATATTATTAATAACAATTCATTAATGGAAATAACATGGAATAGTAATAATAATGCATATATAAATTTCGGCGAACAAGGTTCAATTATTTTAGAAATAGGAGAAAATGTTAATATTATTAATAACATGCTTTCATTATAATGAAAGAAAAAATATATGATTGGGGGTTACTTATGAAAAAATTAAATTTTACGTATTTTGCTCTATTTTTGTTCTTATTCTTATTTTTATTAGCTGCATGCGAAAAAGATGTTATATGGCATCGTTTATCAGGACCTTAATAATAAAATGTATTTATCATATAATTACGATTGACGGCGTTTTCATTTATTAAGAATTACTCTAACCTTATAAAATCACCCATGAGTATTTTACGCTCACCTGTATCTAAATTAAAAGAACATCTAATAATTATCCCAATATCAGAAGATTCTTCAATGGGTATTGGATTTTCTTCTTTAAATCTTTGTCCAAATAATACCAACTCTTCATCTAAATTTCCTCTATCAATACTCCATTCATTATACATATAAACAACTTCAATAATGTTATTATTAATTATTGGCGGGTAATAATTATTTTCTATAAAATAATAATATCCTCCAGAATAAACTAATTCAAAATCATGTAATCGCCATGCTGTTATACCCCTTACACCTGCGCTAGTACCAGAATCTTGAATTAAATATTTAGAATCTTCTGTAATAATTGTCCAAGCATGACTAGTTACTCCATAAGAGCCTAAATAAGTTACATGTCTTAATTCCGAAGTTTCTGTGTTTAATGTATAGACACCAGGTTTACTGCTATAATGATAATTATTACTATTAAACGGTCCCCATACAACATAATAATTATCATTCCATTTATAAAAATTACTTAGAATAAATGGTTCATTTTCCTGATGTATATGGGTAATTCTCATAAGATAATTTTCTGAAAAACTATTTTTTTCAAAATTAACAAATTGGATTTGTGTATATTCAATATTTCCAATATTAATATTTTCTGAAAGCACCCACCCAATAATATATTCATCTATAGTTTTTTGATACATTATATTAATCCAATTCCCAGAAGTATTATCATAATTCTCTTTTACTCCAGAAAAGCCGATAACTCTAACAATTTCATTATTATTTAAGATATCTATTATCTTACCATCGACTGACGGAATATTTTTTACATCTACATTATTATTTATAATATTAGTCAAACAAAATGTACCCTGATCAGAGATAATGTCAAAATATTCACTTCTAAATGCTACACCTTTTTCTTCTTTTGGCAGTTCTCTGAAATTAACATTATGCGACCAAATTTCCGTCATACTTATTCCGCTTCTAACTGTAGAATATAATACAATTTTATTCTCACCTGTTGTAATATGTACTGGATTTTCATTTAAATTATCATTTTTTGAACAGCATATTATTAATAAGCAAACAAATAAAAATAATAAATATTTCATAATTTTCACTTCTTACCAAAATTTATACTATATTTGTTAGTTTCTGTCAAGTACTGCGAATTATACTAGGTTTAATTATAAATGCAATAATTAATAAAAACAATAATATTAAACTAAATTATTACATTTGTCATATATCAAAAAATATGACAAATACTTGTTATTTTATTTCATCGCTAAAGATAAACATCTTTATTAGATAAATTCAATAAAAAAGAGAGCAAGGTACGATTAGCGGAGGACTGAGTCCCCTCCGAGACCCTTTCTTTATGTTTGCTTATCGCACCATTACTCTCTATACTAATAAATATATAAATAGTTAATAAAAAATAATAAAAAGTAAAATTCTGTTAAATTTTTAATATTAATTTATTAATGAAACAATATCATGAATCAAAAACATCCTATTATCCAGTTCTGCAATTCTATCGGCGCAAGTTACAAGTTCATCAGTAAGATGTTTTGGTATATGTTCTCTATATTTATAGCGAACTTTATGTTCTATTGATGCCCAAAAATCCATTGCTGTCGTACGCAATTGCACTTCTATTGGAATTATTTCTTGTTGATATGTATAATAAACCGGTACTTCAACTATAAGATGAAAACTCCGATACCCGCTTGTTTTGGGATTACTTATATAATCTTCTTTTTCAATTACATTCCATTCAGGCACTGAATCAAGAGCTCTAACCAAACTATGTATGTCTTTAGAAAAAGGACATATTATTCGTATTCCGGCTGTGTCTTTAATGTTCATCTTTGCATTATCTGCTGTTAATTCAAGATCCAATTTGGCTAATTTTTGCGCAATACTCGCAGGTGTCTTTAATCTCCATTTAATATGCTCTATTAAATTATTATTATATATAGAATTTGTCCTATCGTTAATATTATTAATTTTTTTTAGAAAAGCAAACATGCCTATTTCATAAACATTTAATAATTTTTTTAGTTTTTTTAATTCTGTTTTATTAAATTCTTTAAACATTCTCACCTCTAAATTCTAAAAAAATGATCGTATTCTATTCGCTTTAAAAGAGATTCAACGCGCATTACTAACGCCGTTGGGCTAAATGGTTTTATTAAATAATCATCGCTACCCAATTCCATACCTGTTGTATTATCTAAATCACTGTCACGAGCTGTTAGAATAATTATCGGTACATTGCTAATTTTACGAATTTCCTTACAAATTACATAACCGCTTGAACCAGGCATCATCACATCAAGAATTACTAAATCAGGCGGAGAATTAATAAATGCTGTCAGCAATAAATCACCAGTTTTATAATCTTTTACGATATAACCAGAATTTTCTAGAAATGCCTTTATTATGAGCCTGATATTTGTATCATCATCCGCAATATATATTTTTCTTTTTATCATATATAATATAAGCGCTGACAGGTTAAAAAAAGGTAAATAAAAAGTAAAATAAAGGTAAACAAATCAATATATTTTTGTATTATTCCAAAAACCGGTAACCTGCGCCCCAGACAGTTTGCAGATGAATAGGTTCTGCGGGATTTTTTTCTATTTTTTCTCGAAGACGATTAATATGCACGGCAACAGTTTTTATATCTCCGTATTTATTTTCTCCCCATATTTTATCATATAACCGTTCCTTACTAAAAACAATATCCAAATTGGAAGCGAGTAAAAAGAGCAATTCATATTCTTTTTGAGTAAGCGTTATTTCATTTTCATTTAAATAAACTCTATGTGAGCTTTTATTAATTCTAAGCCAGCCAAAATCTATATCATCATTCATCTGCAGATTATCTGATAAGCTGGTAAGCCGTTTATACCGAGCTAAGTGAGATTTAACGCGAGCTACAAGTTCAGTTGGAGAAAACGGCTTAACAATATAGTCATCAGCGCCAAACCCTAGCCCTCGAATTTTATCGTTGTCTTCAAGCTTTGCAGTAACCATAAGAATAGGTATATCAATTTTATTTCTAATTTCTCGGCAAATTGTCATACCATCTTTTCTTGGAAGCATAAGATCAAGAATAATTAAAGAATAATCACCGGAAAGAGCCTGCCTCTGACCTTCTAAACCGTCATTCTCAATAACTACTTCAAAACCGCTGATTTCTAAAAAATCTTTTTCGATAGCGGCAATTTCTTTATCATCTTCTATAATTAATATTTTTATTTTTTTATCCGGCATTATGTTTCATCTCCCAGTAAGGGCATTTCGATCATAACTGCAAGGCCGCCTGTTTTTGGTAATTGCGCATAAATTTTGCCTCCCATCCGTTCAATTATTTTAACGCATATGGCAAGTCCAAGACCTGACCCTTGCTTACTGCGGGATGGATCTGTACGATAAAAAATATCAAACAGTTTTGGCAGCATATCAGGATTTACACCCGGACCATCATCTGTTAAACATAAAAGGATATAATCATCTTCTTGTGTAACAGCAATTCTCATATGTCCATGATCCTTTGTTTTATATCTTACGCTATTTTCTAAAATATTGACTATAACATTTCTTAACAAAAGTACGTCAGCATTAACATAGTAATTGTCATTTATTTCGGTAAGTTTAACCAAAAGCCCTTTATTTAAATATTCCGGTATTAAATCTTCTATCATATCAGATATAGCTAGAGTTATATTCGAACGCCTCATAGAAATAGGGAATTCGTCCATGTCAAGTTTAGAAAATAAAAATAAATGTTCAAGAATATGTTCGATATTTACTGCTTTTTCTTTAATAATAGCAAGATACTTTTCTCGCATTTCGGAAGTAGAAGCAACTCCTGCTTCGATCCCTTCTATATATCCTTTGATGGAGGTTAATGGTGTACGCAAATCGTGTGATATGCCTGCAATCAGTTCTTTGCGATTTGCTTCATCCTTTTTTTTCTGAGCAGTAGATGTTTCTAGTTTCGCAGCCATCTCATTAAAGGAATCACACACAGGCTGAAATTCATCATTTTCATTATAATTTATACGGTATGAAAAATTATTTTCTTTTATCTGACGCACTCCTTCGTTAATAGGTTCTAAAGGTTTTACTATTTGTTTTGTCATGCGATGTGTAAGAAAATTATTAATAATACTGATAACTATAATAAATACAGCAAATACCAGCAAGAAAATTGCCATATGACTTTCCTGTGTATCAGGAGAACGATATCTCTCTATCGCTTCTCGGGAAAGCCTTATTCCATCAAAAAAAAGAAATGCCGTAATACGAATGGCAATGAAAAAAGCCCCAAACGAAATAAATATCATGCGTAAATTAGAAATAAAAAGACGGCGTTTAATAGTCATATGTTCATAATACATAAGCTACACCTACTTTGCAATATCCTGATTTTCGATTAATTGCATTCGTTTTATCTCTAGCCGGTTAAGCCAGCCATTTTTATTTTTTAACGATATATAACCAATTATAGACATTACAAAAGCGCCTGCTGCGTCAACAATCAAATCTTTCATAGTATCTAATAGAGCTGACTGACCCATTAAAAGTTCGCCGGATTCGAGCGCATACTTTTGCATGTTTGTTTTTAAAAAATAATCCATAGAAAACTCATATATTTCCCATATGACTCCAAGTGTAACAGCAAAACAAAAAGCAAATAATGCCACAAAACCGGGGCTTAAAGAAAACTTAATAGTGTCCGATTTATTCAGCAAACTAACAATAGAAAAACCCAGAGCTCCTAAAGCTGCTCCGCTGAAAATATGCAATATGGTATCCCAGTGAGGTATACGGTGATAGAAATTTCGTACTTCTCCCAAAATTATTCCGCAAAATAAAAAAATTGCATATGCACAAATCATTACCGATGGTATATATAATCTCGCTTTTTGCTTTAAAATGTTAGGAAGAAATATAGCAAACATACCCAATAAACTTTGTAACAGCATTAATATATAATCACTTTTTACTCTAATTGTTATTTCAGAAGAAGGCGCAACGGCAGGCGCTAAAATAATTTGAATGATAACATATATTACCGAAGCTACAAATGTAAAAAATATAAATCCTAATAAGGCTCTTAAATTAAATGGTTTTTTCATTAAATATTTTTATATCTCCTGTTTTTCTTCTATTGTTTTCTTTTTTTCATAATACTTAATAATATTTTCGAGTATATCTTTAAAAACTGCAATTAACGGAATTGCAGTAATCATTCCCAAGACACCTGCTGCAGCGCCGCCAATTGTAATACCGATTATCACTAATAATGGACTTAACGAAAACGAACCGCCCATTAATTTAGGCTGAATAATATTGCCGTCTATCTGCTGCGTGATTAATAGTATTACAGCTGCAATTGCTGCTATTCCAATACCTTGTGTAAAAGCAACAATAATTACAACGAATATCGAACCAAAAATTGATCCAAAGTATGGTATATAATTTACGATTCCAAGCATTAACCCTAACGCTAAAGCATACGGAGAACGTAAAATAAGTAATTCGATAGTAACTATAGTTCCTAGAATACAACCATCTATTGTTTGAATATGAATATATCGTTTAAAATTACTATTAAGCCTATCTGTATATTGCAATAATGCTTCGCTTATATTTTTCGAAACAAAAGCAGAAAGTAATCTGCTGATAAATTTCTTGAATTTTTCTTTTTCTATTAATATATAAATAGAAGAAATTAAAGCTAAAATTATAGTGAATATCGCTGATGAAACACCAAACAGTGCATTTAGGGTAGATGACAGGTTTTCTATGCTGAATATTTGAAATATTTCCTGAAGCATTGTCATGATTCCTTCAAAACTGACATGCATGCCGGGAATTCCTAAATTATTAATATAATTTATTGCTTCTCTAATTCCTTCATAATAAACAGGAAGGTTTGCAAAAAAGAATGAAATGCTGTTTATCAAATACGGAATAAACAAGTATAATATAGAGAATACAATCAAGGTAAAAAATAATATTGTTATAATAACGCTTATAATCTTTTTTCTTTTATTAAAGAATTTAATTTTTGATTTGTTAAAAAATCTTTTTAAGCCGCTGTATGGAATATTAATAATGTACGCTAATAAAAAGCCATAGAAAAAAGGAGCGATTATTCTTAAAACATTACTAAAAAAATTAATAAAAAAGCTGATCTCAGTAATAATTTTATATGAGATAACTACTATTATTGCAAGGAAAAAATAGGGTAAAAGAGATTTAAGTCTCCTAGTTTTTTTCAGATTAGTCATATATAATAGCAATGTATTACATATAAGTAAACAAAAGGTAAACTAAAAGTTAAATTTTGGTAAACTAATGTTCATTTATAATTTAAAACATATTTCTACTTTATCGCCTTTACAGGACATGCACAAATACAATTTCTGCAAAAAATACATTCAGAAGATAAAACTCTTTTCCCATTCTGAATATATTTTTGCACATCGATATCCATTGGACATTCTTTATTACATTTACCGCAGCCTATACATTTATTTTTCTTGTTTGGTCCGACCTTAATAAGTGAAAAACGAGTTTGCAGCTTCATTACAAGCGATACAGGACAAAAGATTTTACAAAAAGCGCGTTTTTTCCTAAAAACAAACGCCAAAATAATTCCAATGATGTAATAGGATATATACCCTACAAGAAACCAAATAAATTGATCAAGTTTGTGGGTTTCTATAAATGCTCCGTTAACAGGCGAATAAATATGCCTATTGTAATAATCGTATCCAAGCTGAATAAGTATAAACGGAATAAGCAAAGAAATTATTAATACTGGTATCCTAATGTATGTATATTTTTTTGGAATGACTTTATTTTCTTTTATGGGAAGCCATTCAAGAAGCGCAGCCGTATAGCAGCCCCAGCCGCAAAAACCCCTCCCAAAAATTAACGGCCCAACTACTTTTGCAATCGCATAATGAATTAATACACGGGTAAAAATCCCTGTATTTATAAAATAGGCAAAATAAAATACTGTTTCTTCTATTTGCATGTTTTCGCGCTGCATAATTCCTAAAAATACAAGAAAAACTATTGATACAATAGAGAGGCATATTTTTCTTCCTAAATCAGGGTTATTATACTTTACGCTTATAAAAAATCCGATTGACACACTTAATCCTATTGGTATAAAAACAAGAAAAAACCCTATCCAAATTGTTAAACCCATAGAAACAGATAATGCAGTTCCTACTAAGAACGGAATTATACAATGTAAATATTTTTTCATACAACTCTTACTCTCCCCATATTTACAATAATTGTTTTTGAGTTATTGTTTACAGGCACTTTTAATCTGTGAAAATTCCCGGGAGATCCTCTATGATTATAATTTGTTATACCGACAGGCTCTATTGGTATCCAAAAATTTGTTTCATTTAGCCTGCCATCATTGTTTGTATCTTGAAATATTGATACCACATATTCACCTTCCGGCAATTCTATAGAGTGTGTTAATCTAGCATTATTTGATTCTAAGATAAAAGACACAAAAGCTTGTTTGTTTTTATAATCGGTTTCATTTGAGTATACTGCAACATATAATAAACCCCCGTTAACAATTACACCATTAATTTCTATAGTCGCCTGAATATTATCAGCATAAATAATTACTGCGGTACAGGTTAAAGCAAAAAATAAAAGCGCTTTTTTAAACATAATAAACTCCCTGCTTTTTATTGTTATATAGAGTTTATTAGGTTAATAAAAATTAGAAAACAGTTAAATTACCAAGGTGCAAAAATATGATACTAAGCTGCATTATTTTCCATTTTTTCTTTTCGTTTTTTCAGTAATTCGTTTATTTCGTTTGTTTTTCTTCGTACGTTTACGATAGAAGCAATAATAACAAATATATATACGACTACTGCAATAACAACAAGAACCCAAACAGGTGTTACAGAATACCAGTCAAAAATATAACCAAACAAAACAAGAATTGTTATTATATAACTAATATCTATAAGATATTCAAAAATTAAATATCGTACCTCGATTTTATGCAACAAAAGCACTCCAACATTAATAATGATATTTACACCGAATATTTGAAAGATAGTGGAAACAAGCATTTGTTCTTCACCAAAAAATAAGAAAAATAACGCTAGAATAACCAGTGCAATACCAGTACAAAAAATAATATTTATAACTAAATTTTTCATTTTATTCACCTTCCTTTAAAGCATTTTTTATATCCGCAAGATATTTTCTGGTAACATAAAGTGATGTCCCATTTGATAACACCGCTTCCAGATGGCTGTTTGCCATTGGCGTGATTCTTTCTAATTTATTAATATTTACAATGCAATATTTGCTTATTTGTACGAATCCTTTGTTTCTTAATTTTTCATAAAGCTGATATAAACGATTTTTGCTGTAATAGCTTTGTTTCTCATCAAAGATTACTGTTTTTTTATCAATACTCTCTACATGATAGATTTCTGATACATTGATCAATTTAGTGCTATCATCCAAATAACATTCTATTTGGACATCAGCAGATTTAACCAGCGAAATTATACGATCAACTGTTTTATCCTTTACAGGATACTCAATCGTTACTTCGATATCCTTTTTTGCCATATCCTGTTTGAGTTTAATGAGCATATGTTTTTTTATAATAATTATTTTATTTTGTCAATACTTAGTTTGCTGTTTAATTTTATATTATTTACAGAGAACTTAAGGGTTTTTAAGAGAGAATTTAGATATTAAGAATTAACTGTTAAGCCGCTTACCTTATCGGGTAAACTCCAGTGGCGCCGACTTCCAGTCCGTTTTCGATTTCTTCTATAAGTATATTTTTCATTGTTTCGTAGTCAGGCAATGTTCTAAACATAACTGTTGTTGTCTGATGTATTCTTCGGTTATTTTCGTACTGGTCTGTTCCTACTACATAATCAAAACCGAGACTTCTTAAACCGGCAGAGCTTTCTAAATTAACGCTTTTGATAAAATCACCTTCGCTGTCGTATATATTAAATACCCAGTGATAATAAAGCGTTCCTGACAGTACAAATGATTCTTGTACAACAATATAAAAATCTTTAAAGAAAAAACTGTCTATAGTAAACCGTTGTAATCTAGTTAATCTTGGATCTGTGCTTGCAGTCCTTATTCTTCTTAACCTGTTTGTTAATTCATCAATGTCTTTTAATTCACCTAATTTGTATCTTATCCTGATTAAACAATTTATTACGTAAAATTCCCCGCTGTCTATTTTATCACAAGCTTCAAAATACCTTCTTGCCTCCGTAAAAGAAGCTATCGCATTATTTGCGTCTTGTTTTTCATCGTATGTGAGACCCATCATAAAATGACACACCCCAAGATTGTATAATACAGAAAAACGTTCTGAATCAGTTATAGAATTAAGCAGTTCGATGGCTCTTTCAAAATTGTCTTCATCCATATATTCCATTGCGCGGTTAAAAATAGTTTCATTTGGATCTATTACATTTGTTTGAGCAGTTTGGGAGTATATATTAAATACACAAAAGCAAATTAAAAATATCAAAACTAGCTTTTTCATGATTTCCTCTTATATAATTTTTCGATTTCTTTAAGGCGTTCATATTCATTATAACTCATTAAAACTGCTTCTACATTATTATTTTTAAGAACAAATACTGTTTCTCCGGAACCTGATAAATTGCGGACAGTTTTTGTCAGCTCTTTCTGAAGCTGAGTAATCGACATCATTTGTTTGGTTTCTATCATCATATTTTTCTCTGTATTATTATATATATTTTACTATATATTGAAAAGCAGTATCTTGTCAATAAAAATCATACATTTTGCGTATTATTCTAATTAATCCAATTATTTTTTCATGTAACTCGCAGCTACAATTTTTTAGCCTGCAGTTATTTGCCAATTACAGTTAAATAATAAAGAATACAATAATGGCAAATAAAGACGTTTTAGATATAGATGAAGACTACATTCTCCAGTTAATCAGCAATAATGTTAAACGCTTTAGAAACATAAAAAATATTTCGCAGATGAAACTCGCAGAGATGACAGGACTTACACACAATTTTATTCACGATATAGAAAACTGCAAAAGAGGCGTTTCTGTCAGAACGCTTGCAAAATTATCAAATGCGTTTAATGTTGAACCTTACATATTTTATCTGCCGGAAGGCGCATCCGATAACGAGACGCTGATTTATGTTAAAGAATTTAACGATAATATACACAGATTCGTAAATGATTTAACACAGCAGTATATCGACAAAAAAGATAAAAGCAAGAAAAAGCCGGCAGCGCCTTAAACTGAAGCCGAAGCGCTTTTTTTACCATCTGTCTTTTTGCCGGGTTTTTCCGGTTTTTTACCGTTAAAAATCAAGTCTCTTTTATCGTCCCACAGACTAAAATTGTCAAAATTTATAAGCCCGTAGATAAGCGAAAAAATAACAATTTCGATCCTGTTTCTAAGTTTAGTTTTTTTTCTTATAACCGTTAAACAGTTTCTAATCGAACCTACGTTAAAATTCAACTCTTTGGCTATTTCTTCATCCGAGTAACCCCTTGCAAGGTTTCTTACAATACTATGCTCTGCCGGAGTAAAAAAGCCGTTTTTTATCTCTGTAAACTGCCCGGGGAACTGCTTTAATAATGAAACTGCGCTAAAAACCCTTAATATAAGAGAAGCGCTGATATATTTTCCTCCCTTAAAAACAAGCTTTACTATTAACGCTAATTTATCTATATCTTCTTCTGTAAACAAAAATCCCGAAATTCCGGCTTTTATCGCAAAACTGACCTTATCTTCCTCCTCTTTGCTGCATAACATAATTATTTGGGTAGAAGGCGACCTGGTTAAAAATATACGAATCAAATCAGGACCTGTTAACTCAATCGGCTGAGAATCTATAATAAGTATGTCCGGTTTGTATTTTTCTGATTTAATCATCGCGTCAATCGCATCCTTTACAACGTCTGTAATGACAAATTGCTCCTCGTTAGACAGAGCTTCCAGGATACGTTTTTGCTCCTCTTCTTGGCGGGAAACGATTAAAATATTAATTTTTTCACTCATATTAAACCCCCAACTGTAATACTTGACAGAATTTTTAATGATCCTGATAATACTAAGATAAAACTTTAGGAGAAAAAGGCAATTGAAAACGGTTATAATTGTTGATGACAGCGACACCAATCTGGCTATGGCAGAAGAAGCTATAGAGGACCATTTTAGGGTACTAACTGTCCCTTCTGCAGCCAAAATGTTCGCTTTATTGGAGAAAGTAAAACCTGATTTAATCCTGTTAGACATAGAAATGCCGGAAATGAACGGTTTCGAGGCTCTTGAGAGGCTAAAATCTCAGGATTCATCATCAAATATTCCGGTTTTATTCCTTACCGGAACAATTAATGATTCAATCAAAGAAAAGAGCGAAAAATTGGGGGCTCTAGATATTATTGCAAAGCCATTCTCCCCGGAATCGCTTCTAAATCAGATAAATTCGCATATTTAGTACCATTTTATCCATACATGGCTTATAATTGTATTACACGACATTTATGCCGAATATAAACTATTATGGAGGAATACTTTGCGCTCTACTTCCGAAAAAAGCAGGATAACAAATACTGTTTATGCGCAAATGTTCGTCGTAGTAATTGCATTCGTAATTATGGGTGTATCCAGTTTTTTCTTTGCCCGTAATATTGAACACAAACACTTAAAAAAAGACGCCGAAAACGCTCTTGCTTTTTCTGAGGCAGAAATTGTAGCAAATCTCCTTGAACCGGAAACATTCCTGAGCGGTTATTCCGAAACTATACGCAGCATGCTTTTAAGGAACGAAAGTGAATATACAATATCTGCCTACATGACCGCCATTACAAATTTCCTTGTCAGAGACAGGGAACGAATGACAGGTTTAAATACAACCCACGGTTATTTTTATACATGGGGCGGTAAGTATATAAACGGAAGATACGTAACGCCGCCGGAAAATTTTGATCCGCAAAAAAATTATTGGTATCAGAAAGCTATTGATGCAGACGGAAGAATTGCGGTCTCAGAACCATACAAAGACTCCGTAACCGGAAACAACATTCTTACATTTTCCCGCTATCTCACAGATGACGAAGGCAAGCCGTTAGCTGTCATATGCCTTGATATTGAATTAAACAGAATATACAGATATGCCATCTCTATTAACCTTACAGATGAAAGTTACGGTATTTTAGTAAATAGGGATATGGAAATTATCGCGCACCCAGAACGGTATTTAATAGGCAGTAAACTTTATAACATCGACAGCGGCGTAGGTCTTTTAGCGAGAGAGCTGCAAGCGGGATTACCCATAGAAGAACGAAGGGTTAAGAATTATATGTATCAGGATTCTATCGTATATTTTAAAAAAATAAAATACGACTGGTTTTTGGGCATCATTATTCCTATTAACGAATATTACAGCAGCGTAAATACTATGGCTGCTTTTTTAATTCTTATTGGTTCATTTTTAGCGTCAAGTTTATGCATTATGCTTTATTATATCTCGCAGGCAAAAATGAAGTCCGACTTAAGAACACAGCAAAAGAGCAACTTCCTTGCCACTATGAGCCATGAGATTCGCACGCCTTTAAACGCAATTTTGGGTATGACAGAAATTCAAATGCAAAATTCAAATCATCCTCCGTCTACAAGCGAAGCTTTTATTAAAATAAATCATTCCGGCAATCTTTTATTAAATATAATAAATGATATTTTGGATCTGTCAAAAATCGAAGCCGGTAAATTGGAACTTGTTCCGACAAATTACGAAGTTGCCAGTTTAATTAACGATATTATTCAATTAAATTATATTAGATACGAAAGCAAACCTATCGAATTTATAGTTGAAGCAGAAGAAAGTATTCCGTCTGTATTGGTCGGCGATGAGCTTCGCATAAAACAAATACTTAACAATCTTCTTTCTAACGCGTTTAAATATACTGATAGCGGCGAAGTTACGCTTTCTGTAAATGCCGAATGTATAGGGCGCGGCGGCGGCGCTGTCATTGTCACGCTTGTTTTTCAGGTTAAAGACACAGGACAGGGAATGACATCAGAACAAATAAGCAAACTGTTTGATGAATATACCCGTTTTAATCTCGAAGCCAACCGCACAACAGAAGGCGCAGGGCTCGGTATGACTATTACGCGAAACCTTGTAAATTTAATGTACGGAAAAATAAATGTAAAAAGCGCGGTTGGCGAAGGAACAACTGTTACTGTCCGCCTTCCCCAAAAAACAGACGGCATTGGTATCCGCGGAATAATAGGCAAGGAAGTTTCAGAAAACCTGCGTCATTTTAAACTTGGCAACGCAATGCAATTAAAAAAAGCGCAAATGGCATATGAATACATGCCTTACGGCAATGTTCTTATAGTAGATGATGTAGAAACTAATTTGTATGTCGCAAAAGGATTAATGGCGCCTTACGGTTTAAATATTGATGTTGCGACAAGCGGATTTGAAGCGATTGACAAAGTCAAAGAAGGCACTGTTTATGATGTAATTTTTATGGATCATATGATGCCCAAAATGGACGGTATAGAAGCGACAAAACAGCTTAGAAAAATGGGATATTCACAGCCAATTGTAGCATTAACGGCAAACGCAATTTCCGGCCAGGCAGAAATGTTCCTTAAAAACGGATTTGACGATTTTATTTCCAAGCCAATCGATATACGGCAGCTGAACGCTTCGCTTAATAAATTAATAAGAAACAAACAACCTACAGAAGTTATAGAAGCCGCATTAAAGAAAAAAGCAGAAATGGATAAAAGCAATATTTCGCATGCGGGACACCAATTAATTGATGTGCAGCTTGCAGAAATATTCGCGCGCGATGCAGAAAAAGCCGTCGATTCCATTAAAACATGCATAAAAAGCAATCTTAACAATCAAAGCGATTTGCAAATGTTTATTATTAATGTTCATGCGATGAAGAGCGCGCTCGCAAATATAGGCGAAAAAGAACTTTCTGCAAAAGCGCTAAGGCTAGAACAAGCCGGCAGAGAAAAAGACATTAACGTTATTTTAACCGAAACAAATGATTTTATGGAAAAAATAACTTTTGTAATTAACGAAATAAAATTAAGATACAAGAGCAACGATAATATTATAGATACAAAAGATTCTCTTGCCTTATTACAAAATAAACTTGGCGTAATAAGAGAAGCATGCCTTGCCTACGATAAAAAATCCGCAAAAACTGCCTTAAACGAATTAAGAGAAAATGAATGGTCCGGCAGCACCAGAGTACTTTTAAACGCAATTTCGGAACATTTGCTTCACAGCGAATTTGACGAAACATCCGCTCTCATAGAAGAAACAATCAGTAAAATGAATTGACAGTGAATTAACAAAACAAAATTAACCATGAAAAAATTGAAAAAGGTATTATCGGTTAAGATAATTCAATTAAGATAAATCGAAAGCTTTAATAATTTCTGCCAAAATCTCATCCGAGGTTTTTCTGTCTGCTTCGATAATAAAATCAGCGGTTTTTAAATATTCGGCAGCCCGTCTTTCGTGCAAGGTACGGTGAGTTTCCTGAGGATTTTCTGTTTTTAAAAATGGCGGCAGATCCCCTGCTAAGACTATTCTTTCCCAAGCTGTGTTAGCCGAAACATTTAAGTAAACAACTGCAGCTTTTGTATTTTTTAACGCAATTATTGCTTCGGGATTATCGATTATTCCGCCGCCTGCCGCCAAAACCGTAAAACCGCTTTTTCTTTCTGCGATAGCTGCTGCCGCGTTTGCTTCGGCTTTTTTAAATAAATCTCCGCCCGAATGTTCAGTTGGATGTTCAATAGAACTTTCTAAAAAAAGCTGTCTTGGTGTTTTTCCGGTCTGTCTAAAAATCTCTTCGTCAAGATCTATAAAATCACAGGAGCAGGCTTTTGCAAGCAGTCTTCCTGTACTTGTTTTGCCGCAGTGTTTGGGACCTGTTAAAATAATTTTTATCATGGGTTATAACTTATAGTAAAAAATGATAAAATGCTACTATGCAAAGCTTTTGGGTTTTGATATTGCTGATAATTTCTTCTTCGCTGCCAATAGTTGCGATATATATATGGATTCGTCTGGCAAAACTTCCGCTGTCTGTTATTCAATTTTTATTTGCGCTGCTTGCCGGAGCGGCCGCGTTTTTTCCGGCATTATTAATGCAGGACTTGCTGGATATTTCGTTTTCGACTGCTACTAGGACTGCGTTCTTTTATCAGTATTTTATCCGTATTGCTTTGTCAGAAGAACTGAGCCGTTTGATTATGCTGTTTATTTTCTTTTGGATAAGCGGCAAGATAAAGCCGGAAAAAGACTCTGTAAAAAAAGGCACCTTAATCGGACTTATTGCGGGATTTGGTTTTTCACTGTTAGAAAGTTCAAGACATGCCGCTTCCGGCATGGATTTAAGCCTTATCTTTTTCCGGGTGTTTACTGCGGCACTGCACGGAGCCTGCGGTTCGCGCATAGGCGCTGCCGCTGTGTTATTCCCCAAAAATCCTGTGCAGGCGATTTTACGCATTCTTACTGCAACAGCCATACACGGCATTTACAATTTTATGGTTATAATGCCTAACTTATCATCAGTAGTAGCAATAATAATTGCTCTAACTGCCCTTATCACAGCAATTATGTCGGTTCGCGGCTCTTGGACAGAAGAGGATGACCCGGCTGTTAACAATGAAATCCTGCAGCAAGCCCTGCCGCAAGCCTTGCTTGACAAAACCAAAGATAATCAATAAGCTGATAAAAACGACGCAAGGTAGAGCAGTTGGCAGCTCGTCGGGCTCATAACCCGGAGGTCACAGGTTCGAGTCCTGTCCTTGCTATCACTTAATTCCTTATGGAATAAAGAAATAAGAGCTACCAGAAAACTGGCGCTTTTACTCCAGACCAAAACAATGAGAAAAAGGGTAGAATTTTTCTCAAAGGGGTAAAGATGCGTCGGTATTATTTACATACGAGACATGACGGAATTATTTATGCGGAGCTTGTTGATCCACAAACAAGGTTAAAATTATCTGCGAGATCAACAGAAACAAAGAACCGTGATGAAGCCTTGCTAAAAGTTGCTGAATGGTTAAAGACAGGTATTCCAACAGGCAGAGAGAAAAAGCCCCGTACCTTAGAAGCTGCTGCAAACATCGAAACAATTTTAAAAGTTATTAAAAGGGCGGAGCTTAATTCAGACGATGCCTTGCGGATAGTCCAGTCATTGAAAGACAGAAATTTGATCGATATTGCTGCGGTTAAGCCTGGCAAGGGAACTGTTTTATTTTCAAAGTTCCTTGAAGAATTCTGGGACTATGTATCTTCGCCGTATATTCGTGAAAAGCTTGCACATGGTCATAGTATTAGCAAGCGACATTGTTATGACAGCATGAGCCGTTTAAATCGTTATTGGCAACCGGCTTTTAAAGATAAGCGTTTGAACAGCATAACAAGGCAAGACTTGAAAAAGTTTTCTTTGTCCCTTGCTGATATTGGCTTAGCCTCCGCGACAATTAACAAAATCATGGCGGTAGGTACTACCTGCTTGTCATGGGCTTTTAGGGAAGGGCTTATTCCTGTTGATCCGACTGTTGGCTTGGTCAACTTTACAGGGGAAGCGAAAAAACGCGGAGTATTAACACCGCTGGAAGCTCAAACCCTTTTCGCTAAACAATGGAAAAATAAACGCGCTTATACCGCTTCACTTTTAGCTTGTACTACTGGCATGAGAAGCGGCGAAGTTTTGGCGTTAAAGCGTAAAGACATTGGTGAACGATCTTTGAATGTTCTACATTCATGGAGTTCTTATGATGGCTTGAAGAAACCAAAGAACGGAGAGACAAGGCGTGTTCCATTGCTGCCAGAAGTTCGGGGATATAAAATACTTGAACTTGTAGAAAAATACGGCGCGGGAACATGCGTATATGAAACGAACCAAGGCGGAGACATGATCAAAAGTGTACTAACTACCGCAGGAGTAAAATGCAAACTTGAAGGAATAAGAGCAACCGCAGACAAAGAAAAACGCGCTATGAATTCAAGCCTTATTTCCGTACAAGGGAGATTACACATAGTACGGGGCGAAAACAACATAGAAACGCTTGAAGAACTGGAAGCAGAAATGACAAACTGGCAGCCAGGCGAAGACAGCCCCGACCGCATGGACGCGCTTGTTCATACTATAAACTACTGCGAAGAAAATACAGACGGTTTTATTTTAACAGACGAACAATGTCGCATTTTTCACGGCAGACGATAAACCCCTACATTGATCTATCATCTTTTTATCACGCGCTTTTTTGTTCTAGTCTTATGCGCAAACCTAAAAGATCAAATAATCTAAATACAGTTTTAAAAGAGGGATTGCCGTTAGGGGCGAGTGATTTATATAAACCGACCCTATCAATATTTAATTCCTTGGCAAGCTGGGTCATGCCTTTTGAACGGGCGATATGTCCTATAGTCCTTAAAAGAAAATCGGGATCATTTTCTTCAATGGCTTCTTCAAGAAAAGCGACAACATCCTCTTTAGTTTCGATAACTTCGGCAGGATCATATTTTGCGAAAGTTACTTTTTTCTTAACGGCTGTTTTCATTTTAATTCCTCCTCGTATTGCTTGGCAATTTTTCGAGCTTTTGTTATATCCTCCTGCTGGGTGGTTTTATCACCACCACATAGCAAGACAATAATTTTCTTCTTAAATTCAATGTAGTAGACACGATAACCAACACCATAATCTATACGCAATTCGGAAATATCACCCAAAAAACGATGATCCCCAGGATTGCCGATTGCAAGCCTGTCAATGCGCATGTTAATTCTGGCAGCGGCTCGCCTATCTGTTAGTTTTTTAAGCCACTTGATAAAAATATCTGATCTGCTTAATTCCTTCATATTTTAAGTGTAGAATATATTCAACAGTATGTCAAGAGGTTTTTAACGATTATTTCGCCTGTTTAATTTTATAAAAGCTATCTTTTTCTCGATTTTGATGGCTCATTCTTTGGGGATTTATAACCTTGTATGTTTTTATTTTCAATCTCTTTTTCTCTCAACATTCTTTCGATTTCTCTAATCAGTTTTTTTATTTTTTCAACATCTTTGTCATTCGGATTATTTGTCAGATACATTTTTAAGTCAAATATGAATTTTGACAAATCCTCTTTGGAAGAATTCCCTTTTAAAATAACCACAGCCCTTTTTAGCAATTCACCTTTTGACATACCCATAGGTTACTTTTTCCCCTTCTTTGGCGGCTTTCCTTTTGCCTTGGCAGGAGCTTCTTCTTTTTTAGGGCGACCTATTACAGTATCTTTTATAGCCTCAAGGGCAGAGACATCATACAAAGCATCTTTTGACACTGGCTTAATACCTTGTTGATATAGGCGTTGTTTTATAGTGTTTGTTTCAACCCCTAATTTTTTAGCCATTTCTTTAACAGTGATAAATTCTTGTCCGTTTACTTTCATAGTATTATTATTGGCATCTTTTACCAAAATGTCAATAATATATAACCAAAAGTTAGACTTTACTACACAAGAGTAAAGTCTAAAACATAAATTTTTGCAAATTTATCAAAATATTTTCACTTTTCTATTGACATTTGTCTAACTACAAGTTATACTATAATTATAAACAAGATATAGGAGATTATAACCATGACAAGAGAAATGAAAAACAAGGTAATGAGCCTGGGCAATCGTAAAGGCTGGCGGCATTGAGCTGGCAGTCAACGGCGTTACTTTTACAAACAGACAAGAAGCATTAAAAAGACTGGCAAAGTACGAACCAGCACAAATCAAAACCATATTAGTACCCGAACCCACAAACCCCGCAGATAGTAATGCAATCGCCGTAATGGTAGGTGTTCAGAATGGGCGCGAGCTTTATCGCTTGGGCTATGTTCCCCGCAGCTTGACCGCAGTCATTAACGCAATCGGCGCAAGACTTCCGGCACTTCGTGTTGTCTCTGGTACATGGGGAAAATATAACAAAACAACTTACGGGGCGCGTGTCGCCTTGGCGGTATAAACAAAACACATAACGCCGTGGCAATCCTCGGCAAAGGAAAAAAACATGAACGTATGGAATGACAACACAGAATGCAGACCAGTTGATAACTGCCGGATTATAGAAATGTTGCGGGGACTGGATAGCAACGCCGCTTCACTTGTTTGGTTTTCGCGGGAATTGGCAGCAATGCACAGGCGAATTATTGACATCATAGAAGCTCTTTATAAATGGGATATGAAAGACAACACCTGTATATCTGACACCGTATGTAAAAAGGCAGTAGAGGACAGCATAGAAACGGCGGCAAGTGTTCATAGAAGGAACAGGCTTAACCGCAAGAACATTATTAGCGTTATGAAAAAATACGGTTACGAAATAAAGGGCGAAATTTCCCCGCTTGAAATTCACATAGCGACAGAGGAATAAAACAAACACCGGGGCAACTAAAGCCCCGGAAATTAAACCAAACAAGGAGAAAGAAAAATGAATGTACTTTATAAACCGGCAGACATAAAAACAATGTCGCCAATCACCAGGGAAACAAGCGAGCTTTTAATATTGCAGGGTTATGTCTTATATGAAGTTACACGCAATGACAACACAGCGATCAACGGCTTATTTATTAACCGCCTTGAATACCGGAACGACAAAGGGGAAGGAGTTTTTTTGATAGTTCAAGAAAAAGCAAAAAAGAGAGGGAAAAAAGCATGAACAGAACAATGAAAATGATCCGCCCTTCCGGGAAAGAAATCGAGGCGGCAGTATCACCAATAACGCGCAAACTGGACACACTATTGAAGCAGGCGGGCTTTTCATTACTGGAAGCCCGGCGGGTTATTGGTGGGCAGGATCAAGCCGTTAACGATCTGGCATATATGAGAGGGGAAGGGGAGCGCGTCTATATTCTGGTACATCAACCAAAAGCAACCACAGCACCGGGAACAGAAACACACGAGGAAGAGGACACGGAACCGCTTCACCTTTTCGATGTTGATCCGGCAGGTCTTCAAAATATGTTTAGAGATTTTGACGAAGCAATGGAACATCGGGAACAAAGAGAACCACGGAGAAACTTCCGGCTTATTCATGCGGAAGATACTGTATAAAAATAAATTTAATTCACCCGAAAATATTTTATAGGGGGAATTATGAAGGAAAATCATGATCCGATGTTGAGTATTAAAGAAATGGCTGATCTTATAGGGCTTAAGCCTTCCACGATTTATCACATGATAGAGAAAGGACAATGTCCATAGAACTTGTACCAAGTATCACCATGTAAAAAAGTAGCAAAACGATCTGACATATTAGCATGGTTAGAGGCTGTCAAAATACCAGCAGGAAATTAATAAAAAAGGAGGAGCGCTTATGTAATGAAAAACGCTGAGATTGGAGCGTATAAAGATATAGGGTAAATTAGTGTCCAAAACCAGCCCTTTTCTTTATACAATCCATAAAGAAGGGAAGTGGACGGCAGACGGAAATTAACGCCAAAACTCGCCGCCTATCGTCTTTATTCCCTATTCTTAATCACTGCCCTGTTGGTTGCTAATCGCTAACCTTCCGGGGGTTAAGGGGGATATTTCCCCCTTGCATGACTACTCTTCCGGGGCAAACCAGCAAAAGCAGCAAGGAAAACAGCGCTTTTGCATAACGCCCTAATCCCCCGCCCTTCTTTACTGAATCGCTGCCCTATCTTATCCCGCCGATAAAACTCGCAAGCCAAGATTAGAAAAACAGTGAGTTTACTTTGTTAATCTTTGTTTTACTTTACTAGACAACATCCCTTCACAGGTAATATAAAGATAAGTAAAGACAAATAGAGTAAAAGGCGTTAGTTGCTCTCATAACCCGGAGGTCGTAGGTTAGAGTCCTACTCCTGCTAACATGTTAATTCTATATGTTATATGGAATTAGCTACGGACTGACTGATAGCAGAAGTCCTTAATCATCGTATATAGCGAAAAGCGGCGCATAAAACGGATCGATTTCGTTTTCAACGCCCCTTGCGAGGTTAGGGACATGAAGAATCTCCCCTTTTTAGTATTCCGAAGAAGTAAGCGGCCTTTTTACTCAGTTAGGTTAAAAAACGAACAGACCGGGAAATATCTCCCCGAAATGAGCACAAAAAAAGAGACAAAGGCCGAGGCCATACAAACGGCTTTTGATTGGCTTAGGAACGGTATACCCCAAAAAGGTGAAACCATTGATTTAAAAAAATATACTCTACGAGATATGGCGAAAGAGGCTGACATAAGCAAAACCGATGCCGAATTTATCTGTAAAGAGCTTCAGCGCTGGGGTTTGCTAAAATCCTATGTCCTTGAAGAAAGCGTACAGGCAATAGATTTTGCTACTTACCTGACAGATTTTTGGGATTGGGAAAAATCTCCTTACATCAAAGAGAAACTACGCAGGAATCACGGCTTACACAAACGCTATGCTATTGAGATGTCCGGAGCCGTCAAAAAATATTGGATACCCTTTTTTGAAGGGAAAGCTCTGGGGGAGATTACCCGGCAGGATATAGAGGCCTTTATTTCCCACTTGGAAACTTTACCAGAACAGATAAGACAGGCGCAAGCAGAAATGGATAAAGCTTCTCAGGAAGATGCTGAAAGAGAACAGGTTGAAATCAAGGCAGGATTGAAGAAACCCAAAAGGAAAAATGCTGCCATAAAAAAGCCTCGGATTTTACGTTTCCCAACAACCGCTAAAAGAAAGAATGCAATAATACAAGCAGGTACAATTCCTCTAACATGGGCTTTTCAAAAAGAGATGATAGACAAAAATGTGGTTTCGGGAATTACCTGGTTTTCTGGTAAAACCAAAGAAAGGCAGATATTGTCTCCGGAGCAAGCAAGGGCATTATTTACGGTTAACTGGAAAGATGAAAGATCACGGCTTGCCAATATGCTGGCGATGGTAACCGGAATGAGAGCGGGAGAGATACAAGGCTTACGGGTTCAGGACTTAGGGCAGGACTGTCTGTATGTCCGGCATAGTTGGAATTTTCATGATGGACTAAAAACTACAAAAAATAATGAACCCCGAATAGTTGAAGTTCCATTTCCGGGGCTTATGAGCAAGTTGATGGAATTAGCAAAAAACAACCCGCATCGGCAGGATATGGACGGCTTTATATTTTGGGCAGAAAGGCTTCCAGATAAGCCTATTGAACAAGATATTTTTCGGAGGGATTTGAAAGACGCATTGATAAAAAGTGGCCTAAGCCAAGAATCGGCAAAAGTCTATACCTTTCACGGCTGGCGGCATTACTTTACCGCTTATATGAGGCCCCGGATCGATGAAAAACTTTTACAGAGCCAAACCGAGCATAAAACTCTGGTGATGCTTGAGCATTACGCCGGGCATAGGATAGCCGGAGACCGGGAGCGATTACGGACGGCACAGGTTGAGACGTTTGGAGGTTTATTGCCCGACACTGCCGGAGCTTTGCTAAGGGTAGGGGCTTAACCATGACTGAATATACCAATAAGTCCGAAAAGGCTGAAAACGAACTGGCTGAAATAGCCGCAGAATTAACCGCATTAGGAGATATGATACCGGGTTTGTTTCTAAACATTGAAGAAATGGAGCCGGAAACTCCCGGAGGGATAAAACTGCTTCTTGCAGATATACGGAAACGTGTTGACGATTTGCGGAAATATATTGGCGGTAATTTTCGGGTTAGTCTTTAGGCGGGGTTTGGGGCAGGTAGTAGCCCCGGATTTGATTAAAGGTTTGGGTAACGGCTACTACCGCCTCATCAAGGCATTTATTCAGGATTATGGGCATATCAGGGGGTAACGCCTCTGCTGGTTTAAATAATTCGTAGGGCTCTATATTAAGGGCGGAGGCAAATTTGACCAAGGTCTGGGGAGAAATCCAACGGTTTCCGTTTTCAATATTGCAGAGGAAGTTGACGGAAATATCCAGCTTTTCCGATAAATCTGCTTGGGAGAGGTTCCGGCTCTGGCGATGTCGCTTGATATTCCTGCTTAGAATACCCCGCAATTCCTGTTCCGTCATGAATTTCCCTTTTAGAGAATGTCTAATCCTATTATTAGGTGAATTGATTAACAAACACCTAATGGAGATGATATATTTCTCTAAAGGGGAATATTATCTGGAAAAAAACCCATCAACCTAGAAGAAAGTTATAGAGGAAAAATATGAAATGGAGAACAGCCCTTTTAATCTCGTTTGGTTTTATCTTGGCAACAATAGTATTTGTACTTATTGTTTCCATTGCAACTGGTTATAATTCAACTTCTTCAAGTATTTCTTGGAATGAAGGTTTTAATGAAAAATGGGCTGGAACATATTTAAGTACGCCAGATGCTGATTATGTAGCAGGATTTAAACTTGGCATTGATGGAACTTATGCTTTCAGGTACGGTTCTAATCCAAGAATGTCTACATCATATACTGGCAGATACAATAGAAATTTTAAAAATGGTGTAAGTAGCAGTGGTTTAAATTACAAAATAACTGGAATTAGCGTTGTTGGTTTTGACGAAAATGCAAAAAATATCCGTCTTGCTGTTGATTGGGATAATCCATGTGGAAGACACACTGATTATTTTACATTATATTTAGAATACTAAAACAGGATGAAATAATAAAAATATTTTCTGAATTCTGTAATTCCTTACCACATAAAGAATTGCGAAAGCTTTTTTAGTCCAAAATTCATTTGCTGAGCCTCATCCTATAATAGAGCAATGCTCAATTGGAGGTATGAAAAATGAATCAAACAGTCCTTTCAGAATTACTTGATCGGGAGGAGGCATCAGTTTATCTACGCATATGTAAAACCACCCTCGATAAACTTGTGATTTCTCGCATCAAAATCCGTCGCCGGGTTCTTTACAAGAAGTCAGAACTTGACAAATGGCTTGATCAGAACATGCAGATAAAGGTGGTTCAAAAATGACCGTAAAACAAACAAGGCTAAACATTATCAATCTAGCAGCGCGACTTTTAGAAAACGCCACAAAAATTCGTTACGGCTCCGTTAGCGCCACCCTGAAAATTCACGATGGCAGGATTGTCGATGTTACCCATTCTAAAACGGAAAATACACGGGAACAACAGGAACAGGAGAAGGAGAAAAGAAGATGAAACCGGATGCGATTTTTTATTTTTCCCGTATGCCTGAACATCGTACCCGCTACAAACAGATCCGGCATAAGGGGATAATAATTCCTGGCTTTCCATCAGTCTACAAAAGCGGGAAAAAAAAGGTGAAAAATATATTGCCTTTAGGAAAACGCAGTATTATTACTGCCTTGGCACTCAACGCTTTTCACATGCGATTGAATTAGCGGGAAACAAAATAATTACGGGGTTGATTTTCATGCCGGAATACCCCCAAAAGACATACGGTGCTTTTAAGGAATATGCCCTGCTCATAGATTTTTCAGAAAACTCTGATCTGCTTGCGATCTGGTTTTTTAAGGGCTTACAGGAGGCGGCTCCCACTCTTTTTCAAAAGTGGCAGGCAGGACAAATAGCAGAGATAGTAAAAACAAATGTGGTAAGGCTACGGCATGGGGTCAATGTATCGGACTGGTAACAAGCTATTCTACCCACCAGATTTCGACAATATAGGAGGATTCAGATGTTTGATAATATAACGCTAAAAAAGTATAACTTGCCTAAAAACTATACCTTGTGTAAGAAAGTGGAAAGTCTATATAAACGTGACACAAACACCTACAAGAGAAAATTGAAAAATATGGGGATATGGCAAAACTATAATTGCCTGACAATTTATGGTTCGTTGGCAAAATATCTACAAGGTGAAAATATTACTTCACTGAATAGAGAAGGTGTCATGTTTAGCATAGAAAAACTGGAAGAGGATATTGGCCTCAACTTGGAAAGCGCAGTTGTTTCTTCTGCTGAATTTGGAACAAGCATTATTACGAAAGGAAAGCCTTTTGAATATCTCAATCTATTTGGGAATTCAAAAAGGTTTAACCGTGTAGAAATTTCTAAATGGACTGGGGTTGAGACCGTGACTTATACTACTCCAACTGGTTCGTTTGAATTTATTGTATATGATAAAGCGAAAGAAATGCTTGATAAAAAACAAGCTATACCCCCTTTGTTTGATGACGCAAACGTAATTCGTCTTGAATACAGGATACGGAAAAAAAGTGGTATAGAGGCTAAATTCAAAAAGGTTTATCAACCTACGATTTGTTTGAGGAAAACGTTTTTAAAAAATTTCAAAAACTATTCCTTGATTTTTACAATGGCATAGAGAAAATGGGACGGCTTGTATATGTCGATAACTCAAAGGATATTACTCCATCAAAATTGCTTGAGCTAAAAGCCGAACAATACCGCCAGAGCTTTCCCAAAGATTTCCGCTATTGTATACAGCAGTTAAGTGAAGCCGGAAAACTATCCTCAAAAAGCCTTGAACGAATACGGGCAGCAGACAAGAAATATAACGGTAATGTCTATATTTCTGACCAAAATACCTTGTTAAGGGAATTGGATGTTTATATTTTTGATATAATGCAACCGACGAATTGATTTGATTTACTAAAAAAAGGTATACCTATTTCTAATACTAAAGCTTATAGAATTTTTAGGGGGAGATACTCGATAAATACGGGAAAATCCATGATTTTAGAAAAAGGCGTTGTCCGGAAAAGAGAAAGGTAAAATAGCCCGAAAAAAGGGTATGAATCTTCACTAAAACCCGCATATTTGGGTAATAGGAGGCCGTAAGCCGGCACGAACCCCTGTACACCTATAAACCCCTCCCTTTATAACGGAACCCTTTAAAAGCCTGTTATTTCCGGGGAGGAGGGTCATATCTCTGCCGAACACAAAAGGCCACTGAAAACGGTCCAAAAAAGTGAAAAAGTTTCCTTGACAAGTAGTATCAAATATAGTACTATATAGATATGGCAAGCATTGAAAAGCAAATTCGCAAAATGAAAAACCAGCCCAAAGGGATTAGTCCCGAAGAAGCTGGAAGGGTTTTGAATGCAAAAGGTTACCGTTTTGCCCGGCAAAGCGGCTCGCACTGCCATTATATTAATGAAAGCGGGGATGTAATTACTATCGTTAACAAAAACCCGCTTAAAAAAGCGTACATTGTTGAAATACTTGATCGCATTGGCGAAACGAAACAGGAGGGGATTTAGGAGGGATGATGAAAGCAAAAGATTATCTGGGACTTCCATATCACATTGTTATTCAGCATATTGTTGACGAGAGCGGTTCTTATTATTTCGCTACAGTTCAGGAACTTGATGGCTGCATGAGCCACGGCGATACCTATGCGGAAGCCTTTGAAAATATCCAGGAAGCAATGGAAGGTTGGATCGAAACAAAACTGAAAAATGGTCTTTCAGTTCCAAAGCCCGTTGATGAAAGCCAATATA
This sequence comes from Treponema sp., assembly GCA_009784935.1. GTDB lineage: Bacteria > Spirochaetota > Spirochaetia > Treponematales > Breznakiellaceae > WQXQ01. Next base: position 113,183 of record WQXI01000003.1, read on the forward strand.
GCGGCAAATTTGTCCTTCGTGTTCCTAAGACCCTTCATGCCCGTCTTGTCATGGAAGCCGAAAAAGAAGGTGTGTCGCTTAATCAATATGCGCTGTATCGGCTGAGTATGTAATCTCCTTCCCGGACACCGTACCTATGAAGAAAATTACCGAAAAGAGACTGGCGGAAATTAAGGCTTTTAAGGTCATGGTAAATCACAAGTCCAAAAAATAATGATAACCGTTAGTCTTGATGTCGATGTTATTGAATGGTTGCAGAGTCGATAAGGAGGGGTTATCAGATCTGTATGAAGCAAACTTATAGAATTCTATTGTTTTTTTTCCGATAATAGTATATAATGATCCTTGGAGGAGTTATGCAATCAAACGTATATGCCAATGTGGGTTTTCGTTGCGAATCGGCTTGTATTGCACTAAAAAATTATCTGCTTACCCAACAAATAAGTAATACTATTCTTGAGGATTCAAAGCAGATACTTAATGATTGTCTTATAGCAGAAAATGAATTTGAAAAATCCTTATATATGAACGAAGCAAAAAGTGTAGAAATTGAAGGTATACAAAGCATCTTGTATGATTATATTATGACCCAAGAAGACAAAAAAGCTGTATTCACAAAACTGCGACAAATACATACAAATATTAGCATTGTTAAAAATTTAAAAACGGCACAGGTTGAAGAACTGAGAGATTTTTTTATAGAAATAGTGAAGTTGTGCAAAGATAAATCCCAACACAACCTTTTTTATAGAGATGACAACTATTGGATGGTATCCAGGGGATAGAGGTAGTAATGACTCCCTTAGAAGAAAAAGTTCTTAAGTCAGAAATATTATTGAAAATTCGTGTTACATTGCGAAAGGTAAAGAAATTGTCTCATGAGGTATTCCCTACAGTAGGTCCACAAAAAATTTTGCTTTTGTCGGAGCGGATATTAGAACAGATAATAAACAGACATAAGGATTATAGTTTTAATCAGATGTTTTTTGTAAAAACCGGAATTTTAAAGCTAATAATTGAGTTAATCTCTCAGATTGAATATTCAACGGTAAAAAACGTAACATGGAGTATTATCCCAGCATACAATATGCTTTTTACATCTTTGCTTAAAAACACAGAATATATAATTGTCCCACAATGGGAAGAGAATTATGCCATTCGAAACAGAAATTTGATTGAAGAATTTTCAAACCATTTGTTGGTACCAGGCTTGATATTTGAAATAGATACTCCCGAGAAAAAAATTAAGGAAATATTGGAAGACATTCCAGAAAAAATATACTTGATAAAGTATTCTAGATTAGAAAAATTATCAGCATTACATATGGCTTTACTTGGTCATGAAATAGGTCACATTTTTGCCACCAGATGGATGAATGAAGAATATTCTAAATTTGCACACAGTACAACTTTATTTACTCAATTGAAAGATATTGCAATGAGAGAATTAAAGAAAGAAGGCTTAACAGACGATATGTTTGTGAACGATTTTATGCAAATGAAAATGCGTTCTTATAATACTCTTATAATCAAGAATTATAGTGAATTATTATCGGACGTTTTTGGTTGTGCACTTTTTGGGCAAGAGGTCATTTATTGCCACCCAAACCCGGGAATTGTTATTCTATACTATTTGTAACATCATTTAAATTTTGCAAAAAATTTATAGAATTTTAACTAGAGAACCTCGTTGCCGACTGGAAGGCGAGTCCTGTCCTTGCTAAAAACTCTTTAATTATTAATTGCAAACTCTGTTTCGGCCTTTTTTCTTGGCGTCATAAAGCGCCATATCCGCACGCGAGATAAACTCATCCATTGCCCCGGAATACCTTCGTTCTGTATTAGAAGCCTGCTGTTCGCTGTCATGCATCTTTGTGTTAGCGCCGATACTAACAGTTATTTTAGTCATCAAACCATCGGTTCCGGGAATTTCCGCTTCTTCGACTGCTGCGCGCATATGTTCTGCTACTTCAAGCGCTCCTTTTAAATCGGTATTTGATAAAAGCACAATAAACTCTTCGCCGCCCCATCGCGCGACAAAATCGCCGGGACGCCTGAGCACGTGAGTAAATATTTTTGCGATTGCGCGCAGTGCAGCATCTCCCTGCTGATGTCCGTAAGTATCGTTATATAATTTAAAATGATCGATATCCAATATTAAAACACTTATTGGCGTCTTTTCTCTGTTCGCTTTGTTCCATTCTTCGTTTATGCGGGCTTCAAAACTGCGGCGGTTAGGAAGATTTGTAAGCTGATCGCTCATACTAAGCTGTTCGATCATTCTAAGCTGATTGATAATCTGAATATGATGAAGAACCCTAAGTTTAACAATTGTATCATTAAAAGGTTTGCGTAAATAATCTACTGCTCCGCATGCAAGTCCTTTAATTTCATCGCCGCTTTCGGTATTACCGGTAATAAAAATGACAGGTATAGCTTTTGTTTTATCCGATTCTTTTAGTTTTTCAAAAACTTCAAAGCCGTTCATATCCGGCATGACAATATCCATGATAATGAGATCCGGCAGATATTCATCGGCTTTTTCGAGCGCGGATGCTCCGTCCTTTACAGCATGAATTTTATATTCACTGCTTAATATATGAGTCAATTCCATCAAATTTGATGTATCATCATCAACAATTAAAATACTGTTCTTTTTATCCATTGTTATCGCCCTTATATTTTTCTATTAATTTAACGCAGGAACTCTCTGCGGATTTAAAATCAAAATCTTCTATCTGATTAATAAATTCGCCGCTTTCCGGAATCATTTTAAGTTCATCGATAAATGATAAACATTCCGGATCGCTTTCTTTTAATAACGGATGCAGCTTTTGCAAAAGTTTAAGTGCAGAATTAACATCCAAAGGAGAAGCAATCTCTTCCAAATCAGAAACATCCTGTTCATCCGTTATAGAAGCAAACTCCGATAATACTGTGTCCAGTTCGTCTTTTAATCTTTCTATCTGTTCAGGTATTGTATTATTTTTTCCGTCTTTTAAGCTGCTCTCGATATTTTCTGCTGCTTTCTGCAAAAGTGGTTTTTTAAGCTGGGCAGCGTTACTTTTTAATGTATGCGCAAGTCTATGCGCTAATTTAAAATCTCCTGAGTTTATTGCGTCTGATATTTCCTTATCTTTTTCCTTGTTATTTTTAATAAAATTATTTATTAGCCTTATCTGCAAATCTCTGTCATCCTGACTGCGCTGCGCTGTATCTTCTTTTTGCCATGATACAGGTTTTAAATATTTTAAGAGACACCGCCATAGTTCCTGCGATGTAAAGGGTTTTCCTATACAATCGTTCATACCTATAGAAGAATAAATTTCCGAATTATTTGTCATTACGTTTGCTGTCATTGCGACAACAGGAATACCAAAATCAAGTTCGTGTAATTTTCCTGCCGCTTCTATACCATCCATAACAGGCATATGAATATCCATCAGAATTAAATCGAAAGGTTTTTTACCGTCACGAATGCGGTTTTGAATAATCTCAATACATACTTTTCCGTTTTGAGCTACTACAGTATCCAACCCAACTCTTGCTAAATGCTCGCATATTACCTGCTGATTCATAGAATTGTCTTCGCAAAGAAGCACAACTCCCATAAAAGTCGGTTTTTCCAGTTCGACAAACATTGAACGCTTTTTTATATTGCTTTCGTCATCTGCATCAGTTGCATTAAATGTAAGTTCAAAACTGAATTTACTGCCTATGCCGGGCGTACTTTCCAGACTAAGTGTGCCGCCCATCATTTCTATAATATTTTTTGTTATCGGAAGCCCAAGCCCCGAGCCGCCGTATTTTCGCGTTGTACCTGTTTCTGCCTGCGTAAACTGCTCAAAAATCTTATCCTGCTGATCTTTAGGAATACCAATACCGCTGTCTTTTATTTCGAAGCACATTGTTACGCTGTCAGATTTAGTTTCTTTTATAAACGCTTTCATTTTGATAATACCCGAGTTGGTAAATTTAATTGCATTTGTCAAAAGATTTACAAACACCTGACGAAGCCTTGTAGGATCGCCGTATATTGTCTTACCGACAGAAGGTTCGGCATAAAAATGCACAGTAAGATCTTTTTCGATAGCCTTTGGCATAATGACTGTCTGACAATGCGCAAACATATCATGAAGATCAAAAGGAATGTTTTCCAGTTCCATCTTTCCTGATTCAATTTTAGAAATATCAAGAATGTCATTAATTATTTGCAAAAGCCATTCAGAATTGCTCAAAATGTATCTTAAATATTCTTTTATTTTTGACGGATTATCATTATCAAGAGCGAGTTCGGAAAAACCAATAATACTGTTCATAGGCGTACGAATCTCGTGACTCATATTCGCCAAAAACGCGGACTTGGCTTTATTGGATAGTTCTGCATCTTCGCGCGCCTTATCAATTTCTGCAAGATATTTTTTATATTCCCGCAGGTCTCTTGTATATCCTATAACAACATCAACGCCGCTGTATTTGGCGCGCACAAGCGTAATTTCGGCAGGTAATGGAGTATCATCATAAGGCATTTTATGCATCCATTCAAAATTACAATAACCCGTCTTAAACGCCTGATTAACAAGCACTACGGCTTTTTTATCAGACCGGTGTCCGTCAGGCTGAAACTCCGGAGAGCAGCATTCAAGAAACTTATTAATGTATTCCTGTTTATTTTTAAATCCATAAAGCCTCAAAGCCGCTTCGTTACAGTCAATTGTTTGAAGGTCCTTATTCCAAATCTGAGTACACAAAGGAGACGTATCGAGCATAAGCGTTATCCGCTCATTCGCTTCATTAATTCTATGCATTACATTGCCGGAAATAAACCTTGCCAAAAAAACACAGACAACGAGGACAGACAGCGTTATCAAAATTCCTATCAGAATAAAAACCAGTATTTTTCTAGATTCTTCCGCAGTATAATACCCTACAAATAACATTCCGACAATTTCTTCGCCTTCACCGTATAACGGAGAATAATTAACGAGGGTATCCCTTCCAAAAAGATTAATTCTTCCGTTAAATGAATCTCCTGCCAGCACTCTTTTGCTGATATCTTCTGCCGCTTTTGTTCCTAAAGGATATGTTCCGTCCTCATTAATAACAGTAGAAGAAACACGTTCATCATCCCTAAAAATAGTTATCTCGCATCCTGTAAGCGCTTTAATATTATGAACAAAATCCTGCTTGTCCAGCCTAAATCCCAAAGATACAAAACCTGCTATTCTATTGTTTTTGTCGTATACCGGAGCTGCCGCATAAACACCAAGACGAAAACTCACACCCCTTACAATGAATGATTCAATATCTCCTGCCATAGCATGCCTGACATGAGGCTGATGTGTAACATTATCTCCGTAGGTATCGGGATCGTTAGATCTTGCCAAAGCAATTCCGTTTGCGTCAAGAAAAGCGCAGGTGTCAATTCGCGCAAGTATCTGATGGCTGATTGCCGCATTTATCATTTTTTCACGATCATTGCTCAAAATCGCTTCCAGCAGTTCCGGATCGCTGGATATTGCCTTTGCTGTAATTCGAGCGCTTTCTTTAAGATTTTCAATTTCGTGCATGGTTACCATTTCTGCAACACTGTTTTTATTATGCATTGCATTGTTAAGTTCTATGTTAAAAAGCAGAATAGAAGAAACCAGAACAGCGACACAGCACACAACCGTCAAGGTAATCATGGGTATGAATATTTTTCTTTTTATACCGGTGTCGTGAATCATATAAGTAACTTGTAAATTATATCATTAAATATCAAAAAATATAACTATTTTACCATTAAATTTAGCTTGAATTTGTAACTTCATTAATATATAATACTTTATCATTTATAGAAATATCAAAGGAGAAAACCATGAAAAAAACAAATCGAATTTTCAATATATTCGTTTTTGCGGCTCTAATAGCAGTAATTTTTGCTGGATGTGTAAGCGTCTCTGTAACCATTAGATCTGACGGAAACCTGTCATCTGTGCGCGCAGGCGGAACAATTAACTTTAGAGCATCCGGCAAAGGTATTATTTGGTCGGTTAGTTCTACACCCGACGGCTCAGGAGCTGTAACGAACGGAACATTTATTACTCCCAACGGGATTCTAACAGTTGCTTCCAACGAAACTTCGTTAATCCTCTATGTTAGAGCTATGTCGACCGACAGCGGCGAATATGATGTTAGACAAGTCAGAGTTGTTACTGTAACATCAGTGTCCATAACTCCGTTAAACCAATCAGTAGCAATAGGAAGAACCTTTCAATTTAGAGCGCAGGTCACCGGAAACAATAATCCTGACAGCGCTGTAACATGGAGAGTAAGCTCGGTTGCTTCAGGCTCAGGCGCTGTTACACCGGGAACCAGTATTAATTCCAACGGTGTTCTTTCTGTATCTCAAAATGAATCATTAAGGACTGTCTTTGTCATAGCTTCTTCTATTGTTGACCCTTCAAGAACAGCGTCTATTCCTGTAAATATAGTTGTTCCGACTGTAACAGAAGTTAGAGTAAGCCCTGCAAACAGAACTATAAGGGCAGGGGAAACGCTTCAGTTCAGCGCTTTGGTATTAGGAACCCATGAACCTGCAAATACAGTAGTATGGAGCGTAAGCTCGAATACTACAGGTACGGGAGCTGTAACACCGGGAACGAGAATCAGTACAAGCGGCGTTCTTTCTGTAGCAAATAATGAATCTGTGCCTGTTCTTTATGTTATAGCGACCTCTACGGTGGATAACACAAAATTTGGGTTTATCGCTGTTTCTGTTATTGTTCCGACTGTTACAAACGTAACTGTCACTCCGGCGAATCAGACGATACAGGCGGGGAGCACTTTCCAATTTACCGCTTCTGTTGCGGGAGCCAATAATCCGAATACTGCAGTAACATGGAGTGTAAGCTCAAACGCTGCCGGTTCTGGAGCAGTTACAGCTGGAACCAGTATAAACTCACAGGGTGTGCTTACAGTTTCGCGTAACGAAACCTCTAGATTACTTTTTGTTTTTGCGACTTCTGTATTTGATCCAAGAAGAACAGGAAGTGTTGCAATAAATATAACACCGGCGCCGGCGCAGATTACGCCTGCTCCTAATCCAACACCCGCTCCGGCTCCTGTGCCTGTGCCTACTCCAACACCTACTCCAACACCTGGTGGACCCGGTGGAGGCGGCGGTGGTCACGGAGGCGGCGGTCAAGGTGGTGGTGGCGGACAAGGCGGCGGCGGAAACAGACCTCCAAGCCAAAATAATCCGGCACCTGCTCCAACTGTTCCCACAGTGACAAGTGTTACAATTAATCCGTCTACTGTCACAACAGATACTAACAGTACAGTTCAATTAAGAGCTTCTGTTACTGGCACAAATAGCCCAAGTTCTTCTGTAACATGGAGAGTAAGTTCGAATGCTGCTGGAACCGGTGCTGTCGCGACTTCTACTACAATCAGTTCGAATGGTTTACTTAGAGTTGCGCCGAACGAATGGTCGCCAATTCTCTATGTTATTGCAACATCTACAGCAGATCCAAGCAAAACAGCTACTGCAGTAGTAACAGTGCGCAATGCAAACCCAAATCAAGGCCCTAATCAAGGCGTAGGAAACTAAGGTTTATATTTAACGATTTATGAAGCCTGAGGTTTAGCAAATCTCAGGCTTTTTTTATGATTGATTTATTTCTATTTGCAAGCCTGTTAGATACTGTTCTATTTTACAATAACCTAATATGTCTGCGATAAAACTAATTACTAATCTAAATATTCCCTGAAAAAAGACATATATGACCCTCCACCAATTCTCTTTACTTTTTCTACATAATCATTTGCTTTTTGCAAATTACCAATTTTAAAATAGTGTAAACCAAGTTCAATATTAACATAAATATAATTTTTATCTATTTTCTCTGCTTGTAATAAATATTTAAAAGCCTCTTGATAATTATTTATTTTTTTATAGTAAATTGCAAGATTGTAATGTGAATAAACGCTATTTGGATAATTGTTATATAAATTTTCCAAAAGTAGTTTTACATCTTGTAATAATTCATAATTAATATCTACCAGCATCATTGTATAATTAGATTGAAATAAATTAAGAAATGCTTTTCTGCCCATTTTTCTGTTTCCAAACATAATCCATTTATTATTTATTTTTTTTGACAGCTCTATTAAAGAATTAAACGAATCAATAGCCAATAAATATTCATCCATATGAATTAGAAATCTGATTCTATCAAAATGGAAATCAAGTCGATTTGGATAAAGAGATAACCCTCTATCTATATACTCAATCGCTTTTAACATGTCTTCTTTATTATTTTCTACAGTATAATATATTGTTCCTGTAATTTCTTTTGCTTCTTCTTCAGAATGAAGAATTGTCCTTATACTTTTTACATGGTAATACATTGAAAAATGATAATAAACATCCAGATTATTCGGCTCTCTAATTTCCCATGCTTTTAAATATTCATACATTTCATCATTGTTTTCGAATCTCAGCCAAAAAAACAAATCTCTATCATCTCTAATTCCGACGCCGGATGAACGCTCACAGCAAATAACAGTGAATAAAAAACAAATTAATAATAATACATAAAAATTAATTTTCTTTTGTGCGCCCACAGTAAATATTCTCCTAATTTTGACATATTATTCAAATAATCTCTTAAAAGCTGCTTTGCGTTCTTCCTTATGCGGATCCATTATATTATTTACATAATTATTAACGTATTTTTTAATTATTTTATTCCTTTCTCTATTTATTCTCTTTACTCTTTTTACAATAATATTAGTTTTCTTCCATCCGATTTTTTTTGCTTTTTTGCAGACAATCCTTGCAGAAATTATTTTATCTTTTATTGTAACAAATATTAATCCAAAAAAGGAAAATATCATACTTCCAAAAGAGAATACAATTAATAAATAATACGAAACTATAAAAATGACAAATATTATAGAAATTAAACCAAATAAATGAAATCCCTGCAATTATTTTTCTCCTAGCCGGCTTAATGCATTTTCCGCTTCATAAAGCACATCTGTATTTTTCTCATGCAATAATAATTCCCGGAGAGCGTTCCCTGCTTCTGTAGTATTTAATGTTCCCAGTATTCTTACTGCTTCTATCCTTACATCAGGAAATTCATATTGATTTCTGTATCTTATTCTTTGCGGAGGATTCTCGGATCCTTCAAATACTAAATATTCCAAAGTTTCCTGTATTCTAAAATAAAAATCATCTGTTGGATCAGTAAAAATTATTGCCTCTCTTATATATTCAATAGACAACATTTTTTGTACTCTGGTGGGCGCTCTTGCTGTTTCCGTAATAATAAGAAATATCAAAACTTCGCCAGAATAATATGCTTCTGTATTTGACTGTGCGGCAATTGTTTGCATGGAAATAATAATAACCAATATAAAACAGCAAAAACGAATTATTTTTGACAAATTAATACTCCTATAAATTCAAACAACTGCCTATTTTCGTCTTCCCTATTAAACGCAATTGTTATCATCGCTAAACAGCTCCGGTATCTCGTTCTGCAGAAAGTCTCTAATTAATTTTGTATGGGCTAAAACAAGGCGCATATCTTCATCTGATAAACTAAGTCCAAGATCATAACGCGGCTGCACGGAGAATTGATTTATTATTGAACATTGTGTTGAAATACTTAAAAATGAGGGTCTATATTTTTCCGCTATTTTGCATAACTCCGGCAAATCATGGATATATGGCGGCTCTTCACCTAGAATAACAATAGCACCCTTCAAGTATTTTTCTACTGCCTGTTGACAATGAAAAGAAATAACAGATGTCGGTAAGGGAGACATAGTATCAGCCAAATGTTCTGCAACAGATAAATCACACTCAGCAAGCAGTCTCCATTCCTTTGGTGTATTTATCTGTTTAGCCATAAATGCGTATCCCTTCACGATTTACTTTACGTTCTAGAGTAAAGTCATCAAGACGAGCCAAAAAATCCTTTTTCTTTTTAGCAACAATGTCAACAGGCATAGTTTTTTTTCGATCAATCGCAAAACGAATCTGTAACCCTGCGTCTATATCACGCATTTGAACATCGTCTTTTAATACAACATAAAAATCTAAATCAGAATCCTTGTGAGGCGTACCGTACGCATGCGAACCAAAGAGAAAAATTTGCTCTACAGGAATGGCGTTAATAATTAGGTTTTTAAGCTTGTCTACTTCAGCTTTGACATCAGAATTCATAAATAAATTATAGTCTATATTTTAGGGAAAATCAACCAAATAAAAACTCTCAAACTAACTAACTTCTAAAAGCATATCGCTGGCTGCGATAGCGTCACATCCTGTTTTTAAAATATTACAGGCGACTTTATCGCCAAAACCCAGCCTCTTTGTTATGACTATTTTAGAAAGCTCTCTAATAATTTTTTTAACCTTTTTTTCGGGCACTTCCCTGTCTGTCATGACAGGTAAAACAGGTATATCCGGAAACACTGTTCTCACCATTGTTTTAAGCGACTTTATAGGAGCGTTCATTTCGGCAGCGGCAAACATAGCTCCTTTAATGCACTTATTCCCGGAAAATTGATATTCTCCGTTTTCGATATCGACAGTTATACGGCAGCAAATAGGGCATGTGACGCAGGTTATTTGTTTCACTTTAACTCCTTAGGTATTTTGCATACATATAATATAAGAAAATTTACCTAAGGTTTGCAAAAAATCTACAAAATTTTATCTGCCCCAGAGTTTATTTTTATCTGTTCCTGCAGCTATGAGCACATCGTTTGTCTCCTGCTCAGACAATGCGTCAATATTACCATGGGTTTTAAACTCGCTGATTCCCTTTAATACAGCGTCAAAGCGTTGTTTGGTAATCTTGTTTTTTACAGCAAAAAACAGACATACGAACAACAGTAAAAGCGGAATAAGAACAAACATCCATTTGATCCCCATCACAAAATTACTTTGCGCATATGCCGCCGGGTCAAAATTATCACCACCGACTTCTTTTAGAATCGTATATTCGTTATGATCAAAACCCATAAGCTGAAGCCCAAGCCCCATTAAAAGAACTGCAACACCGCTTGCAAACTTACGCAAAAAAGTTGTCATTCCGGAATAAATTCCTTCCTGCCGCTTACCCGAACGAATTTCATCTATATCATAAATATCCGCAAGCATTGACCATGTCGAAAGATTGCCCGCAGACGAACCTACCGCAATAAAAGCCGCCAATATACACAGAACAAAAAGAGGTGTGCCATGACCCAGCCAGATAAACACAAGCGAAGAAAGCATCCATACAGGAATGCCTATATACAGAGGAAAAGCCTTGCCTTTTTTTTCGGCAAGTTTGCCTTGCAATGCCATAAGCAGCATGGAACAGATCAAAAGAGTTCCAACAATTATTTCATAATTTTTATACTGTAAAACTACTATTTCAATATAAAAAATAAATAATGCAAGAACAAGGTCTACCGCAATCTGAAAAGAAAGAAAAATACCAAGAAAATTTTTATACGCTTTATTTGAAAAAACCGAAAACCAGCTTTTTAAAGGAATCTTTTCTGGTTTAGGCAGATCTTTTTTTTCCCAAGTTCCTAAAAAAACCAAAAACCAGCACGCGCCGAAAACCGCTCCAAAAATAAGCCCCATTACAAGGTAGCCGGGAACCTGCATAGACCCGATATTTTCCGCGCCGAAAGTTTTTATAATAATGCTTGGTATTACAGCGCAAATTAATGCCGCGCCGCCCGAAAAAATCATTCTTATTGTGGTATAACTTGTCCGTTCATTATAGTCAGAAGTCATATCAGACAGAATAGCGTTATAAGGAACCATTACTATGCTGAAAACAGTTCCAAAGAACATGTACGACAGTGTGTAATAAACAACTTTTCCCAATTCGCTCTCAATGCCAAACGAATAAAAAAGCATAAAGAACGAAAGAAAAACAGGGATTATGCCTATTATAAAATAGATCCTGCGTCTTCCGAATTTAGAACGGGTTATATCGGAGATTCTTCCCATTATAGAATCTGTAACTGCGTCCCATAATCTTCCTATAAAAATAATTATAGTGGTCGCAAAAACAGGAAGCCCTTCTACAAGAACTAAAAAATTCATAAACAGCAGGCTAAAAATAAGAAACGCTCCGCCGCCGTAAATGTCACCGCTTGCATAACTAAATTTGCTTACAAGCGAATTTGCTTTTACTTTATTATCCATAATAAAATTATGGTACTATGAGTAAACTTTGTCTAGTGTAAAAAATGTAACTATAATAATGCAATTATAGTTATGAGCCTAAACGCATTACCCAGCGCACCCCTGTAGTAAAACGCAAGTTTTTAGATATATCAGCAGCAAAATCATAATCACTGCCATATTTAAAATCTGACTGCATAGACGCTTGAAAATACGGAGAAAATTCCCCGGCATTTGTTTTAAAGGAAACTGGTGTAATTGTCATACCAAAATAATAGTAAAAACCATTATCGGGCACAAAAAGCGGGTTGCCAAAACTAAACACAGGTCCGCCGAAAATACTTATATATTCATTTAATCCCAATGATAATGTTACCGGTAAATAAAAAACACTATTATAACTATCAAACTCCGGTCTTACATCAAGACCTATCGACATTTTAGAACCTAAAAAATCAGTTTGTACTGCAAAGCTAACCTGAGCGGAAAAACCGCCGAACACAACTCCTTCATTACTAACCGTAAGCCATATCGGCGCGGCAGAAACTCCAAAAAGGAAAGGCCCGCTGCCTGTATTTGAGTTGTTTCTATTATTGGTATTTGACTGCTCAGCAGTTCTCGTCTGCCTGTTAGAAGCAGTGTTCGAAGCGGCGGAATTGCCGGAACTACTATTGTTACGCGCAGCAGCAGTATTTGTACTGCCTGTATCTACGCTGAACGGCGCAGACTCAGGGAACGCCCTGCCGGCGCCGGCATAAGTATTAACATAGTATTGTTCGTCGAGACTGGAATAAATTACGCCGGTTTGCGAACCTGCCGAAGCCGCGTGAATAAAACGGCGGTCTCCAAGGTAAAGACCAACGTGAGTTATGCTTGATGTATTACCTGTTCTAAAAAAAACAAAATCGCCCGGCTGCGCTCTTTCTATGGGAATTCTAACTGTCCATGAATAAAGAGCGGATGCTGACCTTGGCAGTGAAACTCCCAAAGCGTCATTAAAAGCAAGTCCAAGAAAACCGGAACAATCCAAACCTGCAGTACTCATACCGCCGTAACGGTAAGGAACACCAAGATATTTTCTGGAAGCCTCAACAACTCTAATGCGCGCGTTTCTATAAGCCAAATCTTTTTCTTCCTGAGACGCAGAAGCTCTTGGCGCAAGAGCATACCCGCTTTCCAGAGGCGAAGCAAAAAGCCCGTAAGTACAAAAGAATAATAAAACAGAAATAAATACTTTCACTATTAACTTTATCGGCATATTTCCTCCTATAAAGAAGCCAACGCTTTTCTTAAAACATCTATATTTGCCTCTGTCCCGTTACCGTCAGGCTGAAGCTCCTCAGCGCTGACATTAAGCGTAAAAGGACGCCGTCCTACATGTTCACTAAAGTGCGCGTCAGAAGAAGTTATCAGCGGATAGTTAAGCGTATCCAAAGGCAGCCCGTTTACCGCAGGCGGAATGCGGACACATTCCAAAGCAGTCCAAGGACCGTCTACAACAATTCCAAGCTGACTTGTCATAGAAAAAGCAGGGCGGTCAACATGAGCGGGAATAACTATACCGCCGTATTCTATTATTTTTGCGCCTATATTATCGATACTTATATCCAAAGGACTAATCAAATAGTTTTCGACTTCTCCTTCTATATTGTCGTCTTCGTCAACATAAACCTGATCACCCGTTTTTTCGGGGTTATTCGGAAACGGCGTAAGTATCGAATACGCGTATTCATTAAAATCCATGCTGGCTTGCAAACTTGTAAATAAACAAAGAACATGTATTTCTTCGCTTGTTGCCGCTTCCATTCCGTAGACCGGGATAACACCGTACTTTGGACAGAGCTTTGCAAACGCCGGGCAATTTAATGATGAATTATGATCGGTTAGTGCGATTAACTTAATCCCCTTTGCTGCACCTATTTCGAGCAGCCGTCTCGGCGAAAGTTCCAATGAACCGCAGGGAGAAAGACAAGAGTGATTATGCAGATCCGCCAGCATCATGAAACATTCTCCATAATTTGCCAGAAACATTAAACTGATTCTCTTTTACTCTAATAACAGCAATACCTTCGTCTTTTGCCGCTTCCAGCATATCATCAGGGAGCGGACGCGAATTACAAATAACAATCACAGAAATATTAACAAGAGAAGCAACAGCTACAGTATTTTTGTGAGCCTGAATCGTAATAAGAGCTCCGCCGTCTTTGGCATGCGCCATTACATCAGAAAGAAGATCAGATGTGTACGCTCCTGTAACTTCGGTATCTGTAAATTCGGTCTGGCAGATTTCCGCATTCAATACAGCAGCTACTTCCTTTATTTTCATGCGGCTTCCTAGTGTTCATCCTTGGCGGAATTTACAAACACAACAGAACGCACCGTAGTGCCTTTGCCAAGCGCAGAGTGAATTGTAAAATCGTCAGAAACGCGCTTTGTATTTGCAAGTCCCATTCCCGCGCCAAAACCGAGAGAACGGATATATTCGTTAGCTGTAGAATAACCTTCTTTTAAAGCCTGATTAACATCCTCGATTCCAGGTCCCGTATCTGCCGCCGTTATGATAACCTTGTCCGGCAGAATCGAACAGCGCATTACGCCTCCGTTAGAGTGAACAACCTGATTTATTTCCAGCTCATAACATGCAATAGCAACGCGCCTTATAAGTTTTGGATCAAAGTTCCGCTGTTTTAAAGCTTTCTTGATTTCTGTAGAAGCCCTGCCCGCAAGTTCAAAATTATAATGCGCGGTAGTAAATTCCATTTCTGAAAATGTTGAAGGGGCGGCGTCTTCCGTACCCTTTTGAAGTTTTTCCAATCTGAGCACCTCGCGGTTCATTTCTATAAGCAGGTTCCGGATAACATCTGTAGACGTTAAAATACCGACTAATTCATTTTCTTTATTTAGAACGGGAAAGCGTCCGTATCTGTATTTATTAAGATAGGTAATAGCGAATGAAAGAGGCATGTCATCCTGCAAATGGATAACATTCTTTGTCATTCTTTCGCCGACCAGAGAATCGATATAACCCTTATCAAGCGCATTAATTATATCTTCTGTAGAAACAATGCCAACCAGCTTGTTGCCTTCTACAATTGGAATACCGGCTACTTTGTTCTCCCGCATTAACGCCTGAATATGCCTCATTGACTGACCTATTTCGCCTGTGAGAAGGGCGGATGTCATTACATCCTTAATTTTGAGCTGATGGATAAGTTCCAGAACTACAGACGGAGAGTCTACGGTACTGATTGGAATATCTTCGAGTTTTTCTGTATTGCTCATATCAGCACCCCCTAAAAAATGATATTATTCTTATATTATACCATATATTCGGTAAACAAGCTATCCTTATCAACATTTGCGGCTCTTGCCTGAGTTTTCCTAATTTGTTACATTATATTATGGGTTCGATTTGTGTTTTTGTAAATCAAAAAGGCGGCGTTGGCAAAACTACCTCTGCAATCAATATTGGGGCATATCTGGCAGAAGCCGGAAAATCAGTATTATTGGTCGATTTTGACGCTCAAGCTAACCTCTCCAGCGGCATTGGAGCCAACCCTCTTAAGCCCGGAATCTACGAACTGCTTTCTGACGAAGTAACCGCCGAACAAGCGACAAGAAAAACTGCCGTTAAAAATCTCGAAGTGATCCCCGCAGACCCGGATCTTTCGGGCGCCGCGGTAGAACTTATCGATCAAAAAGAACGAAACTACTTTTTAAAAAAAGCGCTTGCTCCTCTAAAAGACAAGTACGACTATATTTTAATCGACTGCCCTCCTTCTTTAGGACAGCTTACGATGAATGGTCTTGCGGCAGCCGATTCGATATTAATTCCAATGCAGTGCGAATACTTTGCAATGGAAGGGCTTTTGCAGCTTTTAGAAACTGCAAAGAGCGTACAAAAAGGATTAAACCCATCGTTAAAAATAGGCGGTATATTCTTTACAATGTACGACCCAAGAACCCGTCTTGCAAATGATGTAATCAAACAGGTCAGCGCTCACTATAAAGATAAAGTTTTAAATACAATTATTCCCCGCAACATAAGGCTTTCGGAAGCGCCTTCCTACAGAATGCCGATTTCGCTTTATGATCCGCAGTGTCCGGGAGCTAGAGCTTATCAAACGCTTGCACAGGAAATAATAAAGCGCGATAAAGCCGGAGGAAAAGATGGCGCGTAGACCGGGAGGTCTTGGCAGAGGACTTGATGCTCTGCTTGATAACAATGACGATTCACCGCCGGTAGAATCTTCGAGAAAAACATACGCTCAGACATCTTCGGCTTCCGTAAGCAAGGCAGGCGACATTGTTCAGCTGTCTGTGGACAAGCTTGTTCAAAACCCCGGTCAGCCCCGTAAAAATTTTGACGAAACCGAACTAAACGAACTTGCAGACTCAATAAAAACATACGGTATTATTCAGCCGATAATCGCGGCAAACGCAGGCGACGGCACTTACATAATTATCGCTGGCGAACGCAGAACACGCGCCGCAAGAATCGCGGGGCTTGCGACAGTCCCTGTTATCGTTCGTGATTACACAGATCAAAAACGGCTGGAAGTCTTCCTTATCGAAAATATCCAGCGCACCGATCTAAACCCGATAGAAGAAGCTGCCGCTTATAAAAACCTTATGGACTTTTCTAATCTTTCTCAAGACGAGCTCGCAGTCCGAATGGGAAAAAACCGTTCGACAGTTGCAAACGCGCTTCGTCTTCTTAAGTTGCCCATAGAGATGCAAAAAAGTTTAGAAGAAGGCAAAGTGAGCTCAGGTCATGCAAGAGCGCTGTTATCAGTTACTGACACAAAAGCAAGAGACAGGCTTTTTAGAGAAATACTTGCAGGCGATGTGTCTGTAAGAGAAACAGAAAAGCGCGCTTCGTCATTAAACACAAGCCAAGGCAAAGGAAAAACCACAGACACAAAGAGCGGCGGCAAAGGCAAAAAACGTTCGCCCGAAATTGACGCAATGGCAGAAAAGTTTATCAGCAGACTTGGAACAAAAGTAACGATAGAGGGCGACCTTAACAAAGGCAAAATATACATCGAATATTATTCTATGGAAGACCTGGAAAGACTCTACGAGATACTTGGCGGATAGATAGGTAAGAACTTAACCACGTAGTAAGTATAAAAAAACTGGCTATTCAAACGAACAAAACGACAATACCGCCTGCCCATCCATCTTGACTAACACACTGATATGGAGCACAATATCAGTGTATATGGAGGACTGTTATAACAAACATAAATATTTTAAAAAAGCTGCTGTCTCAAGGGAATGGAATGTTTACCACTTCGCAGGCTGTGGGAGCAGGGCTTCATCGGCAGTATCTTGCCGATTATGTTAAAAATGGAATTCTGGTCAGGGTTGAGCGTGGATTGTATGTCAGTCCCGACGGGCTGGATGATGTTCTTTTTTGGCTTCAACAGCGTGCGAAGAAAATTGTATATTCTCACGAAACGGCTCTTTTTCTGCACAGGATAACGGATCGCACTCCTTCCTGTTATTCTATAACCGTACCTAGTTCCTATAAAGCGTCTGAAGCTCTTAAAAGATTTTGTAAAATTTATTACATAAAAAATGAGCTTATTGATTTGGGTAAAATAGAAAAACCTTCTGGAATGA
>WQXI01000004.1 GCA_009784935.1 Treponema sp.
CAAAAGGTCTTTTTATTTCACCGTTTGGAATAATTTTTTAACTTTCCATTTTGTTAGGCGTTCCCTGCGGAAAATCCTAACCGTCTGACGATGTACTCCAAATCGCTGCCCTATTTCAACATTGTTTTTACCTTCCCTTATCATCTTTCTTATTTCTTTTTCATGACCAGTAAGTTTTACATTTATAGGTTTTCCAAACTTGCGGCCGAGTTTTATCCCTTCGGATTTACACCTCGCAAGAGCTTCTTTTGTTCTTTGTGATATTAAGTTACGCTCTATTTCTGCGGATAATCCAAAAGCAAACGCCAGTACTTTTGATTGTATATCATCTCCGAGTCGGTAACCATCCTTAATAGTCCATATCTTCACACCTTTCTCTAAGCAACCGGAAAGTATCGACATAATCATAAAAAAAGAACGTCCAAGTCTGGAGAGTTCTGAGCAAATAATTAAATCATCTTTTTGGACCGTTTGTAACAGTTTTCCTAGAAGCCTTTTTTCAGGCGCTTTTGTACCGCTAATTTTTTCTTCTATCCAATTTCCTATTTTTAATTTTTGAGTCTTACAAAATTTATTTATCTCAAACCGCTGATTCTCGACCGTCTGCTTATCTGTACTGACTCGTATGTAACCGTAAATCATATATTTTCTCCTTAAAACAGGTTTACATATATAATTTCAGTTACTTTTTAAAGAGGAACTTTTTTTTAATCATTTCTTCATAAAACATGCTAAAACAGTGAAAAACAGTATATAACAAGGTTAAAAATCGATTTTTGCCAAACTAGATGATTATTTTTGCCAAAATTAGGGCGCCGTTACACAAATAAGAATTTACCACAGAGTTTCACGGAGGAAGATCTCACACAGGTCTTTGTGTGATGGATTTGAAAATAAATTTTTAAGGTGATTTTGTCTCCGCGTTGCGGAGCCGACGAACTATAAGTTCGTCAATTTAATTCGCCGCTAAAAGCGGCGTAAACAGGAGATTTTTATGGCAATGGTAAAATTTTATGAAGGAACTAAAGTTGAAACATCTTTAGATTTGGAAAATGGAGAAAGCGTTATTTTTGTAAAGCCTCCAAAAAACTTATTGGCACGGGTTGTTGGGTCAAAATATTGGGATGCAACTGTGATTCTTACTAATAGCAGGATGGCTGTCATTCCATTGCCTCCGAATAAAAAGAATATGCAGATTGAATCCTTTTATTACAAAGATATAAAAAGCATAGACGCAATTGAAGCTGATGATGCAAGCCAGGCATCCGCATGGGCTTCATTTTCTATTGAGATGAAAGACGGCGGAAAATCTTCGTATCAGGAAGGTGGTCAGTTTGATATTAGAATGGAGATGAATCTATTAAATTTTGCCAAAAGTTTTATAGCAGAAATTAATGTTGCCAGTTCTAAAGATCCCAATGCCGGAATAGGGCTTGCGATGATGGAAGCATCTGCAAAAACAGATGCAAGCCGCGCACATGCCGAAGCAACAGGCGCTTCTCATTATACGGCATATTCACCTAATACTGCTAAAATGCAGCAAGCAGCCAGAGATAGAGCAGCAAATATGGATTTTTCCAAAGCTGGTCATACCGCAGTACGTGATTATATTGTTGATATTGTCAGCCAATGTGCACAACTTGCAAATAGTTAACATAAGGAGATTTTGTCTCCGCGTTGCGCGCGTTGCGGAGCCGTCGAACTATAAGTTCGTCAATTTAATTCGCCGCTAAAAGCGGCGTAAAGAGGAGATTTTTATGAGTGATGATCAAGATAGAATGTATCAAGAACGATTAGATCAAGAAAGACGGGAAGCAGAGCAAAAAGTACTTGACAAACAAGTGGATGTAGCGGCAAAAGCTACGGGAAATTTGTTTATGGTAGCAGTGGCGCTTTTTTTGATTATTCCCTCATTAGCTGCAGTAATTTTTGATGTCATATTTGCACAGTTATTTAAATTAAAAACTGCCGGTAGAGTTATCCAGTCGGCAATAATGGGATTAGCTATCGGTCTTGTTTTGATAGTCATATTAAGTGTGGTATTTCAAAATACTCTCGAACCCATTTTAGATAATAATAATTTTCTTAAGATGTTATTTTTTGCTGCCTGCTGCGGTTTACCAGCTCTGTGGTACTACTATTCTCATTACTTCAGCTTGCGAGTGCTAATGCACAATGAAAACTATGCTGCTGCTACTAAGAAGAAAAGAACACGCGGGGAGATAAATAAAACATCAATGTTTGTATACCCTTTTGCCATAATTTTTTATGGTACAGTTGTATTGTTTATTATACATACGGTTCAAAGAAATTCTGGCGGCGGAATTCCAAGTATTTTATACCTGATACCTTTTGCAGGAGCTGCAATCTTGTATATAATAAAAACATTATCCGCGAGAGAAAAAGCCAAACAACTTAAAGCAGAAGAAAAAAGTCCAATTATTGGTGCGCCAATAGCTGTAATACTTGCTTGTATAATTCCTTTTACGATGGTATCTGAATCTAACAGCTCTTCGTCAGCATCTAATCAGAGAGAATCTCTTATTGAAGCTACAAAAAATGCCGCAACGCAAAATGTAACGGCTAAAGTAACTAGTAATAAGGCATATGTTAAGTCAAACCCTTCTAATAATGATGGTGATTTTGTTAGAATGTTTCCAAATAAAGCAAGAGGCATTGTAGTGAATATAACTGGTGAAGCAGTAGCTAGAAATGATATTATTTGGATTCCTATCGAATACAGGGGACAAAAAGGCTATATAGAGGAACGTTTTGTTAGAATACAAAAAAGATAGATTTTGCCTAAAGAAGCAGAGCCTTACGAATCGCAATCTTTTAGTTTGACGATTCGAAGGTTGTAAAGAAGCCTGACATTAATTCCCGAACCGACGGTTCGAAGTGTCAGGCTTTTTTTCTTCTCCGTGTAACTCTGTGTCCTCTGTGTGAGGGATTTGTAGATAAATTAAAGAATAAGGTCAAAAATATCAAGCGTGTACTAATTCTCTTTCATTTTGAACAATGTCGTGCATTTCATCCTGCATATTTTTAACAAGGAGAGCAAGTGCGGCAAGACGAACTTCCATAGACTCTTTTTTTGTTGCTTTACGGTAATTCCCTTGCGCTACAGCAGTAGACACTTCCTTTGTGATTTTATCAACATCAATTTCATTATAATTCATATCATACTCCTTCTAAAAGAAAGTAATACTGCTTGGTTAATTTCATTGCATGAATGATCACAAGACGGTCTTGTTCTTCATCTTCAATCGCAATGATTTCCAAAGCTCTTCCTAAATTATCAAATCCAACAAACAAACGTTTTATCGGCGGATAATTTAACATAATGTCATTATTGAAATGCGATAAACAATAGATGATATTTTCTTCAGTTATTCCATGTTTGTGAGCACTGTCCAAAATGACAATATCCATAATTCCCTCTATATTAGTACTATAATACCTGAAAAAGAAAAAAACAAGGCTCAAAAACCACTTAAAAAAGCTCGAAGAGATTATTTTATTTCCTTCTCCGTGATCTCTGTGCCTCCGTGTCTCTGTGTGAGATCTTCTCCGTATTAATCTGCGAAAATCCGTGGATAAAGTCTTCCCCGCATGATCTTTGTCACAGTTAATAAAAATTTCTCAATTAATTACTAATTTTTTAATGCGCCGTGCACGCTCGCGCCATATACATGTAAAACTTTCTTTTGAAGGTTTTATCTTTTTTAAAAAGTACTTTATTAAGTACTTTTTTGGGGAAATCCCCCAAGGAGAATCATATGGCTGATTTAAAACACCCATTCATCAAAGAAGACGAGGAACTTCTGCCGCCATCAGACGACAGAATCTTCAAGGCGCTTCTAACACACCCGAACGCCAAACAAGTCCTCATCGACATCATCTCGACAGTAATCGAACAAAAAGTCCTCAATGTGGAAGTGCGAAACAATGAGCTTCCTGTTATGGACACCGAGGAAAAAGCAGAAAGATTCGATGTTAACTGTACTGTCGAAAATGCTGATCGCTCAACGAGCACGGAAAGCGAAGCTTCTAGAGACCAGGTCAATGTCGAAATGCACTGCGAAGAAAGAATAGAAACAGGGGCACTAAGGCTTAATTTTATTAATAAATACACTTATTACCTTACTGACCTTCATTCTTCTCAAAAGTCAAAAAGCGTAAAGTACAGAAACCTTGTAAGGACTTATCAAGTAACGTTTTCGTTACACACAGTATTTCCTGATCATTCTGACTTTATACACAGGTTTTCGCTGAGAACAACAGACGGAGAACAGCTTACAGACCAGATAAATATGGTCATTGTTGAGCTAAGTAAACTAAATGAGATTTTATCCAAGCCTGTGGAACAACTGACATCTTTTGAGAAGTGGTCATTATTCTTTAAATACGCAGATGACCCCGTGTACAGGAGCAACATTAATGCTATAATTAAGGAGAAGGGAGAAATAGGTATGGCAGCAGAATTACTGCAGACAATAAGCCAAGACGAGCACGAGAAAGCTCGGATACGAAGCCGCAGAATGTACGAGATGGATAAATACTCAGACTATCATACCGCGATAGAGATAGGCGAAATACGTGAGCGGGAAAAGTGGCAGGTGGTAGTTGCTGAGAAGGATGCGGAAATCGCAAACGGTAAGAATGCTGTATCTGACAATAAAAAGGCTATCGCTCGTAATATGCTTGCCGAAGGTTCAACACATGAGTTCATACATAAAACCACAGGGCTTGATCTAGAAACCATAAAGGAGCTTTCCTCTGCTTCTTAACCATGTGTAATTAATTAAAATTTAAGAGCCTGCAAACGCAGGCTCTTTTTTTATTTCTCGCAGAACTCGATTGAGGATTCCATGGACATTTTTTTTATTCTCCGTGATCTCTTTGTGCCGCTGTGCCTCTGTGTGAACCTCTTCAACTTATGGAATAATTTCCATTCCGCCGAAATTCATAATAAATCTAATCATGGCAATAATCATGTCCCCAATCGGAATGATGTTAATATCTGCAAATCTTTGAATAAGTATAATTAAAAATAAAACCGGCATGCCAAAAGTTCTGATTCTTTCTTCTATCTGCGGAGAAAGATCCAAACCAGAAAAGGCAATATGGCTTCCATCCAGAGGCGGAATCGGAAGCAGGTTAAAAATAAACAGCCCAAAGTTAATAGAAGCTGCATAAAATAAAACATAATAAAGATGCCCAAAAGAATTGCTCATATTCATATCATTTTCTATATGATAAACAATCAGCGCTCTTAAAGATAATGTCAGCAGCACACCCAAAATAAGATTAGAAAGAGGGCCTGCGGCGGCAATAATCGCTTTATCCCTGCGATAATTACTCAAGTTTTCTGGATTAAACTGAACAGGTTTAGCCCAGCCGAATCCTGCAAAAATAATAAATACAAAACCAATAAGATCGATATGCACTATCGGATTTAATGTAAGCCTGCCCTGATCGCGGGCAGTACTGTCTCCCAGTTTAAAGGCGCTGTAAGCATGGCAAAACTCATGCACTGTAAGACCCAAAAGTATACCGGGAAGAAGATAAATAGTTTCCTGAAAATCCATATAACCTTTACCGGGATAAAATCATCTTTATAAAATATCTGGCAAGGAAGATTATCACCAGCAGAACTATAACCGGAGTTATAAGATAGACAAATATAAAAAGTATAAAATAATTAGTTATATCTTCTGATAAATCGTTCCCCAGATTCCTTGCGTTCACGATAAAATTAGCGACAGAGTTCCCCTGTCTTCTTGCCGCAGAGACATTTCTTTCCATTGTGTCGGCTGTTCTTCCCTTTGCTTCTATCGAAGCTGTAACAGTGGTTACATTGTAGATTAACAGTTTTTTCTCAAGAAGCGTTGATAAATGAAGCGCCGCCGGTATCGCAAATGCGGCTATAATGCCAATCAATACATACGAAAGAACCATTTTATTAACTCTTTTTCTGTCCTTGTATGTCCAAATTAAAACAATCGCGATAATAGCACATATTGGTATAACAATAAGAAAAACCATATAACTCGAAATCATTAAAAGGACTTTCCAGAATAAAAGCAGACCAAATGAGAACGAAAGCATATTGGACAATTTGCCCATTATATTATTAATAGGAGAAAGCGTTTCGCCTCCTGCCGCCTGAGCGGACTGTAAGATATTGACAGTTCCGTTAGCTACCTTTAAAACCGACCAAACGGTCATTACATTTTTAGACTTTTCGCCCAGCGCCTTCTGCAGCCCCCTATCCGCTGTTATATCAGGAATAAGCAGGTTCGAAATAAACCCTCTCTGAACAACTGCAGCTGCGCTTTGCGCAGGACTTGGGGCAGGACGAGCAGCGGCAGGCTGCTGTGCCTGAGTTTGCGCCTTACCTGTGGACCCGCACGATATAAGCCCAAAAGAAAACGAGAGGAGAGCCATTAAAACTAACGCTACGGTTATAATTATCTGTTTTGACATATTCTACTTTAATTATAGTATATAAGGTAAAATTTCGCCACATTTTATGCCGATGTTTTAGAAATATGATAATAGGATTAACCGGAACCTATTGTTCGGGAAAGAACTATACCGCTTCTCTATTGGAATCCCGCGGTCTGCCTGTTTTGGATGTAGACAAGCTGGGTTATAAGGCGCTGGAGCTCGAAAAAGAGGCAATCAATGCCAGATTCGGCAATGACCTAAAAAAACTGGACAAAACATGGCAGCAGCAAAACCCGATAAACAGACGTCTTCTTGGGCAGGTTGTATTTGGTAACCCCGAAAAATTAGCTGCGCTGGAAAGTATAGTTCATCCTGCCGCTAACCGTCTGACAGATGAATGGGTTGCCGCTCAAAGCGGACATTGTGTAATAAATGCGGCTCTTCTGCATAAATCTTCGGTATTTGAAAGGCTGGATCTAATAATTCTTGTATATGCCCCGTTTTTAACGCGATTTTTTAGAGCAAAAAGGCGGGATAAACTTCCTTTTAAAGAAATAAAACGCCGTTTTGCCAGCCAGAAGGATTTCTATACTCATTATTTGTCAAAAAAAGCCGAAATTTATAGAATAGGGAACCATGGGCTGAGAACAAATAGGTCCATAGAAAGCCAAATTGATAAATTATTGATAGAGAGGATTAAATAATATGGAAAAAGAACAGAAAAAATTACTTTTAGTCGCAGTTTCTGCCGGTGTTTTTTTGCTATTAACCATTACAGTTGCGATAATTATGCTGACATCCAGAACACAGCCAACAGAACACTTTACTGCTTCTGTAAATCCGCCTGTTTTTACCGCACCTCCGTCGGAACCTGTTTTTACAGTAAATAACAATAATGCAAATACAATTACAAACAGTACAAATGAAACACGAGAAAAACCGGATACAGAAACTGACAACAGAAGCAGCCAAATAGTATTTGAACCTTCAAATGGGGTTGGAATACCCGACGAAAGACCAACAGCGACGATTGCGCCAAAACCTACAGAAACATCAGAGCCGGCAAGACAGCCTGCTGTTCAGAACACTCCGACAACTACTGCGGCGGCAAGACCTTCGGCTTCGGCTAATCAGAACACTGCAAGACCTGCGCCCAGAGCAACAGGCACAACCCGCACAGTTCAGGATTATTGGATACAAACCGGCGCATTTAGTTCTATGGTAAGAGCCGAAGATGCAAAAGAAAAGCTTGCTTCCAAGGGATTAACTTCGATAATAGAAACCCGTGTCATAGAAGGCAGAACATTGTACCGTGTGCGTCTGGGACCATATACGTCAGAAAACGAAGCAAAACACTGGCTGGATATAGTAAAAATAATTGACGGCTTTGACGACAGTCAGGTGCGTCAGACATCCAGAGGGATGTAAAGCAGTTTTAACAAAAAACCCCCGTCACCGGGGGTTTTTTTGGTACTTGACCCTTCGATTAGATACCATTATTATCAACAGACTGGACAAGAGGCTCGATTTTTCTATATAATTCCATATACTATACTGGGAGCGGTGTCCGAGTGGTTGAAGGAGGCGGTCTTGAAAACCGTTGAGCCGCAAGGTTCCGTGGGTTCGAATCCCACCTGCTCCGTTACGAAAAACACAATGTGTTTTTCGTTTGGGAGTTTACGCAGTAAACTCCATACATATATAGGTGTCTGTGGGATTCGAAACGTAGTGTTGCTTTAAGTTTGTAAGGCGAATGCCTTGCAATAAAATAACTCGGCGCAGGATGCGCCGGGCAACACGAAGACGGGGGTGGAAGGAGCGAACAGGAGGTTTGCGACTGGAATCCCGAATCCCACCTGCTCCGTTAACAAAAATGCTTTGCATTTTTGTTTGGAAGTTTTCTGCGTAAAACTTCATGAAATTTTTCTGGGGATTGATCCCCAACATCCTTGGAGCGGTGCGAGAGAGGCCGAATCGGGCTCCCTGCTAAGGAGTTGTGCCCCGCAAGGGTACCGAGGGTTCGAATCCCTCCTGCTCCGTTAACAAAAATGCTTCGCATTTTTGTTTAGGAGTTTACTTCGTAAACTCCATAATATATATGTGTTCGAGGGATTCGAAACGTAGTGTTGCTTTAAGTTTGTAAGGCGAATGCCTTGCAATAAATTAATTCGGTGCAGGAAGCGCCGGGCAACACGAAGACGGGGGTGGAAGGAGCAAACAGGAGGTTTGCGACTGGAATCCCGAATCCCTCCTGCTCCGTTAATAAAAAAACGCAAGGCGTTTTTTTATTTTGAAGTTTTACTGCGTAAAACTTCATACTTGATTGGGTTTACTTTGTAAACTCCATACATTTTATTGAAGCTGTAGCTAAGCTGGATATAGCATCAGATTGCGGATCTGAAGGTCGGACGTTCGAATCGTCTCAGCTTCATAAAGAAAGAAATGTCAAGAAAAATGAATGGTTCTAAAAAAATAATTCTATTTTTGGCAGCTGCCGTTTTAACAACATGCGCCGCGCTGAGCGGCAGCAAAACACCCGTAAAAATCGAAGCTTACAAAGCCCTGACAGACCGCAATCCGATTATGACTCATACATTCGGCGCTGACCCTACAGTGCTGGTCTACAACGATCGTGTTTATATTTATATGACAGGCGATGTACTTGAATATGATCATAATTTAAATATCAAAACTAATTCTTACAATAATATAAATACATTAAGAGTTGTTTCCAGCGCAGACCTTGCAAACTGGGTTTACCATGAACCGATAAAAGCTGCAGGTCATGACGGAATAGCAAGATGGGCGCAGCGTTCATGGGCTCCCGCTATAACTTATAAAAAAATAAACGGACAGGATAAATTTTTCCTGTATTTTTCGAATAACGCAAACGGAGTGGGCGTTTTAACAGCCGACTCTCCTTTGGGTCCGTGGACAGATCCGATAGGAAGAGCGCTAGTTTCAAGGCAGACGCCTAACTGCGCTGATGTGCCGTGGGTATTTGATCCTGCAGTTCTCATCGATGATGACGGAAAAGCATATTTATACTTTGGCGGCGGTGTTCCGCAAGGCAGAGAAGCTGATCCCGGTTCTGCCCGCGTTGTTCAGCTAAACAGCGATATGATTTCTCTCGCTGGCGATCCTGTAAAAATTGATGTGCCTTATTTTTTTGAAGCGCTTGCGATGAATAAATTAAACGGAAAATATATTTTATCGTATTGCACAAACTGGAGCGTAACAGATCAGGCAAGAAGCAGACTGAGAATTGACAGAGCTGTAATCGCAATAATGTCAGGCGACAATCCAATGGGACCTTTTACGCTTGAAAGAACAATATTCAGAAACCCCGGTACGTTTTTCGGCTTTTGGGGAAATAACCATCACGATATATTTCAATTTAAAGGACAGTGGTACTTAGCATATCATTCACAGATTCTTGAAGAAGCAATGGGCATACGAAGCAAAGGTTATCGCGTAACGCATATTGATACAATTAGAATGAACAACGGTCAGTTTGAATCTGTAACAGGAACACGAAGAGGCGTTGAGCAGGCAGGAAGATTAAATCCGTACATTTGGCACTTGGGAGCAAAAAGCGCAATTTCTGCAGGAATATCTTTTGAGAAAGAGAATGCGTCAGCAAATGCAGACGGAGCATGGCTTGGAATCGTTGGCGCCGATTTTGGAAACACAGGCGCAAGAAGCATGACAATTTCTGCGTACGCACAGCGCGGAACAGATCGGAGAGCTGACAATTCTATCGAAATACGAACCGGCTCCCCGTTTGACAGCGGAAACTTTCCGCAAAGCGAAGTTATCGGAAATTTAACAATCGGAAACTCTGAATCAGCAAATTTTAAATTAGAATTAACAAAAGCAATTACCGGTATTCAGGATATATATTTTATTCTAAACGGTAACTTTGTTCTTGATGCATGGCAATTTAACGAGTAAATCAATAACATTGACAAAAAACATTTTAAGTGTTATTATGTTTATATGATTAATATAAAAAGAAGTTTACTTTTTACAGTTGTTATCTTGATCTGCGCGGCACAGAGTTTATCTGCGGCTGACACATCAAATTGGACACCTCCAAGATCAATGAACGAGTTATTGGGCAGATGGGAAGGAAGTGTTATAATACCTATTTCCGGTGATACAGAAAAAATGCTTCCCAATTCTTCATTTAGATTTGATCTCACATTTGAATACATTGTCTCATATGAAGTTAATGTAATTATGAGACTGGATATGGAAAGATTTTTGGTAGATTTCATAGAACAGCCGCAATTAAAAGCGATGGGGCTGTCAAAAGACACAATATGGCAGATGTTAAGTCTTAGTATGGCAGACGACGAAGAAATGACTTTTGGAGAATATTATGTAAGCCGTTCAATGTCATATCCATTGCCTGCATTGCGAGAATCATCCTTAGGTGCTTTTATCGAAGGTTTCGACGGACAATTATTGCTTAACGAAGAAAGAAATAAAATGTTAATGGATTTTTCCGCTGCAAGCGTCGATTTTTCGATGGGACTCGGCGGCGAATCTAATTCGCAGATAATCCTTGATAAAAGATAGATTGACATAACACCCTTAAAAAGCTACTGTAATTAAAGACAATAGCTCTTTTGGAGAGATGCGAGAGCGGTTGAATCGGGCGGTCTCGAAAACCGTTGAGCCCTCACGGGCTCCGAGGGTTCGAATCCCTCTCTCTCCGAACGAAGTGAGGAGGGAGAGGGATTCGAAACGCAGCATTGCTTTAATAATTGCAAGGCGAAAGCCTTGCTAGATATTTTCCAGCGCAGGAAGCGCTGGGCAATGCGAAGACGGGGGTGGAAGGAGCAAACACGAGGTTTGCGACTGGAACCCCGAATCCCTCGTAAACTCCATACTGTAATCTCAAGGAATTAACAAAAATGAAAACAAGAATATTACTCGCAATTTTTGCTATTTTAACAGTGCAGTTTGCCGCGGCTTTGGAACCCATTATCATCGGACAAAGACTTTCTGATTTAGATTTTCTTAATTCAGCGCCGGAAACCCCGTCTGGTATTCCCATATCAGAACTGGAACAGTTCATTGACAATTATACAGCAGAATACATCGGCACAAAAACCGCAGGCGCGGCTATTGCGGTTGTCAAAAACGGCGAAGTAGTCTTTAGCAAAGCTTACGGTTACGCCGTACAGGATGAAACAGAGGTAGCAACAGATTCCGTTTTTGAATGGGGTTCCGGAACAAAGCTGCTTGTGTGGACTAGCGTCATGCAACTTGCAGAACAGGGAAAGATCGACTTAAATGCGGATATAAGACAATATTTGCCCAATAACTTTCTTAGAAAACTAAGATATGAAACACCTGTAACAATGTACAACCTTATGCACCATAATGCAGGATGGGAAGATAGTGTTATAAATCTGTTTTATAGCTCTCCAAAAGTCGTTCCAACTCTGGAAAGACAGTTACGCGAAAATGAGCCCAGACAAATATACAAACCGGGAACAATCGTTGCGTATTCCAATTACGGCACAGCCCTTGCAGGTTTTATTGTTGAACATATTTCGAGAATGCCGTTTTATCAATATGTTCATGAAAATATTTTTGAACCTCTTGGCATGACAGATACCAGCATTCATCCTCTGCAGGAAGATAATCCAAACATAAGAGAAAGACGCTCGTTGATTAAAGGGCACGTAATAACAGGAGACAGACCAACCCCAATGGGAGGCGAAAGAATATACATTGGGTTATATCCTGCGGGAAGCGCAATCGGCACCGTAAGCGATGCTGCAAAATTTTTATCAGCGCTCATGCCTTTAGAAATCGAAACAAGCAAACTTTTTAATAATAACGATACCTTAAAAAAGATGCTTTCTGTGAGTTACTCCTTCATAGACGGATTCCCCGGTATAGCGCACGGCTTTTTTGAAAACTTCGCCGCAGTAAATACTTTGGGTCACGGCGGTAATACTGCCGCTTTTTCCAGTCTTTTTACCTTTTCTGCAAAAGAACGTTTTGCAGTTGTAATAATGACGAACCAGGCAAGTGAAACAGCAATATGCAATGGATTAACAAAAGCGTTGTTCGGCGAATATGTACCGCAGGAAAATATCGGCGAACTTCCAGATATCAGAAACTTTTCGTTTTCGGGTTGGTATACAATGGCCAGGAGACCTGCAACAGGTTTTACCAAATTGATAATGTCTGCAGCGATGATGTTTCCGGCTTCGGCAGTAGATGAAAACACAGTAAACATCGGAGGAGCCATATTTGTTCAGGTGAGTCCGTTTGTTTTTAAAAACACAGGAGGAAACCCGCTTCTTGATATTGTAAATTTTATCGGCGTTGAGACTGTAGGCAGCATTGAAAGAGGAAAAGTTACCCGCATTTCTGTCGGATATTTTGATGTACTGCCTGTAACTGCAGGCAGGGCAGCAGTTATCAATATAAGCATTATAATTTTTATATTATGCTTTTTATATATTTTAGCGGCTGTAATAATAACAATAATAGGCGTTATTAAAAACCGAAAAAAAAGACTGCCGTCTAACCTGATAAAAAAACTGAATATTATTCTTTATTCTTTCATGGCGGCAGTGTTCATCAATAATATTATTTTAGCTGTACGGGCATTGTCTTTTTCGCCATACACATCTTTGATCCCGCATTTTATTCTTAACATCGCATACATAGTTTTTGTACCGTTTTGCATTGGCTTTATGTTTGCCAAACGAAAAATTGAAACATCAAAAGCCAACATGGTCTTTTATACATTTACCATGGTCTTTTCGTTTGTATTTTCGGCATTATTATTCGCCTGGGAATTTTGGCGTTAACGCCTGGCGTTAGAACGCCTAGCGTTAAAACGCTTACGTTAAAAACAGTATTGTAACGATTCCCGGTTTATGATAGAATGGAATCTGATACTAGGAGAGATGTCCGAGTGGTCGAAGGTGTACGCTTGGAAAGCGTATGTGCCCAAAAGGTACCGAGGGTTCAAATCCCTCTCTCTCCGATAAATAAAAAATTAGTGTTTACACTAATTTTTTATTTAAATTGATATAGAGAGGATTTGAACCGGAGTGTTGCTGTATTACTTCAAGGCGAAAGCCTTGCTTTGTTAAAAATCGGCGCACGGATGCGCCGGCAACACGCAGGCGGGGGTGGAGGGAGCAAACACGAGGTTTGCGACTGGAACCCCGAATCCCTCTCTCTCCGTTAATAAAAATGCTGCGCATTTTTATTTGGGAGTTTACTGCGTAAACTCCATACTGTAACTAGAGGGATTTGAACATTATCCCTTCTTAAAAGAGGTCTATCATGGAAGAACAAG
Organism: Treponema sp.; assembly: GCA_009784935.1. Lineage (GTDB taxonomy): Bacteria > Spirochaetota > Spirochaetia > Treponematales > Breznakiellaceae > WQXQ01. The sequence continues at coordinate 13,793 of WQXI01000004.1, forward strand.
TAAAGGCTGCTTTAGAAAATGTGCGTCCTTCATTACAAGCTGACGGCGGTGACGTTGAATTTGTCTCTGTAAGCGCAGACGGAGTTGTTTCTGTACGTCTTACCGGAGCCTGTGGTCATTGCCCAATGTCCCAGATGACACTTAAAATGGGAATAGAAAATTATCTAAAAAAGGAAATACCTCAGGTTAAAGAAGTTGTCCGCGTCGAATAAATTTCAGCAAGCTGACTTTTTACCTGTCTGCAAAGACGATCTAAAAAAGCGCGGCTGGAAAGAGTGCGACTTTATTTTTGTTTCGGGTGACGCCTATGTGGATCACCCGTCTTTTGCGACAGCGCTTATCTGCCGCGCGCTGGAAGCCGAAGGTTTTCGTGTTGGCATTATCCCCCAGCCAAACTGGAAAGACACATCATCTTATACTGTTTTAGGAAGACCCCGCCTTGGCTTTTTAGTCGGAGCCGGAAACATGGATTCTATGGTTGCGCATTACACTGCCGCAAAACGAAAACGTTCTGATGACGCGTATTCGCCCGGCGGAAAAAGCTGTTTGCGTCCGGACAGAGCAACTCTTGTTTATACCGAAGGAATACGGCGCGCTTACAAAGATACCGGACAATCAAGAATTGCTGTAATCATCGGAGGAATCGAAGCGAGTCTTAGGCGTTTTGCGCACTATGATTATTGGTCGGACAATGTGCGCCGTTCGATACTGCTGGATTCTAAAGCTGATATTTTAGTTTACGGCATGGGAGAAAAGCCGCTTTTACAAATTGCGCAAAGGCTTGCCGCCGGTGAATCAATCAGCAGTATTCAAAATGTTAAAGGAACAAACATTCGTGTTCATGGCAGGGATAGTATAGCAAAATGGAATGAAGCAGTTTTGCTTCCCGCTTACGAAAAAATAAAAGATAAAGACGAAGGTTCATTACGCGCATACGCAGAACACTTTATTCTGCAAAAACAAAACGCAGATCCTTTAACAGCAAAACCGTTAGCCGAAGAAAATGACGGAGACCGCTGGGTTATTCAAAATCCGCCTATTATACCGCTTACAACAGAAGAAATGGATAAATTATACGAACTGCCGTTTACGCGAAAAGCTCACCCGATGTACAAAGAAGGAATAAATGCGCTTAAAGAAGTTTCGTTTTCGTTGATTTCCAGCCGCGGGTGCTTCGGCGGCTGTTCTTTTTGCGCCATTACAAACCATCAGGGACGGGCAATTACAGGACGCAGTAAGGAAAGCCTTATGCGCGAAGCGCAAAAACTAATAAAAGACAAAGATTTTAAAGGTTATATTCACGATGTTGGCGGCCCTACAGCAAACTTTTTTCGCCCTGCATGCGATAGGCAAAAAAGCGGCGGCTTTTGTACAGAACGCGAATGTCTCTACCCTGCTCCATGTCCAAAATTAAAAGCCGATCACAGCGAGTATCTAAAAACGCTGGAAGCCCTGCGAAAAATACCGGGCATTAAAAAAGTTTTTATCCGCTCCGGCATAAGATTCGATTTTATTCAATATGATAAAAAAACCGGCAGCGTATTCTTAGAAACTATAGTAAAAAATCATGTAAGCGGGCAATTAAAAGCCGCCCCGGAACACGTAAGTGTTAATGTTCTTAATGCAATGGGAAAATGTTCAATTGAATGCTATGAAAAATTCAAAAATGATTTTACGCAATTAAATAAAAAACTTGGGTTAAAACAATATTTACTGCCGTATTTTATTTCCGCTCATCCGGGCGCAGATCTTAAAGAAGCCGAAGAACTTGCAAAGTACTGCAAAAAAACCGGCTTTACTCCCGAACAAACTCAGGAGTTTTATCCGACTCCCGGCACAATTTCTACCGTAATGTACTATACCGGTTTGGATCCGCGTTCTATGAAACCTATATATACCGCAAAGGGAGACAAGGAACGGCGCAGACAAAAAGAATTGCTAATTAAATAAACTGCATGTATAATAAAGTATGAAGAAGTTAATTTGTTTTTCTCTGATATTATCAATCTTTATTTTTCAATTGTCTGCGCAGATAACATTTACGCTAAAATCTGCGCCTGCCAATTTGGATGTTTATTATAATAATGTTTTGATTAGACCTGTTTCGTCAGCCAACGGCCACCGCAGTTACCGTATTGCAGGACATGGAATGCTGAGATTCAGCGCTGACGGCTACACATCAATCGAACACCGCAGTAATTTACTTCCTGTAAGAAACGGAATCGTCGGCATAAAACTCGAAAACGAAAACGGCATTGCATCGCTGCTGCGCGAATTTCCTACAGGTATAATGCCCAAGAGCGCTTATTTTTCTCCCGACGGACGCCGCCTGTTTGTTCCTTTGCTTGGACAGCATGGAATCGATGTTTTTTGGCGATCGAGAGACAATCTGATATTCGAAAAACGCCTCAATGTACCGGGCAGCAGAGCGGCGGGTTTTGTAGAAGCGTTATGCGACGAAAGACGCCGTGAATTATGGGTTTCCAACATGGAAGAAAATAAAGTTCATATTTATGATTTAGATCAATTAACATATAAAACGTCGCTAAACACAGGCGGCGTGTTTCCAAAAGTTATAGCGCAAAGTCCAAACGGCGGCATAACAGTAGTTTCTAATTGGAAAAGCATGGATATAAGCGTTTTTGATTCTGATTCAAAAGCGCTCCTTCGCAGAATTCCTGTCGGAGGAACTCCGCGCGGCATGGCTTTTTCGCCTGATGGCAATCTTCTTTATACTGCAATATATGATGAGCCGCTGGTTGTTGTTGTAAACATGGAACAGAATAGAATTGTATCGCGCTTTAGGCTGTATTCCGGAGCTGGAGCAGCGCGCCATATTATTTACAGTGACGGAAAACTTTATGTGTCCGACATGCTCAGAGGAACTGTAAATATTTTAGACGCGCCGACAGGCGCTCTTTTGCGTTCCAGGCGCATTGGGCTTAATATTAATACGATTGTTTTATCTCCCGACGAACGTTATGTCTTTGCTTCATCGCGCGGAACCAACAACCCGGAAGACTATACAAGACCGGGACCTGATTTCGGCGCTGTTTATATATTAAACGCAGATGATCTTTCTCTCGCAGAAAGAATCTGGGGACGCAATCAGCCGACAGGACTTGCGATTTCGCCTGATGGCAGACATATGGTCTTTACAGATTTTTTGGACAACAATTTGCAGTTATACCGTTTAAACTAAAAGTTAAATCAACCATAGCCATAGTGTCCGTCAGTTGACTCCGGTATTTTGGTGCCAAATCCGCCTGCTGCATTACGTGATAATCCGGAAAGTGTCTTAAAACGGTAAAAAATACTTTTAAACTTTGAAGGTTTAGAAACTTTTATCTCACTTGGCTCCTCATCTCCGTAAGTATGCAATATAGAAACACCTGCCTCTTGGTAACGCAGCAAAATGTGCGATAGATCTTCTTTTATTTTATTATAAATAGAGTCCTTTTCTGTACGGAGAATCACTCTGTTAATTCCGTTTCTTAACATAAAAGAAGCAGAAGGCATGTCCTGCGGAAAAACACACCAGCGATTATCGAAAGTACCGGGCTGCTTTCTAAAACCTGACGTTCTTCTGGAATCCAATAAAAATACTGGAGGCGCATTATTTCTTATACTCACAGATTTTAAAGTCTCCGCTCCTTTAAATAATGCCTTTGCAAGATTTTGCACATCTACCGCCATTACCATAAATTTGTCTCCGTATACTCCGTTGTACAAAGGCACAGGCCGGTAACCGCTGTATGCGAGTGTAAGGCTTTCTTCGACTCCCGTATGTTCCGGAATATCGATAACAACAGCCGTATTCTGCTGATAACCTGCAAACCATCTAAGCGAGGAAGGAATATTTAGTTCGATATTTTCGAGGTATGTTTTTTCCGGGATATTACTCGCAAACAAAACAGGCTTTGCCCACTCTGTCCACAGCGCGTTATCGGGAGCCCAGATTTTATATGCTTCTATTCCGTTCATAACTAATTCTCCTTCTCTATCAATATTGGTATGTCCATTGCCTTTGAGTCAATGCGCGGATACGAACTAATTCGGCCGTAAAATCCGGCGCATTTATTTTGGACAGTGAACGCGCCGATACAAATGTGATATTCGCTGCCGTCATCCGCTAAAACCGGCTGACTATTAAAACGTTTTTGAATGATCCAGTCACCCGGATATTTTTTTACTGCTTTTTTTATTTTATCCATTTCTTTTTTGGTTATTGCTTCTTTAATCGATATCCCTTCTCCGACACGCCCAAACGCAGGTTTATGAATCCAATCATCATCAATGGCTGATGTTATAGATTTTGACTTAGGATCGAAAGTTACAGGTAAAAATTTCTTCCAAAAAGGGATATCAATACCCAGCGAATCCCAAATTAATGGCAGCCGTTTTGACTGCGCAAAGATCGCCGCCGGATGATTGCATGACGGCGTAACAGTATCATAATACCCCTGCCAATTTGAATTTTTAGAAAGGTTTACAAGCCATTCCAGCGGAAAAAATCTGACAATACCGTCAACAGCGCATTCCTTTTTGTTAATAATACAAAAAGCTTTTTTATTTTTCCATTTAATTAAATCCGGAGCCGCATAAATTACCTGCAGTCCGTTTTGGCTGAAACAATCTCCCAAAAATTGCATAACCTGCCTGTCATCAGAATACGACGTAGCATGTACAAAAGCAATTGTTCCGTCATTCTTAATTTTTTTCTTAAAAGCTTCCAGCAGCAGCTTATCAACATTTTCCGCAAACGCTGTATAAACACCTCTGTCTTCGTTTATATACTTACCCGCAATTTTTGGCCATAGTGATGCTTCTGCCAATCCGCCGGGAACATCGCTGTTTACTTCTGACACTGCCCAGCCGTCAGTCACAGGATGAAAGTCAAAACGCATAAGCCGCACATTTTGTTCTGCTTTATAATCTGACAGGCGGGGCAGTTCTTTTATAATCTGCGGCAAAAACCCGAGTTTTTTTGCAAGCGGCAGATTATGAATCAGAGCTTCTTCCATTAGAACAGTCTCTTTTGACATTTGTTCCGCCCATTGACCAAGCTTCTGCGCAGTTTCTTCTTTAATGACAATCGCATGTTTTGCAATTGTGTTTTGATCTGCAACCTGCGGGTCCCACTTGTACGCGTTAAAAATCAAATCTGTACGGTACTCGCAGTATTTATCGGGATTTATTGCGGATAATCGCAAAGACGCGCTCATACCATACCTTTACGGCTGCCAAAATTTTTATAGTAAAGTTCTATTAATATCATAACAAAGGTAAGCGGCAGAACAGGCCAGCCGATCAAAAATTCCTCGGCAGTTTTGGAAAAAGATGTCCAATCGCCGGAACAGGCATAACCTAAAATAGCGCCGCATAAAACCAGATAAATACCGAACCGAATGCCGCACCCTACATTGCGTTCTATAGTAATGCGTTCAAATATATCTGTGAATAAGTGTAAAATAATTCCCAAAACTGCCCAAGAGACAAGGCCGAAAGCTCCTGCAAATAAAACACACCACCAGCCGGGACCATCTCCTGTGTTTGCGCCTGCATATATGGCTGACAGCGAAATAAACGCTCCGATGATTACAGGCAAGGCAGCTTTGTTTCCAAGGTGCAAAACGTCATCATTCCAGATTATTCCAAAGCAGACGGACATTAACAAAAGCCCTGTAAAAATCCAAGAGTATCCCAGCACAACATAAAAGATTTTATAAAGATAGCTGTCTACTACATCAAACGAAGCAAAAAAACTTAAAAAGACATACATAGAAACTGCAAAGAAAACAGGAAGCCATCCAAGAATTACTTTGGCAGTTTTATTCTTCTCTTTTGGCCATGCTTTTATCAATGGGCGGTACCATCTCAGCAAAAAGACAAAAAGCATTATGCAGGAAAATATAAAAACAAAAAATTCTTCGGATCCCAAAAAAATATTTAATTCTTCTCTCATTTAATTCATTTTATCATAAAATTAAGAAAATTTCATCTGTCATTTAAGTCATTAAGAAAATATTCCTGCCACTGCTTTTCGATTCCGGCAAGAGTTTCTTCTCTGTTTATCCGGTTTTTAAGATTGGTTCCCCATTTTAAGTTTTCGCAGAAAAAGGCGAAAAACCGCCTTGCGCGTGAGATATGAAACTCCGGCGGTTGATGTTCTGCAAGAAGCTCAATAAAACGTAAACCTACTTCCTCAATATTAAAACTTTCTTCCTCTCTGCGTTCTCCGTGCCTCTGTGTTTCTGTGTGAGTATCTTCCATAGCCTTCGCTTGAGCGAAAATCCATGGCTGCCGAACTGCTGCCCTGCCTACCATAACCGCGTCGCAAGAACTCCCTGCTCTGCGGACAAGTTCTTGGGCATTGGCGATGTCCCCGTTTCCGGCTACGGGTATCTTCAATTCATTTTTCAGCATTTCGACATATCCCCAGCGGGCAAGCCGTTTAAACTTTTGCGTTACTATCCTCGGATGAAGGGTAATTAGTTCAACCCCTTCGGCTTGGAGCGCCTTGCAGAAATTTGCTAAATACTCAAAATCTTCGGTAAAACCGGTACGCAATTTTACGCTGAGACGGCGTTTTACATTCGGCCTGACACAAGAAATAAGTTCTCTAGCGCGGTCAATAGAAGCCATCCATGCGGCGCCTGCGCCTGATTTTCGGATTAATGGCGCGCTGCACCCCATATTAATATCGATTCCGCCGCATTCAAGTTTGTCTAATAAGGCGGCTACCTTGGATAATGAGCCGGAATCGGAGCCGACAAGCTGATATATGCATTTTTCGGGCTTTGGAGCGGCGTCAATATACCATTTTTCGAAAGGACCATTTGCCAAAAACGCCTTGGCGCTGATCATTTCGGAAAAATACTCGTCACACCCCCCAAAATCTTCGATTAGTTCTCTAAGCGCCCTATGGCTAATTTCTGCCATGGGGGCTAAAAAAAACTGTTTTTTCACCGAATTCTCCAAATTCTTCTATAAATTTGCGCTGACAAACACTTGACTAATTTTGAATTATAGCATATATTTTTAGAAAGAGGAGCGTACAGGATGATAGCAAAGACTGATATGCCTAATATCAATGAAAAAACCGCTGAAGGAATTAAACCGGAGGGTGTCCCATACCGTGTTCTGGTCGTTGACGATTCAATGTTCATCGCCAAGCAGCTAGGACAGATCTTTACCTCAGAAGGTTTTGATGTAGCGGATACAGCTGCCGACGGAGCCCAAGGGGTAGAAAAGTACAAGGCTTTGCATCCAAACATCGATTTGGTTACCATGGATATTACCATGCCGGTTATGGATGGCGTTTCCGCGTTGGAAAAAATTCTCGAATTTGACAAGAATGCCAATATAATCATGGTGAGCGCGCTGGGTAAAGAAGATGTGGTAAAAAAATGCCTCCTAATGGGAGCCAAAAGTTACATCGTAAAGCCCTTGGACAGAAAGAAAGTTCTGGAAAGAGTTGTTTCGGTTCTTAAGCGCTAAGGTTTAAGTAATATTACAAAAAAAAATCTCGAATTGACGTGAGGAAATAAATGCGTTTAGTTATCCACTCCGATTATGAAAAAGCCAGCCGCTGGGCTGCGCGGTACATAGCGGGGAAGATTAACGCACAAAATAAAAATAAACCATTTGTTCTTGGGCTTCCTACAGGTTCCAGCCCTTTGGGGATTTACAAAGAATTTGTCAAAATGCACAAGGAAGGGAAACTCTCCTTTAAAAACGTACGCACTTTTAACATGGATGAATATATCGGGCTTCCTCCCAGCCATCCGCAAAGTTACCATTATTTTATGATGGAAAATCTTTTTAATCACATTGATATAGACAAAAAGCATGTACATATGCTTGACGGCATGGCAAAAGACCTCGATACCGAATGCAGGCTCTACGAAGAAAAGATAACAGCAGAAGGCGGAATTGATTTTTTCCTGGGCGGTATGGGCGGCGACGGACACATTGCTTTTAACGAACCAGGTTCTTCTCTTGTCTCACGCACAAGAATGAAGACTCTAACGATGGAATCAAGGCTCGCCAACGCGCGTTTTTTTGAAGGCAATCTAGATAAAATGCCTACTACCGCTTTAACTGTCGGCGTAGGGACTGTGATGGATTCGCGCGAAATTATGCTCATAGTCAGCGGCAGAGCCAAGTCGCGAGCGCTTAAGGCAGTAATAGAAGAAGGCATTAATCACATGTGGACAGTATCGTGCCTGCAAATGCACCCAAAAGCAGTAATAGTATGCGATGACGAAGCGACAGAAGAATTAAAAGTAGGCACTGTTAATTATTTTAAGGATTTAGAGAAAGACAATCTATAATTTGAAATAATAAGAATATTACCACAGAGTACACGGAGTTTCACGAAGAGATGAAGAGATTGCTTTTAAATAACTCCATAAGACTCCAAGTTGTTCAAAGGAAAGCAGTTCTCTGTGGTTTACTTTTTCTTTTTTGTATTTACAAACAAGCATCGGCGCAGACGGATCAGCTTGTTTCGTTTTCCGACCCTGCTCATCTTTGGGAGATTCAAATAGAACGCGTAATCGAAGAAGCGTACAGGCAATTCTTTGCAACCCGTATTATCGGCAATAGAATTATGAATATCCGCCTCCCCTTTGCTATGAATAATGAGCGCGATACCCTTGTAGAAAGAGGCTGGGATATTTATTTGGGAGGCAAGGGAAACCCGCAAACACTATGGCCTGCGATAGATGAAATCCTTGAGTCGCAGGACTTTGCCGAATATCTTTCAGCGCTTTCGTCAGGACGGGAAAAAGTAATTATTTTTTACATGGAAGAGCGCAGATGGAGCGTTTCTTCTGATCGTTTTCTAATTGCCAGAATTAAATCGGGAGCTTACAGAGGTGTGCCGCACCGCCCTCATGTTCTAACATCGGGAAGAGGCGCGCTGGAAAGCGATGTATATAACTATCTGTATTGTATAGGACGTATTGGGGTAGACTGTTCGGGGTTTGTCTGGCACATTCTGTCTCATGTTGCAAGAAACGGAGGAGTTGATTTAAGCAGAGTGCTAGACCCGTCACTTCGCGCGCCTCGCGGCGCAGATCCGGCGCGGTTTATCGGCACAGCTTTTTTTAATTCATCAAGCCAGCAGATAATATCTGTTAATGACGAAATCCGTAATCTGCGCCCTGCAGATGTTATTCTTTTTAGGGATATTGGCGGCACTGTTGTTCATTCTGCAATAATTCAATCGATTGATCTTACAAGAGGCGTAATCCGTTATCTGCAGTGCACAAATGTATCGCCGCAGGATGAACGCGGAGCGCACGACTCATTTATTTACTTTGACCCGCAGAACCCGAATATATCTTTAAAAGACCCTAATCTTGTCTGGTCGCAAAGAAGATCGCCTCCATTTACAGGAGAAGAAGTGCCCTTTACAAATGACGGTGAAATTTACAGACACAGGGTAAACGGCGGCGGCAGAGTCGTACGCCTCCGCGCTCTAGTCCCTGTAGTAGAAAGACTGAACAGAAACTGAGTTTAATTCAGATAAGTAGAAATATTTATATAGATTAGATTCTCCACAGGCGAGCGCAGGGTAATTATCGGCATTAGTTCACACTAAGAGCGCAGAGAAAATTTAAGTTTCTACCTTTGCGTGACCCTATCTAGTAATTTTCTTATGAAAATAATAATATATTTACAATGAAATTAAAAAATCCCAAAAAAGCGAAAGGAATTAAAATGAAAAAGAAAAGTGTTTTATTTACATTACTTGGAATACTAGTTATTGCTGTATTAATAACCTCCTGCGCTCCAAAAAAGAGCGAAGAACAGCTTGCGCTGGAAGCAAAAATCATTGAATTGCAATCGGAACTTGAGGCATTAAACAAAGGAGAAGCTCTGCCGGCAGCTGAAAGAGCCGCTAGACTTACCCAGTTAGCTGCTGAATTGGATTCAGCAAGAACAGGGCTTAATGCAGTTACTGACGAAACACGAAGCGGCAGCCGAGGAGGCGCGCAAGGCAGCAGTGGAAATCGCAGACAGCAGCAGGGTGCCTCCGGTACAGAAACAGAAGTTGTTGATCTACCTCAAATCCCTGAACAAGTTGTAGGTTCTGCTCCTTGGGGAGTAGTCACATTATCTGATCCAATATCTATCAGATATTTACATTTGCAAATGAGAAATTTTGAAATTGTAGACGGAAAAACTTTAACAGTAAACGTGACAATGGCAGGTATATATTCTGATATGAATATTCCTTCTCATATAGAAGGTCTTCCGGTAACTGCTGTAAAAAGAGTAATTTTGGGAGGGGGAGGTTACAGAAATCCTACAACTCAATGGACTCTTACTATCCCTTCAACTGTAATTTTAATAGATGAAGAAGCATTTAGAGGAAATGGTTCTTTAGGAAGAGTAATATTTACCCCTCCTTCATCATTAACTACGATTGGACAATCGGCATTTGCTTATGCTGGTTTTTCCAGCTTTGATATCCCTCCAACAGTGACAAGAATAGGACATCATGCATTCTTTAATTCTGGTCTTACAGGCACCGTTAATATTCCTCCGTCAGTAACTTATATTGGGGAAAGAGCATTCGGCGCTACAAATATAAGAGAGGTTACTATTTCCCGCAGAACACAGTTGGGAGAAAACGTTTTCCCTTCAAATGCGCAGATAAACTACAGGGATTAAAACAAAACAGAGTCTGTAAAAACTTTCTCTAAAAAAAATATATTGAAGTATGAAAAAGGTCATACGGCTAAGACTTCACGCAGTGCCCGCAGGGGAAAAATTAAGATAAGAATTTAACCACAGAGTTCACAGAGAACACATAGGACTTTGCAGCGAAGCTTCCAGCAAGAAAACTAGAAGAGCTTTTTCCTTCTTATCTTTCTCCGTGCTTCTTAGTGCCTTTGCGCCTCTGCGTGAGGTCTTCTCGAATTATTTAGTTGTCAGGCACCTTTGTGTGACTAATTATTATTACGATTATTATATATTTTTATAAAAAACATCAAGATCAGGCCAATCAAAATAGGCATCAGATTCACTATCCAATGCAAGCATTAATTACACTGTTTTTTGTTTCGTTTATTAAAGCATTCATAGTATTAACAGCCAGATCAATTTCATTTAAAGGAATAAATGTTCTTAATTTACCCTTATATCCTAAATCTTTTTCTCTTTTAGACAGTTCTGGATAATTAAATAATAGTCCATTAATTTTTATACCATTGTACGAATTTAGTAAAATATCGAAATTAGGATATTTTTTTGTAAAACATCCTAATTCTATAGAAATTTCATTTTTATTTCGTAAACGAAATAAAAAATAAACACTATTATTTATTTCAGGAATACGTATAACCTTTTTCTTTTTTGCCTTTCCTGTTATTTTTATATTTGAAATTGAATTCCATTTTTCATTAATTTCATTAAATTTTTCAAAAACTGGTTTATTCCTTTCGTTCTTTATTTTTTTTATTTCTAATAATATTTCATTTTCAATTTTTGTAGTAATTAAATTACCACCTGCTAATTTACAAATATTTTGTATACCTTCTAAAGCATCTTTATTTATTATAAACCATTCTCCGTTTACATTTAATTGATTAAGCATATTATGCAATGTATTTTCAACATTTGAATAATTTTCTCCAAATTCATATGCAAAATCACAAATAAATTTACCTGGCATTTTTAATCCAAGACCATAATATCTTTTTTTTATTGTCCTTTTTGTGATTCCAATTTTATAAGGCATTTGACCTGTTACTGGGTCTTTAATCCAATCATTATGAACAACATATACAATACCTATGTTCATTTTAAGACCTCCAATATAAGATATTATTATATACAATTATTTTAATATTGTCTACATAACTATTTAGGTTCAATTTGGCAAATCACTTATAACATGACTAAGACAGATAAATAGTTATTTGTATTCTTTTATCAATTATCTACTAGAGGCTGGGCAAGGGCGAACCTGACAAAACATTTCTGAAATTCTCCGCCGGAGTAGACCTAAAGACTTTACGAAGTAAAGACTAGGGCTCCCTAGGCGGGTTCCTTCAGAGTTTTGGCAGGGCGCAGCTTGCCTAGCCTCCTTTTTAAAAATAAATAATTATTTGCTACTCAATATTTTCTGTCAGACAGGCGGCGGCTTCTTTCCATACTACCTGATCTTTTTCGCTTAACTGCGCAAATTCTTTTTGTCTGCCGTAAGCGGAAAGTTCTGTAAAAACTTCCAGCCTTTTAAACAAATCTATAAATTTTTGTTCCTGAAAATTTTTGATCCATACAGGAACTGTTCTCTTTTGCCCCTTAGGAGTATGCAATAGTCCCGCATAATGCGGCGCACATAAACCGTCAGAGTTAGTAAAGAAAATCCGCAGCTCTTGTTCTTCGGGCGTATTGTCGCCTGAGTTGCTTAAAAAATCCAAATATTCATCTTCGATCTTTTCGCGTTCAACGCAGACAGGGCATTTTCCTTTGGGTCTCCAAGGCTGTTTTTTCTGAAAACATCTTATTCTATCCTCTATAATATCTTTTGCAAGAATGGCAACCGCAAGGCCGTCTCTGAAAGAAACTAAACCCCTCGAATGAAAAGAACAAAATCCTCCGGCGGCGCGGTAATGCGCTCTAAATCCACGGTTTGTAATATTTTCGAATAATGTGTTGTCTATGTATTTAAACGCGCGCTCTTTTACAATTGTGCATAAAGGGCAGCCGGGTTTTTTACATGCTTTTTCCATTTCAAAAAAATTAATATGTTTTTCTATTGGCATTTGTAATTACTCCTATCCAAGAAAAATTGACGCAAGTTTCGGGCGCAGAGAGCGTCCGCCTATAAAATGTATATGCAGATGATCGACTGTTTGTCCGCCGTCAGATTTTGCGTTTATTATAAATCTGCCGCCTTTTTCTCCGCAGCCCTGCTCTTTTGCAAGTTCTGACGCTCTGTAAAGAAGCCTGCCGGCAAGCAGCGAGTCCTGCGAATCCAGCTCCAGCAGATTATTGATATGCTTTTTAGGAACAACCAAAAAATGCACAGGAGCAGCCGGCTTAATATCAAAAAAAGCTAAGATATCATCGTCTTCATAAAGTTTTTTACAAGGAATCTCTCCCGCGATTATTTTACAAAACAAGCAGTTATTCATTTTATAATTATAACATCCGTTTTAATTTTTACGCAAGGCGCGGAATAACGATAACCCCAAAAATAATATCCCCGCAGTAATAACCGTCATCGCTCCGACAGGAAGATCAAAAATCCAGCCAAAAACCAGACCGGACACAGAAAAGAAAGCCGCAAATAAACATCCAAAAAACATCATAGAACTCAAACTGCGCGAAAAAACTCCCGCGCACCCTGCAGGGAGCGTTAACATTGCTATAACCATTACAATACCGACAAATGTCTGAAGAAGCACAATTGCTATAGCTGTAAAGCCCAGAAGCAGTAAAAATATTTTTTCTGTAGGAACGCCTCTTGTTCGTGCAAACTCTGCATCAAACGATGACGCTTCTATCTGGGCATAAAAGCGTTTTGCAAGTATTATTGCGATGACATCAAGAACAGCGAGAAAAATAATATCCATGTTAGAAATAAGCAGAATGTTGCCAAACAGCCACGCAGAAGGATCTGCATATCCCGGAGTCTTTGCCAAAAACAAAATACCTAAACTCATCCCTATTACCCAGATTGCATTTATTACTGTATCTTCCCGTTGTTTTGATTTTAAAGAGACAAGTCCGATTATAACGGCAGAAAGCGCGGCAAATATTAAAGCTCCCAAAATAGGCGGAAAATTAAATGTAAAAACCGAAGATAAAAATAAAGCCATTCCAATTCCGCCGAGTACGGCATGAGAAACAGCGCCTGCAAGGCTGCCTATCCGGCGCACTGTTACAATCGAACCGAGTATTCCAAAAAGGATAGAAGAAAGAAGTCCTGCAATAAGAGCGTTGCGTAAAAACGGAAAATTAATATTTGCAAGCGCTTCAAAAAAATCTAACAACATGAAATATTCTCTCCGTGAAGAACGCGGACATTCCCGCTTACAGCGCCATGCCGTCCTGCTGCGCCGGCTTCAATACCATGCTGTACAATTTTATAATCGTCTCCCAAACATAAAACCCTGTCTGTAAGAGACGTAACAAATTCTGTATCGTGCGTAACAATTAAAATAGTCGATATTCCTTTGTAAACGCCAAGCGTTTCGTACAGCTGTAATTCGCTCTCAACATCCATATTGGCAGCCGGTTCGTCAAGTACAAGAAACTGCGGTTTACCTGCCAATGCGCGCGCAACAAGAGCTCTTCTTTTTTGTCCGCCGGAAAGCGAACTGTAAGAACGCGAAGCAATATCCGTTATGCCGGTTTTCTCCATCGCTTCTTCTGCAGCGGCATAACAGTTCTTAGAATAATTTTTGTTAGAATGCAGCAGTCCCATTCTAACAACATCATGCACTGATATAGGAAATAAATTATCATTTGGCATATGCTGTGAAACATAAGCCGTTGTTCCAGAGATCATAATTGATCCTGCAGACGGTTTTTCCATCCCCAAAAGAAGTTTGAGCACTGTAGTTTTTCCTGACCCGTTAGGTCCTACCATAGCGACAAATTCACCCTTATGAATATGAAACGAAGCGTCTTTTAACACATTAATACTGCCGTAAGAAAAAGATACATCGTCAAATTTTACGGTAATATCGCTCATAACGCCGCCTTTTGCAGCATCTCTCCCATGTGCCTTATATTATTGAGCCAGTCCTGAGCGAGAGGATCTAATTCTATTACTTGAGCGCCGGCGGCATTCGCTATTGTTCTCGCTGCGTTTACAGGATATTGAGTTTGAACAAATAAGGCGGCAGCGTTTTCTTTGATCATTTTGCCTATTAAAAAATTAAGCTGACGGGGAGTCGGTTCTTTGCCGCCTGTTTCTACAGCTTCCTGAATAATTTCAAACTCATCAAGAAAATAACCAAAACTTGGATGATAAACAAAAACACTTTTACCGCGTAATGGCTCAAGAATATCTCTTAATCTAAAAAACTCATTATCAATTTTGTTAACAAGGTTTTCATACTTTCTGCGATAATATGATTCCATTTCGGCGTCAAATAAACAAAGCGTATCTCTTATATGCCCTGATAAAATTTTTACAGGTTCCCTGCCAAGCCAAGTATGTCTATCCTGTAAATCATGAAAATGATCTTCGCACTCTTCTTCTAAATACCTAAACTCAACGCCTAATGTCCCGTCAATAATTAATAAATCAGGGAAAAGCCTTTTTATTTTAGGAAGAAGCGTTATTTCGAACTCTGTGCCGGAAAGTATCCATGCGCTTGCAGAAGCGAGTCTCTGTATTTGCCTTGGCGTTGGTTCGTAGTTGTGCGGATTCTGCCCCGGCGGGACAAGTATTAAAACATCAGCGTTATCGCCTGCGATCTGCGAAACAAACCAAGCCTGCGGCGGAATACTAACAGCGATTAATAAACCGTCTTGTAAAGGCTGCCGAACACAGCCAGAAAAGAACAATAATAAGATTAACATTAACCACAGAGGACACGGAGTTACACTGAGGAAGGATAAACTTCGGTACAAGGAACTCCGTGTTACTCCAAGCAGCTTTAGCTGCAAGACTCTGTGGTTTATCTTCTTCATTTTTTCTTTTTACGTTTTTTGCCGAGAAAGGCTCTCGCGGAAAATCCAATAAATCTAATAAACCATGGTTCCATTTTTTTTCTGACAGTTACGAGATCTTTTCTTATAGAAACATTCTGCGGGCAAAGAGTCTCGCATTTTCCGCAGTTATTGCAAAGAGACGGACTTCCGCTTTTTACCGATGTCATGCCTGTGCTTGTCGCAAATTGTTTCATTCCTTCGATATAACCCATCGAATAAATTGCGTTATATGCCGAAAAAGAACCGGGAATATTTACGCCGACAGGACAGGGCATGCAGTAATTACATCCTGTGCAGTTAACTTTACAAGAACTTTTAATCGAGTTAAGCACAGATTTATAAACACTTCGCTGCGAATCATCGATCATGTTTACAGCGGATTTATTGGAAAGTTCAATATTTTCTTCTAGCTGCTCGATAGTAGTCATGCCTGAAAGAACCGAGGTTACTTCTGCCTGATCCCAAAGCCAGTTAAGCGCCCAGCCTGCAGGTGAGTATCCTCCCGACGGTAAACCTTCGTTTGCGTTTTTAAATATTTTAACAGCTTCTTTGGGGAGCCCTGTCGCCAGTTTTCCGCCGAGAAGCGGTTCCATAATTACAACGGGCATTTTTGCGGCAGCAGCGCGTAAACCTTTGACGCCCGCCTGAAAGTTTTCGTCAAAATAATTGTACTGAATCTGAGCCAAACCCCAATCATAATCATTAATAACTTTTAAAAACTCACTTGATGAACCATGAAAAGAAAAACCGATATGCTTTATAAGCCCTGCGCTTTTTTTCTTTGCAATCCAGCTTTCTATACCGGCAATTTTTAATTTATTCCATTGATCCATGTCGGTTATCATATGCAAAAGATAATAATCAATATAATCTGTTTTGAGGCGTTCGAGCGACTGATCAAGATACCTGTCAAAGTCTGATGTATTAAATTTATCCTTAAGCAGAACTAGAGGCAGCTTTGTAGCGATAAAAACTTTATAACGTACATTATTCCTGTACAAAACATTACCGAGTGCTTCTTCGTTGCCAGAATATATCCATGCAGTATCAAAATAATTTACACCCTTCTCTATCGAACGCATTACAAGTTCTTCGGTCTTTTTCATGTCCGTAACGCCGAGGGTACCGGGAAACCGCATACACCCAAAACTGAGAATAGAAATTTTATTGCCCGTTTTTTTGTCTATACGGTACTGCAAAGCCGTTTATTCCTCTGCCGATCATTCATCGGATTCTTCGACAGTTACTTCTTCCTGAGCATTTTCTGCTTCGGATAGAATTTCGGCTTCCTGCTTTCGTCTTTCCAGAATTTCCTGCATGTATTCATCCAAATCCTGACTTTCATCGTCAAAGAGTTTGATATTGCGGTAACGCTTCATGCCTGTTCCTGCCGGAATCGGATGTCCGATAATAATGTTTTCTTTTAAGCCGCGAAGATAATCTTTTTTTCCTTCGATTGCCGCATTTGTAAGAACCCTTGTGGTTTCCTGAAACGACGCTGCAGAAAGGAATGATTCGATATTAAGCGAAGCTTTTGTAATCCCCTGAAACATCGGCTGCGCAATCGCCGGCTGACCGCCTTCTGCTATTACGCGCGCATTTTCTTCGTGGAAGCGGTACTTATCAACGGACTGACCGTAAATAAATTTAGTGTCGCCTACTTTGCGTATTTCTACTTTGCGCATCATCTGTCTGATAATAACGCCGATATGCTTATCATTAATAGAAACACCTACAAGACGGTAAACATGCTGAATTTCATCCATTAAATAACGCTGAAGTTTGCTTTCGCCAAGTATAAAGAGAACGTCATGCGGATTAACCGAACCCATACATAATAGTTCGCCTGCTTCTACTGTATCGCCGTCACGAATAAGGAGCCGCTTGTTCATCGGTATAAAGTGCGTAAAGTCTCTGCCAAAATTATCGACTATCGAAATTTTGCGCTTGCTCTTTACATTGCCGCGGAAATAAACTGTTCCGGAAACCTGCGCGAGAACTGCGGGATTTTTCGGCTTGCGCGCTTCGAAAAGTTCCGATACGCGCGGAAGACCGGCAGTAATATCCATAGCTTTTGCAGATTCTGACAATGTCTTTGCAATTGTACGGCCTGCATTAATGCGTTCGCCTTCGTCAACCTGAATATAAGCGCCTGACGGCAGAAAGTACGATGCAACTTCGTTGTCATTGTCATCGATAATAAATATACGCGGCTGTTTGCTTTCGTGCTGAAGATCTGTAATGCGTTTTTCTATGTTGCCTGTATCTTCGTCGATTTCTTCTTTAAGAGTCGAACCAAGAATAATATCTTCAAACTTAACAGTCCCGCTTGCTTCTGCAATGATAGGATCAGAGAAAGGATCGAAAGCCGCAATTGTTTTATCGGCTTCTACAACAAAACCTTTCTTTGCTTCAAAATCAGAACCGTTTCTAATTTCGATCTTTTGATCCTGTCCGATAAGGTAAAGAGTTTCGCTGTCTTTGTTCTTTAAAACGAGCGCATATGCGATTTCTGGAGAGATGATTTCTTCGCTTCCGCGTTTAATTAAAACATCGCCTCTGTTAATCCTCTTGCCGTCAGCAATCATTAATTTATCGCCACGGTCAATCTTATACTCTTTCATTACCTTGTTAACTACGGCAAACCCTCTTCTTGTAAAGAGAAGATGTCCGTTATCAAGCTGGATATGTGTTCCTATAACATCTTTAATGTATACAGGATATTTGAGCGTAATGCGGTTTTCTTCGGAAAGTTTTGTCGCAACGCCGCCGATATGGAACGTACGCATAGTAAGCTGTGTACCGGGCTGACCGATAGACTGCGCAGCGATTGTTCCGACAGCTTCACCGATATCAACAGTGCGGTTTGTCGCAAGATTGCGTCCGTAACATTTTCTGCAAACGCCGTATTTAGCTTCGCAGGTAAGAACCGTTCTGATACGTACAGTTTCTACTCCTGCCAAATCGATAGTTTTTGCAATTTCTTCTGTCATTTCTTCGTTTACGTCAATCAGCAATTCACCGGTAATCGGATGTTTTACGCGTTCCAGCGTATAACGGCCTACAATACGATCTCTTAACGGTTCAATAACTTCTTCGCCCTGTTTAATAGCGGAGTATGTAATACCGTTAATTGTTCCGCAGTCATCTTCGTTAACAACCATGTCCTGCGCAATATCAACAAGACGGCGTGTAAGATAACCTGCTTCCGCTGTTTTTAAAGCGGTATCAGAAAGACCCTTTCGCGCACCGTTAGTAGAAATAAAGAATTCGATAACAGAGAGTCCTTCTTTAAAGTTAGAAC
This sequence comes from Treponema sp., assembly GCA_009784935.1. Lineage (GTDB taxonomy): Bacteria > Spirochaetota > Spirochaetia > Treponematales > Breznakiellaceae > WQXQ01. The sequence goes on from WQXI01000004.1 coordinate 32,787, forward strand.
GAATCGGCAGCTCGATAATTGCGCCTGATGGTTTTGTCATAAGGCCGCGCATACCTGCAAGCTGGCGGATCTGATTACGGCTTCCGCGGGCGCCGGAGTTTGCCATCATGTAAATGGAGTTAAATCCGTCTCTGTCCGATTCCAGAGTTTTCATTGTTATGTTGGTGAGGTTATCGTTTGTTTTTGTCCAAACGTCTACAACCTGATTATAGCGTTCTTCGTTTGTGATAAGACCTTTTTTATGCTGTTCCTGAATCGATTCAACATCTTTGTTTGCTCTATCGATCATTTCGGCTTTTTCTTTTGGAATAACAATGTCGTCTACGCCGATTGTCGCGCCGAATACTGTCGAATAACGATACCCTGTCGATTTAATCGCATCGAGCATTTTTACAGTTATCCATGAACCTTTGTCTTTAAATACAAATTCGATAAGCGCGCGCAGTTCTTTATCTTTAAGTTCATAATTGATAAACGGAATATCTGCAGGCAGTTCATCGTTAAACACAAGCCTTCCTGCGGATGTAACAACTGTACCGTCTTTGTCAGGCGCAACTACATTGCCTGCTTTGTCCCAAATCGGGCTCTTAGGCGGTCTAAGCCGTATCGCCGCTGTCCAATCCAGAGATTTTCTGTCAACAGCCATCTGCACTTCTTCTGGAGACGAATAGAAAGGTATTTTATCTTTTTTCCCGGGAGTATCAGAGCCGGGACGCTTTGCGTTAGGTTTAATTCTTGTAAGAAAGTTAATACCCAAAACCATGTCCTGAGACGGGAATACGATTGTTTTTCCGTTTGCGGGATTTAAAAGGTTTCGCGCAGAAAGCATCAATGTCCAGCATTCCATCTGCGCAGCCTGCGTCAGCGGAACGTGAACTGCCATCTGGTCGCCGTCAAAGTCAGCATTAAACGCGTGACAAACAAGCGGATGAAGCTTAATCGCCTTGCCTTCTACCAGTACAGGTTCAAATGCCTGAATACCAAGTCTGTGCAATGTCGGCGCGCGGTTTAAAAGAACGGGATGTTCTTTTACAACTTCGTCAAGAATTGCAAATACTTCGGGTGTTTCCTGTTCGACAAGCATTTTTGCTTTTTTAATATTAAAGACAACATCTTTATCGACGAGTTTCTTCATTATAAAAGGTTTAAAAAGTTCCAGCGCCATTTTTGTAGGAATACCGCACTGCCACATTTTAAGATCCGGTCCTACTGTAATTACAGAACGGCCTGAATAGTCAACGCGTTTTCCCAGAAGATTCTGGCGGAAACGTCCCTGCTTTCCTTTTAGCATATCGCTAATGGATTTAAGCGGCCTGTTGGAAGAACCTTTTACTACTTTCTTTTTCTTTGAATTATCAAATAATGCGTCAACCGCTTCCTGAAGCATTCGCTTTTCGTTGCGGATAATAATATCAGGCGCATTAAGAGCCTGCAGTCTTTTGAGACGGTTGTTGCGGTTTATCACTCTGCGGTACAGATCGTTAAGGTCTGATGTCGCAAAGCGTCCGCCGTCAAGCTGTACCATAGGACGAAGTTCCGGCGGAATTACAGGGATAACAGAAAGTATCATCCACTGCGGTTTATTATTTGAATTACGGAAATTTTCAACGATTTCTATACGTTTTAAAAGACGCTTATCGCTCTTTGCGCCCTTATCGATCATTTTCGCGCGAAGCTCCAAAGCCATCTGCGCAAGATCAAGATTTTCTAAAAGAACGCTAATCGCTTCTGCGCCCATGCCTGCGGAAAAACCGCCGCCGTAGCGTTCCTGCGCTTCGTAAAATTCTTCTTCTGATAAGAGCTGCCCTCTTTTAAGAGCAGTGTCGCCCGAATCTATAACAATATATTTTTCATAGTAAAGCACAGAACGCAGCTGACTTGTCGGAAGATCCAACAAAAGCCCCATGCGTGAGGGAACAGAACGGTAGTACCAAATATGCGAAACAGGAGCCGCCAGTTCAATATGCCCCATTCTTTCGCGGCGGACTTTAAAGTGAGTAACTTCAACACCGCAGCGATCGCAGATAACGCCTTTGTAACGAATCGATTTAAATTTACCGCAGTAACATTCCCATTCTTTGGTTGTACCAAAGATACGTTCGCAGAAAAGACCTTCCTTTTCCGGACGAAGAGTACGGTAATTAATTGTTTCCGGCTTTTTTACTTCGCCGTATGACCACGACCGGATCATATCCGGCGAGGCCAATCTTATTCTTATAGAATCAAAATCCTGAATGTCCCTCATCTTTAACCCCTATCTTAGAAATTACTTCCCGATTTGGTAATCAATTCTTCGTCTTTTTCGGTAAGCGGAATCTGTTTTTCTTTTACGTCAAAGATAGACAGATCCAATGCAAGACCCCTTAATTCCTGAACAAGAACATTAAATGATTCCGGAATACCTGCAGTTGTAGAAGGTTCGCCTTTAACGATCGCTTCATAAATTTTTGAACGTCCTGTCATATCGTCAGATTTAATCGTTAATAGTTCCTGCAGAGTATTTGCCGCGCCGTATGCTTCGAGCGCCCATACTTCCATTTCGCCGAGACGCTGACCGCCGAACTGCGCTTTACCGCCCAACGGCTGCTGAGTAACAAGCGAATACGGACCTGTCGAACGAGCGTGCATTTTATCATCAACAAGGTGATGCAGTTTGAGGAAGTAAATAATTCCGCAGAAAATCGGATTAACAAACTCTTCGCCTGTTTTGCCGTCTTTTAATATTGCCTTTGAAGTTACAGGCAGCCCTGCTTCTCTTAGTTTTTCTTCTATTGTTTCTGTAGAAGGCGACTGGAAAACAGGAGCCGAATACCATTCGTTTAATGTAGAACCAGCCCAGCCAAGTTCTGTTTCCAGAAGCTGTCCGATATTCATACGCGAAGGAACGCCAAGCGGTGTTAGACAAATATCCAGCGGTGTTCCATCTTCCATAAACGGCATATCTTCTTCCGGCAGGATTCTTGCTACTACGCCTTTGTTTCCATGGCGGCCTGCCATTTTATCGCCTTCGCGCAGTTTACGCTTGGTTGCAATTAAAACTTTTACTACTTCATCAACGCCGGGGCTTAAGCTGTCATGCTCTGATCTCTTAAGCCTTTGAATATCGATAACTGTTCCTTCTATACCATGCTGAACTTTAAGCGATGTATCGCGCACTTCTTTTGCTTTTTCGCCGAAGATAGAATTAAGAAGTTTAAATTCCGGCGTGGTCTCTGTTTCGCTCTTAGGCGTAACCTTGCCGACAAGAATATCGCCGGAACGTACTTTTGCGCCGATTCGGATAATACCTTCGCTGTCGAGGTTATCAAGGCTTTTTTCCGAAGTATTCGGAATATCACGCGTGATTTTTTCGGGACCAAGTTTTGTTTCTCTTACTTCTACAATAAATTCTTTTATATGAATCGAAGTAAACATATCATCCTTTACAACCTTTTGGGATATAAGGATCGAGTCTTCGTAGTTATAACCGTTCCACGGCATAAAACCTACGAGTATATTTCTGCCAAGAGCAAGCTCGCCGTTTTGCGTTGCAGGCCCGTCTGCAATTACCTGTCCTAAAGTAATTTTATCACCGGGCATTACAATCGGACGCTGGTTATAACAGGTGTCCTGATTTGTTCTCTGAAACTTAATAAGCTGGTAAACATCGTTTCCGCTTTCGTCAAGTTTTACCTGCGCGGCAGGTTTTGGATTTTTTGTACTTTCCGGTTTTATAACAATTTCCTGCGATGTTACGCGAAGAACAGTTCCGCTGCGGCGCGCTTTTACAAGTACGCCCGAATCATACGCGCATTTGCTTTCCATACCGGTGCCGACGCGCGGCGCTTCGGGGAAAACCAAAGGCACTGCCTGACGCTGCATGTTAGAACCCATAAGCGCGCGGTTTGCGTCATCGTGTTCAAGGAACGGAATAAGAGACGCAGAAACAGAAATAATCTGTTTTGGTGAAACATCCATAAATTGAATATCATCCGGCGAACGGGTAATATAATCACCCTGACGTCTGCATGAAATTTGATCATCAGCAAACGAACCGTTTGTATTTACTTTTGCAGAAGCCTGCGCGATATAGTATTTATCTTCGTCCATAGCGGAAAGATATTCGATATCTTTTGTAGCAACGCCCTTTGCAACTTTGCGGTACGGTGTTTCTAAAAAGCCGTAATCGTTAACGCGCGTATAATTTGCAAGCGAAACAATAAGACCGATGTTTGGACCTTCGGGGGTTTCTATCGGGCACATTCTGCCGTAGTGCGTATAGTGAATTTCGCGTACTTCGAAGCCTGCTCTGTCACGCGAAAGACCGCCGGGACCCAATGCGTTAAGGCGTCTTTTATGAGTAAGTTCGGCGAGCGGATTTACCTGATCCATAAACTGCGACAGCTGAGACGAGCCGAAAAATTCTTTTATAGCCGCGACAATTGGCTTAATAGAAATTAATTCCTGAGGTTTAATGGTGTCGGTTTCTTTTAAACTCATTCTGTCTTTTGCAATGCGTTCCATACGGCTAAACGCAGTTTTCATTTGGTTTGCCATAAGCTCGCCGACAGAACGGATTCGCCTGTTACCGAGATGATCGATATCGTCGATGTTTTCGTCTTGAATATATACCTTTATAAGGTGCTTCATCGTCGCAATAATATCATCGTTTGCGAGGGTAAATTTATCTACAGGAAGATTAAGGCTGAACTTTTTGTTTAATTTGTAGCGGCCTACCTTGCCAAGATCGTAACGGCGGTCGGAGAAGAACATACCTAAAAGATCTTTTTCCGCCTGTTCTACAGTTATGGACTCGCCGGGCATAAGCACGGAATAAACTGCCATTAACGATTCTTCTTTTGTCGGTTCGGTTCCAGTCTCTTTTACAAATTTTATATCTTCGCGTTCAAAACAATTAAGAAGCATAGTAGAATTGAGCGAACCTTCTGCTTCAAAATCAATATAACTAACTGATTTAATGTCGTGTTTAATAAGTTCATCTGCATTATGCGGATGAAGTTTTTCGCCTGCGCGGTACAGCACTTTGCTGTTTCCGGATTCATCACTAATTACAACAGACAGCGCCAAAACCTTGCCGGAAATTTTTTCTTTGGTTTCCCTGTCATCTTTTATTTTAAGCGTTTCGGTCTTGTAGAAAGCGCTGATAATGTCTTCTCTGGTGCTTAAACCAAGCGTGCGCAGAAAAATAGTTCCTAGTATTCTTTTTTTTCTGTCGATTTTAGCGTAAATGAGATCGCGCTTTTGGTCGATTTCGAATTCGAGCCAGCTTCCTCTGTAGGGAATAATGCGCGAAGAAAAAATGCCTTTTTCGTGGCTGAATATAACGCCAGGCGAGCGGTGAATCTGGGAGACGACTACTCTTTCTGCGCCGTTAATTATAAATGTTCCCCTTTCTGTCATTAGGGGAATATCGCCCATGTAAATATCTTTTTGGCGGATTTCGCCGGTATTCTGAAAAACTAAATTAATCCGCGCCTTAAGCGGAACGGAATAGGAAAGTCCTTTTTGTTTGCATTCAAGTTCTGTAACTTTTATATTGTCTTCGTCAAATGTATAATATTCAAACTCCAGCCTCATATCTTCGCTGGGACTTTTAATAGGGAAAGAAGATTCAAAAACTTCCTGAAGCCCCTGCTTTGCAAGTTTTTCGCCTTTATTGACTTTTTCTCTCTGCAAGAACCGTTCATAGGAATTAAGCTGAATATCAATTAAATCCGGCAGATCCATTACATCTTGAATATCCTTCCCGATGTACGCGCGTCTGTCGGTCGTTTTCATCTTGGTCATTGTTTCTCCCATTTATGTATCTGCCGCGCAAGCGGCAGATACAAATAAAACTTATTGAATCTCTACAGTACCGCCGGCAGCAGTAATAACTTCTTTGATCTTTGCTGCTTCGTCTTTAGAAACGCCTTCTTTAAGCGGTTTGGGTGCGCCTTCGACAAGGTCTTTTGCTTCTTTAAGACCAAGACCAGTAACGCCGCGGACTTCTTTAATAACCGCGATTTTCTTGGCTTCGTCAAAAGCTTTAAGAATTACATTGAATTCTGATTTTTCTTCCGCTGCCGGAGCTGCTCCGCCGCCGCCGCCTCCTGCTACCGCTACCGCTACCGGTGCTGCCGCAGAAACGCCGAACTTTTCTTCCATCATTTTAACGAGTTCGGAAACTTCCAAAACTGTCATTGATGCAATTGACTCTAAAATGTCTTCTTTTGTGGCTGCCATATTATCTTCTCCTAAACTTTATTTAACGATTCATACGAAACGTCTTTTATTTAAACCGACAGGAACGACAGCTTCGAAGCCTGACGGTTTGTTCACTACTATGCGCTTATGCGCCCTTTTGATCTGCTACAGCTTTAACTGTACGTACCAGTCTTGACGGCACATCATTAAGAGCGGTTGCAAGATTGCGTGCAGGTCCGTTCATTACAGACATGAGCATAGAAATAAGTTCCAGCCTGCCCGGTAATTTAGAGAACGCTTCTGTTTTTGCCGCGTCATAAACAACATCTCCGACCAATGCGCCTTTTACTTTAAGCGCAGGGTTTTCTTTTAGAAAATCATAAAAAATCTTTGCTACTTCATTTGCATCCTTGGGAGTAATCGCTACTGCTGTCGGACCGACCAAATAGGATGAAACATCAGGTGTGCCCATTTGTTCAAACGCTATTCTTGCAAAGTTATTTTTTACAACTGTGTACTCTACATCTTTGGCGCGAAGCTGTTTTCTTAAATTTGTAATTTGTTCAACAGTAAGACCGCGGTAATCGGTAAAGATGTAATTTTCCGCATTGCCAAAGGATTCTTTAAGTTCTCCAATCGCTTTGGTTTTTATATCCTGAATTTTTTTTGCTATAATTGCCATAATCTACTCCTGATCCTTCATGGAAACCCATACGCCTGGTCCCATCGTTGACGCGACCGAAACGGTTTGAATAAATTCACCCTTAACATCGACAGGGCGTTTACGCCTGACTTCTGTCATTACAACAGTGATATTTTCCGCTACCATTTTTGGATCCATCGAAACTTTGCCGACTGCGAGGTGCATTACGCCTGTTTAGTCCGCTCTAAACTCTACGCGGCCTTTTTTAAGTTCTGCCAGAGTACCTTTAAGATCGAATGTTACAGTTCCTGTTTTTGGATTGGGCATAAGACCTTTGCGGCCAAGCACCATACCAAGTTTACCGACATCTTTCATCATATCGGGAGTTGCGACTGCGACATCAAAGTCTGTCCATCCGCCTTTTACTTTTTCGATTAAATCGTCTGCGCCCACAAATGCAGCTCCGGCTTCCTGCGCTTCTTTTTCTTTTTCCGGTTTACAGAAAACAAGAACTTTCTTTTCGCCCCGGAACTGGTTTGGAAGAACAACAGTATCGCGCACCGACTGGCTCTTTTTAAGATTGAGCTTTACCGACAAGTCAACTGTTTCGTCAAACTTTGCATAAGCCATAGATTTTACCAGCTTTAAAGCTTCGGTAAGTTCGTAAGTGTTTGCAGGATCGTATTTTTTGACGCTTTCGTTATATTTTTTTCCGTGTTTCATTTTTCCACCTCAACACCCATAGACCGGGCTGTACCGGCGATAATCTTTACGGCTGCGTCAAGATCGTTAGCTGAAAGGTCTGCCATTTTTGTTTTGCCGATTTCTTCGAGCTGCGCTCTGGAAATCTTGCCGACCTTTACCTTGTGGGATTCTTTAGAACCCTTTTCGAGCCCGAGCGTCTTTTTAATTAAAACCGAAGCGGGCGGAGTTTTGAGGATAAAAGTAAATGATTTATCCGCATAAACTGTAATGATAACCGGAATAATGAGTCCCGGTTCCATGCTCTTTGTCTTGTCGTTAAACTGCTGGACAAATTGCGGTGCGCTTACCCCGTGAGGGCCTAACGCAGGTCCTACAGGCGGCGCCGGTGTGGCTTTTCCCGCAGGACATTGCAGCTTAATATACGCTGCAACTTTTTTCTTTGCCATTTTAATCTCCTTTGTGGTGTGTCAGGCGGCAAACCGGACTAGCGAGACAGCGCTATCGCTGCCTCTTCCACACAAAAAAATATTAAGTGCAAACACCGTTTTAACGAAGCTACACTTTCTCAACTTGCAGAAGATCGACTTCTACAGGTGCGTTTCTTCCAAAAATTCCAACCATCACTTTTAATTTGTTCTTTTCGTTGTTGACTTCTTCGATAGTGCCGACAAATGATTCAAACGGACCATCGATAATTTTGACTTGTTCGCCTGCGGCAAAAGTCTGCCTTGTGCGTACAGTTCTTTCGCCTTTTATTTCGCCGGACTTTTGTAAAATAGCTCTTGCTTCATCGCCGGAAAGCGGCTGGGGTTTACGGTCTGCGGGAGTTCCGACAAAACCTGTAACACCTTGAATTTTTTTAATTTTTGTACAGGGCATTTTCCAGCCCATATCTGCATCGGGGAGATCCATTTCTACAAGAATATAACCCGGGAGAAACTTTCTGGTCTGTGTGCGTTTTTTTCCGTCTTTTACTTCGACAACTTCTTCGCAGGGAACTTTAACATCGCAGACAACATTTTTGTCCAGCTCGCCGGAGTCGGTCATCATGCGGATAGTTTTTTCAATTTTGTTCTCATATCCTGAATATGTATGCAGGACGTACCAACCCGTTGCCATTTTTTCTTATACCTTACAATCGATTAAAATAAAGCTGTTATGCCTCTGAACAGCAGCAAGTCTATAACGCCTAAAATAGCCGCAACGATAACAGTAGAAATAATTACAACCTTAACCGAGCTGACTACATCATCCCTGCCTGGCCAGACGACTTTTCTGAGTTCGGCATAAGACTCTTTAAAAAACTGAATGATCCTTCTCACTTACAATTTCTCCTTAATAAGGTGTACAGGCGCAGCAGGCTTCGAACCCGCGACCTGCGGTTTTGGAGACCGCCGCTCTACCAGCTGAGCTATACGCCTAATTACTTATTTTACTTTTGTCTCCTTGTGGAGCGTATGTTTCCTGTCATGCGGGCAATATTTTTTGAACTCCAGTTTTTCCTGAATATTGCGCCTGTTTTTTGCTGTAGTGTAGTTGCGCCTTTTACATTCGCTGCATTGAAGGGCTATTAATTCTACTGCTGTCTTTTTACTTGCCATAAAAAACCTCTTATAATTATATGGGCTCTATCCTGTTCCTCAGTCAATTAAGGTTTGGAGTTTTTTCGAAGAAAAAACTCCCTGGAACAAATCCCACAGGGATTTGTTCCAGCCCTCAATCAGAATCGAACTGATGACCTCATCCTTACCATGGATGTGCTCTGCCAACTGAGCTATAAGGGCGCAGGCAACAGCTAATAAAAGCTGTTTTTGGACACTTTACGCCGTCCCAAAAGGATAACAAAAATGAGATTTTTGGTCAATAGGAAAGGAAAAAATTACGATTTTTTTGTAATTTCCCTTATCGCCTTCTATGCGCGTCGAGAGCAGCCATTATACTAAAATAAGCCGGTTTGGTATAAGAAGTTGTTCTTCCTTCAAAAATAAGGGGATTTGCCCTTGCCCGCCAGCTTTGTTCGTCATATACGCCCCAAAAGGTAACACGTTCGATTATATCAGAATTTTCCAAAAACAACGTAAAATATTCGCCGTATAACTGGGCAGCTCTTGCACTTCCGGCTTCTGTCAGCGCGGCACGACTGGAGTACTGACTCCAAGTCTGAGAAAGCACATCAAGTTCACTAATCGAGATTTTAACGCCAAGAGTCCTAAAAAGATTGAGAGTAGCCCTGATATTAGAAGGTGAAACATTAGTATTATGGTGGCTCTGCATACCGATTCCTTCTATAAGAAGGCGTCTTTCGTTGGGGAATGCCCGCCTATACTGGGCGTTTACATCTCTTACCATATCATGCACGAGTCTTGCTTTGGCAGATTGGTCTAAATTGTAGTCGTTGTAATAGAGAATCGCATCGGGATCAGCCAAACGAGCTGCAAGGAATCCTTCATAGACAAAATTCGCGCCTATTTTCATGAACCAGGGGTTCCCTTCGGCTCCCGAACGCATAGAAGTCCGCCAATCGCTGCCCAGACCGCCGTCAGGAAAAGCTTCGTTTAAAACGTCCCAGCAATAAATTCTACCCTTAAAATGGGTCACAACATTTGTTATATAATCCTTCATAGTCTGAAGAGCCGCTTCGGGCGTAACATTATTTGTCCCAATAGACCTATGCCAACCGGGAATCTGGCTGTGCCATAAAAGGGTATGTCCTACAACCTTGATATTAGAAGCAAGAGCCGCATTTACCATACGGTCTGCCGTACCAAAATTGAACGAATTACGGGTGGGAGCTATTTTATCGGGCTTCATATCGTTTTCTGCAGTAAGCACATTAAAGTGGCGTGTGAGCCGGGCGTTTGTCACTCCGGAAGCGTTAATGTCCGAAGGATTGAATATATTACCAATCATAAAATATTGGCTAAATTGGTCTTTCATTGCCGGTAATGTCATCATGTCTACACGGCTCTGCGCAGGCTGAGCATTCTGAGCCCCCGCCGAACCGCCGACAACAAATAATACCGCTATAACAGATAAAAGACCTGTTAATTTAAGGATGTTTTTCTTCATTACTTACTCCTGTATTCTGTCATTATAGTATATAAGGAAGGAAACCGTCTATTGTTACAGATTGAAGTAGCAAGACTACCAGTTTCCGGTTATATTACCATTATTGTCTATTGTTATACTTAGAGTTTCTCTTTCACCGACGGTGGTATTTCGGGCACGAAATGGAAGATTGTTATGTATAACAGAAATAATATTACCATTACCATCAACTGTATTTCTTAAACCGGGCGGAGCTTCTCGACCATAAATAATCGCTCCTCGGTTTTTACTAAAATGTGAACCAGAATTAATTGTTATAATTCCTCCATCTTCATAAGCAAATTCATAGATGCGTCTAAAATTATAGATTGTTCCGCCGTTCATAATAAATGTCCCGCCTGACACAGCTACAGCAACTATACCTGAACCAGTAATATTGGAGCCGGCTTCCATTATCAGCGTGCTTCCCATTCCAACATCTACAGCTTTAGTAGTATCACTTATTATAGTAATATCTCTTAAGATCAATGTAGCGCCGTTTTCGATTTCTAAGGTAGCATCATCACTAATAATAATTCTGCCGCCTCTAATAGAAATCATTCTGCCTAACCCAGTAAAATTAAATGAATCAGTCTCTCCAATTACAATATCACCTGATAAATTGATAACATGGCAAAGAAAAACACTGGAGCTGTTTATGAAATCTAATTCAGAGCTTAACGAAGCAAAGCTTGAGAAATAATGAACCTTTGGCGTTGCTCCCCGTCCAAAGTCTTCGATATTGTAAACATAATCACCTGCTACACCCATCATAAACGGGTTTTCGCAGGATATAAGGAATATAGAGAAGATAACACTTAAAATTATTGTTATTAAATATTTTTTATTCATTATAATCCTGCCTTTTTTTAATTAAAACGGCGACCAGCTCCAGTTTCCGCTGTGATTTGCAATACTACCTAGTTCATCGAGAGTTATGCTTAGACTTTCCCTTGCGCCCATAGTAGTATTGCGAAAGCAATGTTTGCCAAAAATACCCCAGACACCAACTACATGATAACCTAAGCTAGAATTTGGGATATTTCTTAAACCCACAGGTGCATCAATGCCATAAATAATTGCGCCTTTATTTTTTTCAAAACGGGAGTCAGTATAAATTGCGACAATTTCACTACTACTATAATGATCGCTTTTAAAATTATATATTGTTCCGCCGTTCATCATAAATGTACCATCACTTACATAGACAGCAGCTAAACCATAACCGGTAAGATGTGCTCCAGTTTCCATAATGACTGTCCCTGACTCTGATATGTCCAATAATGATGCTAAACCAGGATTTTCTGATTTTATGGTTATATTTCTAAGGATCAGTGTTGCACTTCCTTGAATTTTTAAAAGACTATCTTCAATATTACAAAAAATATTACCGCCGTCTCCGCGAATAGAAATTATAGAATTTTGACTACTCAGACCAACTTGTTCATTTATATAAGCATTGCCTGTCACGTTAATTAAATAGTTGCTGCCATCACCTTCTATGTCATATTCCAGCACATCATACAAATTAGCGCCGGTGGTGTTTATTACATTAATATACGCCCCTCGTCCAAAGTCTTCGATATTATAAACATAGTCACCTGCTACACCCATCATAAACGGGTTTTCGCAGGATACACAAACACCGACAAGGATTATTACTGCTATTAATATAATAACTTTTTTATGTTTCATATTAATTTAAAACCTGTATCCGGCAGAGACACCTGCGGCAAACCCAAAAGGATACCCTATTCTTGCGGCAGGCTCTACAAACCAACTATCTGTTATTAAAAACCGCCAGCCTACAGAAACGCCGAATGACATTGAGCCGATTTCGGTTGGGAGCTGTATTGCTTCTTTGTACTCAAATACCGCGGCTCCGCAGTTTAACTGAATAAAAAGCCCGGAAATATCTTCGTTATCAAAAACAAAAAATCTTACAAATACCGTAAGTTCCATTGTAAAAAGTTCTGTTGCATCTGTCGCGAAAAAAAAGCGCCCGCCGATAGAAACCCGGTCTCCGCCGCCGACAGCAATACCGCCGCCTAACGCAGGCAGTCTTAAGCTGTAAGACATTAGCTCTGTAACCGGAGCTATATAGATTTCTGTACGCTGCGGCGTTTCCGGCAATTGAGCCTGCGCAACAGGCGCAGAAACAGCTGCAAAAACAAACAGCGTAATAATTATTGCCATTAAATATTTTTTATTCATTATTAGGAGCCTATAGCTTTTTGGTAAAATAGTAAATACCGTCAAAGGCTGTTTAACAGGGAATAAAACATCGAGAAGAACCTCACATTTGACCCAATAATTTAACCACAGAGGGCACAGAGTTACACAGAGAGGTAATTAATTTACAATCCGTTTTATGCCATCTTTTAATGAAGCAACATTATAATTAATAATTAACCCTACTTTATATTTTCCTATAATCCAGGTCCGAAAGCAGTATGTACATCCATAGCGCACTCGATTATTTTCCCTGTTAATGTATCAAATTCCATATAGCATTCCTCTTCTTGGTCTTAAAACTCCTAAAACTCCGTGTACTCTGTGGTTATTTATCCTGTAAACGCTATCCTTGAACCTTTTGTTAGTTTTCATAATTACCTCACACGGCGGCACGGAGGCACAAAGGACACGGAGGGATAAGAAATTTTACCACAGAGGGCACAGAGTTACACAGAGCCGTTGTACGAAAATCCATCTTCCTCTGTGTGAAGCTCTTATCAGAACATATGTAACTATTAATTCGCTGATATATTTGTTATAATATAGAACATATCTAGAATATCAGGAGAAAGTATGAATATTATGAAAAAACTCTCGTCTAGGAACCTTTTTATCTTTAATTTGGTGCTTTTTGGCGTTATTGTCGGCTTTTGTCTGGCTTTTTTGTCGTTTTCGTGCTCTACACCCAAGGCGCGCGTACAGGCTCAGCAGAGCAATGTGGTAATTCCAGAAGACGCCCTTGCTGTGGCAGAAGCTCTGCAAACCACTTTCCGCGCGGTTTCCGAAAAAATGCTTCCTTCTGTTGTCGAACTAAAAACAGTTTCGGTCAGACGTCAGCAGGCGCCTAATTTTAACGGTATTCCGTGGGAGTTTTTCTTTGGACCTCGTGACAGGGGACCGAATAACGGACCGGAACGCGAATTCCGTTCGCAGGGGCTCGGATCGGGAATTGTTGTAAGACACCGAAACGGAATTTATTATGCTTTAACAAATCATCATGTTATTGACGAAGCTACAGAGATAAGAGTCGCCACACGCGACGGCAGAGAATATACTGCAGAACTTGTCGGCAAAGACGAACGAAAAGATTTAGCTCTCGTTTCCTTTAGAACGAATGATGTCATTCCGCTTGCAGTCTTGGGTGATTCTGATTCTGTTGCTGTCGGTGACTGGGCTATCGCTATCGGTAATCCGCTTGGCGAGCAGTTTTCTTTTTCTGTAACAATGGGGATTGTAAGCGCAGTCGGCCGCACAGGCGGACCGGGCGGTAACATAAATGATTTTATTCAGACTGACGCTCCTATAAATCAGGGTAACTCGGGCGGTCCTCTTGTAAATATCAGAGGCGAAGTTATCGGCATAAACACATGGATCGCAAGTAATATCTCGGGCGGCGGAAATGTCGGTCTTGGTTTTGCCATTCCAATAAATAATGTTAAACGTTCTATCGATGAATTTATCGAAACAGGTTCGGCAACATACGGCTGGCTCGGCGTTTCATTAATGGAACCGACAAGAGAAGCAATAACAAGTCTTGGTCTCGAAAACCGCCGCGGCGCATTGGCAGCTCAGGTTTTTCTTGGCTCTCCCGCTGACACAGGCGGCATAAGAGCGGGCGACTTTATTACGCATGTAAACGGCAGAGAAGCGCGCGGTGTTCAGCAGCTTCAGATGATGGTAGGCGATTTAAAACCTGGCGATAATGCGACATTTACAGTTATAAGAGACAGGCAGCCGAGGGAAATTCGCGTACGCATAGAAGTCCGCACAGAACAGGCTGCGTCAGACAACAGAAGACTTTGGCCGGGCGTTACTGTTATTCCGCTTAACAGCCAGATAAGGCAATCGCTTCAGCTTGACGAAAATGCACAAGGACTTTTTGCAGCGCAGGTAATTTCGGGAAGCCCCGCTGATATCGTAGGATTGCGCCAAGGCGACAGAATCAGCGCGGTAAACGGACAGACTGTTAATGATATTGCGGCATTCTATAGAGTGTTACGCGAAAGAACAAGCGAAGAATTATGGTTTGGCATTATAAGGGGAGACTCTACGCTTGAGTCGCTTCGGTTTAAACGATAAAATTAAGCGTTAATAGTTTTTCTACTGAAGGTCAACCTTAAAGAGGGGACGCTTATTACGGCTTTCTTCATAATTAAAGATATCCGTATTAAAGCGCCTCTCTGCTTCCAGCGTCGAAGGCGGTCCGTGCCCCGGCAGTACAACATAATCGCCGGGAAGCGATAAAAGACGGCTGCGGAGTTTGTTCATTTGCGTGGCAGCTCCGTATGCGCTTGCAGTACTGCCCACAAGTCCGGCTGTAAGCACATCACCTGTAAATAATAAATTATCTATCTTATAAACAACAGAATCAGAAGAATGCCCCGGTATCGAAATAACTTCGACCTCAAAACCGCCGATTACGATTTTATCTCCGTCTTTTACTATGGCAGTTTTATGTTCCATTATTGACTGATTAACTGCAAAAACTTCGGCATTATAGATTCGCTTAAACGTACGCAAACCGCGGACATGCGCCAGATGTTCATGAGTTATCAATACTGCTTTAACGTCAAAATTATTATCTTCGATTGTTTCCAGAATTGCCTGCTCCATGTTTCCCGGGTCTACTATGATTGCGGCATTCTGCTGATTGAGACCGGCGTTTTCCGCACCGAGAATATAACAATTGCTAAAACCGTAAGAACAGTACTGAAAAAATAATTTCATTGCTCTTCCCTTTCAAACACTGCTTCTGCCGTATTTGACGATTTAAATAAAACATCGTCTTGTTTTGCGCTTGCAAAAAACACCCTCTTTAAATTGCAGTTGGCAAAAGATGTATGAACCAAATCGGCGCTGATAAATCTGCTGTTGTATAAATTAGAATTATTAAATGATGTTTCTCTTACAGAAGCGCCTTCAAAATTAACATGAACCAGTTCTGTTCCTTCAAAATTACAATTATGAAAAGCCGCTCCGGCAAACGAAACAAATTGAATATCCGACTTTGAAAAATTGCAGTTCTTAAAATCTGCAAAATCAAAAAAACACATTCTGCTTTTTATAGAAGAAAAATTACAGTTTGTAAAAACTGCGTCTTTAAAATTACAGCCGTAAAAATGATGTTCGGAAAAATTAATGCCTTCAAAATGCATGCCGGAAACAATCAGATCTTTTATGGTCAAGTTTGTTTCTATGTAGGTGCAAATGCGTGAATGTTCCTGTTCAGGATCTGCCTGATGAATAAAACAAAGATTATAACCTGTTATTGCAGGTCTTCCGCATCCTGCGGCGCACGGATTAATGATAAACATTTCCTTATATTAGCATATTTTTACCTTTACAACCAGTCTTGTAGAGGGTAAAATGACAGCATGTGCTGGTATTGCAGCTCTCCAATCACTGATCCCGAACCTATCGGGCGTTCTCTCAGATGTCAGGACTGCGGGAAGGATCTGCGCTCATGCAAAAATTGCAGGTTTTTTCTCCCGGGGACAAGAGGTGACTGCCGTGAGTCAAATGCGGAAATGCAGGCAGATAAAGAGCGCGGAAATTTCTGCGACTGGTTTTCTCTAAACGAAAAACTCCGCAGTGCAGGCGCAGAAACAAAAGAAAAGGATAAAGCGGACTCTTCCAGAGCCGCTTTTAATGATTTATTTAAATAAATATGAATAACAGACCTATCTTATTTATAGATTCCGGAATAGGCGGCCTTCCCTACTGCAGAGACTTTATGCAAAAGAATCCGCAGGAAGAAGTCTGCTATCTCGCAGACCGCCAGAACTTTCCTTACGGACCGCGCGATAAAGACGAACTTGTTTCTATCATTCTCTCTTTAACAGAAAAAATGATAAAAACAACAGACCCAAAAATAATTGTTCTTGCCTGTAATACGGCGGCAGTCTCTGCGCTTACTCCTTTAAGGGAGCGTTTCCCGGGCATTCCTTTTGTAGGAACTGTGCCTGCGATAAAACCTGCGGCAAGCGCGACAAAGACCGGAAAAATCGGTGTATTAGGCTCTGCCCGCACAATAGAAGACCCTTACAGCCAAAATCTTGCAGAAGACTGCGAAAACAGCGACGGTGCTCAAAATGAACTTATCGGCGTAGCCGCGCCTGACATGGTTGAGTTTGTAGAAAAGCATTATGATACTGCAGAAAAAAAAGAAAAATCAAATATAGTAAAAAAATATATTGATATTTTTAGATCAAAAAACGCAGATACAATTGTACTTGCCTGCACGCATTTTTTATATCTTACCGATGAGTTTAAAGAAGAATCCGCTCCTGATATAAAAGTTCTTGATTCTTTAGAAGGCGTTACAAAACGAATAGAATTTCTTCTTGACGAAAACGACGGAGAGCTTAGGGCAGAAATTGATTTTGAACCTGTTCCATGGCTTTTTCTTACCGGAGAAGAACCTGCAGATTTATCTTGGCATAACCGTTCGTCAGAAATGGGTTTTGCTCTTTGCCTGTTAGACACAATATGAAAAACAAAACCGAAACTTTACAAGGTCTTGTTATAAGCGGCTCACGGAACATTATTAATGTCCGCATTAATATGAATAACGAAGAAAAAAACGACAAGACTATTGAATGCAGAATTAAAGGCAAAGTATTAAAAGGCCATGAAAATTTATATAACCCATTTGCTCCGGGAGACATTGTAACTATTGAATACGATTCCAATACCGAAACCGGCATGATTCTTTCTGTAGAAAACAGAAAAAACCTTTTTAGCAGATATAACCAAAAAGGTTCTGCAAGCCAGCTTTTGGCGGCAAACGTAGATATTGCGCTTTGCTTCTGCACTCCCGTATCTCCTCCGTTTAGGCCGCGTTTTTTGGACAGAGTTTTAATGCAGGCGGACATTGCAGGAATCGAAGCGATTGTTATCTGCAACAAGACAGACCTTGAATACGATGATATAGACGTTGATGAACGTTTAGAAGAATACATCCGTATTGGCTACGATGTAATACGGGTTTCGGCAAAAACAGGCGAAGGGCTCGATGAATTAAGAAAAAAAATCAGCAAAAAAACATGCGTTTTAACAGGACAATCCGGCGTTGGTAAATCCAGCGTAATAAACGCGCTGCAGCCGGGATTGGATATAAGAGAAGGGGATATAAACGAAAAATATGACAGAGGCGTTCATACAACAACAATGTCAGTAATGTTTGAGCTTTCTGATAAAACCCGCATTATAGACACTCCCGGAGTACGGCGTTTTATTCCTGACGGAATTGACTCAAGCGAAGTAATACTTCATCTGCGCGAGTTTTCTCCTTTAGCCGGAAAATGCAGTTTTGGGCTTTCATGTTCGCACAGAAAAGAACTTGGCTGTAAAATTATGGAAGCGGTTCATGCCGGAGTCATTCACGAGGACAGATACGAAAGTTTTTTGCGTATCATCGATGATCTGAAAGGCAAAGAAAATGACGACTAGCAGATCTACCGGCAAAAAAACAATCCAAGAAAAAACTCAGATACTTCTGGAATATCCGCAAATTATGAAACAGGCAGCGTCTTATTCATTAAGCGAAGAAGCCTCTGTAATTATAAAAAATTCTGTTCCATTCTATGATGATGAACACTCTCTTATCGAAGCTAAAAAAAATGTTGGGGCTGTATTTTCTATTATTAAATCCAATAATGATGAGCCGCGTTTGTGGCTGCCTTCTGTAGGTTTTCTTCTGCCAAAAATAGAAACACAAGGCGCTGTTTTGGATTTAGATGAGATTCTCGCTGTTGGATTATTTATCGAACGCGGCATAGAATTTAAAAATTGGCTGGTAAAACATCATTATCCGTTTGATAACAAAAACTTTTTTGACTGCAAACCTGCTGCCGCAGAGATTTTTAAAATCATCGATAAAGAAGGGAACCTAAGAGATCTTCCCGCATTACGGGCTATTAAGAAGCGAATAGCTGGCCTTGAAAAAGACTTAAAAAGCGCGGTTTCGAGATATTCTGCAGACGATGACTATAAAAGAATGCTTCAATCGCCGCTTCCTTCGCAAAGAGACGGAAGAGCTGTGCTTGCGGTAAAAATCAATTACCGTTCAAGAATCCCGGGAATTGTGCATGAAGCGTCAGGCAGCGGCCAGACAATTTTTGTTGAGCCGCTTGACGTTGTAGAAAAAAACAACGCTCTCCTTTTGGAAAAACGAAACCTTGACGCGGAAATTCATAAAATACTGCGCGAACTTACAGAAAGCATTTCTGTCCATGCGCAGGATTTAAAAATACTCCATTCAAAAATTATAGAACTTGAATGTATAAGAACAAAAGCAAAATATTCTATTGCAATAAAAGGAAAATTTGCAATAAACGAAAACCAGCATAAAAGCCTTTATCTTAAACAGGCGCGCCATCCATTAATCAAAAATGCAGTTCCGATTAATATCGAAATGAACAGCAGCATACGCACATTAATAATAACAGGTCCCAATACAGGCGGAAAAACAGTAGCGTTAAAAACTCTTGGTCTTTTTGCAATGATGAACCAAAGCGCTCTTGCTCTTCCGCTGGATGAAGGAAGCGTTCTGCCTTTCTTTGACGGAATATACGCTGATATCGGCGACGAACAGTCCATTAATCAATCGCTCTCTACTTTTTCTGCGCATATTACAAATGTTTCGGCTATTACATCGGCTGCAACCGAAAAATCACTCGTTCTTCTCGATGAACTTGGCTCAGGTACCGATCCGCAGGAAGGCGGCGCAATTGCAATGGCTGTTATCGATTACCTTATCGAAAAAAACTCAAGAATGATAATTACAACTCACCACGGTATTTTAAAGCACTACGGCTATACAAGAGAAGGCGTAGAAAACGCATCGGTAGAATTTAACGCGCAGACGCTTTCTCCTACATACAAAATAATTAACGGGCTTCCCGGCGAAAGCAGAGCAATTGATATTGCGGCTTCTAACGGCTTGGATATAGAAATTGTCAACATGGCAAGAAATTATATAGACGAAGAAAAATCCGATGTCTCAGAAATGATCAAGGGTCTTGAACAAAAACAAAGAGAACTTGCAGGCCTTGAGAAAAAAAGCGAACAGGAAAAAATAAAGTTAAACGAAGAAATCAGAAAAGCGGATTTGAAAGAACTGCAATTGCGCCAAAAAGAAGCCGAACTAAAACGAGAATCCATAGGTTCGCTTAACCAATATTTACGGGAGAGCAGAAAAACACTGGAAAACCTTGTGCGCGAATTAAAAGAAGGCGAAATAGACCGCGAAAAAACATTAAAAGTAAAAGATTATTTAAACAAACTTGCTTCTTATGCAGAAAGCGAAAGCGAAGCGCTGGAAACAGAAGAAAACGCTATCCGTCAGGAAATATTAAAAACAGAAGAGCAATCTGCCGCTAAACAAAGCTTTACACCGGGTATGGAAGTTTTTGCAGGGCTTTCTAAACAGCGAGGAACAATTATCCGCGCAGAAAAAAATAACTCATGGATGGTAGAAGTCGGTTCGGTAAAAATGAAATTCCCAGAAGCCGAACTTGTTCTTGTTTCTAAATCACAATCATCCAAATCAAATTCCAGCCCAAAAGGTTCTTGGACAGCCGAGTATAATGCTTCCAGCAGCGCAGTTTATGAATTAAAAATAAGAGGCATGCGATTCGAAGACGCAATGGAACTTGTCCGCCGTCAGCTTGATGCGGCTGTTTTGTCAGGGCTAAGAAACTTTTCTATTATTCATGGGAAAGGACATGGTATTCTGCGTCAGGGGGTTCATGATTATTTGGGAAAACATCCGGCAGTCGCAGAATTTGGCTTTTCACGGCCTGAGCTCGGCGGATACGGCAGAACAGAAGTTGTATTAAAGTGATTTTCCTATTGCTTTGGGCGCATAATCTTTTCCGGAAAAAATTACAAGCGTAATAAGCGTAATGAGATAAGGCAGCATATTAAAAACTTCTGACGGCAAAAAATCTAAAACTCTAAAATTAAAAACATTAATTGCAAGGCTGGAAGAAACGCCGAACAGCAGGCTTGCGCCGAGTACGCCCAGCGGAATCCAGCGCCCAAACGAAACTGCGGCAAGAGCAATAAAACCTTTCCCGTTAATTGTATTAACTGTAAATTGAATGTCCTGAGTCAAAACTACGCACGCTCCGGCAAGACCTGCAAGAAGACCGGAAATAATTATTGCGATATATCTGATTCTAACAACATTAACGCCGGAAGCCGCCAAAGCCTGAGGATGTTCCCCTGCAGCGCGGAGTCTAAGACCAAACGGACGCTTGTACAGTATGAACCATGTAACAATTAAAATAAAAAGAGCTATCCAAATTGTCGGATAAATTCCAAATACGCCTGTCTGCATTCCCATCTTATAACTTAAGCTCCTGTCCATCCTAAACACAAGCTGGCAGATAAAAACTGTTATCCCGTTAGAAAGAAGATTAATCCCGGTACCGGAAATAACCTGATCCGCTCTTAATGAAACAGAAGCAAACGCGTGAATTAGCGAAAACAATCCGCCTGCAATCGCAGCGGAAAAAAGTGCCAATGGAATAGAAAAGCCGAATCCTGATTCCAGCAGTACATGTACAATTGCGGCAGTCATTGCGCCGATTGACATGAGCCCTTCCAGCGCGATGTTTACAACGCCTGCCCGTTCGCAGATCATACCTCCGATTGCCGCAATTAAAATAGGAGAGACTATCATCAGTGTAGAAGGAAGCATGTTTGTCATTCTTTTTCCTTTTTTGCCATAGCTCTGGAACGCCATTCAATAAAGACTTGAATCCCCGGCCTTAAAGCAATAAAAATAACAACAAGTCCCATTATAATAGAAACTATTTCTCTTGGTATCTGACGCGACTGCATTAGGGGCTGTGCAGATTTTAACATTCCAAACAATAACCCCATAATTGCTGTTCCCAGCGCAGTGCAATTTCCTCCAAGCGCAACTGCAATGCCGTCAAAACCGTAACCTTCGAACGAAGATAAAATCCTTCCGTGTGTAAATATGCCAAGCGTAACTACAGCTCCCGCAAGACCTGCAAACGCCCCGGAGACAGCCATAGCGATAGTAATATTTGTTTTAACACGCATTCCTGCGTACAGCGCAGCGTCTCTGTTAAAACCTGCCGCGCGCAGAGAAAACCCAAGAGTGCTTTTTTCCATTACGAGCCAATAAACTATAACTGCCGCGATAACAAACCAAAGTCCGTTATTAAGCCTGGAATTATTTGTAATAGATGCAAGAAAAGAATTGGAAAGAGAAGCTGCTTCGGCATAATCCGGCGTTTTAAATGTAGTGCTTCCGGGAATCCTCAAAGAAATAAGACGATGCAGATAAAGTGCAATATAGTTCATCATAATTGTGGTTACAACTTCTGAGACCCTGTACCTTGCTTTAAAAAAACCGGCAATACTGCCCCACATAGATCCGATTACGATAGCGCCTAACACCGGAAAAATAAATGTTTTAGGAAACGAAAGAGCTATTATCTGCGCCGCAGTTAAACCTGCAATGTACTGCCCTTCCGCTCCGATATTAAAAAGCCCTGCCCGCGCAGAAAATCCCATGCTTAAACCGCAGAGAATAAGCGGCATAGAAACAACAAGCCATTCGCCGATATAACGCACATTCCATGTTCCGCGCCGTGAATCAAAACCGCTTACAACTTGTAAAATTGCCTGATACATGCCGGCAGGGTTTCTTCCGATTATAAAGAGAATCAAAGTGGCGACAAAAAAACCAAGAAACACAACAAGAGCGGAAACCGCCGCATTAGAGCCGGTGAATGTTTCTAGAATTTTATTTTCAATCTTTTTTATTCTAGTCGTCAATCGCTCTTAGGTTTCGCGGAAAGCCGGGCAGCCGCATAGCTTCTGCAAGAGTAGCCGCAACTACAATTTCGCCGCTGGAAATTTGTCCTTTGACAACTTCGAGAGCGGCAACAATATCCCTGCTCAAAGCCGGATTAGCATCAGAAAAACCAACACCATCGGCTTTTAAATCAAATACAATAACCTTGGGAGCAAATGTACCATTTCTAACTTCATTAAGCGCATATAGAACACTGCTTTCTACCCGCTTAATCATCGATGTAAGTACAGCAGATTCTGTGGCATTGTACAGTCCGTCTTCGAACTGATCGGAATCTACACCGATAGCCCAGACGTTTCTGCCTGCCGCGCGGTATTCTCTCGCTTGAGCAATTGTTCCGTTACCGCTGTTACCAGCCGCGGAAAAAATCGCATATACACCGGAATCGTACCAAGTCATAGCTTGAATCTTTGCGTGCCCGGGTTCGTTCCAGCTGTTTACATAGTAATCAACCATCTGCGCATTAGGAATTACGGATAATATACCTTGAACATAACCTACATGAAATTTTGTAATTACAGCTCCGGGTACTCCGCCGATAAAACCAAAACGCGGATTTTCGATACCGTCTTCCAGCGCTTTTAACGCAGCCGCAACGCCGACAAGATATGAACCTTCGTTTTCTGCGTAAGTCGCCTGCATAACATTTTGGGCTTCTACCCAATCGACGTCAACAATTAAATATTTTTGATCTGGATTATCATTGGAAACCTGTGTCAGCGCGCCGTCCCATGTAAAGCCATTAACGACAATTAAATCGTAGCCTTCGTCAGTTGCCTGTCTAAGGTTGGGAATATACATACTTTGATCTGTGGCAGTAACCCAGTCGTATGCTCTGCCTCTCTGTCTCTGGTTTGCCCAAGAATCTCCGTAAAATTCCAGAATACCTCTCCAAGCGGCGGCATTAAAGGATTTATCATCTACACCTGTAGAATCGGTAAGCAGACGAACAGTTACTCCCATATCGGTAATGGGACCAAGATCATCTGTTTTTCTTTCGCAGGAAAAAGACAGCAATAAAACAAACGCCAAACAGATATAAAATAATTTTTTCATTTTTACCTCCCGTTTACTTTGGGCCCACACGGATTCGAACCGCGGACATCTTGCGTGTAAAACAAGCGCTCTAACCAGCTGAGCTATGGACCCTTGTACACTTTACTAAGCGGCTGACGAAGCAGACGCTTATATCGAGCGGCTGACGAAGCAGACGCTTATATCGAGCGGCTGACGAAGCAGACGCTGTAAGCGGCTGACGGAGCAGACGCTTATATCGAGCGGCTGACGAAGCAGACGCTGTAAGCGGCTGATCGGAGTCGAACCGACGTCTCTAGCTTGGAAGGCTAGGGTAATAGCCGTTATACGACAGCCGCTATTTACCTTATGTTTACAAAAATGGCAGAAAAAGTCAATAGCCCCTTTTCCCCTTATTTTCCTGCTCCATTACAAACGCAAGTACCTTTGCGGCTGCTTCCCAGCACCAGTGAGGGATATAATCGCCCGGTTTTGCGCTTGTTTCCAGCAAAGCTGCAAGAGCCGCGTCTTCTACAACAGCGATTCCCGCCTCTTCTGCTATGCTTATTATTTGTTCTGCCTTATGCCCCCTGCCGGCAGCCAACAGCACAGGCGCAATATCGCCGGTTTCATAGCCAATCGCAGATGCTGTTTTTTTCTTTTTCATTCAATTGTCCTCATTTATACATTCTCATCTATATATTCTCATCGACAGAAGGCATATAATCACCGGAATCTCCCTCATATGGGAATGACTCTGTATTTGTTTTTATCGATATATTCTCTATTGAAACACCAAGAACCTGTGATAATTCCTGCCTAACTTGCTCAGTTATTTCCTTTGACACTTGCTGAGGCAAATAAACACACAATTTTGCAGGCGTTTCGTTTGCGGATTCTAAAATAAAAACCCATCTTTTATCTAGATCACAGTTACAAATATCCAACAACATATAAACCGCTCTGTTTAAAGATTTATCTCCATCGAGCAGAACTCTCATAGATACCTTGTATTGAATATCGTCATTAATAAAATCGAAAGGAAGCACAACCCATCTTTGCCCATTTTTTCCCGGCAGTTTGTTTAGAATTTCAAGCAGCTCGTCATCTTTGGAATAATCAAAAACCAGTTTTTTTAATATATCCGCGGTTATAGAACCGGTTTTTATTGTTGTCTTATCATCCTTTTCGTTTCTTTCTTTATTGCGTTTTCCCTGGTGTTCTTTCTGATGACGCCGCAAATCCGGATCAACTGCCGCAGCATATGATTCAAGAGCTTTGGACTGCAGTTCTGTTCCTTTGCTTTCTGCGGCGGCAGCGGAGAGAGCCAACGCCTCCCGCACTTGCGCTGTTATTTGCTGTGCCGCTGTTTGCTGCCCTGTTGTTTGTTGTGCCGGCTGCGGCGCGGAAAATGCCTGACGGCGTATATCTGCCAAAATCTGCGGTTTTAAGGGCAGCTGAAAGAATCTCGCAAACGATATAATCGAAGACGAAAGCCTGTCGGCAGGAAGTCCTGCAGAAGCCGCTAATGTTGCCGCAGAGTGCGGCGCCGCACTCTGCGGCACTGCCGCGCGCGGAACTGACTGCATTGAAGGTGAAGCAGAGACCGAAACAGAAGATTTTGCTGTCGGCGGCGCAGAAGACGGTTTTACATGCAGCGGCGGGTTTACGCCTTTTATCATTTTATTTCCCTTGCTCTTTGCACAATAATGTCAGTAATTTGCTGAGGATTAATATTATCAGTATCAATTATTAAATCTGCAAAACTATAATCATCAGTATCAATATTATAAATACGCAAGTACCTGCCATGATCCTGTCTGTCGCGTTCTGCAGTAAAAGCGGCAACCTCTTCCAGATTTCCGCCTTCTCTGTTTACGATACGCTCGGCTCTTGTCTGCGGTTTTGCGTCAAGATAGATTTTTAGATCAGCTTCTTTTAACATCCAGATTGCAAGGCGCGAACCAAGAACACAACCGGTTTTTTCTTCTGTGTTTTCTTCAAGTGCAATCTGAACCTGCCTTATATCAACTTCTTTATCTATAGAATCATCTTTTGCAGCAAGTTCAAGAATGTCTTTTAGATCAAGTCCCCTTTCTTCTGCAAGAGAACGAAATGTAAAATTAATAAAACGCAAACCAAGGAGATCTGCGATCATTTTACTGACAGTAGTATTGCCGCAGCCGCTTCTTCCGGAAATGGCGATTTTAATATCTTTCTTCATCCGTTCTCAAAGCTCCTTATTCTATATTTCTCAGCTGCTCCCTTATGTTTTCCAGAGTTTCTTTCATTCTTACGGTTTCACTGCTTACTTCTATTATAGCACTCTTTGAGCCAATTGTGTTTATTTCCCGGTTTAATTCCTGGCAAAGAAAATCGAGTTTTTTTCCCGGTCTGGGGTTTCTTTCTGCTTCTGCCCTAAACTCGCCGATATGCGAAGAAAGCCGTGAGATTTCTTCTGCGATCGTATATTTTAAAAGGAGCACGGCTGTTTCTGCCAGCACTCTATTTTCATCGATATTGTTATTCAGCATTTCGTTAAAACGGGTTTTTATATTGTCTTTAAGAGTCTGTTCTATCACGGGAACAAAAGAACTTATCTTATTTAACGATGATTCTATTGTATCAAGATATGAAAGTATTTCGGCCTGTGTATGTTTTCCTTCCCTTTCACGTTCATTGCAAAAGACCTGTACGGCTTCTTTTACAATAGGCTCTATCTGAGCCCAGTATTTTTCTATATCACGATCTTTTTCTATCTCTATAACGCTTTCTATCTTTAATAAAGAATGAAGACTGGGTTTTTCTTTTATTCCAAGCTCTTTTGCAATTTCCAGCATTGCGCTGTAAAATGATTTTGCCGCGCTTTTATTAATATTAATGTTTACAGGCACATCTTTTTCACGCACTTTAACAAAGACTTCTATCTTTCCTCTTCCGCAGAAAGAAGAAACCATCTCTCTTATCTTTCCTTCGCACATAGAAAGAAACGGCGGAAGATTTACATAAATATCCAGATACCGGCTGTTTACGCCTTTTATTTCTATAGATACAGAAAAATCCTGTGCAGCTATTTCCTTATACGCAAAACCTGTCATGCTAACCATATTAAACCTCTCAATTGGAACTAAAATGTTTAAAAAGTTTAACGCCGAGCGGCCAGTTGTTTCCCGCGCCGAGAGTTAAAAATATATCACCTGGCTTTAATATTTCACACAGAGGCGCAAAAGCTTCATCAACTTCATCTATATAACAAGTTTTTTTTCTTCCGCGGACATCTGCTGTTTTCTGATACAATGTTTTTCCGTTAACGCCGCCTTTATAATTTTCTCTTGCAGAAGCATAAATCTTATGAAAAAACATTACATCTGCGTCATTAAAACAAAAAGAAAATTCATCCAAAAGAGCGGCTGTCCTAGAATAAGTATGCGGCATAAAACTTACAATTAACCTGCGTTTTGGGTAAAAACTTTTTATCCCTTCCAGTGTGGTTTTAATAGCGGCGGGATGATGTCCATAGTCGTCAATAAAAAGAATACCGCCTGCTTCTCCGATAATTTCGCTCCGGCGCTTTGTGCTTTTAAAGTTTTCCAGCGCGCTTTTAATTGACGCTGTCTGCTCATCGCTGAGCGAATCAGCGCCTTCGTTCTTTGCAAGCGAAACTGTTAGAGCAATAGCGGCGGCGGCATTTAACGCCTGATGTTTTCCCGGAATACGCATTTTAATATGACCCGGAATCCCCGCTACAGAAAAAACGCTTCTTTCGTCTTTTACATCATAAGATGTAATTCTAAAATCGCCTGGCGCTGTAAACCCGTAAGGAATAATTTCTATCCCGCGGTTATCGTTTTTAATAATTTGTGCTGTTTCACTTGCGCCGGGATCATCAGCGCAGTAAATCAACTGCCCTCCTTTTGGCAAAAGACGGCAGTATTCAACAAACGCGTCTCTTATAGATTCGTATGTAGGAAAAAAATCCTGATGATCGCTTTCTACAGAAGTAATTATAATTCGTTTTGGAGAAAAAGATAAAAAATGCTTACGGTATTCGCAGGTCTCTGCAATAAAATATTTATCACCCAGACTAAGAGTAGACCTGCCGCCAAAATCAAGCGCGGCGCTACCTACAAGAACTTGCGCAGGAATACCCGCAGCTCTTGCAAGCGTTCCGCAAATTGCAGTGGTAGTGGTTTTTCCGTGAACGCCGCAAACACCGGTTGAATCATGACGGGCAGAAAATGCACCGAGAGCTTCTGTGTACTTGAGAGCGGGGATTTCCAGTTCATAAGCTCTTGCAAGCTGCGGATTGGTCTCTGCATTGTAAGCGGCAGAATAAATAACAAGGTCAATATCTTTTGTAATACGGTCCTTATCAAAATCTTCATAGACGGGAATATTAAGTTCTTTAAGAATTGTGTCTGTATAAAATTCTTCGGGTATATCGCTGCCGGAACAATCTAAACCCGCATTATGCATGAGTTCTGCAAGGGCGCAGACACCGGTTCCTTTTATCCCAATAAAGAAGACATTTTTCATACTTTATTATAGTACAATTTTATTTTTTATTCCAATGGCGGAATTCTGCATTCTATACGCCCGCCGCTTACAGGGTCTGCAAAATAAAGCGCATGCGCTTTTAATGCAAGCGCCTTTTGTCCAGATTCTTCATTTACAGCGGTTTCTGTCTGCGGATACAATGGGTCGTTTAAAATAGGAAACCCAATCCAACAAAGATGACACCTTATCTGGTGCCTAAACCCGCGTTTTAACTGCAGCGTAAAAACATTATTGTTTATATCAATTATTTCTGTTTTGTAAAAACCGCCCTTATCTTTTGCGATCTCTTTGCGCCTTTTATTATTTTCCGGAATTTCCGTTACAGGACGAACGATTTTTCTGCCGGGACCATAGGAACGAAAATAGCTTTGAATAGTATGGGGAAGTTCTGGTATTGGAAGTTTATCAAAGTTTGAACAAACAGCCGAATATCCCTTTATAAACTCTCCATTATCCTGAAGCTCCTTAAAAAAATTAAAACTTTTTTCGTTTCTTGCAAACAATACGAGTCCATGCGTTTCGTAATCCAGCCTGTGCATTATATCAAAAACTTTATGTGAGTTTGCTTTATACCAATCGAGCAGAGTATATTCGTATTTACCGGGAGCGCAGTGCATTTTTGGCGGCTTAAATACAACAGCGTAATCGTTTGTCTCTTTGATAATACAAGGATTTTCGATTTTAATATTTTCGATATTAAGATTTTCAATTTTAATATTATTCATGCTTATAAATCCTGTCTAATTTTTCTATTACATCGATAAAACGCTGCGGTTTATCAGTAGAAAAAATACGTTTATTTGCTTCGCCGGGCAGAATGATAGCAAGACTTTTTGAATGAAGCATAAGCGCCGCATTGGGAAACTGTTTGTCCGCGCTATTGTAAACCGGGTCTCCGAGAATCGGGCAGCCTATATGACGCATATGCACACGAAGCTGATGTGTACGCCCGGTGCGCGGACGCAGTGATAAAAGCGAATACTTCCCCCAGCTTTTGATAACTTTATAAAAAGTAACGGCGGTTTTTCCGTTTGCAGAAACTTTAAAACGCCTGCGATCGTTTGGGTCTCTTGAATGAAGCGTTTCTATTTTGCCTTTTGTTTCTTTTGGAACTCCCAAAACAATTGCAACATATTTTTTTAATGTAACGCGCGCTTTAAATTGTTCTGCAAGAAACGCATGCGCTTCTTCATTAAAAGCGGCGATTATAACACCGGATGTATCTTTATCAAGACGATGAACTATTCCCGGACGAAGACTGCCGGCGTTAGCGGCGCAGCCCACGTCAGCGGCGCCTTTTTTTAGAATGCGGTAATACAGCGCATTTGCAAGAGTGCCCTGCCTGTTGCCTGCACCCGGATGAACAACCATGCCTTGTTCTTTGTTTACAACAATACAATCTTCATTCTCAAAAATAATATTAAGCGGAATATCCTGCGGAACAATATCCATAGGAGGATTATCTTCCCAGTTTAATTCAAGGCTGTCCCCGTTTTTTACCAGTCTGGAAACTTTAACTTCTTTTCCGTTTACTATTGCTTTAAGGTTTCTTGCTTTGATCTGCGAACGGGAAAGCAAATTAATATTTTCTGATATATACCTATCAAGCCTTAAAGATAGAATATTTTTTTCTTTAATGTCTCTAATGATACAAGAATAACAAGGCATTAACTTTCATCTTCTTCCGGTTCGCCGTAAGGTATTCTTTCGATATCGATAGAGCCGGGAGGCGTGCTTTCTACACGGCGGCGTTCATTGTTTCTTTTTGTATTTGTAATTATTAAATCAATAAGCGCAAGCGTTAAAGAAACGCCGGCGGCTATAAAAAATGTCCTAAAAATTTCATCATTGGACATTTCGATCGCGCCTGCGGATTTTAACGGCCAAGGAGCATAACGCCGTCCCTGTTCCGAAAAATCCATACCGTTTGCGTTGTTCCAGCGGATCATGTCCGTAACAAACGAAACAACAAACAATGAAAACGGAAAAGTCCCAAACGCGATTATCTCGAACCGTCTAACATCCCTCGCCCATTGGGACATTTCTGACGGATCAAATGTTACAGTAGTCGGCTCATTTACGTTTAATCTATTATTTTGGGCATACGTATTATAAACAGATGTAAAAAAAAGAGAAAACAAAATCAATAAAAAAACAATTCTTTTCATTTACTGTTATTTAACCTTTAAATATCGCGCTGCCGATTCGCAGCAAAGTTGAACCTTCTTCTATGGCTGTTTCAAAATCATTTGACATACCCATACTTAAACAAGCCCAGTTCTCCGCCGGCGGAAAACGCTTTTGCATTTCTTCCTGCGCTTTTGCAAGCTGCCTAAAAGAAGAGCGCACCGCCTCTTTATCATCCGTAAAAGGAGCCATTGTCATCAGCCCCGCCGGCTGCAATTTTTTGCAGCTCAAAAGATTTTCTGCCGCTTTAAAAAGAGCATCCAAATTCTCAAAACCGCTTTTTGTTTCTTCTCCCGTATGCAGTTCCAGCAGAACATCTAACTTTTTGCTTCGCAATTGCGAATGTTTTTCCAGCTCGGCAATCAGCTCGTTTCTGTCTGCAGACTGAACGCAGTCAAAAAACATTGCGGCGTTTTTTGCTTTGTTACGCTGAAGAGAACCGATTAAATGAATCTGCGCTTCTTTGCGGTTAATTTTAAAACCTTCAAGTTTTTCTACAGCTTCCTTTACCCTGCTCTCTCCAAAATAACGCACACCCGCGTTAAACGCCTCCTCGATAAGATTAACCGGAATAAATTTAGAAACACCCATAAGGGTTATTTCTTCCCGCTTTCTGCCTGCCTTATTGCAGGCGTTAAGAATCCTCTCTTCTATTTTAGCTATATTGCCTGCAATAACCATTCGTTTTCTATTTTCGCATATTATTAATGGTTTTTGCAAGTGATAAAAAAGCGTCAAGCTCAAGATTTTCTGCGCGTTCATTTTCGTTTATTCCGGTTTCCCGCAGGGCAGCTTCGCAGATTTCTGCCGATGAGACAAATACCTTTAAATTATTTTTAACAGTTTTACGCCTCGAAGCAAAAAGAGAGCGTACAAGCGGAAAAAAACCTGCAGGGCACTTAGGACTGTTTTTGCTTTCCAGCAAAACACCCATGCTGTCTACATTCGGTTTGGGGTAAAACGAATCCCTTCGTATTAACATTAACGGTTTTACTTTGTAGGCGCTGGCGCACAGTACAGAAAAAGATGAATAATCCTGCGACCCTGCGGCGGCTGCCATGCGCAGCGCCACTTCTTTTTGCACTGTAACAACAATGCGCGAAAAAACCCTTTCCTTTTCTATTAGATCTGCCAAAAAAGCAGCCGCTATATTGTAAGGAAGATTACCAAGTAAAAATTGAGACGGCGGCTGACTCTGCCAAGTTTTCATTACATCGCCTTCTATAAGAGTAAAATTACCATTGCTCCCAAACAATTTTTTTAAAACATTTATAAAACCGTGATCGATCTCAAAGGCTTTTACTTTTAACCCCTGTTCTAAAAGCATAGCTGTCATTGCGCCGATTCCGGGACCAATTTCCCAATCTTCCTCCCCTTCCTTTGAGCCCAACTCGTCTATTAAACTCTTTCTTACATGAGGATTAATTAAAAAGTTTTGTCCAAACTTTTTTTGCATTCCAAGCCCTTCATTGTCAAGAAAAGACCGTAAAGCCGAAGCCGAATTATAATTAATCATATTTAAGATACCCTAAAAGAAAGTAATTTTAACATTTTTGTTTTACGCCTGTTTTCCAGAACAACAATCAGAGCGGTTAAAACAGCCGACATCGCTAAAACCAAAAATGAATTTGCAGTAATACCGGGAACTTTTCCCGCTGCAGCTGCTATCGCTTCCATCAGCTTGTATAAAAAATGAAGAGGAAGATTTAGTAAAACAGAAATAGAAATCAGATCTAATAAAAGCCATATAATTGAGCCTATCATAAAAACAGCTGTAAGCAAAACAATCGCAAGGCCTGCAATAATGCCGATAGGCGCGATTGTTCCAAAAGTAAAACTGCAAACACCTGCTGTTGCAAGAAACGCTCCTGACGAAACAGACAGCGGCTGCAAGAGAAAGTTTGGTATTTTACCCTCCAGCAGCATTGAAAGATTTTTTCCTATTATAAGAATACCGAGCATTGCTAAATACGATAAAACAAACGATAGAGAGCTCCCCGCGGCAGGCGTAATAATAATTTGAATAATAAATGAAAGGGCTAAAACTGACATTGCTTTATTTGGAAAATTAAAAAGGATTGTGATAACTCCAATAACATACATTAAAGCTGCGCGGTTTAGGCTTGGCATTGGACCTGTAAAAAGACAGTAAAGCACAATTATTACAGCGCCCGCAATTGCGCACCCTTTAAGACCAAGCGGTTTTTTTAATAAAAAAGAAATGAGCGCGGCGATTATCGCCAGGTGCATTCCAGAAAGCGCTAAAATATAAGACAAACCGGCTTCTCTGTAAAGCGATGTGTATTGTGAATCAAGGTTATCCCTGATTCCAAAAAGCAAAGCAAGCGATAATCCGCCGAACTGTGTTTTTTCGAAACGGTTTATAATGTTTAACCTGAGCCTAGTACGCATTTGTTCGATTGCGGGCGCGGGCTCTGTAACATGCAATGAATCAGCGCTGAATGATAAACCCCATGCAGTAGAACGCAGAGAGCCTTCTGCATAAATTGCCGCTCCTCTCCCAAATTCTTTTATTCTTGCAGCGCTTTCTTTTGGAAAAAAAACTGTAATAATACCGTCTGAGCTTACCGTAAATCCCTGCCCTTTGCTTCTGCGCAGAGAAACATCCGCCATTATACTGCCGCCCGAAACAACAACCGGATCTTCTTTTAATAAACCTTCTATTGCAATTACTTCTTCTATCTTGATTCCAAAATTAATATTATTGGAACCGTTAAAAGCGGAAAACAATCCAAGTATTAATCCGGCAATTAAAAAACCAGAACATATTGACGTTTTTAAAAATGATTTAAGAATTAATGAAAAAATAAAAAGCCCGATCAAGAAAACTATTAATAAAATAACAAAAATATAATGCACATTAAATAAAAAATAAAAACCAACTGCTGTTCCAACAGCAGCCCATATCAAAGGAGGAATATTTGTTAAAAATTTTATAAGCGGTTTTACAGAAGATTCTATCAACGAATCTACCATCGCAGGCGCGCTACAGCTTCTCTGGCTGCCGTTTGAATATCTTCGGGATACGCCAAGGTGCCGATGTAAAGAAGATGATCAAACACGGCGGAGAAACCAATATTGCCGAGAGCCTGAACAATTGCCATTGTAATATCCGGATCAAAAGCGCCTGTGGTCTCTGTTCTGGCGTTAATTAATCCCAGCTGTAAACCAAGCACAAGAGCCGCATCAGAATTTCCAACAGCGCCAAGGCATGCGATTGCTTCTATAAAGAACTGTTTAGAAACATTGTCATGAAGAAAATCCGACTGCACGCGGTAATAATGCCTGATTGCAAGAGCGTTGGCGCGTGTCCATCTTAGACCGGTAAGAGATATAACAGATGCATAACGCAGAGAAAGTAAATACACATTGTCTTCTGTATCTGCAAGGGATTGTTCAAGCGCGTGCTCTGCAAGCTGACCGCGTTCGGAAATACTTAAACGCCTGCTGTTAATGCCTGATCTAAAAGCTGCAAATTTTTCTTCTGGCGGATTATTTACCACAACATTTAATAAAAACTGAAACAGATTCCCGGGAATCTCTTCCATTGCGCCCAATGCTTCATTCGCGATAACTTCGGGATAACCTGCATAGAGAACAGAAAAAAGAGCGGGGTAAGAAGAACTGTCTCCAAGCTCCATAATTGCAGAAATACATGCAGATACTAATGTATAATGCGCCGCCACTCCGGATCTAAACAAAAGATTTAGCCCCATTAAATAATCGTTAAGATTATTTACAATTCTGCGGTTTCCTTTTCCCGTAGTACCGAGAACAGCTAAAATCTCTGTCATTCTTTCTGTATTAGAAGTTAAAAGAAATTGTGTCCAAAGAACTTCTGGATCATCGATATCTGCAATCGGCATATCTGCCGCCGGTAGAGCCAATGACACGACTGGCGGCACAGCCGGCTCCTGCTCTTCTTCGCAAAAAACAAACGAAGAAAATAAAACAATCAAAACAATTAAGAAAAACAATTTACGCATTCTTAACCTCTTCATCAGCTTCTTCTTCCAATACGCGGAACGGAAGCTCATCTTCGTCTTCTTCCGGCAGCATATCAAATACTTCGCAAAGGATATGATTGCGCGTTCCTATGGGAAGCGGATCTGCTTCCATGCGTACAAGAGAAGAATTTGTTGATTCGTTATACTCTACAGAACGAACAGTAGCCGGAATGCATATAGGTATCCTGTTTAAAGAAAATTGAACTTTCAACCTAAGCCCTGCAGAAGCCTGACCATGCACCATGAATGCACAGCCTGTATCAGAGATATCTTCCAGCATACACCGAAGCCCAGCCGATTTTTCCAGCCGGTGAGGATTATCGTCTTCTGCTATAAGATATAAAAACGCCGCCTTCCTAAATTTAACACGAAGCGATTTTCGTTTTTGCGTTCTAAAAAGCGAATCGTTATGTTCAACTTTTAACGAAGATATCCCCTTAGAAAAAACTTCGTCTATTACTTCGCTGTCAAAAACATAACCTGCATCATCTTCGCGCCAAAAATAAACAGAAATCTTAACGCCATGCCACTGCATAGAAGCGGCATTCTTGGTATTGACAGGACGGGCTATTGTTAAATAATTACCAAAATTTTTAACAACTTCGGATTTATATACGCCGGTTCCGGCAACCAATACGCGCAGTATCTGTCCTTCGCTTATCTGCCGTGAGTTGGAAATTTTTAATTTATGCTCAGAAGATTCCATTTCAATTTTTTTAAAATAATCAAACAGCTTGGAAAGAAAATACTGTGTCGCCGGATCATTATGCTCTCCGGACAGCCTTACAGTATTGACCATAGAGCGGATAATAATTTCGAACTGTTTTTGAGATTTAAATATGGATATAGGATCTTTTATTTGACAGCTTGCAACCAGCTTTCTAAGCTGCTCCAGATCTTTGATAGTAAAACCGGCTTCTTTACCCTTAGCAAAAAACTGGAGCCAGTTGCCTGACATCTCCCTGTTTTGCGTAAGGAAAATAGCGATAACGAGAGCTACAGCTGTAAATACAAGAAACAGTATCAATGTTTCACCCCGCCCACATGAACAATTTGATGTTTTTCATTATAATACAAAAATAAAAATATGGGTATATATATCGAAGCCATTATCCTTTATATTCTCCTGTTTTTTTCAGTTTCTGCAGCCCAAATACTGGGCGCGCCTTCGCAAGCGCAGGGCTTTTCTGTATTGGGAGAAGCCTTAAGAATCGTTCTGAACATAATCCCCTCTCTTGCTTTAATCTGGTACCTCTTAATAAAGACATGGAAGATAGATTACTGGGGCGCAAGACTCGGAAAAAAAGACCTGATTTCCGGCTTTATCACTTACCCGTGCCTTTTATTAATAGGCAGCTCAATAACGCTTATCTCTATATATATCGGCGGAACTTCGAAAATAATACTGCATTCTCCGTCAACAGCCGCAGGGTGGGCTGTACTTAGCCTATCCTGTCTTTTAGCCGCTTACCTCGAAGAAAGCTTTTTCCGCTTTTACCTGCTGTCCAAAAGAAAAGAACTAAACCTCAGCGCTTCCTCGGCTCTGGCGTTTTCTGTAATATTATTTTCTGTCTGTCACATTTATGCAGGGCCATGGAGTTTTTTAAATGCAGTTATTTCCGGAACATTCCTTGGGTTCATGTTTTTACGGTATAATTCGCTCCACGGCATTGCGATTGCCCATGGTCTTTATAACATTACTTTATATATTTTAAACGCAATATTGAATTAAAGCTAAAACTGAAGCCCAATACCAATAAACGGCCGAATACAGCCGCTGTGCGGTTCGCCGAAAATATTGGAGTAATCAAATCCTGCTTCCAGCATTAAAAAGTCCGTAAAATAAAATCTGCCGAATGCGCCGAATGCGGCAATTATATCGTCAATGCCTTCGGGCAATACAGGGTAAGCCGCGCCGATTCTAAAACCAATCGCTATTTTTTCGTTTGGCAGTAACTTGACAGCAAGCAGATTTAACCCTGCAGTTAAAATAGTGTTTTCGCCGGCGTCATATGTAACAGACAACTCAGGTCCTAAATGAATATTAAATGGCGTTTTAAAAGCAATGCTTGCCCGCGCGGTAACTCCTGCAACAGAAAAATCTTCGCCAAAAACATGTCCGTAAATCGGCAGCATAGGCGACCAAGCCGCGCTTATATTAATTATTGTATCCGATTTTGATACGGGCTTTGGTTCAGGTGCGAGCTCGGGCTCAGGTGCAGGAGTTGGTTCAGGTATTGGTTCGGGTTTGGGCTCAGGTTCAGGTTCTGTTTCAGGTTCTTCCGGCTCAGGTCTATCATCAAATTCAATTTTTAGTTCCTGCCCCGGCTCTCCATCAACTCTGCGGATAACTTCGAAGTATTCCCAATCAGAAGGCTCACTTGGCTTTTCGAGAACATCATACGGAATTACCCTGAACCTGTAGTACCCGACAGGCAGCGAAAGTTCGACAAATTCTTCTTTTGTAGTAATACGTTCAATTTCTATATAACTGTCGTCTTCTATTTCGAATCTTTCAAAGATAACTTCATACATAAAAGCATTTTCGCTGCTCCATGCAAACCGGTGAACATTTTCATCTTGCGCAAAAAGAGAATGAGTAAAACAAATTAAAATTGCAATTAATAAATGCAGCTTTTGCCTATTATTGGGCATACAATATTCCTGTATCCTCTATATGTACAGGGCCCGGAGAAGGAAAGTCAATAATAAATGTGCTCTCGGCTATTCTTCCGCGCTGCTCCACTCCTCTATTTCCCTGTCTTACAGCTTCAACTTGCCAGACAAAAGTTCCCCTGTCTAATACAGGAAGATTTTCAAATGTATAATTTGTTCTGTTTAATGTCATTCGGACAATTTGCTGTCTGCCCGAAGGCGCCTGACGATAAAGCGCAAAGTTATAAGCGTTTGCTCCGCTCACAGGAGACCAGCTAAAGTTTATTGTTCTTTGCGCGCGTAACTCCTCAAGACCAAAGGTTGCATTGTTAACAGGACTTAAAATTCGTGGAGCAGGTAAGAACGAAGGCTGTGCGGAACGAGCGGGCGTCGGCGCAGGTCTTGGAGCAACAGCTGCCGCTGTTGGCTGTGAAACAACTGGCAAAGCCGCAGGTACTGCAATGGTCTGAGGCGATTCTGCAGCTAACCATTGGGCAAAACTCAGTCCTTCTGCGTTTAGATTCTCGGTAGTTTTCTCTATTCTAAAAAACGAAGGTTCTGTAAAATCTGAAAGACCCGAATGAGCAGGAAACATTTTATAATCAGGTCTTACACGCCAATAATACGAACCGTCTTCAAGATCGGAAGCTGTATAAAAAGCGGTAGAAATATTTTCATTAATTATTCGATTAGAAAAGTTTCTGTCACTGCTGACTTCTAATGTATATAAAGATGCATTTTCGATTTCTGTCCATGTAAAGTGAACAACAGGGCGATTTTCGTTAAAGCGAATCCTGCTGTTTGCGGCAGGGCTAATTAGACGCGTCTCCTGCGGTACAAAAGGTTCGTTTCTAAAGTACTGCCCGTTCTGATAAACAATTAATCCGCCGCTGTTTCCATTTCCTTCTATTTCGATACTTCCCTGCGATACAATAATCATTATACCTTCACCGTCAGGAGAAGGAACAATACGGATAAGCGTATTTTCTGAAAGATTAATTTTAAAATCGCCGACTTCCAGCGAAGCGTCGGATCTATTTCCAACCTGAATTAAGTCCCAAAGATAAATCTGCGATTCTTCTCTCATCCTGTCCCACATTACCCTGTCCCCAAGCCGCCGCTGAACAGTATTTTTTTTTGCAGTAACAGTTCCTATAGACTTATCATTTATCAATCTAAAACTTTTAAAAAAATCGTTCCTGAATAATTCTACACTGACAATCGCAATAACCAGAAACAAAATTATTATTATTTTATCGCGTTTTCTATTTTTTTTGGGATTTTCTGAATTATTCTGTATAACATCTGTCAATTAAGAATTTTCCCCGATTTTATATTTTTTTTCGTCAGCATTCAAATCAATTTCTTCTAAATCCGGCACATCAACGCCAAGAAGAGAACGGACTTCGTCAATGCTTTGCGGACCCTTTGGTTCTCCTGCAAAATTAATTACCGCAAATACTCTAACGGGCTTTGATTTTCCTTTAACTGTGACAGAAGGCATTTCATCTGTTAAGAATAAATCACCAATAAGCCGCCATGTATCTTCTGATATAAGAATATCTACTCCAAGCGGTTTTGTAAGAGATTCGATACGGGAAGCAAGATTAACAGGATCTCCTATTACTGTATATTCCATACGCTGATCAGAACCAAGCTGCCCTGCCGTTACAATCCCTGAGTTAATACCGCACCCAATATTTATAAAAGGATTGGCAGGATCGCCCGCTTTGCGTTCTTTGTTCATAAAGTACAAAGCTTTACGCATCATAAGCGCGGCTTTAACGCAGTTAAAAGCGTCTTTTCGCGCAGAGCCGACTGTGTAGGCAGTACCCCAATGCGCCATTACAGCATCGCCGATAAATTTATCAACTACGCCGTTTGTTTTTTCTATACAATCGATCATATGAGTAAAATAATGGTTTAGCCAATAAACAATTTTATCTGACGCTTCCGCTCCAAAGACACTGGTAAAATGTTCGGACTTAGCGGTAAACTCACGAATATCAGAAAAGAAAACAGTTGCGTTCTTTGCAAGCCCGCCCGGTTTAATTTCGCCGCGCATAGCTTTTACCGCAATTTCCCTGTTTGTAAACTTGCCGAATACCTTTAAGGCAGAACACATTTTTCCGAATGACGAAGCAAGAACTCCGATTTCGTCACGGTTTTTTAATTGGAACTCAAGATCAAACTTGCCGCCTTCTATCTGCCGAGCGGCAACAGCAAGCGATTTTATCGGCACGGAAATTGATTTTGCAAAAAACCAGACAAAAATAATCGATATTGCTAAAACTGCAATTGTTAGATAAATATTATGCCGTGTCCTGCGGTCTATGCTTTCAAATATCGTGTCATAATCTATGCTGGTAATAACAATTGCGCCTGTGGGATTTAATTTTGTATACGCAACATATTGGCGCGATTTTTTGCCATCCTTTTCGCTAAGATTTAAAACGCCTATATCTGCAAGGTGATTTATTCCTTTATTAACCAAACTCATAACTTCTTCGATTATTATCACATCAATTTCTTTTTTTTCTATTGGGCGAGGTTTATTTTCCATTATTCC
This sequence comes from Treponema sp., assembly GCA_009784935.1. GTDB lineage: Bacteria > Spirochaetota > Spirochaetia > Treponematales > Breznakiellaceae > WQXQ01. The sequence goes on from WQXI01000004.1 coordinate 72,512, forward strand.
AAAATCATCTTCTTCACGTTTTTGCCCATCTTTAGCAGGATTTTTTATAATAGAATGAATAAACTCTAAATCTGCAATATTCGGAGCGTTTCTGACTAACGTTAAATCGGTATGACAGAGAAGATCGCCGTCTACACTTATCATATAAGATTGGTTTACTTCAAACTTAAAATTATGATTAAGATTTTCTGTAGAAAAAAGAACTCCTCCTACTCCGCCGTTCTGCAACTGGAAAAACATAGCTATTATTGCTTTAGAAAAATTAGGCGCGGCATTTAAAAGAATCGTGCGTCCACGCACGGCGTCTCCCATCTTGGATTTTATTTCTGCACTGTTAAAATAAGAATTAATCTGCGCACTTGTAATATTCTTGTTTGCAATATACACAAATTGATCGTTTACTATAATTTGCTCCGGCCTGCCTGATACTAAATAGAATACTGCGGCGGTGTCAGGGTTTCCTGCCCAAAAAGAAGCTGTAGATTCATTGATAATTGATGTTTGCGAACCCAAAGCTATACGGGTTTGAATAAACGCCCTTGTATTATTATGTACGTTAGAAAGCAAATTTCCGGCTTCTATCGCAGAAATGCGGTTAATATCCATATTATTTGCTACTGCGGTAGTCTCTAAGTCCCAACGAATCAGAAGAGAAACCATAGCAGTTATAGAACCCAGAGATAATACTACAATAATAGAGATAATGGTGACCATTTTTGCGCCAATCGAAAAATTAATTTTATCCAGATCGCGCCGTTTCTCTTGTGCTTTCATAGTTAAATTATAGTAAAAAAAAGAAAGAAAGTCATGTGTTTTTGGGTTTTAATCGGTATAATTTTGGCAAATTTCTCACACGGAGGAAGATTTAACCACAGAGTTACACAGAGTGTAAGAGACAATTATTGTTACTGTTTTTCGTAAATGGGTACATATGTACCTGTATCAGCAGGTACAGTATGTTGTTGTGTAATAGTTCTTGCTAGATGCAATGTTAATGGTGGTTCTCTATTAGCAGATAATGCAATAAAACCTAGATTTGTATTATTGTAAAGATCGCCACTACCTCCAAGAAATCCTTTATCGCCACTAAAAACATAGCCATTTGGATGACTGCCGCTATAAACAGCACTACTACTTCTAGCTGGCGTCCATTGCAAATTTGTATAAGAAACACCGTCACCATCCTGATCAACCATAGATAAACTTGTAATATTAATTGTGATTGTATAAGGTTGAAAAATACCTGTTGTTTTCCTCCACGTACCAAAAAAATCCGACGGCAGACAGTCAACAATTGTTACAGTCACTGTATTAAAAATACTATCCGTTACTGCTGATACAGCTGTTATGGTTACCAGTTTGCCATGATCAGCAGGCGCAACATTTAATATTCCATCATTTATTGTTGTTGCTGCGTTAAGAACCGTTCCGCTGATACTCCAAGTTACTTCCTGATTAGGATTATTTGCACCTTGTACAGTTGCAGTAAAGGCTGCGCCGCTTCCGTAAAAAGTTCCGCCATTTACAGTTTCTGCAGTACCATTGTTAGTTGCAGGTAAATTTATATTTAAACCTGTGTATGTCGCTGCAGGCTCATCCCAGCCGCCGGCAGTGCCTTGTGTAATAGTTGTCATGTTTTGATTTGTGTCTGCCGTGTTTGTTCTTGTTTTTGGTTCTGTACTTGCATGATATGCTGCATGGCCATTGCCACTGCTTGCAGTGTTTGCGTTAGCGCCGCCGTTTTGGCCATATATAGTTCCGCCGCCAGTTTTAGTAAAAATTCCTGCTCCTAATATATACACGCCGCCGCCGCTAATTACCGCAGTATTTCCGTTTATTATACCGCCTGACATATTAAAGGTTCCGCTATTGAATACACCGCCGCCGTTAGTTGTTGTTGAATTTCCGTTAATTGTACCGCCTGTCATACTAAAAGTTCCGCCAATACAAGATAAACCGCCGCCGCTCGGCGCAGTGTTGCCGTTTATAGTTCCACCGGACATATTAAATGTTCCATTAAAAACATCTACACCACCGCTTGAATTATTTGAACTATTTCCGCTAATTGTTCCTCCTGACATATTAAAGGTTCCGCCATTATTGACAGCAACACCGCCGCCGGAATTACTCGAAGCATTCCCGGTAATTACTGCTGTACCTTCCATGTTTAATGTGCCTTGAATATTAACTGTTACTACTGCATTTGTATTGCCGGTTCTTCCTCGCAATGTTACGCCATTACTCAATGTAAGATTAATATTACTATTCAAAGTGAAAAGGCTTCCATTAGCAGAAAGCAATACTGTTACATTACTGCTTCGAGCTCTAAGAGTAATATCCTTACCCGGTGCATTACTTGCAGTAAATGGTGACGGCGCAAGAGATTGATCTGTTGCTATTTCTATCAAGTAAGCTCCTGCTCCGCTAATATTAACAAATCCAAGCGCGTCATATAAATTATCAAATCCAATTTCCGGCTCGCTATTAAACCTAACAAAAACTGTATTTGAGCTTATCCCAGAGTTCGCCCAATCAGCATACAGTGTCATACTTGAGTCAGGAGCAATGTCAAAGTTCCATTCTTCACCGTCTTTATCAAGCCAGCTGACAAATACAAAACTTGCTCTTGCAGGGTTTGCAGGTTTTGTTATTCTGTCGCCTCTCAACAAAACTTGATTAGAAACAGAACTGCCTCCGCCTGTGTCAAAATTTATTATTCTTAAATCTAAGATTTGCTCCATCCATAAATTGGGACAACTTACAATAAAAAGCGAAAAAATAATAATTATAAAAAAGATTTTTTTCTTCATTCTTCTATGATATACAGGAACCTTTTACTCCGGCGTAAAAAAACTAATAGCGTCAAATGTAATGATGGTTCTGTTTTTAAAATAGTTAAGTGAATCTAAAGGATCATATATCATATTAACATTTGCATCGCCTTCTAAAAAATGATAGTTAGAAGTAGAAACCGACCCTACCCTAATAAATGATGCCTGTGTGCCCGCAGGTATATTGTTTCTGCCGGGAGACGCTGTAACACGCCTGATAAGCTGCGCTCTCTCACTGCTCTCGAGGAGTTCGAGCCCAATATTAATTACATCTTCCAGCGCATTATTTGACCCTTGAGTCTGCCCGTCTGATCTTCGGATAGTCACCCACCAATTTCTGTTTGTCGTACTGCCGTAATACATCTCTCTTGCTTTAATTAATTGTTCCATCGTGAGGTTTTGTCCGACCCTGGTCTCCGCGATACCCAGCAGCACCCTAAATGCGCATGCGCCGTCATTATTATTAAATGCTTCCCGCATTGATATTCTTTCATTTAGAACTGTAGAAATTACTGTCCCGTCTTCATTTCCGTATAAAGAAAATGAAAGGGCAAAAATTACTATACCCGCTGTTAAAATTTTCTTTATCTTCATACTGATAATAGTATCAGGAATTCCTAAAAATATCAAGGATGAATTTGAGCGTTTTTCTCACACAGAGGCACAGGGAAAAGAAGGGAACACGGAGGAAAATAGAAGAAGGTCTACTGCTCTGAGTCTCCCTTATCCAGTAATTCCAGAAATATCTAGCTTTTTGTTCTGATTATTTTAACAATATGTCTTTGTAATGGTTGTTCAACATCGTATTTCTTACTCAACGAAACTACTTCACAAGTCAACGGCCAAACCATCGACATCCGTTCTTCTGCGGTACCTTCAACATAACCGGAATTTCTCTTATCTGTTTTATTAATAACAGTAATAGTCTTATCCATTGATTAACTATATCAGGAATTCCTAAAAATATCAAGGATGAATTTTGGCGTTTTTCTCACACAGAGGCACAGGGAAAAGAAGGGAACACAGAGGAAGAAAGTCCGCAGATTTTCGCGGAAAAGCTTACGCAGAAGCGCAAAGCACACAGAGGAAAAAGAAATGCAGATTACTAGTGAGGTTTACGGGTTGATTTCTTGTTTTTCCTTACAGTATAAACCGCTTTTTTTTCTGCAACTTCACTATAAGGGATAATCTCATTAAACAGGTATTCTTTTTTTTCTAACTCAAATTCAAGATCATAATAGTTTTGAAGATTAAGCCAAAATTGAGCCGAATTCCCAAAATACCTAGAAAAGCGTAATGCCATATCTACTGTTATTCTGCGGCTGCCCTTTAGAATCTGACTAACAGCTGTCTGCTGTACCTTAATTTCTTTGCTTAATTTATACGCAGAAATTCCCATAGGTTTTAAGAATTCTTCTTCAAGAATTGTTCCAGGTTTTATTAAAGCCAGTTTTTTCATAATTGCATTCTCCTAATGATAGTCAATAACAGTTACATCTGTTGCGTTGCTGTCTTTCCATTTAAAAGTAATTCTCCATTGGTCATTTATGCGGATACTACAAAGACCTTTTTTATCCCCTTTTAATTTTTCAAAGCGGTTACCAGGAGGTATACGAAGATCATTTTCATCTGTTGCTGCATGAATAATAAGCAATTTACTTCTGCCTCGTTGATGAAGCTCAGGAGGGAGACTCTTAATCTTCTCCCGTCTAAATAGTGCTTCGGTATCTTTGTTTCCAAAACTCTGTATCATGTGAATACTTTCCTTATATAATACTATTGTATTACAATAGTATTGTCAAGAGATATTATATTGAAATTTTTCACACAAAGAACCTAAGGCGCTGTGTGGTTCTGCGCTGGATTGCTAAAATATCTTGAAAAACGCAAAACGCTGCCGCAGGCTATGTATGCTGCTGCCCAGAAAAACTCAGGAGGAATTCGTCTACGAGCCTCTTACTTCGTTCGGTCTCTTCGACGGTGAATTCCTGAAGATGTTTTTCTGTTCAGCCCATACCTAGCCTGTTGTTAATATTCTACATTTAATTTTACAAAGCGGTTGCGGGGAGGTATACTCGGTAAGCCTTTTTTCGCAATACCTACATACATTTAATTATCCCCAATACAAATTCCTGAACTTCTCTTGCATATTTTAAGGCTATTTTCATATCATCACTAGTAATTTCAAGCTCATTTGGGTAACGTGGTATTACCGCATAATTGGTTAAAACAATCAATTTTGATGATAGTACAGAAAAAGTATTGTTAATTCTTATGCACATTTCTAAGAGTTCTTCTAAATCATGGATTTTGGGCGGTTCAATATTATTTAAATATAAAAAACCTTTTAAATACTTCTCTGCAGATTGCTGACAATGAAAACAAATTACTTCATCTGGCGTGGGATGATGCATGGTAGAAAGGTATTCTGCCGACCTTAAATCATCATTGGCTTTATCAAGCCACTGTTGCAGTAAATCTTTATCCATAAAGTTTTATGCCCTCCCTTTCAATCTTTCGTTCTAATGTCGCATGCTTCTTTCTAAAAATAAATCTATTGTTTTTTAGCCCGATGATATCCATCGGCATTTTTTTAACAGGTTTAATTGCTTTACGAATCTCAATAATTGCTTCGAGTACTCTTATCTGTAAGTTATCACTAAATACAATATATAAATCTAAATCAGAATTCTTATGCGGAGCGCCGTACGCATATGAACCAAAAAGATAAATTGCTTCTACAGGGACAGTATTCGTGATTATTTTTGTAATTTCATCAAGTTCTCGCTTTATCTCAGAAATATCATTTTTCATTTTTTATCCCTAAAAATTATTTACTTTATTATTGATGTAATTATATATCACTTTTGCAAAATTGTAAATAAAAAGTCATCTGTCAATAGGCTTTATTCCCGAAATCCCTCACGCAGAGGCACAGAACTTACGGCGCTGTGTGGTTCTGTGCCGGATTGCTAAAATATCTTGAAAAGCGTAAAACGCTGCCGCAAGGCTATGTATGCTGCTGCCCAGAAAAACTCAGGAGGAATCCGTCTACGAGCCTCTTACTTCGTTCGGTCTCTTCGACGGTGAATTCCTGAAGATGTTTTTCTGTTCAGCCCATACCTAGCCTGTTGAAAATTTTCTACTTGTGTTTACGGCAAATAAGCATTCAAAACCGGTGCATTCGTTCCAAAGATAGCAAGGCAAGCCCGTGCTGCGGCAAGAGTATCATTTGTAATATCTGCGCCATCTATGGTCGTTGTAGTCTTATTAGGATTCCAAGTTCCATTTAATGTAACAATCATATTGCTTCGCGCATAATTATTTTGAAGTATACCCAATGATGGAGAAATTCGTCCAATCATTATGCCATTTGCAGCAGTAATACTTTCGTGCAATGCTACACAGTTTTCAACTCTTCCCAATGATGTTGTATTCCATCCAACAATTCCACCAACATTGCTGGATCCATTTATAAATCCGGTAACAAAACAATTTTGTACTCTACCCCTATTTAGTCCAACAATACCGCCAACATATTGTCCGCCAGTAATATTTACATTAACTAGTCCAAGGTTTCTTACTGTACCGGTTTCTCCAAGAACTGTAAACATTCCTTGATCCTCTTCTGTATTGGAAAATATTAAACCACTTAACACATTTCCGTTCCCATCAAATTCACCTGTAAATTCACCAGGTATTGGAATCCAGTCATTGTTTAACCCAAAACTTGCAATTAATTTATAATAAGCGCTTAGCGTCCATGCAGAGTATGTACCAGTACCTCTGCCAACTTGCCGCAATTCAGCTTCGTTAGTAACATAAAATGGATTATTTATCGTGCCAAGAGGTGTAATATGCAACTCGCCGGCATTATTTGTCGTATTCAAAATTATTGTATGCGTAGCAGCTATAGAACGGGTAGGTTCAACTGTACCAACTGCTACAAAGTTTCTTGGAGTAAATCTCGCCAAATCTCCCTCTAGCAGAGTATAACCACCGCTGCCCTGTATTACAGTATTACCTACCCAGTAACTTACAACGCTACTCATAACATTAATACTACCCCTTAAATCAAGGGAATTTACAGTACCCGAATAAGTATCAATAATATTAATTCTTGAACAAACTGAACTACTACTTGCGATTAAAGTTAAAACTCCAATATTGGCTGTGCCTGATAAATATAAAGAACTATATACATTGACACACAACTCATTATTTATATTTCCACCGCTTAAATTAAAAACAGCATTTCCGTCTAAAAATACACCGCTTCCAAGCAGAGCAAAATTTAAACTAATGGTACCATTTGTCATATTAAAAGTTCCGTTTTGATCTACATAAACACCGCCGCCATTCATTACTGCATCATTTGTTTGAATAAGTCCGCCATTCATAGTTAAAGTACCGCTGTTAACAAACACTCCGCCGCCGTTTGCTGCCTCATTTCCTAATATGCTACCGTTGTCTATAATAAATGTACCGCCGTTAACAAATACGCCGCCGCCGTTGCCGCTGTTTTTATTATGATTAATTGCTCCGGTAGACAAAGTTAAAGTACCGCCAGAGTTTATCTGTACCAATGCTGCATTGTTGTTATCTATTCCAAACAGAAAAACATTTGTGTTAAGCGTAAGATTTACACCATCTGTAATTGTAAAGAGGCTTCCCGGACTTAAAAGCTGTACTGTTGCCGGACTAAAACCGCTTGCAAGAGAGAATGAAATATCTGATCCATTGGGGAAAGGTCTCGTATAAGGCGCAAGAGAGTAAGTGAGAGGATTAGCAAGAGTAACAGTATAATCACCCGCTGTCGTGATTGAATCCAATGCTGTTTTTAGATCAGAAAACGGAACATTAGAAGTGCCATGTGTTGGACTAGTAACCCAAACTGTCGGCTCAGGTGTAAAAGTTAAACTCACAGGAATTGTAACAGTAATATCACTGCCGTTTGTTATCGTTACAGTTGCTGTGTATGTTCCAATTGCGAGACCGGGCAGCACACCGACAATAATGTCATAGCTCTGTCCCGGAAGTAAACTTTGTAAACTACTAGTAGAAACTGTAAAAGCGTCCGTTGGCGACAAGGAAATTGTTAAATTGCCTGTACTAGAATCACCTATATTCTCAACTGTTACTGCTTGCAACGGCACAGAATAACCAACCTCTAAAGAACCAAACACAACACTGTTCTGACTCAAACTTATCCCGTAACTCACCCAGTCAGCATACAAAGTCATGCTGCCTACTGGAGGAATGTCAAAGTCCCATTCATCGCCGTCTTTGTCGAGCCAGTGGGTAAATAAAAAATTTGCTCTTGCAGGATCTGCGGGTTTTGTTATTCTGTCGCCTCTAAGCAAAACCTGATTAGAAACAGAACTGCCGCCGCCTGTGTCAAAACTTATTATCCTTAAATCTAAAAGCTGCTCCATCCAAACGTTGGGACACGAAACAATCAAAAAAGAAAAAATTAAAACTACCGCCGCAGGCGCTAATTTTTTTATCAAAATCTCACTCCTGCAAAAACTCCAATACCTGCAAAAAACGGGAACCCTCCGCGGACTGCCGCTTCTGCAAAAAACTTTTCGGCAAAATTAAAACGCCATCCAAAACACAGACTCGCAGAAAAAGTTCCCGCATACGAAGGAACCGAAACCTCTCCGGTACGGTTAAACAGAGCAGGTCCGCCCATCAATTGAACAAAGGGACCTTCATAACTTTCCATGCCAAAAATATAAATTCTAAAAAAGATATTTAATTCCAAAGTATTGATTACTTCTCCGATAAAAAAATACGAAAGTTTTAATCCAATTGCAGAACCTGTTCCGTATCCTATCGATAAACTTCCGCTGTATGCAGGATATGAGTAATCAAAAAAAGCCGCGTCAACGCCCGCGCTCATCCAAAAGTCTTCGTTTGCATAAGCGAAAAGAACGGGCATTAGTAAAAGCAGCGCAAATAAATGAATCTTTTTCATTAATCTCAATATACTTTATAGTACCGATAACTTCAAGGAATCAAAAAGACTTGCCCGGGGTATATTAGATCAGGATTAGTTATATTGTTTGCCTGAGCGATTCTGCTCCATTCCATCGGATCTCCGTAAAATTGCCTCGAAATCCGTCCAAGGGTATCACCGCGCTGTACGGTGTATGGGTGTCCGCCAGTTATATTCGGTCTGTTAGGAATTGTTACAGGTTCCGGTCTTATCCCGACAACTGACAAAGCACTGCCGGCTCTTGCTCTTTCTATCGCAGCTTCCGGAATCACAACCGCAGTTTCGGCTGTTACAGTCTCGCTTGTTTGTTCGATCCTAAATGAACCTGTCCGCGAAAAAGTTGATTCGCCATGGTATACTGCTTGATACACTGGTTTTACGCGCCAATACCATGTCCCTTCTCTTAGATCAGATAAAACCAAAGAAGGCGCTGTTGTCTGCCTCGAAATCCGCGGCTGCGAAAAATCAGGCGTTTCGTTTATTTCTACAAGGTAACGAAAAACTTCCTGTCTTCCTGCCCACTGAAACCGTATCTGAGGAAGGCTTCCCTGATTCTGAAATCTGTAAACGCTGTCAATAACAGGGCTTATGAGTTCGGGTCCTGATGACTCAATTATTGCAAAAAATCCGCGCCTTAAAACTGTATCTCCGTAAACAAGCCGCCAATGCCACTGACCTGCGTCAAAAGCCGCCTGCGCAGAATTATCCGTACGATTCTCTCTGTGAACAATTCTGGAAAAATTAGAATTATCCGAAACTTCCAGACGCAGGATTTCTCCCGGTTCAATATTTACTCTGCTCCAAATAAAGTTTACATTGTATCTCTCTTGAGTATGTTTTAGATAACGCGCATTTGATTGAGGGTGTGTTACAATTACAGAAGACACTCTTCTTTCTTCGCCCCTAGTGTCCAATGCAATCATCGAACCTTCTGTTATTTCTCTCGTTTGCCCTTCTCTGATAATTTCTGCGGCGCCTTCATTAACTTGAATAGAAATGCCGTCTTCTCCGGCAGCGGCGTCAAGCACTGTACCGGATGTTGTCTGTACTTGGCTTCCCATTAAATCCAGCATAATACCCTGACTGTCTGCGCCGGATGTTACGCTTATGTTTCCTTCTCTTAGTTCTACGCCAAAAACTCCAAGACCGTCTGTAATATTCGCTATTCTTATAATAGAATTTTCGCCGAGGAAAATTTCGTTATTTGCAATATTAATAGCGGCAGACGAAACATCTGCGGCGCGGATTAAATCGCCGGGATAGACAGGCGAATTAATAAAAATCCTGTCCCACAAAACGCGGTCGTCATGGCGGCGCTGAACAACATTGTTTCTTAATGTAATAAATCCGACGGGGTCAGAGTTTTGCATATCAAGACTCTGCAGCAAATTCTGCCGAAACAGATAAAGCCCAAAAATCGCTGTGCAGGAAAAAACTACAATAATGGCAACATCAATAAAACGTAATTTACTGGTTGGATATGGTGTTGGGGTTTTTTCGCTCATTCCGTCCGCCTATCTCTTATCAGTAAAAATATATTTTGGTTCTATCGAATTAGTATCCAGCTTAAGATTAGAAGGCTCTTCTACACGAAGCACCCGCCGCAGCCTTGTGATCGATTTGGGTCCTTTAGGATTTTTTGCAAAGTTAATAACTGCAAATATTCTAACCGGCTTGGATTTTCCTTTTACTTTTACAGAAGGCATTTCTACCGTTACGAATCTTCTTCTAACAAGTTTCCATGTGTTTTCTGCAATTAAAATATCAGTGCCAAATCCTTTACAAAGCGATTCGACACGAGAGGCGAGATTTACAGGATCGCCGATAGCTGTATATTCCATGCGTCTGTCACTGCCGAGCTGGCCTGCGGTAACTGTACCTGTATTAATGCCAATGCCGATTTTTATGCGCGGGTTTTCCGGATTTTCTTTTGTGCGCCCTTTATTAAGCCTTTTAAGAGCAGTGCGCATATACAATGCGGCTTTGACACAATTGTATGCATCCTTTCTCGTACTGCCGGTTGTAAAGGCAGTGCCCCAGTGCGCCATAAGCGCGTCGCCGATAAATTTATCTACAACGCCGCCTGTTTTTTCTACGCACTCGATCATCTGGGTAAAATATTCATTTAACCAGTGGACAATTTTATCAGAGGCTTCGTTATTAAAAATATTTGTAAAAGTTTCTGAGATAGAAGTAAACTCGCGTATATCCGAGAAAAAGATTGTAGCTTTTTTTGGAAATCCGCCCGGCTTGATCTCGCCGCGCATTGCTCTAACCGCGATGTCGCGGTTTGTAAATCTGCCAAAGATATGCAGAGCTTTGCACATACGATGAAACGAAGCTGTTAAAACGCCTATCTCATCTCTGGTTTTTGGTTTAAGCGAGATTTCGAAAATACCGCTTTCTATGTCATGCGCGGCAATAGCCAAAGATTTTAGCGGTATAGAAATACTTTTTGCAAAGAACCAGATTAATATAATAGAAATACTCAATACTGTTATTGTAAGAAAAATATTCCGCAGTGTAGTTGCATCGATATTTTCAAAGACCTTATCGTATTCGACATTGGTAATTACAGTTGCTCCTGCAGTTTTTAGCTTGGTAAATGCGCCAAAATAACGGATTCCGTCTTCGCCGGTATGAAGCCTAGCCGACTCATCTTCCTGCCTGTCCCTAATATACTTTACAAAACTGCTGTCTGCGGTATTTACAATACGCTGTATCATATCGATATCCGCGTGTATCATAATGTCGCCGTTATCATTAATTAAATATGACTGGTTTACGCCCTTGCTAAAAAAATTGTGAAGGTCGGCAGTTGAGAATAAAACACATGCTCCGCCGCCTGCCCACGGAAAAAACATAGCCAGTAATGGAGTTCCAAAAAACGGCGCAGCATTAACAAAAACTGTTTCTCCGGCATCCGCTCTTCTTAAAACCGAAATATACCCGTCACGGAACAACTGCACAGACCCCAGCGGATCTAAAATCCTTGCGCCGAAAAATTCATTATTAATGAAAATTTCCTGCTGTCCGCTGCCGCTAAAAAATACAGAAGCGTAATTAGGGTTACGTTCAAAAAAGTAATCGATAGTATCCTGAACAAAATTATTTTGAGCAGCGGATGTTCCGGCGGTTGTTATTGTCCTTATAAGAGTTACAGAATTAGAATAGACATTTTCAAAATGGGATTCTGCCGCCATAGCAGTACGGCGGTTAATTTCCATGTTATTTTCTTCTGCCAATACCCGCAAATCGCCGCGGATAAGCAAAGAAGCAAGCGCAATAATGGAACCAAGAGAAAATAGTACAATAAAGGTAATGATGATTATAAGTTTCGCGCCGATAGAAAACCGGACTTTAATTAACGCATTATTGTCTTTTTTTGCCATGGTCTCCCCCCCATGGCAAAATTATAACATAAATGATAATTTAACGCAATTAGCCAAGCCGCCTGTTAGAGAAGCCGGCTAAGCTGCCTATATGCCGATTCCGCAAGTCCAAAACTGGCGTTTTTGGTAAAATCTTTGGCATATTCATCGTAAAGCATATCTTCGTACATTTTGCCTGCAAAGCTTTCATCTACAAGACCGGATTTCTGCACAGTATTCCGCATGCTAGTTAAAAGATTTTTGACTAGGAAAGTCTCCAGTTCAAGGCAAAGCTGATAAAGTTTGTCGTCTTTATCGATCCCTTGGCTGTCCCGGCTGCCGTGAGGATTAAATTCATCAGCATTGGACATTCTTTGCGCTGTTCTTTTTATAACATCTTCAAAGCTCTCAGAACCGCGGTTTACAGACGGAGAAGTAAGACGGTAATCATCTGCATTAAATCCAAATCCTGCTATTTCCATCTAAATTACCTCTTAAGCGTTGTTGCAGTACCAAGCATACTATCGCTTGTCTGAATCGTGCGCGAATTAAACTCATAGGCGCGCTGAGCGACAATCAAATTAACCATTTCCTGTACTATCTGAACATTGGACATTTCTAAAAATTTATGATGAAGAAGACCCATTCCTTCGTAACCGGGAATTCCGGGAATCGCGTCGCCGGATGCTTGAGATACTTTAAACAAATTTTCACCGATTGCAGAAAGACCTACAGGGTTAGGAAAACGGTAAAGTTCAAGCTGTCCCACATCAACTTCTACTATATCGCCGTCTCTTGGAACCTTTACGCTTACTCTTCCGGATTTAGTTACACTAATCGAATCAACCAAAAATAATTCCGGCATAATAATATCAGGTATAAGCCAGTAACCGTTGCTGGTTACCATGCGCCCGTCAGAGTCTATTTTAAAGTTACCGTTACGTGTATATGCAAGAGAGCCGTCATACATCTGTACTCTAAAGAAACCTTCGCCTTCAATCGCTAAGTCTGTAGAAACATCTGTAGCCTGAAGCGATCCTTGCAGGAAAACCCTTTGGGTGTCGGCAAGTTTTACGCCATGCCCCATCTGAATACCGACAGGAGTAACTGTGTCTTCTGTGGCAGGTGTGCCTGCAGTTCTGATTGTTTGATAGAGAAGATCTTCAAAATCCGCGCGCTGCTTTTTATAGCCATGCGTATTTACGTTTGCAAGGTTATTGGATATAACGTCAATATTTGCCTGCTGTCCTATCATGCCGGAAGCTCCGGTCCATAAACTTCTTACCATTTTCTTCTCCTTTTGTGCTAATTAAAAACTTCAGTTTTTAATTAGCTTCTCTAATTTAAGGAAAAAGCAGCTTTAGCTGGTTTTTCCAAAGGTTAATTTCAAACCTAACCGAGGTTTGAAATTAACCAAATTTAGTTACTTGATTTATTAAAGTACCCAGCATTGCTTCTTCTGTCTGGATTACTTTTTGATTCGCTTCATAAGCGCGGTTTACTTCGATCATTTGCACCATTTCTAATACAGGGTCTACGTTAGAAGATTCTAAAAAACCCTGTAAAACTTTTGGCCGTCTTTCGTCAGTGATTTCGATTGGAGGACCCGATGTTTGACTCTGACGGTAAAGTGATAAGCCTTGTTTTTCCAGATAGCGTTCAAGTTCAAATTCTACTATTCTTAATCTATCAAGCAGAACAGGTTCTTCCCATTCATTGGCTCGCCTTGATACCATTACTGTGGGATCATCGGGATAGATCGCATTAATCCAAACATTACCTTCTGCGTCAACTTTAAAATTATTTTCTCTTACGCTAATCGGACCGTTTTCGCCGAGTAGGGGGTATCCGTCTTTTGTTAAAAGAAAGCCTTCTTTACCAAGAATAAACGAGCCGTTTCTTGTATAACGTTCGCCGTACGGAGTGGCAACAACAAAAAATCCATTGCCTTCCAGCATAAGATCAAAATCGCTTTGGGTTTCTTTAGGTGAGCCCTGAGTAAAAACAGTAAATGATTCATTTAATTCTACACCTGTTCCCATTCTTCCAATAATGGGGGCAGCATCGCCGGAACCAAAGGGGTGTTTATATACCCCATCGTCTTCCATTCGCCGCAGGAGCAGTTCAGGGAAAGCTTTTAAAGATACCTGATCTCTTTTATAACCGTCTGTATCTACGTTTGCCAGATTGTTGGCTACAGCGTCAAGCCGCCATTGCTGTGCTCTCATGCCGGAAGCGCCGGTATATATTCCTCGTACCATGCTTAGATTTTCGGCGTTTTATTTGAGCGTCTAAAGAGGGGTTTATTTTACAAAAACCGAGATTACCTTGTTTCTGCCGGCATCCTTGGCGGCATAAAGCGCCTTGTCTGCCATTAAAATCAGCTTATCCGGGCTGCTTTCCTGGCTGGGAATCACCGTAGCGACCCCAATGCTGATCGTTATCGCGAGGTTCGGCTCTCCCAAAATTGGAATTCTAGCCGCTTCTATTTCGCCGCGGATTCTTTCGGCTACTTCCAAAGCGCCGTCAGACGGGGTGTTGGGCATTAAAACAACAAACTCCTCTCCGCCCCATCTGGCAAGAAAATCGTACGGCCGTTTAAAGCACTGTTTAAAAATCTCGGCGACTTTTTGGAGTACAACATCGCCCTGCAAATGCCCGTAAGTATCGTTTATTTTCTTAAATCTGTCTAAATCCATCATTAAAAGGCTGATCGGCGCCTGATCCCTTAAAGCCTGCTTCCATTCCATATCCATTCTTTCGTCGAAACTTCTGCGGTTAGAAATATTTGTTAATTGGTCGACCATGCTAAGGTGCTGAATAGTACGCATTTGATTCACAATCTGAATCTGGTTGCGAACCCTTAATCTAACAATCGAAGGGTTAAACGGCTTTGTAATATAATCCGACGCATCAAGCGAAAGCCCTCTTTCTTCGTCTTCTTCGGTATCCAGCGCAGTAATAAAAACAACAGGTGTTTTCTTTATTTCGTTATTATTTTTAATTTCGTAGAGTGTTTTATACCCATTCATCCCGGGCATCAGAATATCCAGCAAAATAAGGT
This sequence comes from Treponema sp., assembly GCA_009784935.1. Lineage (GTDB taxonomy): Bacteria > Spirochaetota > Spirochaetia > Treponematales > Breznakiellaceae > WQXQ01. Next base: position 87,779 of record WQXI01000004.1, read on the forward strand.
CCGGGTGGCATTCGAGGGCTTTCTTTATGGCGTTTTCTCCGCTTTGGGCGGTAAAAATTGTATAATCCTGACCCAAAATGTTCGTCAATATCTGAATATTAACAACCTCATCATCTACAATAAGCAGCGAATTCTTCTTGTTTTCCATCATATCTACATTCTATCATAAAACCAAACATTTGGGTAGAAAAAACCCGACCCCAGATACCCGGGATCGGGTCTTTAATAACTTTTTTTATATATCCAAACCCTGTCTTATATCACTACAGGAGCGGGTTTAGGCGCGGCTGGTTTCTTCGCAGCTGGTTTTCTTTTTGCTGCGGGTTTTTTTGCCGCTGTTTTCTTTGCACCGGTTTTTTTCTTGGTGGTTTTCTTTGCGCCAGTTTTTTTCTTTGCGCCAGCTTTTTTAGCACCAGTTTTCTTTACGCCGGTTTTTTTCTTGGCGCCGACTTTCTTAGCACCGGTTTTCTTTGCACCGGTTTTTTTCTTTGCGCCAACTTTCTTGGTGGTTTTCTTAGCGCCTGTTTTTTTCTTTGCGCCAACTTTCTTCGCACCAGTCTTCTTCTTTGCAGCGGTTTTCTTCTTCGCTGCTGGTTTTTTTGCAGATGTTACTGCCATCTTCTTATCCCCCTTACCAGATTTTTTACTGCCTTTCACCTTGGCAGTGGCGGGTGTTGTCTTACCTGACACCCCTCCCTTTATGTCTTTTCCGGAATTGTTGATAACAGCCTGCGCTCCCGCAAGGCGTGCTAATGGAACCCGGAATGGTGAACATGATACATAGCTAAATCCCGCTCTATAACAGAAGTCAATAGATGCCGGATCGCCGCCGTGTTCTCCGCAGATCCCAATCTTGAGATCCGGTTTGTTCATTCGTCCTTCTAAAATCGCATGTTCTATAAGACCGCCGACCCCATGCTGATCGATTGTCTGGAACGGTTCGTCGTCTAAAATGCCCTTTTGCAGATAGATGGGCAAGAAAGACGCAACGTCGTCACGGCTAAAGCCGAAAGTCATTTGAGTAAGATCGTTTGTTCCAAAGCTGAAGAAATCCGCATAATCGGCTACAGAGCCTGCGCGAATCGCCGCGCGCGGAACTTCTATCATTGTACCGATAGATACAGGTACGCTTACGCCCGCCGCTTTAAATACTCTTTCCAGTACTTTTTCTGCATTGGGGCGGAGGAATTTAAGTTCTCTTGGGGTAACAATAAGCGGAATCATAATTTCGGGGTTTACAGGGATTTTCTGCTTTGCGCAGTCAGCCGCCGCTAAAGCGATAGCTTCTACCTGCATGTCGTAAATTTCGGGGTAAGTTACCGCCAAACGGCACCCGCGGTGACCCAACATCGGGTTACTTTCTACAAGAGTGTCGATTTTTGTTGCTAATTTGTTAGCATCAAGCCCTAAATGATTCGCTAATTCTGCGATTTCTTCTTTAGAATGAGGTACAAATTCGTGCAATGGCGGGTCTAAAAGCCTGATTGTTACAGGGCGACCGTCCATTGCTTTGAAAATACCAAAGAAATCCTTTTGTTGTAAAGGAAGAATCTTCTTTAATTCTACTTTTCTTGCCTCTTCTGTTTCGGAGAGGATCATTGCGCGGAAGTGTACCAATTTTTCTTTTTCGAAGAACATATGTTCTGTACGGCAAAGACCAATACCCTGAGCGCCAAAATCGAACGCGCGTTTTGCGTCTTCGGGCTGGTCAGCGTTGGTTCGTACATCAAATCCCTTAATTTTTCCGCGAACTGCGCCTTTTCTGACTTCGTCGCACCATTTAAGGAAGGTTTCCATTTCTTTGGAGATTGCAGGCGCTACAAGCGGCATTTTTCCTTCGTAAACTTCGCCGGAAGAACCGTCAATAGTGATCCAGTCGCCTTCTTTATATGTTTTTCCGCCGATATCGACAGTGCCGTCGCCCATTAAAAGAACATTTTTTGCGCCGACAATACAGGGAGTTCCCATTCCGCGGGCAACTACTGCCGCGTGAGATGTCATACCGCCTGTCGAAGTTAAAATACCCTGCGCAACAACCATTCCGCCGATATCTTCGGGGCTGGTTTCTTTGCGAACCATCATTACTTTTTCGCCTCTTTCATGCCATGCTTCGGCTTCTTTTGCTGTGTAAACAATTCTGCCGGAAGCGGCGCCGGGAGACGCATTTAACCCCTTTGTTAAAGGTTTTGCTTCTTTTTGGGCTTTTACATCGATCATTGGGTGTAATAATTGATCAAGATGACCTGGAGTTACACGTAAAATAGCCGCTTTTTTATCGATTAAACCTTCGTTTACCATGTCGATGGCGCATTTTACTGCGGCAGTACCGGCGCGTTTGCCGTTTCTTGTCTGCAGAATGTATAAAATTCCCTGCTGAACAGTAAATTCCATGTCCTGCATGTCTTTAAAATGTTTTTCCAGCCTGTTTTTAATGCCGATTAACTGTTTGTAAATAACAGGATTCTTTTTTTCCAGCGTAGAAATTCTTTCCGGTGTTCTGATACCTGCAACAACGTCTTCGCCCTGCGCATTCATCAGATATTCGCCGTAGAATTCGTTAACTCCGGTTGAAGGATCACGGCTAAAACATACGCCTGTGCCGGAATCATCGCCGAAATTTCCGTAAACCATCGATTGAACATTGACTGCAGTTCCTTTTAAACCTTTGATGTTCTCGATCTGACGGTATTTTACCGCTCTTTCGTTCATCCAAGAACCAAAAACTGCATTGATAGAACCCCATAATTGATCCATTGGGTTCTGCGGAAAGTCTTTGCCGGTATCTTTTTTAACGATTTGTTTGTATTGTTCAACAAGTTTTTCTAAATCTGCGGCTGTAAGGCCTGTATCTAATTCTACATTTTTACTTTTTTTAAGCGCTGTAAGAGCTGCTTCGAAGTGATCATGGTCAACGCCCATAACAACATCGCCGTACATTTGAATAAAACGCCTGTAAGCGTCCCATGCAAATCTTGGATTTCCTGTTTTATTGGAAAGCCCTTTGACTGCTTTATCACTCATTCCAAGGTTAAGAATTGTATCCATCATACCCGGTAATGACGCTGCAGCGCCGGAACGAACAGAAACAAGCAGCGGATCATCCGGATCGCCGAGTCTTTTCTTCATTACTGCTTCTAATTTCTTAAGATTTGCTTCAACTTCTTCTTTTAATCCTGCAGGATACTTATTTTTATTTTCATAATAGGCAGCGCAGACATCTGTAGAAATTGTAAAACCCGGAGGAACCGGGATTCCAAGATTCGTCATCTCCGCAAGGTTAGCTCCTTTGCCGCCCAGCACTAATCTCATTTTAGCATCTCCTTCAGCTTTGCCTTTGCCGAAGAAGTAAACTTTTTTATTTGCCATCAACGTCCTCCATAATTAACTATACCATCTTTTATTTTTTTATGCAAGTGTTTATAATTAATTTATGAAAAATATTTTAAACTATATTGATCTTCCTGTCTATAGAAATCAAGAAAAAATTTTATTAATGTTAAAAGAAAATCAAGCTCTCGTTGTAGAAAGTCCTACAGGTTCAGGAAAAACAACTCAACTGCCGGTAATTTTGCATGAAGCAGGCTATGCTGGAAGCTGCGCTGCGGAGTCATCAAGCGGAATCATCGGAGTAACTCAGCCAAGACGCATTGCAGCCGTTTCTGTGAGCGAATTTATCGCGCGTCAGTGCAATACTTCTATTCCGGGAGTGATTGGATACAAGATGAGATTCGCAGATCGCACCAATCATGAAACAAAAATTAAAATAATGACCGACGGAATACTGCTTCAGGAGATGAAATTAGATCCATGGTTGTCAAAATACAGCGTTTTAGTCGTTGATGAAGCGCATGAACGCAGTTTAAACATTGATTTTATCCTTGGATTGCTTAAAAGAGTGCTGGAAAGCCGCAGAGATTTTAAAGTAATCATATCTTCTGCGACAATAAATGCAGAAGTTTTCTCCGAATACTTTAATAATTGCCCGATTGTTAAGATAGAAGCGCAGCGTTTTCCTGTTACGATGGTGTATGACGCCCCTCTTATCTCTGCAAACAGCGACGCTTCTGAAGCAATCCTAACAAAAATCGAAGCAATAACTACACGATTTATCGATGAAAAGAGAGAAGGAGACATATTAATCTTTCTTTCCGGCGAAAAAATGATAAAAGAGTGCATGAATCGGCTTACATTCTGTTCTGTAGGAAAAAATTTACATCTCGTTCCGCTGTACGGCAGATTAGGAAAAGAAGAACAGGAAAAAGTCTTTGAAAAAGCTCCAAACGGCAAAACAAAAGCGGTAATTTCAACAAATATCGCAGAAACTTCCGTTACAATTGACGGAATTACAGCAGTAATTGATTCGGGACTTGCAAAATTAAACTGGTATAATCCGCGCACATTCACTTCTAGTCTGATAGAATCGCCGATTTCCATTGCATCAGCGAATCAGCGCAAGGGAAGAGCCGGAAGAACGCGCGAAGGAACTTGCTACAGACTGTATTCGCGCAAAGATTTTGAACAAAGATCGCTTTATACAACCGAAGAAATCTTTAGAACAGACTTATCCGAAGTAATTTTGCGCATGGCAGACCTTGGAATAACCAACTTTGAAGATTTTGATTTCATTGCAGCGCCGGAAAGAGAAGGACTTCTCGGCGGAATCGAAACATTAAAACTGCTTAATGCGCTGGAAAACGATCGAAGTTTATCAAATATAGGCAAATTAATGACAGAATTTCCTCTTGCGCCTCGTCAATCGCGCATTATTGTCGAAGCAATAATGCAATATCCAGATGTAATCCGCGAAACAATCATTGCCGCGGCATTTTTATCGACGCAGAGCCCTTATATACTGCCTCCGGGAGAAGAAACAGACGCAAGACAAGCTCATCATCGTTTCCGCGATGACTTTGGCGACTTTGTTTCGTATTTAAAACTATTTAAATCCTATAATGATTCGACAAATAAAGTAAATTTCTGCGAAAAAAATTATCTCGATGAGCGCGCGATGTCAGAAATTGTAAATGTTACCGCTCAATTAGAAGAAATTCTTGCTTCTATGAAAATTCCTGTGCATTACCGCTCTCAACCGTTAACAATCGAAGAAATTGACGATTATTTATGCTGTATCGGGCGCGGAAATATTCAATTTGTCTGCACAAGAGAAGGACGCGGTAAAATGGGTTCATATCGAAGCTTAACAGCAGATAAAATCATAATTCATCCCGGATCTGTAATGTTCCGTGTCGATCCGCAGTATATTGTCGCCGGAGAAATTGTTAGAACATCAAGAATGTACGCAATGTCGGTTTCTCCGCTTTCAAAAAATGTTTTAAACCGGCTTGGATTGGGAAGTCATCAAGAATTTATCACACAGAGGCACAGAGGCACAGAGGACACAGAGGAAAGAAAAGAGAAAAGAGATGGAAGAAACAAGAGAGAAAGCAAGAGAGAGAGAGATTTTACTAATAATATTAAGATTTGCGGCGAAGTGTTCGAGATTACTACTGTCAAAGGAAAGAAAACTGTTCTATTACCGTGGGAAAATCTTGAACGTATCCGGGAAAAAATTTCCGGTGATATTATGTACAAAGGCATAAAAGGAAAAATTACTTTAAAAAAACGCGGATCAAATGCCGAATTTAACCTTCTTGCAGGAGAAAAATTGAATCTTATTCTTTCTTTAACGCCGACTCTCGACGCGCAAGGCGCTTTTTCCCGCGCGTGGCCACGTAAAGAAAATTTTAACTCAGAGGATAATTTTGGCGCGCTGCTAAAACATCTGGACAGCCTTGTAAAACCAGTAATATGGAAGAAAAACTCAAAAGATTTAGGATTTCTCGGACTTTTTACTGATGGAGAGGGAAATTACTGGTTTAGAGCTTCGCGGGGCTTTCATACAGCATTAAACGAAAGCCTTTCGAGCCTTGAGTCACTAATAGATGAATTTCAGCCAAAAACAGGAAATGAAAATACAAAAAATGAGGAAAAACACATTATAAACCAGTGCTACCGCAGATTGTCTGATTGTCTCGAAAAACTGTAAAACGGTTGCACAAATGATAATATTATTGTAATATCTTGGTTAGGAGGACATTTATGTCAGAAAACAAAAAACTTGATTTTATCGGCACCTTCAAAGAAGGTATCGGTATCGGACTCAAGAACATCGTTCCAATCATTGTCAATTTTATTTTATTCATCTTGACATGCTGGATCCCGCACTTTGGCGGCGGTGTTATTATCGGTTTCGTAGTTGGCGTTATGACTAAGGCCAGCAAAGGCGAAACAATCCCAATGACAGAAGTATTTGATGCAAAATACCGCAAGTTCATGGGCGAATACTTCCTTACAAACGGTTTAATGGCTGCAGGAGCAGCTATGGCGTTTACAAATGCGATTTCATTGGTTTATGCATGGCGCTTTGCTGCAGCAATCGCAGTTGATAAGGGAAAAGGCTCTTCAGAAGCTATCACACTTTCCAATCTTTCAACTTACGGCAGCAAATTTTTGATGTTTATCATTGATGTTCTGGTATGTATCGTAATTGGTATTCTCGCAAGTATCTTTATGATGATTCCAGGTATTGGCTGGTTACTTTGTTTATTAGTCATTATCGTTTTCTGCTGTGTTTATACAGGTATAAACGCATCTATCTACAAACAGCTTACTTCTAACATCTAAGATTTCAAGTTTTAGCAAAGAGCGCACAGGGTTTACCTCGTGCGCTTTTTTTATGCTTTCTTCTTAGCGTTCTCTGCGAACTTTGCGTCTTGGCGAGAGATATTCTATCTTTGCGTCTTGGCGAGAAGTCTTGATCTATAATATAATAAACATATGGGATTTTCATTTTACAACACTTTAACCCGCCAAAAACAGCCGTTTAATCCAATTAACGAAAAAAAAGCTGGCTTTTACGGGTGCGGACCGACAGTTTATAACTATGCGCATATAGGAAACCTCCGCGCGTATGTTCATCACGATATTCTGGTTCGATCTTTGCGCCGCGCAGGCTACGATGTAAATCATGTAATGAATATTACCGATGTTGGTCATCTTTCTGATGATGCCGACGGCGGCGATGATAAAATGGTAAAATCTGCCGAAGAACGCGGAAAAAGCGTTTTAGAAATCGCCGATTTCTACACTCAAGCTTTTTTTAATGACACAGAAAGAATGAATATAACAAAACCAACAATCGTATGCAAAGCAACCGATCATATAGCAGAAATGATCAATTTAATGAAAAGAATCGAAAAAAACGGCTTTACATACCTTGCTGGCGGCAATCTCTACTTTGATATATCAAAATTCCCGTCTTACGGCGATCTTGCGCTTCTAAAACTAGACGATAAAAAAGCAGGCGCGCAGACAGAATTTGCACGGATCGAACATGACGAAAATAAACGCAATGCAGGCGATTTTGTTCTCTGGTTTACAAAAAGCAAGTTTGAAAATCAAGCTCTTATGTGGGACAGTCCATGGGGAAGGGGTTATCCCGGCTGGCATATAGAATGTTCTGCGATGAGCATTAAATATCTAGGCGAACAATTTGATATTCATTGCGGCGGTATCGATCATATTCCGGTTCATCACACCAACGAAATCGCCCAGAGCGAAGCTGCGACAGGAAAAAAACCGTGGGTTAACTACTGGCTTCATAATGAATTCCTTGTATTGGATAAAGAAAAAATTTCAAAATCTTCGGGAAATTTTCTCACATTGCAAAGTCTTGTAGACGAAGGCTTTGACCCGTTAGATTATCGTTATTTTCTTCTTGGCGGGCATTATCGCAGTCAGCTTCAGTTTTCTTTCGAAAGTCTGCAGGGCGCGAAAAATTCTCGAAAATCATTAATTGAGAAGGTAAAAAATTTATCAGAAAAAGCCTCACACAAAGACACAGAGGCGCAGAGGACACAGAGCGAAGAGGAAGAAAAAGAGGGAGAGATAGCCAAGTATATAGAAAGGTTTAATAACGCTATAGAAGACGACCTAAACACGCCGAGGGCGCTGGCAGAACTATGGGGTCTTTTAAAGGAATGTCCTGCGACAGAAGAGACGCTGGCGGCTGTCTTCGACATGGATAAGGTATTAGGTCTTGGGCTTGAAGAAGCGGTTAAAAATAGTAATACTATAGAAGATATTGAGTTTGCAGAAGAAATCGAAGCTCTAATCAAAAAAAGAGCAGAAGCCAAAAAAGCAAAAGACTTTGCGGCTGCCGATAATATAAGACAAAACCTGAAAGATCGGGGTATAATACTAGAAGACGGACCTGCCGGGACTTCTTATAAACGTATGTAACAATTGGAGTTAAATTTTGTTTAAATTGGTAGAGGATAAGATAGAAGATGAAGCTGTCCCCGTAATGCCTTCGGCAGAATTTAACAGAGAGTTCAAGCGGCTTTACGATTCTACATTCCAGGTATTGTTTAGAGTAGCTTTTAGGGTTACCAACAATTCAGAAGCGGCAGAAGATCTTTGTCAGGAAAGTTTTTTTCGTCTGTACGAAAAAAATATGGTTTTTCCAAACCCGGAAGAAGCAAAATACTGGCTTATCCGTGTTGTAAAAAACGCTTCGTTAAATTACGCAAAGCGGAAAGACCGTGAGCGCAAGGCATACCAGCGGGCGTTTAGAGAGGATCACAGGCAGGAGGAAACAGGCGAGGGAATACTTGTTAAAAAAGAAACAAGCGAAGAAGTTCAAAACGCCCTTGACCGTCTGCCGGAGAATTTGCGAATGGTGCTGATTTTAAAGGAATATGCCGACATGAACTACAAAGAGATAGGAAAAGTTCTTGGCATTAGCGAAGGAAATGTTAAAGTACGGGTTTTTAGAGCCCGCGAAAAGCTTGCCAGTCTGCTGGAGAGCATAAGCAAAGGTGGTACGTATGTGTCCTGACCCTCAACTTTTATCTATTTATGTAGACGGAGAACTTCCCTCTCCATGGAAGGAAAAAATGGAAGCCCATATAAAAGGCTGTCCTTCCTGCAGGGAAAAATACGAAAATTTTAAACATCTCCACGAATTATTCAAAAAAGATAATGTAATAAAGCGAACATACGTTGAACGCGTAGTAGATGATCCAAAAACAGAAAGAACATACACAGAAACAGAACTGCAGGAAGCAAAAGAAAGGGTTTGGAATAAAATTAACGGCAAACAGCGAAGACCGCATATATGGCGGCGCAGGCTTTCTGTTCCGATACCTGCGGCTGCTGCTGCAGCGGTTATTATAGCATTTGTGACAGGACTCTGGATCCACAACGGAACATCTGCGCATAACGGATTTGCTTCGTTAGACTTGAGTCCTTCGGATAAAGTAGATTTTATTTTAGCCGCAGAAAATGAAATGCCGGGTATTATTCCCGCGGCAGACATTAACGGCGTACTTCAGTTTTTATCATCTGACGGCGCTGATATTATTATTCTCAGACTGCCGGAAACCAAAAATTTTTCCAGAAGCGGAGAACCTGAAATAATCAGGGCTGCCGATTATAGGAGATAAAATGATTCGTGCCTTTTGTCTTGCCAGCGTTTTTTTCTTGTTAAGTCTTGCTTTGCAGGGTAATTTGCAAGCGCAGGAGCAGCAGCAGTCTGGAGGAAGAGCCGGAACAGGCGCAGGACAAAGAAGGCAGAACCAAAACCAGATCCAATCGTTGGCTTTGGATATAAACGCAAGAGTATTGGCAGACGGTCAAAACGTAATATGGAACGAAAATCAAAGAAAAACAACGATTCCCGGGTCTCCTGTCGGCATTAGGCTTGTTGGCTCAAATATTGTAGTCGCAGTGCAGTTTACGCCGTTAATCCGCCGTCAGGGCAATGTTTTAATCGCGCAGGGACAAATTTGGATCGAAGAACCTGGCGGCGGAGTAAGCTATTATACTTCGATACAGACAATTCCTATGGATTTTAACGAGCCGATTTATTTTTTCCCGCTTGGCTCAGGAACAAATCAACAATTGAATGCTTCGATAGAAATAATTTTGACGGTAAGTCCAAACAGAGCTAATGAAAATTAAACTAATTTTTTTTTACTTTTTAGCAGTATCAATAATTTTTCTGTCCTGCAGTGCAAAAACGCCTGTAATTTCGGCAATAGATCCCAAAATAGGCAACATGGGAGAAATAATAACCTTAACAGGAATTAATTTTGGATCATCGCGCGGTGAATCTTATGTAACAATAGCCGGCGTTTCTCCGACAAGTTCTTCTTACTTTTTATGGCAGGATAACATGATTCTTGTAAGAGTCCCTGAGCTTGGCGATTCCGGTCTTGTTTATGTTCATGTAAAAGGTAAAAAAAGCAATGCTGTTTTATTTTCCAATTCTGCGTCTGTTCCAAGACCAATAGAAGGCGCAGACATGGGACTGGAGCCGAGAATAACTGCGGTAAATCCTCAAATGGGTATTCCCGGCTCATTAATTAATATTACAGGAAATAATTTTGGAATATCGCGGGGAAATTCTCTGCAGTCAATGTCGGGAGTGTTTTTTTCGTGGGATTATGAATCTCCTTCATTTAATCCATATGTAATCAGAGAACCCGAATATATAGAAGTTTCAGAAATAGAATTTGGCTATGAATTATGGAGCGCGCGGGAACTTCGCGTTCGCGTACCTGACGGAGCTGTCGGCGGAAATTTAATTATTAGAACACCTAACGGGGTTTCGCGTCCTGTCTATTTCGAAGTAAGCGGAAAACCGGGATATAAAAATTTAAAAGAAAGACGCAGTTATGTAATAAGTTATTCGGTTGATATAAGGGTTCAGGATGCAACACGTCCTAATACATTGTATTTGTGGATTCCAATACCTGTAAGTTCATCATCTCAGAGAAATGTTAGCCTAGTATCAAGAAACATAGAACCTTCGGTCGAAAATCACCGGGGCGTAAGTCTTTTTAAACTGGATAATCTTGGTTCCGGCGCAAGCAGATCGGTAAATCTTACATATCAGGTAGATGTATATTCGATAGAGTCCGGAGTCAGAGTTTCGCCGATAAGACAGGAAAGAACGCCGCTTTTTGTTCAATATACTCAAAGTTCTCCGTTAATTCCAAGCGATAATCAGCAGATTAGAAACACAGTAAATTCAATTGTAGGAAGAGAACAAAACCCTCACGCAAAAGCAAAATTAATATATGATTGGATTCTCGCAAATATTAATATTTCCGGCACTCCGTCAGCTCCAGAATCAAATATTGCCGCGTTATTAGAACGAAGAAATACAGATTCTTACGGAGCCGCTCTGCTTTTTACTGCAATGGCGCGCGCTGCGTTAGTTCCGGCAATTCCGTCAGCAGGCATTCTCATTGACAGAAACGGACAAACATTCAGGCATTATTGGGCAGAATTTTGGATTGACGGACTTGGCTGGCTTCCTGTTGATCCTGCGATGGGTTCGGGTGTTATTACTTCTGTAGATTCGGCAGCAGTAAATTTTGCAAGTTTTTATTTTGGCAATTTAGATTATCATCGCATAACATTTTCCAGAGGCGAAGTTGCTCTTTCTCAAATGGAAAACCGCGGCAGAATGGTCTCGAATAAGCAGTCTTATTCGCTGCAGAATATCTGGGAAGAAGCTGTCGGCGGTCTTGAGTCTTATACAAGTCTCTGGGGAGATATAACCATCAGCGGCATTTATCAGTAATTATCAGTAAAGGAGTAATTCGTGGTAACTGTAATTTCTTTGGGCGGCTCGATTGTAGCGCCTGCGCAGGTAGATGTTGAATTTTTAAAAAAATTTGTAAATCTAATTAATACATTTTTAGAAACAGAGCCTAACAGGCGCTTTATATTTGTTGTAGGCGGCGGCGGTCCTGCCCGTCTCTATCAAAACGCATACAAAGAAATTACAGCAGGCGGAGAAGGCTGCTTTAAAGACGGCTCTCTGTGTCCTAATGCTGCGGATTGGATCGGTATAATGGCAACACGTTTAAACGCGCAATTAATAAAAGCATTAATGAGCAAATGGTGCAGCGACGAAGTCGTAACAGATCCGACAAAAGCGGAGCCGCTGTCAGGTCATGTTCTTGTGGCGGCAGGATGGAAACCGGGATTTTCGACAGATTATGACGCAGTCCTGCTGGCAGAACGCTTTGGCGCTGACATGGTTATAAATCTTTCTAATATAGAAAAAGTTTATACAGCGGATCCAAAAACTGATCCGGATGCTAAACCTATCGATAAGATCTCATGGGCAGATTTTAGATCAATGGTCGGCGATGAATGGACTCCGGGAAAAAATGTTCCTTTTGATCCGATTGCGAGCCGCCATGCAGAAAAAATCGCGCTAAAAGTAATCTGCGCAGGCGGAAAGGATCTCGATAATTTTAGAAAGATCCTAAACGGCGAGGACTTTTTCGGCACAACGATCTATTGACATAACGCTAATTAAATAACACAAGCTCATTAAATTACTTGAGGGGTGTCGGCGGTAAACGTGCTATGCGAAGCCATAGTGCGTTTGACCGGCCGACAGGACCCCAAAAAAATTTTTAAGCTTGTGTTTTTACAGTTGACTAAGGAGTTGTGCCGCCTATAACGGTTAATCTCCCATCGAGAATTGGAGAAATTATCCCGTTCTGCGCTTTAATATATTCTATTACAACATACGAGAGCAAAAGAGAAGTATTAAACGGCTCAACCGCATTTCTCATTACTGCATAACCGTCTCCGCCGCCCAGAATATAATCATTCGTAATAAAACGATAGGTTCTGTTTCTGTCTACCGGCTCGCCGCCTATTCTAAGGTCTCTAACAACGCCGTTCCCCTGCGTTTTATCAATTGTAAAGCGCACATCTGCAGAAAACTGCGGAAAACCTCCGCTGCCCTGCGGAATCGCCGCAATAAAATCAAATAGTTCTATTATTTCTGCGCCGGTCATGTTAACTACATGTAAATAATTATCAAACGGCAGTATTGTCAAAATTCTTTCCATTGTGATGGGACCGGCAGGAAGTTCCGCGCGGATATTACCGCCGTTATGAAAAGCAAAATCTACCTGTTGATTCATTCTACTGCGGAGATACCATACATTTGCGTCTGTAATCATGTTGCCAAGAGCAGTTTCCCTAAAACGGGGAAGGCGGTTTCCAAATTCAAACAGTCCTGCCGCTTCTCCTATTACTTCTTTTAATGTAAGATTGGCTCTTTCTATATACGGTCTTAACATGTCGTTTATATCTGGATCAGGTCCAATGCGGATCGGAACCCAGTCAAAATCGGTAAGCCTTCCGTTTCTTACAGTGATCCTTGCAAAGCCAATGTATTTTCCCCATTCATTGGCAGAAACAACCCAAGTATCCCCTGCTCTTCTTGGCATGTCAAAGAAAGAATGCGAGTGTCCGTCTACTATAATATCAATTCCGATTCCTTCGACCGATTTTGCAAGATCAATCGAAGTCAAATGATCATGTGATTCTTTTATATCACCCATATGAGTCAAGCCGATAACTATATCGACTTTTTCTATATTACGCAGTATTTCTACAACTTCGCGCGCGGCTTCCAGTTCATTTATAAACGTAAGAGAATCACCGGGACTTGATAAAACCTGCGTTCGTAAAGTTGTTAAGCCAAATATACCTACAGAAAAATTTTCGTAATGTTTAACAATATACCTGTTACCACCCAGATACGAGCCGTCACGCATTCTTACATTAGAAGAAACAAACGGAAAATCTGCAAGATCAATCTGCTTATTGAGCCTTTCTAATCCGCTGTTAAATTCATGATTCCCAAAAGTAACTGCGTCATAACCTATCATGTTATAGGCGCGGATTACAGGTTCGGCGTCATACATATTAGAAAGAGCGCTTCCGGTATTTAAATCGCCTGCATCAACAACCAAAACCTGCGGATTAACAGCCCTAACCGCGTTTATAAAAGCGGCAACTTCCGCAATTCCGCCTCTTTGATTATTGGGAAGCAAAGCGCCGTGAAAATCATTAGTATGCAGCAATACAAGCTCTCCGCTTCTTCCTACTGCAGAACCTTCCTGAATAGGAGCGGCATATAAACCTGCCGTAAAAAGAAAAACAATAAATAGAAAAATACCTAATTTTTTCATTAACTTATCCTCCGTTTTCTTTAATATTTTTATTAACAGTAATTTTAACTTCCATTACTCTTTGTTTTATAACCTTAATTACTTTAATTGTCAAATAATTCCAGGTTAAAATCTCGTTAACATGCGGGATCCTTCCCAGTGTTTCCATTATCCAGTTAGCCACTGTTGTATCAGGGATTTCGGCTTCGTTTATACCGGCTTCGTCTGTGCCAGTTTCGTTAGTACCGGCGTTATTTATATTTTCTATTATATCCGCAAAACCAGCGCTTCCAAGAGCTGTAAAACTGCCGTCGCTGTCTTTTTTTACAGGTTCGACAACTTCATCATGCTCATCCCAGATTTCGCCCATTATTTCCTCTACAATATCTTCGATTGTTACAATCCCAAGAGTACCGCCGTGTTCATCTACTACAACAGCAAGATGTGTTTGTTTTTTCTGCAAAGTCTTAAACAGTTTTGCTATTTTTATTGTTTTTGTAACAAAAATTACAGGTTTAACAATCTCTTGGATATTTTTTACGCCCTTGCTGACATAACGGTAAAAATCCTTAAGTAAAATAATTCCTGTAATATTATCGATTGTATCAGTATATACAGGAAGCCTCGAAAAACCCGTTTCTGTAAATTTTTGATCTATTTCTTCTGCGCTCGAATTAATCGATACTGCTTCGACATCTATCCGAGGGGTAAAAATTCCTGAGACTTTTAATTCGTCAAATCCAATTACATGACGAATCATCTGTTCTTCCTGAATATTTATTACTCCTTCTTGCCTGACTTCTTCTACATAAATTAAAAGCTCGTCTTCTGTTGTGCCGGAAACATTTTTTACAGGAAAAATCTTCATAAGAAACTTTTTCCAGCCGCTCATCACAACATTAATCGGCGTAAGCAGAAAAACAAAAAAGCGCAACAGAGGCGCGTTTCTTAAAGCAACAAGTTCCGGCGTTTCTTTTGCCAATGCTTTAGGAGAAATGTCGCCGAAAATAAGAAGAAGAAGGGTCATTACAAGCGCGGCAATGCTTACGCCTTTTGCTCCGAACAAACCGATAAAAAGAGCGGTCGCCAGAACAGAAGCGGTAATATTTACAATGTTGTTTCCGATTAACACAGTAGAAAGAATCTTATCGTAGGTTTCCAGCATTTTAAGCGCCAGCCGCGCCCTTTTGCTTTTTACGGCAAGAGCTTTTAATTTAATCCGATTAACAGCAGAAAAAGCCATCTCGCAGGCAGAAAAAAATGCAGAAAAACACAGTAAGATAACAAGAGCAATTATAAGGATAAAATAATATGATTCCGCAGCCTGCTGCGATGAGTCATTCATGTTAAAAGGCGCCGATCAGATTTGAACTGATGCATAACGGTTTTGCAGACCGCTCCCTTACCACTTGGGTACGGCGCCTGGAATAATAAGCAATTCCTTCGAAATTGCTTATTATTCCTTTGAGAAAACTGCTTTGCAGTTTTCTCAACATTTTTTTATAGAGCATATCAAAAAAGCTGCAAAGCGACTTTCTTAGCACTTTTACCAAATTAAATAATGAACTAAAAAAAGTCAAGGTGTCAATTTAACTGATTCCAGTTGGGTAAGTGGTCATCTTCCCCTTCATTTCCGGGCAATACAGCCGGTAAATCAATCTCTTCCGGTAAATTATTGCGGTTATTACCTCTAGGTAAAGCCGGGAGCGGTTCAAAACCTTCCGGCAATACAGGCATTACAAAATCAATATCAACGTTCACTGAACTACCGCCCCAACCGCCGTCCCAATTGATAGTTGTTGACGGACCTCTGCTTATATTGTTGTGATCACATCTTGCCGGCACTGTTCCCGAAATGAAAGGAAGAAAAATCCCTCCGCCGCATGCTTCGGTAGCTAAAAGGCCTGAGCTTCTGCAAACCGCCGCATCAACAACGCCTGACGGCCGTGAGAAATTCCTCTGCGGGAGTCCCCTGTGAATATCACGCATAAAATCGCCCCAAACAGGTGATGACAACTGCGCGCCGGTTTGCGCTGTACCAAGCGAATTGCCGGGTCTGTCAAAGCCAAACCAAACAGCTGTTGTGTAATACGGAGAATACCCGACTACCCATGCATCAGCCCAGTTTTGAGTTGTACCTGTTTTACCCGCGACCGGCATTCTAAACGCTCTGCCTTCGTTGTCAACAAAATTGAATCTTTCGCGCACGCCGCCTGCCATAGTTCCCGATGTGCCGGAAAATTCCATTATTCTCGTCATTACAAACGCATTCTGAGGACTTATTAACTGACCGTTATTCGCCATTCTTGCCTGACGCTCCCGCACATCCCTTTCAACATCAAAAACAACCTTGCCGTTTCGATCTTGAACTTCTCTGATCGCAATCGGAGTAACAACGCGTCCTTGATTTGCAAAAACCGCAAACGCTCTTGCCATTCTAAGCGGCGAAACAGAACTTATGCCCAATCCAAGCGGATAATACCGCGGGAAAATACGTCTTATCTGAGCCGGCTCGGTTATATCCAAAAGAAGCGCAGATCTGTTGATTGCCGCGTCAAAACCAATAGTCTCAAGTATTTTTAACGATGGAATATTTAAAGACAATGCCAGCGCACTGTAAAGCAGAACAGGACCTCTCCATAATCCGCCGTAGTTCTGCGGAACATACAAAGTACCGTCTTCGTTATTAAACGCCATCGGAATATCATAAATAAGCGTTCCCGCTGTGTAATGACGGGTATCTAAAGCCGCAGAATAATAAAGCGATTTAAACGCCGACCCGGGCTGAATACTCGCTTGAGTTGCCCTGATAAGCTGGTTAGATTCTTCGTATTTTGAACCGCCTACAATCGCGGTTATATATCCGGTATCGTTTTCTATAGAGATTAACGCGCCCTCTACAACGTTTTGCTCGCTATTTTCCCTAAGCTGGGCAAAAGCAGGACCTGTTATATCTTTTAAATCATCAACCCCAAAAGCAAGCGCCGCCATTTCTACAATAGGATTAATCGTTCTGATATAACGAGAATTCGCCCTAAATTGATTTTGATTGGCAGTGGTAACGCGCAGATCTGACATGTTAAAAGAAAGCGTTAACAGATCTACTACCGGCATTATGGATCTAACAACAGAACTGTTACCCCGCCTGTTTACTGCCGCAAACTCTCTGTTAGCATTTACAAGTCCTTCTGCCATATACTTATCAGCGGCTGCCTGATGTTGAAGATTCAAAGTTGTGTGAACAATATAACCGTCGCGGTATAAGTCCATTCTTCCGTACATCATATTATCAAGTTCTCTGCGTACATATTCACTAAACCACGGAGCTTTGTCTTCGCGGGAAAGATATGCCGAAGAAGCGGCTCTCGTATAATCAAAATTATCCCAAAAATTATTGTAAGAAGCATCTGCTTCTTCTTTGCTTAAATAACCAAACTGAATCATTCGATCCAGAACAAAACGCTGTCTGTCTTTTGCTAAATTGGGGTTTCTTATTGGATCAAAACGGTTTGGACCGGACAGCAGAACCGCTAATACAGCCGATTCTGCAACATCAATGTCCCTTGCGCTTTTATTAAAGAAATACCTGCTGGCAGTTTCGGCTCCATAGGTGTCAGGACCCATAGGTACATAATTAAGATAAATTTCTAGTATTTCGTTCTTTGTGTAGCGTCTTTCCATCTGGAAAGCCCACCATAATTCTTTAAGTTTACGTTTTATTGTTCTTTCTGCCCTGTTAGTGTACAGCGAACCTGCTACCTGCTGGGTAATTGTAGAACCGCCGCCGGATCCGGGACCCGGTGTTATCTGCCCCCATACAGCGCGGGCAATGGCGCGGAAACTAAAACCGCGGTGATTATAAAAATCGGGATCTTCACGGGCAAGAACAGCGTGAATCAAATGCCTTGGAAGCTCGCTCAATGGAACAAGTTCACGTTTTTCGTTAGAAGCAAACTCGGTAATAAGATTACCGTTAATATCCAAAAGCCTGGTCGGAAGCGCAGGCGCAAATTCGGTAAAATTTTCGTTATTACTTATATTTGCAGTCTCCGCCAAAGCAAGACCTAGACCAATTCCAATCACTATAATAATAATGACTGTAAAAACCGCGATAATTTTTGCAATTAATGCAGAGGCAAAGCCGTTTCCGCCATCGTAACCCATGCTTTAAGGTTATTGGATCAAGCCAATTCCGTCAAGAGTCCCTTAATCGGTCAGCCGGCTGCCAAATGAGCGCGCCTCAGCTTTCTTAACTCAAAGAATATTAATGTTCCTGTTATAAGGAAGGAAATCATATCAGCGGCGGGAGCGGCGGCAATGACTCCCCAAAGACCCCAGAGTCTTCCAAAAATAAGAATACATGGGATAAGGGCAATGCACTGACGCATCATAGACAAAAATATCGAAATTTTCGGACGGCCGGTAACTACAAAGAAGTTAGTAGAAACAATTTGAAACCCGGCTAGCGGAAGTAAAAGCAGCATCATTCTCATCGCTTGAGGGGCAAATTCCATTAGAGCATCGCTTCCGCGGGGGGCAAAAAGCCTGACCAATTGAACCGGAAAAAGCTGAACTATTATAAATCCGGCAAGACAGATCGAAGTCGCGGCGGCAATTGCTCCGATATACGCGCGGAATACCCGGTTATATGACTTAGCTCCGTAATTGAATCCAAGAATCGGCTGTGCTCCTTGATTAATGCCAAAAACAGGCATAAGAATCAGCATTAAAACCGCTCCGATAATACTCATACCGGAAAGAGCAATATCACCGCCGTTTTCTACGCCAAGGGCAGCCGCCCCGTACCAGCCCGCGCTTTTATTGTTTATAAGCTGAACGGCAGACATCAAGAATTGAAGTAAAAATTGAGCCGAACCAAAAGCCATAATTTGCCTGATAATAGCGGTATCAGGTTTTAACTTGCGAAGATTAAGCCTTACAACCGCCTTTTTACTGAGGATAAACCTTAGTATATATATAGAAGAAATAAGCTGTGCGGCGACTGTTGCCCATGCAGCGCCTTTTACGCCCCAGTCCAGCCATAAGATAAAAATAGCGTCAAAAATGATGTTTAAAACAGCTCCCAAAATCATGCCTATCATTGTTACAGCAGGAAACCCTTGAGCCCTTGTACAATGAGACATTCCAAAACTTACCATAAAGAAGACACTGCCAAGAAGTGTTATACTAAAATAGTCTTTTGCGTATAATAATGCTTCGCTTCCTTTTGCCGCTCCCATCACCGAAAGGAGAGGATCAAGAAAAATAAAACCGGCGATTGCTATTACAAGCCCTGTTCCAACCAAAAGAAAAAAGCAATGATCCAGCGCGTTTTCGGCTTCGTCTTTTCTGCCCTGCCCCAGACGCATAGAAATCATATTTGCAGCTCCAATCCCAAAGAGCATAGCAAAAGCCATGCCAATGGTCATAAGCGGTAAAACAAGAGCAATTCCGCCAAGAGCGATTTCGTTTACAGCATTACCCACAAAAATACGATCTACAAAATTATAAAGAGCATTACACACCATTCCCGTAATTGCAGGAATAGAAAATTTTAACAGTAATTTACCGATAGGTTCAGTCCCCAGCCTGTTTGCGGCATTTTGCAAATTTTGCATATCTTAATCTTACAGGTTGAAAGACGGTAATACCAGCCATCGAACAAGAGGTTCACACGGAGGCACAAAGGCGCAAAGAACACAGAGGATATAAGAATGTTAAAGAAAGATATCTAGTCTTAACCTTTCTCCCCCTCCGTGATCTCTGTGCTCTCCGTGCCTTTGTGTGAACTTCTTCTCATATCCCCCGAGGGTGACAAAAATCTGTAATTCAAGTAAATTACTACTATGATTAAAGAAGCGATTATACAGGCTGCTAAAAGAGAAAATCTCTCCTTTGAATGCGCCGAAGCTGTAATGAACGAAATTATGGAAGGCAAAGCAAGCGAAATCCAGATGGCAGCATACCTTGCCGCTATGTCAGTTAAAGGCGAAACAATCGACGAAATAACAGCGTCTGCTACCGGTATGCGCAAACATTGCACAAGAATACTGCACGACATTGACGCGCTGGAAATTGTCGGCACAGGCGGCGATCATTCAAATTCATTCAATATTTCTACTACTTCTGCGCTGGTAATATCCGCAGTTGGGATTCCGGTTGCTAAACACGGCAACAGGGCTTCATCATCAAGAACTGGTTCTGCTGATGTGCTCGAAGCGCTCGGTGTTGACATAACAATCAAGCCGGAGCACAGCCTTTATCTTTTAAAAAATATCAATATTTGTTTTCTCTTTGCGCAGAATTATCACATATCAATGAAGTATGTAGCTCCTGTCCGCCGAGAGCTTGGCATTCGTACAATTTTTAATATACTTGGTCCTCTGGTAAATCCGGCGGGCGCAAACATGGAACTTTTGGGCGTGTATGAACCCGAACTTATCGAACCTATGGCAAAAGTTCTTTGCAACCTCGGCGTTAAAAGAGGCATGGTTGTTTACGGACACGACGGACTCGACGAGATTTCGCTTGGCGCGCCTACAACTGTCTGCGAACTTAGAGACGGGTTCATAAAAACCTATGATATCGAACCTGAGCAATTTGGATTTGACCGCTGTAAAAAAGAAGACCTTTTGGGCGGCACTCCTTTGGAAAACGCTGAGATAACAAAAAAAATTCTAAACGGCGAAAAAGGTCCGAGACGCAATGCGGTTTTGCTTAATTCCGCCGCAGCGATTCATATTGCCAAACCGGATATAAGCATAAAAGACGCAGTTGCTGTTGCAGCCGAAGCGATCGATTCTGGAAAAGCAAATGAACAGTTAGAACGGTTTGCCGAATTATCGCAAAAGAAAGACTTGGTATGAGAACACCGCCTGCAATACTTGGTAAAATCGCAGAGAGCACACTGGCTCGCGTTGCCAAGGCGAAAGAGATACTTCCGCTCGAAAAACTACTTAAGAATTTAAAACCACAGAGGTCACAGAGTTTCACGGAGGAAGAAAAGACTTTTGAAGCAAAAACTCCGTGTTCCTCTGTGTACTCTGTGGTAAAAAATATTCTTCCTTTCGAGAGTGCGCTGGCTGCTCCCGGATTATCATTTATCTGCGAAGTAAAAAAAGCATCTCCTTCCAAAGGCATAATAGCAGAACATTTTCCTTGGCTGGAAATCGCAAAAGAGTACGAAGAAGGCGGCGCTGCTGCAATTTCTGTTTTAACAGAACCAGAGTTTTTTTTAGGAAGCGATCAATACCTGCGCGAAATTTCTGCCGCAGTAGCGATCCCTGCGCTGAGAAAAGATTTTATAATTGATCCGTATCAGATCTACGAAGCAAAACTGTTGGGCGCAAGCGCAGTACTTTTAATCTGCGCTCTGTTAGAGCCGCAGACGCTTTCTGAATACATGAAACTCGCAAAAGAACTTTCGCTTGACTGCCTTGTAGAGATTCACAGCGAAGAAGAAGCAAAAGAAGCGGTCGGCGAAGGAGCAAAAATTATCGGCATTAACAACCGCGACCTTACTACATTTAAAGTTGACACAGAACTGACTTCCCGCCTTGTAAAAAAAATCCCGGCAGAGATTCTAATCGTCGCAGAAAGCGGAATAAATAATGCAGATGACATCCGCGCTCTTAAAGAAATCGGCGCTGACGCTGTGTTAATAGGCGAAAGTTTAATGCGAGCAGCCAACAGGAAACAATTACTATCCGATTGGAAGCTTGCCTAACTCTTTATGAGAATCTCTGCGAAGAAACAATTTCTCTTGCTTTTTCAAGGAAGTCCATTGCGCTTTCTTCGGCAGTTTTCATTTCTTTTACTTCTTCTGTCAATTCTGCGGTAAGCCCTTCCAGCGTATTCATTTCTTTATAAATAAATTCGCCTCTTTGGTGAATCATTCCTGTTCCTTCCTGAACTTCTTTACTGGTCTTTTGCACTACTTCCAAAATATCCAGAACTTGAGTTCCGTCGGCAGCGTGAGCTTCGACAGCTTTGCTTACTTCACCAAACGAAGCGCCCATTTCTTTGATTCCGGAGAATATTTCGTCCATCGAATTTACAGTAGTCTGCGAAGCGCTGCTTATTTGAGCAATAACTTGTTCCATTTTTTGTATTTCTGCAGAAATAGCATCAGATTCTTTTGTAGAAAGCTCTGCAAGTTTTCTGACTTCTCCCGCTACAACAGCAAATCCTTTTCCAAGTTCGCCTGCATGAGCCGCTTCGATAGCCGCGTTCATAGCAAGAATATTTGTCTGACCAGCAATTCCTGCAATCGTTTTATTTGCGTTCTGGAGAGCAACAGACTGCTCTTCGATCTGTTTAATATCTTCTGTCAGTCTTAACAGCATTCTATGTCCGGCTTCGGAAGAATGCATAAGCGTATCAGCGGTTTTT
Organism: Treponema sp.; assembly: GCA_009784935.1. Taxonomy (GTDB): domain Bacteria; phylum Spirochaetota; class Spirochaetia; order Treponematales; family Breznakiellaceae; genus WQXQ01. The sequence continues at coordinate 110,224 of WQXI01000004.1, forward strand.
CTTGTTTTTTGCGCAATCGAATGAACCGAATCAACATTAGAAACCATCAGCTCAATCGCTTTTGATGATTGCACAATCGATTCTGCCTGCGTATGTACTTTTTTCTGGAACGAATCAACATGCATGTAAATTTCATGCGCCGAGCTTGACGCGCCGCGCATAGATTTCATTTGAGACTGAACTTTTGCTTCCATCGCATTAATATGTATTCTGATTTTATCAATCTCATCAAAAGACTCAACAACAACTTCGTTAAGGCGTTTGTTTTTATCCAAAGTAACAGAAAGATGTTTTTGGTTTGTTTCTTCAACTTCGTTTCTGAGCGCTGTTTCGGATTCTATCATCGAATAAAAAAGCGTTAAACGGCGCTTAGCTGCAACGCCGGTAATTGTACTTGTAATAATTATACCAACCAGCCTAAAAGCTTCATAGAACAACGGGAAGCGAACAGGCACTTCTTCGCCTTCAAACATAAATGTGTGAGGCAGATCAAGCACATCCCTGTTCATAATAATTACTATTAGATATGTGATAAACGCATAATAACCAGATAGATAAGCGCACCGCGGACTGTATCTGCATGCTCCCCCAACAATTAAAATCGAGTAGAACAACGCTCTAAATGAAAGAAAAGGAAGCGGCGGAGAAAGTACCGGGTAAGTACACCCAACCCAGATGATGGCGCTTATAAGCGACATGTCCAAAAATGAACATATATATTTAAATGCGCCGGAGAGCCTTCCTGTCCTTCGCACATAAATAAAGAGATATATTGAATAAAACAGCAAAACGCTGGTAACTATATGAGCGCGCCAAGGTATCCATTCATCACCGCCCAAGTACCTGATTACAGCAACACCCGACGTACTGACCGTAAAAATAATACCCATCAGCAGCCTGACATTGCTGATTACCTTTTCACCGCCATGTTCATCTATCCGAATTCTCTCTTTTATTTCGTTAATTGTCATAATATTCTCCAAAAATCCCTAAAAATAGCTGATTCACCTATTATGTTAAATTATCGACAATTATTAAAGCCGAAATTATACTATTCTGCGATATTTTTGATACCTTTTATGAATACAGAAATTATGGTAAATTATACAAATGAGAGTAAAAATATGCGGTTTATTTCGTGACGAAGACATAGATTTTGTGAACGAAGCCCGGCCGGACTATGCGGGTTTTGTGTTTGCCAAAAGCCCAAGGCAGGTTTCCACAGCCCTCGCCCAATATCTGCGTTTTCGTATCGCTGACGGCATTGCTCCCGTGGGTGTATTTGTAAATGCTCCCATCGCAATGGTGACAGAGCTGTACCAAAACGGCATTATTTCTATTGCCCAGCTCCATGGCACCGAAGACGAAAGCTATATCACCCAGCTAAAACGGCTGAGTGTGAGCGCAATCAGACAGACCAGAATCCCCGAGATAAAAGTGATAAAAACAATAAATTCGGAATTATTTGAAAAGAATATGAAACCACAGAGGACACGGAGGAACACAGAGTTATTAAAACAAAAATCATCCTCTCTCCGTGAAACTCCAAGCAACTTTAGTTGCGGTACTCCGTGGTTAAATAATATTCCAAATAATGCGGATTATATTCTTCTAGATTCCGGTTCCGGCTCCGGCAAAACTTTTAATTGGGATATGCTTAAATCAATCAAATTCTCCAAACCCTGGTTTCTCGCAGGCGGAATAAATATCAAAAACATTAATCAAACAAAAGAACTTAACCCGTTCGCCATTGACGTCTCAAGCGGCGTAGAAACAGACGGTGTTAAAGATCGCAAAAAAATACTGGACATTGTCGCAGCAGCAAGAGGATAATACAATCTAGTTTTAATAAACTATCTTAATTTTGATTTTTATTTCTTCGTTTCCCAAAACTACAGAAACAATATGCACTCTATTATTACCCGTAATATGCATATTTTGACCTTTAAATAGAAAAGGTGATGTAAGGTTAAATACAAAGTCTAATTTACTAAGGCGCAGTTTAGCGCTGCCGGCAGTCATGTTTACGAGTTCACACAGGGTATCTTCTATATCATTTTTGGTGATTTCTTCCTTTTTAATCCCTGTCATAAATGAACAAATAATTCGTATGGTATTTTCGTCTGCAGAAATTAAAAGCAGTCCATGATTTTTACCATTGAGATTCATTACCCCTGTTATTTCATCAAAATTACTGTCATCTTCATAAGATAAAATATCTAATGGAAACCCTGTCATTTTTTTGATAATTTCTAACAATGAATCAGCAAAAATAAATTTTAAGTTGTCTTTAGTAAAAGCGCTCATCAAATTTCTCCTTCTTCTCCAATACATTCGAGAATTTTTTCTTCTAACTCTACGCCTGTAAACGGTTTAGTCAGATAATTTACAGCGCCTGCTTTTACGGCGGCAACAATGTTACTTTTTTGCCCCTCTGTTGTAACCATCATTACAGGAATACCCTTGTATTTAGGATTATTTTTTATTTCTACCAGTACTTCATATCCGCTTATTTCCGGCATATTCCAGTCCAGAAGAACCAAACTTATTTCATTTTGCATATCAGAAAGTATTTCCAGCGCTTCTTTCCCGTCTTTTGCTTCTATTGTTTCCATTTTAAGAACATCGATAGAAGCTTTAATTATCTTTCTTATTACAGACGAATCATCAACTACAAGTATTTTCATTATTTTTCTCCTTCTTAATGAAATATGTAAAGTTTTCAAAATGATTAGAATCATAACCCTTTTTAAATAAATCATGTATGACATAATTACCTGTAAATAACGCACCCTTATCCGACAATGAATCATACATTTTTGCCGCTATCTCTGTTTTTAAAGCATCAGAAAAATATATAAGTATATATCTGCAAAAAATAATATCAAATGATCCAAATAAATCATAATTGTTTAATAGATTAAAATGCGTAAATTTGACCGTATCACGAATCATCGGATCAATATTCCATACCAAGCCGTTTGTTGTAAAATATTTTGTTTTATAATATTCATTTAAACCCCTTATTATACTAATATTGTCATATATGCCGGTTTTTGCTTTTTGTATAACATGACTGGAAATATCTGTCGCAAAGAATTCAAAGTCCTTTAAACTAACATCTTTAACGTTGTTTTTGTTTAAATAATTGTCTATACACATAACCGTCGAATAAATTTCCTGCCCAGTCGAAGCTGCAGCGCTCCAAATTCTTGCCTTTTTTTTTCTTCCTGATACAATATCATCAATAAGTTTTGGAAGCAGTTTTTTTTCTAAAACTTTCCACGGGATTTCATCACGAAACCATTTTGTTTCATTTGTTGTAATAGAATTTATTACCTTTTGATTAAGCAATGGATCATTATTTTTAATCAAATAATCATATAACTCATCAAAAGAATCAACTCCTGTATCAAGAAGGAATTTGGAAAGCCTTGTTTCGATCATATATGACTTTTCTGCAGGAATAACAATTCCGCAGTTTTTGGTAATATAGTTACGCAGGAGAAAATATTCGTTATCATTTTTAGGAACAAAGTTTTCCATAGCTTAACTGGTTTTAAAGCTTCTGACAGACGCTTCCATCTCGCTGGCAATTCCAAGAATAACTTCGCTGGCATCTTTAGTAGAACTTGCGCTTTGGTTCATTACGGTTGTCTCCTTGTTAATAAGCTGAATATTTTTTGATATATCTACAAGCCCCATTACCATTTCTTTTGCAGAACAGTTTATCTCATTTATATTGGAAGAAGCGCGTTCGGAATTCTTTGCGATTTCCTGCGTACCAATAACAAGCTCAGCTGTTGATTTTGCTATTTCATTAACACCTTCTGCAGATTCTATTACTGTTTTTGTAACAGATTTTGCATTTTCAGAAATACTGATTATCTCAGAATTAATTTCGTTTATTTTTTGCGCGGCGGTTGCCGACTCTGATGCAATCTGATCGCTTCTGTCCCTGGTTTGAGTTGTTTCTTTAACAAACGAACTTATATAATCTGTCATATCATTAATGATCGCTGCAATTTCTGATACAGCATTTACAGCTTCCGGCATATTCTTGAGCATGCTTTCGATTTGATCTGCAATTTCATCAGTGGCATCGGCTGTTTGCTTTGCAAGTTCTTTAACTTCGTTTGCAACTACCATAAAACTCTTGCCTGCTTCGCCTGCGCCGGCTGCTTCTATTGCTGCGTTTAATGCAAGCATATTGGTTTGATCTGCAATATCACTTATAATATTGACTATTTTACCAATTTGCCTGCTGGCAATTTCTAACCGGTGAATTATTTCGTTGGTATTTTTTGCTTTTTTATCAGCATCTGATACTTTATTTTTTACATTTCCGCTGTTTTCGCTTACAATGATGATTGATTTATTAATTTCTTCAACACTTTTTGCCACACTGTTAAAAACATTTGAAACAAGTTTTACAGAATTCGACGCTTTTCCAATGCTATTTTGAATATCATCTACAAGAGCGCTTGACTGAGTCACTCTCGTACTTGTTTCTTCTGCTGCAGTTGCAACAGTACCAATGGTAGAATTTATCTCTTCTATAGAAGATGCTGTCGCGCTTATATGGGTACTTACTGTCGAAAGAGAGTTTACTGACTGGGTCATTCCTGCAGAAAACTCCTCTGTCACACTGCTGACAGCCTCTGTTTTTTCGCTGAGTTCCTTGCTGTTTACTTCTAATTGAGATGATACGGACAAAAGACTCATCGCTGATTCACGCATTTGTTTCGCTGTTTCTCTGATACCATCTATCATCCTGCAGCAAAAATCAACAAGATTATTACATGCGGTAAAAAGTTCTCCAAACTCTGCGCCGTATTCATTTGGGAATTTCACACGAAAATCACCTGAGGCTGCAATCTTAATCATTTCTGTTCCGATCATTATCGGTTTGCTGTTTGATATAGAAAAATAAATTCCAAAAAATACAATTATCAATAATGCAATTATTGATATTATGATGAGGCGTATAACAGCAGCCTTAGAATCATTTTTGTTTTTTAATGTAATTTCCTTTCCAAATTCTATCCTTACCATGTTCATTTCTGATAATATATCCAAACATCTGTCAGAAACAGGTGAAAGCACTTCTTGAATAAAATCGCCAGGCCTTTCTCCCCTATTCAGCATATCCTGAAAATCATGCATTGATTTATTCCAGTAATCCAATAAATTTGCAAATTCATTATAAAGCGCGAGAGACTGAGCCAGCTGAAGAGTTCTTGAGAATTTTTCCATATTTTCGCTTATTTCGTCTATATCAGCAAAAAATTCTTCAAATACCATATTTCTTTTTATAGAGTCGTTTTCATAAGTAATGTCACGCCCTTTAATTTTGATATTTCCTATTGCTACTCTTGCCTCCAATACAAGCTCCAGCGGATCCAGCACCCTTTCGATATTTTCATCGCTTATGTGTACTGTAGCATTCATATTTATGATCGAAAGCAGCGAAGTACAAAACATAATAACTGCCATAAACAAAAATGCAAGCAGCAGTTTTGTTCTTATCTTTACCTCTTTAAATAATTTATTCATTTTCGATTCCTCCATTTAATTTAAACTTGTTTATTATCGAATCAATATTTATGATCCTAAAAAGAGCATTGTTTACTTCGGCGATCCCGCATATACAAAAATTTTCATCAGCTCCCACAGGCAGGGAGGGCTGACGGATAATTTTATTATCAATTTCGACAAGGGTGCCTGGTTTGTCTATTAATAGGCCAAATTGTTCTTCGCTGCCAGAGAAAGCTTTAAAAATAATTGCTTTAGCTGCGCAGGAATCGTATTCAATGTCATGTTTTTTCCTGCCCCCAAGCAATATGCGGAGATTTAAAATAGTGACAACTCTGCCTTTTAAATTAGTAATTCCAAATACACTATCAGGCGCCGAAGGAACAGGTGTTATTATCATTTTTCTCATAATTTTCTGCACCAGATCTACATCCACGGCAAAATATTCATTATTAACAAGAAAGCTAAAACCTTTCATAAAATACTTCCTTGCATGATATTTTTCCTGTTTATCTTTTCATTTTCTACATGCTCGGTTATTGCGTAAGGATTTAGAAAAATAAGTACTTTTTCGTTATAGACGCCTGTCCCGTAAATAAAATCGCTGTAGATCTGTTTATTGTCAAGAGAAAATTCATCCTCAGTTTTGTCTATCACATTTTTTACAAGAAATCCTACAGACAGCGCGTTTTTTAAGATTACTAAAAAAAGTTTTTCTTTTGTATAATCCAGTTTTTCTACAGGTACGAAATTTTCTGGTCTTACAATTCGCCAGGTAATACCGGTAATATTGATAAAACTTTCACCGTTTATTTCCTGAATATCCTTTGCTTTAATTAGTTCGATCCTTAAAATATCAATCATATCAATAGAATAATATTCTTTTCCCGAACACATAAAAATCAAGATATGTCTTTTATTTCCGGTTTTTTTTGTTTTTTCTGTTTCCAAAGAGTACTGTTGTATTACATCTTTCTCAATATTTTCAATCCCCATAAATTGCATAATTTCTGAAGCGTTAAGAATAGTAACAGCTTTGCCGTTACCTAAAACTGTAACGTTCGAATAACAAGGGCAGTTCTTTAAATAAATAGGAAGCGGTTTAACAAGAACCTGTTCTGAATCCAATGCATTGTCTATTAAAACAGCAAAACGTCTTCCTTCTGCTCTGAGTATAAGGCATTTTGTTACATTGGCAGCAAGATATTTTTCCAGTATTTTGTCCGCAGAGATCGGTTTGGTGCCCTTTGCTTTTGCTTCTATCTCGTTCATAGTAGTAACCGGGATGATTTGACCGTTATAAATTAAAACAAGAGATTTATTTATCTTTTCGAGCCGTATCGAAGCATTTTCTTTGTATATACGCACTATATACTCAACATTAGATTCCGGAACCGCATAGGAAATAGAATCAATATTTACAATAAGCGTATTTATTACTGACAAAGTAAGCGGCATTTTTAATTGTACAGTCGTTCCAACACCTAACTTTGATTCAATTTCGATTGAACCTCCGGATTTTTCTATATTGTTTTTAACAATATCCATTCCAACGCCGCGCCCCGAAATTTTTGTTACCTGCTTTGCAGTGGAAATTCCGGGTCTAAAGATTAAATTATATATTTCTTTTTTTTGCATTAAAGCAAGCGTTTCTTCGGTCTCTATTCCCAGTTCAATTGCTTTGCTTTTTAAAGATTCAACATCTAAACCTCTGCCATCGTCAATTACTTCAATAATGGCAGAACCATCACGCATAGCGGCGTTAAGGGTAATTGTACCTGTTTTTGGTTTACCTGATGCAACACGCTGAGCAGCAGATTCGATTCCGTGATCTGCAGAATTCTTAACAAGCTGTGTAATAGGATCGGTGAGATCTTCCAGCAAATATTTATCAAGAGTTATGTCGTCTCTTAAAACATTAAGCGCAATATCCTTATTTAATGCCTTTGCTGTGTCATGAATTATACGCGGGAATTTATTAAAAATAATGCTTATTGGCTGCATTCTTGTGAACATAATTCTTTCGTGAATTTCACTTGTAAGATGATTTATATCATGTAAGAGCGGCGCAAATCCTGGAATTGCTTTTTTATATTTTGCTGCAAACGAAAACAACTGGTTACGGGTCAATATTAATTCATTTGCTAAATCCATTATCCTGTTTATATCCATTATATTCAGGCGGATTGACAGGTTATTGTCCTTTAACAAAGTTTTATTTTTATCAAACTTTTGCTTTGTAGAATAATATTCCTCTGTATTTTTTATTTTATCAGATAAATTATATATATGCCCTTCATCTACTCCGATTGCTGCAGAAAAAAGATTCAGATCTAAAACACTGGTTATAAGCATTTCCAGCGTTGATGTATCATGTTCTTTTAATACATTTACCAATTCATTAGTAAAAGCAGTGTTATCGGAATTCTCCATCTTTTTTTCTATACTGTTTACAATGACACTGCTTGCCATAATGCCGCAGTCTACAATTGCTTGTAAAATGATACCTATCGAAAAAATATCCTCTATCATTCCCCTGGGGTTTTTATAGTATTTACCAAGGCTTCTGTTAAAATCAATATTTACATAATATATTTTATGCCCGCGTTTTAATGCGCTCTTAAGAGTTTTTTCTGTCTGCTCATCATTTAGATTAAAAGGTACATTCGCTTCTTTATTAGGAGTTATCTTGAAAATTTCTGTATCTTCGGCATCACTGTCTTTATTTAATGTATAATTTTTTAGCGTTTTAATAATATTTTTTATGCATATTTCTTCATCGTTGTGTAAAAAATCCAATAATTCCTTAAGTTTATCTACGCATTGCAGCACAATATCTGCGATTTCATCATTAATAATTATAATATCATCTTTAATTTGTGATAAGATATTTTCCAGCTCATGTGTAACTGCAACAATTTTTTCAAGTGACAAGAAACCTGCTGTCCCTTTAATGCTGTGCGCCGCACGAAAAACAGAATTCATCAATTTAAGATCGTTAGAAAACGTAGAAATGTCCAAAAATGCTGTCTCTATTTTTTCTATATGTATTCTGGCTTCTGCTTCAAAATCACCAAGAAAAATACTTGAATCAAATTTCATTTGTGATCACCGTTTTCTTTACAGTATTCAGCAGAAACAGCAAGAAATTTTTCATAGGATATCGGTTTTACTAAAATATTATTCATACCGGCTTTTAGGCACAATTCAATTTCTTTTTCATCAGTAGATGCAGTTACCGCAATAATAGGTATTTTGCGGGCATTTTCGCAGGAAAGACGCCTTATGTTTCTTGTTGCCTCTAACCCATCCATAACAGGCATATGTACGTCCATTAAAATAAGAAAATATTTATTTGGAGCTTTTTCGAATTTTTCCACAGCTTCTTTCCCGTCAGATGCAAACTCAATTGCCAATCCTTCAATTTCGGAAAGCATGGCGCTAATAATATCCTTATTTAATTCAACATCATCAGCTATAAGAATTGTTTTATTTACCAAAAACGTTTCGGGAACATCTTTGTCAGAAGAAAAATCATCATAACTGCCGATAAGTTTTTTTTCATTTTCGCTTGAGTTAATGCGGAGTTTAATTCGATTTATTAATGCGTCAGCAGTACCGGATCTTTTGGCAGAATAATCAACAGCGCCGAGTGCAAAAGCGGTGTTTTCGTCTTCATCATTGCCTCTTTCTGTTAAAAACGTAATAGGAATATTTTTACTTTTAGCTAAACCAAATATATCAGAAAACACAGAAAATGCCGCCTTACGGTTTTCATAAATATAAATAACGATAGCAGACATTTCATACATTTCCATTGCCGCAAGCGCCGCTTTACTCGTAGCTGTAATGCTTATGTCAAAATAATCTGTAAGCTCTGATTTTAGTTCTGCCAATACTCGAGGTTCTTCGCTGACAATAAGAATATGTTTTTTTTCCTGACTATTATTCAAAGCATCCAAATCCTTATTAAAAATGATAATAATTATATAAAACATACCGCCACAAAACAGCAATATTTTGATAGAATACCATACAAAGCGTACCAAACCCGTACCGCGCTGCTATAAGAATGTTCTTAAATTCTCCGTTTTCCGGCGTAATTTTAATAAATCACTAAAGTATTGCTTTTGGTATTGTAATTACTGCAGTTGTCCCTTTGCCTGCTTCACTTGTAATCTCAAGTGTTCCGCCGCATTGTTCTTTTAGCCTGCGTCTTACATTTTCGATACCTATACGCTTTCGTTCATCCTGATAAAGACTTTCGGTATCATACCCCGCGCCGTCGTCTGATATGATTATGAAAAACTCATGGTCATTCTCCCGGACCGATAACGTTACTGTACCGCCGCCTTCTTTTTTTCCTATCCCGTGCTTGACGGCGTTTTCGGTAATAGGCTGAATAGTAAGCGGCGGCAGTAAAAATCCTCCGGCTTCTATATAATAAACTACATTAAGCGAGTCACCGTATATTGCTTTTTCCAGTTCGAGATAACCTTTAACATGGTTCAATTCTTTTTCTACGCTTATTAATTTTTTATCATTCAATGAATCCATATTGTTCCGTAAATATAACGAGAAATCAGCGATTGTTTTTTTTGCTTTTGCCGAATCTTCGTCGCAAAGCATGGCAATTGCCGACAGCGCGTTAAATAAAAAATGGGGCTGTATTTGCGTGAGCATAATCGCAATTTTATTTTCTGTCAGCTCAAGCTCTTTAGCGGCGGTTTCGTTTTTTAAAAAATTATTGGCAATCAAAAGATCGTTTTTTAATACCTTAAGTTCAATATTGTGCTGGAATAAAAAAGCTATAAGTACGCTGATACAAAAACACGCGATTATCAAAATCCATGTTTCTGAATGTTCATACCATAAACGCAATGGAAAAATACGAAAGTACCATTCGGCATTATGAATCTTTACAACTCTTTCTACATAAGAAGCATTTATATCGTGGTATTTACCGGCTCTTGCAATTATCTGCTGCTCTCCTGTATCGGGATTAATCCTCCAAAGATCATACGAAAACCCATGATGCTCAAGCATTGAAATTCCTGTATTTTCCAGAGCTTGCGGAAAATTTAATGCTACAGAAACAAGTCCCCAGAATTTATTTTTTTCTGTTTCTGTATCTATATATACAGGGTATCTTCCTAAAAGTCTCCAAAACCCCTGTAATGCAATAAAAGGACCTGCCATTACAAGTTCTCCTGTGTCCCGCGCAAGAATAGCTTCCCTATTACCGACAAAAGATTCGTCAAAAAAATTCAATCCCAAAACGGCTCTGCTTTCTTCTATAGGATAGACATCTGTTACAATGCCGCCGGGAGCTAACAGAACATTTGCAATAGCAGGTTCATCTGCTGTAATAACCGCAGCTATCTGCTGAAAATTATCTACAACTCCGTCTCCCTGAATTACCAGCGCTGCCAATGCCTTTGTTTTATATAATTTTTTTGAAATGTCTTCATGTATTCTATAACTGCTTTCAAGAATATGCTGTTCCATCTGCAGCGCTTCTACGTTCATTTTGTATTCAACTGTATAGATAATTAAGAAAGAACTAAGCAATAATGACGATAAAAACGAAATTATCGTTTCTCCGTATATTTTTTTATTCGTCATTTTATTCCATCAAATTTCCATCTAGGCACTTCTGCCCAGCTGTATTGATTCATATACTGCCCTCCGTAGGCGTTTACACAAGCTGTATCTCCTTTTATAAATCCGTAACTGTCACAAATAATTTTTTCCGGAAGGATGGCAATATTTTTATATTGTTTTACAATAATATCTTCGGCGCCGATTTTTTTTAACGTCTTTCTCAGGTCGCTTATTAATTTCCGCAAATATGCCTTTAAGTTTTCTGTGTCCCGTTCATTCTCCCATAACACAGCGCAAAGCTCGTTTATATTAACCGCAGCGCCGTTACGGTCTATCAGGTATGCAAAGAGTTCTTTGGTTTTACTGCGGTTGAATTTCAACGGCGTTCCGTATGAAAAGACCTCAAAATTCCCAAAAGTCTGCACGTATATATGCGCAGTTGTCTTTTGATTAATAGGATGACGCAAGTTTTCAATTTCGCGTTCTACAGCTTCTTTCATAACCGGTTTTAAAATATAACCGCTGGGACGGAGTTCAAACGCTTCTCTTGCATACTGAGAATATGCTGTCACAAAAATAATATTTATTTTTGGATTAATTTCTTTAAGCCCTTTTGCAACCTCAAGACCGTTCATACCCCATATTTGAATATCTAAAAACGCGATGTCACAGGGGGTTTCCTTTGCAAACGCAAGCAGTTCTGACGGTTTACTAAACGGAAAAACTTGCGCCGATGGCCTAACCTCGGTAATAGAGTTGGTTAGCAGTTTTAGAGCTTTTACACTATCGTCTATCGCTAGTACTTTCATGTTTTATGTCTAATATTCCATTATTTGTAACATTTTAAATGATAGAGTGTACCATTAGCGTACTATTTATAAAAAAAAAGTAAAAAAAAATATAAAAACAAAGAAAATTATATAGTCTGACCATAAAATTGGATTACCGTACAAAAAAAGCGGCAGTTGTTATCTTTACATCTCTTGGTTAATTAAAGCGTAAACTCAGTTTCTTGCTCCAGACGCTCAACAATCAATCCATGCCGGCTACTATAAATTTATGTGATTTTATGGTATTTTGGCTCTATGTTTACAATAACAGAGGTAATAAAAAAATGAGCAGTGCTGGCACATTTAACGGCAGGCACCCTGGAAGCTCCGCTGGGAGGTACGGAGATTTTGGCGGTCAATATATACCCGAGACTCTGATGAACGAAATCATCAATCTGGAAAAGGCCTATAACCATTATAAGGAAGAAATCACTTTTAAAACAGAATTGAACGCTCTTCTAAACGAATATGCAGGCCGCCCTTCGCTTCTATATTTTGCAGAAAAAATGACAAAAGACCTGGGTGGGGCGAAAATTTATCTAAAGCGCGAAGACCTAAACCACACAGGCTCTCATAAAATTAATAATGTGCTTGGACAAGTTCTGCTTGCAAAAAAAATGGGAAAAACCAGAATTATTGCCGAAACCGGAGCAGGTCAGCACGGTGTAGCTACAGCAACTGCGGCTGCTCTTTTAGGACTGGAATGTGAAATTTTCATGGGCAAGGAAGATACTATCCGCCAGGCGCTTAATGTTTACCGCATGGAACTGTTAGGCGCAAAAGTTCATCCTGTTTTATCGGGAACCCAAACACTTAAAGACGCGGTAAACGAAACTATGCGCGAATGGGTAAGCCGTGTTCACGATACGCACTATGTGCTTGGCTCTGTTATGGGGCCCCATCCGTTTCCGATGATTGTGCGCGATTTTCAGGCTGTTATCAGTAAAGAAGCAAGAGAGCAAATCCTTGCTGCCGAAGGTAAACTCCCTGCAGCCGTTATTGCATGTGTCGGCGGAGGCAGCAATGCAATCGGAATGTTTTACAATTTTATAAATGATACCGGCGTAAAGCTAATCGGCTGCGAAGCTGCAGGTGAAGGCGTTAACACAGAAAAACATGCCGCTTCTATCACAAAAGGACAAGTAGGAATCTTCCATGGAATGAAATCTTACTTTTGTCAGAACGAAGAAGGTCAAATCGCGCCCGTTCATTCTATCTCTGCGGGACTTGATTATCCCGGTATTGGACCTGAACATGCATGGCTCTCTGACTCAGGGCGCGCGCAGTATGTTCCAGTCACCGACGAAGAAGCTGTCTGCGGTTTTGAATATTTATCCCGCGCAGAAGGAATTATTTGCGCGATAGAAAGCGCACACGCAATTGCTCAAGCGCAGAAAACAGCAAAAGATTTTTCCCGCGATGAAAGTATTATTGTGTGTCTTTCCGGCCGCGGTGATAAAGACGTAGCGTCAATTGCCAGATATAGAGGAAAAAAGATTAATGAGTAGAATTAATAATGCATTCAAAAACGGCAAAGCATTTATCGCTTTTATCACCGGCGGAGACCCCTCTATAGAAAAAACAAAAGAGTTTGTTTTAGAAATTATAAAAGCAGGCGCAGACCTTGTAGAAATAGGCATTCCGTTTTCTGACCCGATTGCAGAAGGACCGGTAATTCAAGAAGCTAACAACCGCGCACTCGCCGCAGGCGCAACAATAGAAAAATTATTTACCCTAGTTGCAGATTTACGAAAAGATCCTGTTTCTGCAAATGTGCCGCTTGTGTTTTTAACTTACATTAACCCGGTTTTTTATTACGGTTATGATGCGTTTTTTAAAAGAAGCGCCGATGTTGGATTAGACGGCATTATTATCCCCGACGTTCCATACGAAGAACAGCCGCCTGTAAGAGAAGCGGCAGAAAAATATAATATTGACCTTATCTCGTTAATTGCGCCGACTTCAGAAGCTCGGATTAAAGAAATCGCAAAAAATGCCTCGGGTTTTATCTATCTAGTCTCTTCTATGGGTGTTACAGGCATTCGCAGCGAAATCACAACAGATCTTTCTTCGATAACAAAAGCGATAAAATCGGTCACAGACACGCCTGTCGCTGTAGGTTTTGGGATTCACACGCCGCAGCAAGCGGCAGAAATGTCCAAAATTGCAGACGGCGTTATCGTAGGAAGTGCGATTGTTAAAATAATAGCGCAGCATTCGGAACATTCTGCACAACAACTGTTCAATTATGTAAAGGAAATGAAAGAATCTGTACTTGGAAAATCCTTCTAAATATAGTATAATGTATACTAGAAGGAAAAAGAAGAATGAATGATAAAAAAACTCCCTCGGGAGCAGCAGCAGAACTTAGGACACAGGAGTTTATATCAAAATTCTCAGTACCATTTACACAGCCGTATGATTTTGACGAATTAATCGAAAATGCACTGTACGAACTGCGCGACTTTACAAAAACCGACAGAGCCATCATTCTAGAACTTCAAAGCGACGGTTCTCTTTTATGTACCTACGAGAGCGTTATAAACATGGAAACACCTAAGGTGCTTAAACGCTCGCTTACCTACGAAATGATGAAGCCTATCCTTGACGAGGCTGATAACACCGGCTGTTTCTACGAAAAGCAAGCATCACGGTATTTTCAAAGATATCCCACTACCGACTTAAACGAAAAAAGTTTCTGTTATATACCATTAAAAATCGGCGGAAACAGAGCCGGATATCTCGTATTTTTTACAATGTTCAAACAGGCAAACTGGGCAGAGGGCGAGTTCAGACTTGCGTCAATGGCAGGTTCGATAATTGCAGGCGCATACTCCAGAAAAAAAAGCGAAGAGATTCTTCATGCGGCAAACGAAGCGGAACTGCGTACGCAGGAGTTTATGTCAGAGTTCTCTGTTCCGTTTACGCGCCCTTATAATTTTGATGAGCTGATTAATAACGCGCTGTACGAACTGCGCGATTTTACCAAAACAGACAGAGCAATCATTCTGGAGTTTCAGCAGGATGGCTCGCTTCTATGCACACACGAAGACGTTATAAACGATGATACGCCGAATGTAACCGGGCGGTCCCTTGCTTATAAAATGATGAAACCTATTCTTGATAAAGCGGACAGAATCAGCTGCTTCTACGAAAAAGCGGCTTCCAAATTTTTCCAAAGATATCCGTCAGCTGATTTGGGAGAAAAAAGTTTTTGTTACATTCCGCTGACAATCGGCGGCAGCAGAGCAGGTTATCTTGTCTTTTTTACAATGTTCGAAGAAGCAAACTGGGCAGAAGGCGAATTTCAATTAGCCACAATGGCAGGTTCTATCATTGCGAGCGCATATTCCAGAAAAAAGAGCGAGGACTTTTTAATCGCAGCTAACGAAGCGGAATTACGTACACAGAAATTCATATCGGAGTTCTCGGTACCATTTACGCAATCTTATGATTTTGACGAATTGATCAATGATGCATTGTACGAACTGCGCGATTTTACAAACACGGACAGAGCGATCATTTTGGAGTTTCAATCGGATGATTCGCTTCTTTGTACACATGAAGACGTTATCAACAAACAAACTCCAAAAGTGTTGGGTCGTTCGCTTAGTTATAAAACAATGAAACCGATTTTTGATAAATCGGACAGAACAGGCTGCTTTTATGAAAAAGCGGCTTCCAAATTTTTTCAAAGATACCCGGATACTGATCTAGGCGAAAAAAGTTTTTGTTATATACCACTGACCATCGGCGGCAGCAGAGCGGGATATCTTGTCTTCTTTACGATGTTCGAAGAAGCAAACTGGGCAGAAGGCGAATTCCGCCTTGCTACTATGGCGGGTTCGATCATCGCAGGCGCGTATTCAAGAAAAAAGACCGAGGATGTTTTATTCGCGGCAAGAGAAGCGGAACTTCGCACTCAAGGGTTTATATCAAAGTTTTCTGTTCCTTTCACTCAGCATTATGATTTTGATATATTGATTGATAATGCGCTTTTTGAACTGCGCGGCTTTACCAAAACAGACAGAGCGATCATCTTAGAATATTCGCCTGACGGTTTACTGCATTGTACTCACGAAGACGTTATAAACAAGGAAACGCCAAGAGTATTGGGACGAACTCTAGAATACGAAGTGATGAGACCGATCCTTGACGAAGCTGACGCAATCGGCTGTTACTACGAAAAAGCAGCAGAAGAAGTTTTTAGAAAATATCCCGGCACATCACTGGAAGAAAAAAGTTTTTGTTATATACCGCTGATGGTAGAAGGAACCCGCGCCGGATACCTTGTTTTTGCTACAACATTTGAGCAAGCGGATTGGGCGCAGGGAGAATTTCAGCTTACAACAATGGCAGGTTCAATCCTTGCAGGAGCATTTTCAAAACGTAAAGCAGAAACTGCGCTTAGAGAAGCGACGCAGAAAGCACAGCAAGCCAACGAAGCAAAGAGTCTTTTCCTCTCCAATATGAGTCACGAAATACGCACACCGATGAATGCAATCATCGGAATGACTTATATAGGAAAATCTGCTGTGGATTTACAGCGAAAAGATTATTGTTTATCAAAAATAGAAAACGCTTCTCAGCATTTGTTAGGCGTCATTAACGATATTCTGGATATGTCAAAAATTGAAGCGAATAAACTCGAATTATCATTTGAAGAGTTTGAATTCGAAAAAATGCTTCAGCGTGTTGTTAATATCGCCGCATTCCGCGCAGACGAAAAAAATCAAAAAGTTTCTGTACATATTGATAAGTCAATACCGCGTACTTTAATCAGCGATGATCAGCGGCTTGCGCAGGTAATAACAAACCTTTTGGGCAATGCGGTTAAGTTTACGCCGGAAAACGGCTCTATCATCCTTGATACCCGTTTTATTAATAAAGAAGAAACTCCAAATGGAGACGAGTACACTATACAGGTTACTGTTACCGACAGCGGTATAGGCATAAGTCCCGACCAGCAAAATAAACTATTTAAATCGTTCCATCAGGCTGATTTAGAAACAACCCGCAAGTTCGGCGGCACGGGTTTAGGTCTTGCAATTTCCAAAAGTATTGTAGAAATGATGGGCGGAAACATCTGGCTCGAATCCCAACTTGGAGAAGGATCAAAATTCTTTTTTACATTCAAAGCAAAACGCGGTACAAAAAGCATGCCAAACCTTTCAGAAATCGGCGTAGGCTGGGGTAATGTTTCTATAATGATAATAGATGACGATCCGTCTGTCTTAAATTATTTTTCTGATATTATGCAGGGATTTGGCAAAAAATGCGATACGGCATTAAGCGGACAGGAAGCGCTGGCTCATGTCGGCACTAACGGTATGTATGATATTTATTTTGTCGATTGGAAAATGCCTGATATGGACGGCATTAAACTGGCAAGCGAATTAAAAGCCAAATCCAAATCACCTGAGCATACGATCATCATTATGATTTCTGCCGCCGAATGGAGCGGTGTCGCAGCCGAAGCAAAAAAAGCGGGCGTTGATAAATTCCTGTCTAAGCCGTTGTTCCCTTCCGCAATCTCCGATGCAATAAACGAGGCAATTGGTGTTAATTGTATGCAAGAAGAAAACAAAAAAGATTTTATGCATATCTTTAAAGGGTTCAAAGTTCTATTGGCAGAGGATGTTGAAATAAACCGCGAAATAATAGAAGTCCTGACAGAACCTACAATGCTGGAATTAGACTGCGCAGAAAACGGCTTAAAAGCAGTTGAGATGTTTGAAAAATCGCCGGATACCTACGATTTAATACTAATGGATGTACAAATGCCGGAAATTGACGGATATGAAGCAACCAGAAGAATCCGAGAGATCGAAAAACAGCTTATGGGGAAAGAGTCCGCGAGTTTCGCCGCAGGTGAAACTCGAAGGAATCCGCGACAGCGGATTCCAATAATTGCTATGACTGCGAACGTTTTCCGCGAAGATATCGAAAAATGTCTCGAAGCCGGGATGAACGACCATATAGGAAAACCTGTGGACATCGAAGAATTTATAGGTATATTACAGAAATATCTTACAAAGAGTTAAATACAGTTTTTTCATCATCTTTAAAACGGCTTATGTCAATTTCGTTGTTTTCTGCTAAGCGAAAAATTATAGAAATGATTTTTTGAATAGCTTTTTCAACTTCTTCTATCGATATAGGTTCTGCATTATTCATTTTTGCAACAAGCGATTTGGCTGCACGTTTTGTCATATTTAATAATATTTTATCAATTGTTTCATCGTTTGCATAATAAAGAGCATTTAATAGATCATCTTCATCAAGTCCCCACATAATTTTTTGAATTATTTTGTCTTCCAGTTGAATGATATCCTCGATTGCAAAAATGCGCTTTTTAATATTTTTTGCAAGTTCGGGGTTTTCTTCATCCAGAATTTCGAATACTTTTTTTTCAGAAGCGCTATACAAAAGATCATGAACTTTGATATTAGTAGTATTTAATTCCTTATAAAATTTAAATGGTACATATTTAAGCGCTATGCCATTAGATTTAATTGCTTCCAAACACATCTCATAAGTTATTAAGTTTTTCGGTACATCTCTTATAAAATATCCGTTCTGCCTTACAGTTTCAAAACAGATTTGCGCTGTCTTTAGATTTTCTGGTACATATTTAAACAAATAGCTATTATAAATTACCGCATCAAGACACATTTTTTCTGTCTTAAACTCTTCTGGAATACATCTAAGCAAATTTTTATATTTATCAAAAGCATAAAGACAGATCTCTAAAGTTTTATACTTTTCTGGCACATACATAAACATTTTTTCATTTTGTTTTACTGCATCATGACACATTTGTTCTGTCTTGAATATATCAGGCATATATTCAAGCGCAAGACTATTCTCTTTTACAGCTTCAAGACAGAGCTCTTCGGTTCTAAGTTCTTCCGAAACATAAGAAAGATTCCTGCCGTCTTCTTTTACGATTTCCATAATAGTATCTAATAATATTTCTTGTGTTAAAAAACCTTTTGGAACATATTCGAGCATCCAACCATCTTGTTTAATAGCTTCAATACACATAGCTTTGGTTTTAAGTTCTTCAGGAACATATAAAAGTGAGCGGCCATTGAATTTTACTGCTTCAAAGCAGAGTTCTGCTGTTTTAAATATTTCTGGAACATAATAAAGCGGGGCTTCTATGTCAGAAAAAATAAAATCGTCAAAACAATATGTCTTAACGGCCTCAAGACAAAGTTCTGCTGTTTTAAATACATCAGGCACATATTCAAGCGCTCGTCCCGTTTTTTTTACAGCATCAAGACAAATTTCCGCATTCAAGAACTTTTTCGGCGTAAATCTTAATGCATTCCCATCCCGTTTTACAGCTTCATAACAAAGTTCTTTTGTTTTAAATTCTTTCGGAACATATTCAAGCGCCCAAATGTTTTGTTTTACTGCTATAAGGCAGAGTTCTGCTGTTTTAACTTTTTCCGGAACAAATTGAAGCACCCAACCATTTTCCTTTACTACTTCAAGACAAAATTCTGCTGTTTTAAAATTTTCCGGTACAAATGCCATATTATATCCGTATTGCTTTACAGCTTTAAGGCAGAGTTCTGGTGTTTTTTGTTCTTCTGGTACATCATTTAATTTTATACTTTCATTATTTGCGATCATAATTCCTCCTTTGTTTTTGAACAGATTACAGGGTTAAATATTTCTGCAGGTTGATTTATAAAAACCTTTATTACATTCTTTAATTCCAATAAATCCTCTTTTGAAATACTTTTATTATAGGCAGTTTTTGCTTGTTGTATCGTTACATTTATACAACCCAAAATTGCTTTACCATCTACGATAATTTCCTGAAAATATAAATGAACTTCGGCTTCACAAAAATCAGTAAATAATAAAAGCATTTTAGATTTGTTTTCTACAGGATTATAATGTCGTTCAGCATAACTGCCAACGCAATTACAATGCTGTTTACCCCGAAGTTTAATCTCTGAAGTATATTCCGGTAAATACCATTCAGGTGAAACTTTCTTAATTGCGTTAGAAAGAGCATCCCATGTATGCTGATAAGTATCAAAAGCTACTTGTTGCTCGAGTATTTCTTCTGCTTTTAAATCGTGAAACCGTTCCATTGCTTTAATCGAAGACATTTGCGGAATCATACTATTAGTTCTGTAATATATACTCGTAATATCTTCCTGCCAATTATTTATTAACAAACTAGTTTCTCGATACATATCATAAGCATTATTGATATGTTCTTTTAATGCAAATCTTGAGGTTGATAATGAAAAGAAACGCTGAATAGCCGTATAAGTATACGCATAATATAAATGCATAAATACTTTATTATCGCAAACATTCAAAGTAACTTTTTGTGAAAGTATAGCTTCCCAGATAAATTGAGTTATATGTTTTC